>NZ_JBLXBP010000002.1:0-874735 GCF_048381875.1 Halobacteriovorax sp. | reverse complement strand
CGCATTCAGTGATCTGGCTTTTTTTGTTTAAGGTGTCCTGAATGCTCACGCATTCAGTGATCTGGCTTTTTTTGTTTAAGGTGTCCTGAATGCTCACGCATTCAGTGATCTGGCTTTTTTTGTTTTAGGGGTTAATAATCTTTTAAATCCTATCTATAAGCCTTTTCTTTTGCCTTTAGCAACATTTCATATACAATATTAATATGAAGAAAAATATCCTTAAGACTCAACTACTTATACTATTTGTTCTCACGTTATTTTCATTTACATCTTTCTATTTCGGAAATGATCTACCTGATAATTACTTTACAATTACTTCCGAAAACTCAGGCAATATATTAAGTTATTATTTTTTTTCATTGGTAAAGTTAGCTTCTTACTTTAGTGGGCCATGGATTTTAATACCTTTCTTCATTTTTTCTATTTGTCATACTTTCATTTATGATAAGCGAGAGTATTTAGTCGATGTATTGAACTTTTTTCCATTAGTATTTGTTTCTGGAAGTCTTTCATTCTTATTTTTCCAAGATAGTTTAGGTTTTGGTCTTCAATACGCATTTAAAAATGGATTCACAACACTTTGGTTATCTATATATACAGCAGCAGCTTTTATTGCCTTTTTATTTGGGACCTTTAGAACTGGATTTAAGGATTCTATTGTAAAAACATTCTATTTTGCTAAGTCTGTACCGGCCAAAACAGTGAAAGCTAAGCAGGTTCTTCTTGCTCCCTTAGCTAAAAAAGAATCGATTGCTCAGATTGAGCACGATAATAGTCTAAGAAGGAGAATGGATAATATTCTCAAAGATGACTCTAAAAAAGAGAAAAAAGAAAAAAGTGGCTTATTTGATTCTTTGAATAAAATTAAAACTCCATCTATATTAAAGTCTAAAAAAGACGATGAAGTATCAGATGATTTAAAAGATGAGGATATTGAAGATGCTATTATCAAGCCTACTTTAACTGCAAATACTAATAAGCAGGATAGTGCAGATGAAAGTCAAAAGGCTGAGCAAGTCGATCTTCAGCAACAACAGGCTTCTAGCGAAGAAAAATCACCGCAAAGAGAGCCTCAGGTTAAGAAGATCCATGTTACTGCACCTTTAAATAGAATCGCTGATAGTGAAAATGATAATCAATATTTTGATATTGTTGATACTGCAAAAGAAAGTACTGTTGATAAGGTTTCAAATGAGCCAGATAAAGCTTACTTTGAACAAATTATTACACTCCTAGAATCAAAGCTTACAGAATTCAAAATTGAAGGTGAAATTGTAAACGTACTAAAAGGTCCTGTTGTTGATACCTTTGAGTACCGACCTGGTGCAGGTGTTAAGGTTTCAAAAATTACGGGATTAGCAGATGATTTATCTCTGGCCCTTTATGGTGCCCCAATTAGAGTTGTTCCTGCGATGTCTGGTAAGGATACCGTTGGTATTGAAGTCCCTAGAAATCCTCGTGATATCATATATTTAGATGAGGTTTTAAGCTCTCAAGAATTTCAAGACTCTAAATATTCTCTTCCAATTGCAATGGGGAAGAATGCATTCGGAGACTCATTTGTTATCGACTTAGCGACATGTCCACACATGTTAGTTGCTGGTGCAACAGGGGCCGGTAAGTCAGTATTTATTAACTCTCTACTCGTTTCTCTTCTTGTGAAGAAGTCTCCTGAGAAAATGAAACTAATTCTTATTGACCCTAAACAACTAGAAATGGCACTTTATAAGAAGTTACCTCACTTATTGATGCCTGTTGTGACAGATGCCAAAACAGCATCAATTTCATTATTGTGGGCCTGCCAAGAGATGGATCGACGTTATTCAATTCTTGCAGACTTTGGTGTTAGAAATATTTCTGGATTCAACGAAAAACTTAAGCGTGCGACACCGGAGATGCTGGCAAAAATTCATCATCACTATGAGGATACGACAGCTGAAAATTACGAACTTCCGTATATTGTTATTATTGTTGATGAGTTCGCGGACCTCGTACTTACAAAAGCTGGGAAAGAAATTGAAAATAATATTGCACGTATTGCTGCAAAAGCTCGTGCTGCCGGTATCCACTTAGTATTAGCAACTCAGAGACCATCAGTTGATGTTATTACTGGTGTTATCAAGTCTAACTTCCCAACTCGTGTTGCCTTTAGGGTTTCGTCTCGTACGGATTCAAGTACTATTCTTGATAAAATTGGAGCAGAAAGACTTCTTGGTAAAGGGGATATGCTATATAAACACGGAATTAATACACAACGTGTTCACTCTTCATATGTTGATGAAAATGAAATTGAAGCACTTACTAATAAGTTAGAAGCACTTGAGCCAGGCTTTGATGAAAAAGCAATGGAATTTCTTGAGAATGGTGGAGAGGTTGAAACAGATGATTATACATATGGTTCTCATATCTCGACTCCATCTTCATCGAACTCAGGAGATGCACTTTATGATGATGCGGTAAAAATTGTCATGGAATCACGCTCAGCATCAGCCTCAATGTTACAAAGAAGATTGAGAATTGGTTATAACCGAGCAGCAAACCTTATTGAGGAGCTCGAAAAGCGTGGTGTTGTTGGTCCTGCTCAAGGGGCTAAGCCGCGTCGCGTCCTCGTCGATGGTAATTCGGCATCATTATAATCTCGAAAGGCCTTGTGCGAGTCTAGTTCAAGGCCTATACATCCTTAAAAATATTACAAAAAAATATTGAATCCCTGAAGTCATCGTGTTAAAAATGCACCATCGCAATATCGCGAAATAAACAGCTACTCGAAGGGTTGGTCCGTTCGGTTCGAGTTAGTGTAATTAACCAACTTAGGAGTAATAATGTCAGAATTAAACATCAATGATCTATTAAAAGCTGGTGCTCACTTCGGTCACCAAACACACAAGTGGAACCCAAAAATGAAGCCATATGTATTTGGTGAAAGAAACGGTATCTACATCTTAGATCTTGCTAAAACAATTCCAATGGCAAAGAAAGCTCACGATTTCCTAAAGAAGACTGCTTCTGAAGGTAAGCCAATTCTTTTCGTAGCTACAAAAAGACAAGCATCTGAAACAGTAAAGAATGCTGCTGCTTCTTGTGGAGCTTACTACGTAACTAACAGATGGCTAGGTGGGATGCTTACAAACTACAAAACAATTAATCTTTCAATCGATAAACTAAGAAAAGTTGAAAAGATGAAAGAAACAGGTGACTTCGAGCTTCTAACTAAGAAAGAAAGAATCAAAGTTGGAAAAGAAGTTGAAAAGCTTGAGAAAAACCTTGGTGGTATCAAGGATATGAGAAAGCTTCCAGGTGCAGTTGTTATCGTTGATCCAAATAACGAAAGAATTGCAGTAAAAGAAGCTAACAAGCTAGGTATTCCTGTTGTTGCAATCGTTGATACTAACTGTAACCCAGAAGGTGTTGACTACATTGTTCCAGGTAACGATGATGCAATCAAATCAATTACTCTATTCTCTGAGTACTTCGCTGGTGCGATCTCTGCAAGTGGTGGAAAGACTAAAGCTGCTGCAGGAACTAAAGCTGCCGATAAAGCTCTAGAAGAAGAAATTCTTTCTAAGTACGAGAACGATATTGATTTAGCTGGTGAAGAAGAATAATTAAATCATAATTAGCGAGGTATAAGATGGCTATTACGGCAAGCGCTGTTAAAGAATTAAGAGAAAAAACTGGTGCAGGTATGATGGACTGTAAGAAAGCTCTTACAGAAACAAACGGAGACCTAGAAGCGGCAGTTGATTTCCTAAGAACTAAAGGTCTAGCAAAAGCTGCTAAAAAAGCAAGCCGTGTTGCTGCTGAAGGTACTGTAGTATCTGTAGTTGATGGTAACAAAGGTGTAATCCTTGAAGTTAACTGTGAAACAGACTTCGTTGCAAAAGGTGACGACTTCCAAGGTTTCGCAAAATCAGTTGCTGAATGGACTCTTGCTAACAAGCCTGGTTCTGTTGATGAACTTAAAGAAGCTAAGAATGCTGAAACAACTGAACTTACTATGAAATGTGGTGAGAAGATTGATCTAAGAAGATTCTCTGCAGTTGAAACTACAGGTGTTCTTGGTTCATATAACCACGGTGGAAAAATTGGTGTTCTAGTTGATCTAGATACTGATAAGGCCGATGCTCCAGAAGTTGCGGAACTTGCAAAAGATATCGCAATGCACGTTGCAGCAGCTGCTCCAACTTTCTTAACTTCTGATGACATTGATGAGTCATACAAGAAGAGAGAAGAAGAAGTTTACCGTGCACAACTTAAAGAAGAAGGGAAGCCTGAGAACATGATCGATCAGATCGTTAAAGGTAAACTTGGAAAACTTGCTAAAGAAGTTTGTCTTGTTGAGCAAGTATTCATCAAGAACCCAGACTTCACTATCAAGAAACTTGTTGCTGATGTAGCAGGTAAAGTTGGTGGTAACATTACTGTAAAAGCTTTCCATAAAATCAACCTTGGTGAAGGGATTGAGAAGAAAGAAGATAACTTAGCAGACGAAGTTGCTAAGATGACTCAACAGTAAAAATAATTACTAAATATAAGAAAAGGGCTTTTATAAGCCCTTTTTTTTTGCAAGGTTTTGGGGACTTATGAAATATAAAAGAATTCTATTAAAGCTATCAGGTGAAGCTTTAGCAGGGGAAGCTGGTTACGGTGTTACACACGATGTTCTAAATCAAATCTCAGAGGAAGTTAAAGATCTTGTAGAGATGGGTGTTGAAGTAGCTATCGTTGTTGGTGGAGGAAATATTCACCGCGGTGTAGCTGGAGCAACTAGAGGAATGGATCGTACTTCATCTGACCATATGGGAATGCTGGCCACTGTTATAAATGCACTTGCAATGCAAGACTCGTTAGAGCAAAAAGGTGTGTTTACAAGAGTTATGTCAGCTATTGATATGCAAGAGATTTGTGAGCCATATATCAGACGTCGCGCTGAAAGGCATTTAGAAAAGAAACGCGTTGTTATCTTTGCAGCTGGAACAGGTAATCCATATTTTACAACTGATACAGCGGCAGCGTTAAGAGCTAATGAAATTGACGCACAGGTAATCTTTAAAGCAACAAAAGTTGACGGAATTTATGATAAAGATCCTATGAAATATGATGACGCAGTTAAGTTCGATCAATTAAAATATATCGATGTATTAAATAAGGGAATCAAAGTTATGGATTCTGCCGCTATCTCACTTTGTATGGATAATGAGATGGAAATTGTGGTATTTAATATGTTTGAAAATGGAAATATTGCAAAGGCCGTAAGAGGTGAAGCAATAGGAACAAAAGTTATTAAATAAGAGGTGTAAAATGATTAATGAAATTAAAGCTGGCCTTGAAACAGATATGTCAAAAGCAATTGATTCTCTAAAGCATCAACTGACAAAAGTAAGAACTGGACGTGCATCAGCATCTGTTCTTGATGGTGTTATGGTTGAGTATTATGGAGCTCCAACTCCAGTTAATCAGGTTGGGCAAATCTCAACTCCAGAGGCTCGATTACTTCAAATTCAACCATTTGATAAAACACTTATAAGTGAAATTGAAAAATCAATCATCAATGCAAATTTAGGACTAACTCCATCAAACGATGGAAACCTAATTAGAATTCAATTCCCAGCTCTAACAGAAGAAAGAAGAAAAGAGCAGGTAAAAGAAATCAAAAAGATTGGTGAAGATAGCAAGATTCAAATAAGAAATGCCCGTCGTGATGGAAACGAAACGGTAAAAAAGGCAGAGAAAGCAAAAGAGATTTCTGAAGATGATTCAAAGAAGTTTCAAGCTGAAATTCAAACTGTTACAGATAAGTTTACAAAACAAGTTGATGAAATCGTAGCAGGAAAAGAAAAAGAGCTACTTACTCTCTAATAGAAATATGGACTTTCAAGTTAATAAACTTAAACATGTCGCAATTATAATGGACGGAAATGGGCGTTGGGCACAGAACCGCGCCCATCGTCGTGTTTGGGGTCATGTTCGTGGAAGTTCTGTTGTAAGTAATATCGTTGAAAAAGCAGATGATATGGGGGTTAAGGCTTTAACCCTCTATGCATTTTCAACAGAAAACTGGGGACGTCCCCCTTCTGAGATTAGAACCTTATTTCTACTTCTAAAAAAGTTCTTAATTAAAGAACGAAATAAAGTCTTAAAGAATAATATCAAATTCAATATCATTGGTGATATCTCTAAGCTTCCAAAAGATACAGTAAAGATTATCGATGATCTAAAACGAGATTCAAAAGATAATACAGGCTTAAAGCTCACATTTGCGTTTGGCTATGGTGGGAGAGCTGAAATTATTAGTGCTGTTAATAAATTAATTGCTGAAGATATTGAGGTAACTGAGGAGAGTATTTCAAATGCTCTTCATGCGCCTGAACTTGGTGATGTAGACTTAATGATTAGAACTGGTGGCGATCAGAGAATTTCAAATTTCTTATTATGGCAAATTGCCTATGGTGAGTTGTATTTCACTGAAACAATGTGGCCAAATTTTACTTGTACTGAATTTGAAAAAATTATCATGGAAGTTGAAAAACGTGAAAGACGCTTTGGCCAAGTAACAGAAACAGAGTCATTGGCAGCAACAAAGACTCAAGTGAAAAATAATTTTAGATTAATTAATTAAACGGACTTAATAATGACAAATACTCAGAAAAGAATCCTATCTGCGATAGTGATGATAGGAATTGTGGCCATTGCCTATTCAATTGGTGTTATCGGGATTGAAGTTTTACTCATCCTTGTGAGTGCCGCCTGTCTTTTTGAGTTTAGTGTTAATTTCCTTTCTTTAAAAATTGGAAGCCTTTTTTCCATCTTAAATTTCTTTATTCTAATAGGTGTTCAGTCTTGGGCAACATTGAATCCACAGATCTTTGGAAATCAGCTGATCCCTCTGGCGGGATGTTTAGTGAACATTTTACTTATGGGATATTTGTTCATTTCACCAATGGACTCCATGAGATTTGTTAAGTTTCTAAAAAGTATTTCTATAATGTCGATGGTTATCTTTTTGATTCCATTTTTGAACTTACATTCACTTCTTCATCGAGAAAATTGGCAAGGCCTTATAATCATTCTACTTATCTTTAACTTTGGAATGGATACTGGGGCCTGGTTCTTTGGTAAGAACTTTGGCCGAACAAAGTTGTGGAAAGCGGTCAGTCCTAATAAGACAATAGAAGGGCTTATTGGTGGAGCCTTAACTTCAGGTATCCTAGGAACTTTGGCCTGGTATTATTTAATTGGTAATTTTGAGGTAAAATATATACTGATCTTTTTTATTTTGGGGATTTTAAGTCAAGTTGGTGATTTAGTTCAGTCAAAATTTAAAAGACAGATTGGTGTAAAGGACAGCTCAAATTTAATACCTGGGCATGGTGGAGTTTACGATAGGATTGATAGCCTATTATTTGTCATCCCTTTTTACACTTTATTATTAAGCGATAAAATTTTATAAGGAATACCATGTTAGAAAAAGTCGTCATTTTTATTTTATTTTTAGGACCTCTTGTATTTTTTCACGAGCTGGGACACTTCTTATTTGCCAGACTTTTTGGAGTAAGAGTTGAAGTCTTTTCAATTGGCTTTGGCCCTAAATTATTTAAGTGGAAAAAAGGTGATACAGAGTACGCGTTTTCTGCAATCCCTCTGGGGGGATATGTCAAAATGTATGGGGACGATCCATTTAATAAAGATGGTGTTCCTGAAGAAGAAAGAAAATATTCATTTATTCATAAGAAAAAGTGGCAAAGATTTTGGATTGTTTTTGGTGGGCCATTAGCAAACTTTATTTTGGCATTTTTTATTTTCTTTGCATTATTTTTAACAGGAGAAAAAGTTCCTGAGATAAAGATTGGGAATGTTACGACAGAGTCAAAATTTTATAAGCTAGGCTTCAGAAGTGGAGATATTGTTAATAAAGTAAATGAGCATCGTATTACTTCTCCAAGTGATATCGTGTTAGAGAGTGATGGCCATATTCATTCGATTACAGTTAATCGTTTAGGAGAATCAAAAGATGTTTCAGTTGATATGAAGCCTGAACAGTTCTTTCAAGAGCTAGTTAACTATCCTCCGTTTTTACTTCTTCCAATAGTAAAATCAAAGAATGGCGATATTTTCTTAATTTCTAATAGCAATAAGCCTAGTACAAAATATAGCTTAGAAGAGTTATCAATTAACACACAGAAAGTTTACGTATTTCCAGTTAAAAGTATTGATAGTGAAACTAATAAACCAATATTTGATAAGAACGCTAAAGTTGTAAGAGAGATCGAAGTAAGTGGTGACTTAAAAGAATCTCTTGTCGCTAATGACTTATACCCAATGGACTTAATCATTAAGAGTGTACAAATGAAGTCTCCTGCAGACAAAGCCGGTTTATTGGCCGGTGACATTATTATAAATGTTGGAGGAGAAAGAGTTTACTCTTTTGATCGACTTAGAGGTCGAATTCAAGATACTGATGGGGCAGCGAGCTTAAAAGTAATTAGAAATGGTAAGCTTAAAGATTTTCAGATCACTCCAGAAGTGAAAACTCAAGGTGATGAAACAGTTAAGTTAATCGGTGTTTATAGTTATGGTATTTATGCTCCTGGTAGATATGTTACAACAGAGCCAATGAATTTCTTTTCTGCAATACCAAGAAGTTTCTATCGTACATGGGATGGAGTTGTTAAAACTTTTGAAGGCTTCAAGAAGTTAATTACGGCAGAGGTATCTTTAAAGAACATTGGAGGCCCTTTATCAATTGGAAAGGTTGCTTCTGACTCTTTTAATACATCAATATCGTATTTCTTTCAGTTAATGGCATTAATCTCAATTAATCTTGGAGTTATTAATTTATTTCCTATCCCTGTCTTGGATGGTGGGCATATTGTTTTTCTTATTTTAGAGGCTATAAATGGTGGGCCACTTTCACGAAGAAAGCTTGAGATCGCTCAACAATTTGGTCTTTCGGTACTTCTTCTATTAATGATTGGAGCACTGTTTAACGACTTTACTAGATTTTTCTAATGGCATACTTATTTATTGATACATCACATTTACTTCACTTTGGTCTTCTGGATGAGAACTTCTCATGGATAGAAAGTGAAGTTGTTGAAACAAAGAAGACATCAGAAATTCTGCATGCAAAAGTTCACTCTTTATTAGAAAAACACAACATAGAAATAGCTAATCTAAAAGGACTAGTCATTATTGCGGGGCCCGGTTCCTATACTGGCATGAGAGTTGGAGAAGGTTTTGCACAAATCGTTGAATTAGAAAAATTACCGGTATTTTCATTCTATAGTTCAGATATCCCCGAAATGCTCGGAGACACAGATGGGCATTGGGTTTTTCCTGCCTTTAAAAGGGAGTACTATATTCGTACAAGTGGCGAGGAAAAACTTCTAAGTGAAGAAGACTTTGGAGCGTTTGCCTCTGGTGTTGATAAGTCCCTCTTATATACTCATGGGGAAAATGAATTAAGCTCTCAATGTGCTAAGGATACTCGAGATATTCTAATCTCACGGCCACAGTCCATATTTAAGAAGGTTATTTCTGAAAAGATGAGGAAGAGACCTTATTATTTTAGACCCCTACATGTTGAATTTAAAAAGTCTTAGTATGACATGTCAGCATAATATTGGTACTTTATAAGAGTGAAAATATTTTATCTATCTAAGTCGACTATTAATTTCATAATTGTCATAGCATTTCTTCTAATGCTCTTGTTTAGCTTTTATATTTTATTAATCTATCTTTTATTAGTTAGTCTTTTTCTGTTTTTATTTCGTCGAAAATTTATTTTCTTCAAAGAGGATCAGGTTACAACTGCTGGAACGATTTACGCACCCGTTTCAGGTAAGATCTCAGAGATAAAAACGACTGATGATCAGAAGACAGAAATTTCTATAAAAATGAATCTCTTAAGTGGATATGGTATTTATTTACCAATTTCAGGCCGCTTTAATAATGTCTCTTTTAATAATAAAGAACACGGAAATAAAGTAACGATAGAAGATAGAGACAATAGAAAGATTCGTCTTTTCTTTATCAATTCTATATTTAAAAGAAATCCAGAACTCGTTGTTCTTCCAGGTGATTTAGGAAGAAGACAAGTTGATTTTGGATTTTATCCTTTTGGTGCCACCGTTAAAATGGAGTTAGACAACGTTCAATCTCTGGTTAAGCTTCATGAAAAAGTTCGTGGTGGTGAAACAATTATTGGACGCTACAATGAGGAATCACATGAATAAATATGATGCACAACCACATCGATTAACATTTTTTCTACCAAATACATTCACAGCATTAAATATGGGTTGTGGTTTTGCAGCTATCATTATGGCAACAAAGGGCCTTTATTATGGTGCTTGTATGATTCTCATCCTGGGTGCAATTTTTGATAGTGTTGATGGACGTATCGCTAGATTAACAGGGACTCAATCAGAATTTGGTGAGCAGTTTGACTCAATTAGTGATGTCATCTCTTTTGGTATGGCACCGGCCTTTATGATTTATTTTAAATATTTTCAGGATCTTGGTCGTGCGGGAATGATTATTTCTTTCCTCTATCTCCTATGTGGAGCACTTAGGCTTGCAAGATTTAATGCTAATATTAATAAAGTTCCTTCTAATTACTTTCAGGGGTTACCAATTCCTGGAGCGGCCATTGCTATAATTGGTTTTATTATGGTGACATTAGAATTCGACTTTGGAATGTATAGAAATTACTATGCAGCCGCCTATGTTGTTTTCTATGCCTTACTAATGATCTCAAATATTCCGTTTAATTCTTTTAAGAATTCTGATTATGTTAGAAAGAATCGAAGAAAGGTTCTAGCTTTAATACTTCTAATCCTTGTTATGGTCTTTATTTACGAGAAACTGATGATTTTCGTGCTCATTTCTGCTTATGTGCTTGGATGTATGGTGTATAATATATTCAGTAAAGACACAAAAGTTGAAATATTTGACTGGGAAGACAATGATGAAGAAAACGAATCTTAATCTCTATATTTTATTAATAGGATTATTATTTTCATTTAATGGTTTTGCTGAAATATCTGGCCATACCGTTTCAGGAGAGTTGGATCCTAAAGATTCTCCTTATGAAAACTCAGACTCTAGTGAACCATCTGATAATACTTCTGTACCTAATATTTTTGGTTCTGTTCCTCAACAGTATACAGAAGAGGAGCTTAAGGGTGCTCAAATGTCTGCCAAGGATAAGAAGTGGCTCGAAAGTGCTTCTGAAGAGGACTCAATTCTTTTTAAATCTCATAAGAATGAATACGCAGAATTTACGACTGAAGAAATTCTAAAAGATAGCTATCAAGCAACAAAGTCGCAGATTGGCTTCTCTTATATATATGATACGTTTGATTATTATGATAATTCAGGAACATTCGAAAATACCTTTAATAATAGCTCAGCAGAAGCTGACTCAGTCCAAGCCGGTTATTTATTTGCAAGTTATAAGCACTATTTTCAAAGAAATTATATTTCAACATTCTTTCAAGGAAATGTTGGTGTCTCTTTTAATTCGGGAAAAGGGAGCTTTAATACAGGGGCCTTATCTCAAACGACATTTAACTTATGGATTTTTCCTATCGATTTAAATCTTGGTTTAAAGATTAATCCGAGTCGCTATTTTTCTTTAACTCTGCAAGGTGGACCAACTATCGCTCCAATATGGCAAAATCGAGATGACAGAGAAGATGGTGAAGACGGAAAAGATATAAGACAAGTTGGATATGGCTTTAATGGATCTGCATCTCTTGATTTTTCTATTTATAATATATTCCCTGAGTTTGGCCTAAGCTTGAAAAAGTTTAGTGATGTATCTGATATGAGCATTAGTTTAGTGGCCAGAACAATGGAATTATCTGGATTTAAAAGAGAAGATTTTAAAGTAACTGGAACCTCTTTCGGGATAGGTTTTAACTTTGAATACTTATAAGATTACTTTTTCATATAATGGTAGCGGCTTCTTCGGTTGGCAAAAGCAAATAGATCAAAAAAGCATTCAGGGTGAAATTGAAAAAGTCGTTCAAAAAATTTCTAAATCTCAAGATATTCAGGTTGTAGGATGTGGACGAACAGATGCAGGAGTGCATGCTGTTAAACAAGTTACCCGTGTAAAAATGCCTCTGAAGATTGAAGAAGATAATTTAAAAAATGCATTAAATAGCTTATTGCCTGAAAGTATTAGAGCAAGCCATGTTGAGATGGCCCATGATGACTTTCAGCCTGTGTATGATGCAAAATCAAAAACCTATCGTTATATCTTTAGTTTAAATAAAATCTCCAATCCATTTTTAAAAGATACGGTCTCTTTTATTGGGAAGGATATTAATCTAACTAAGATGAATGAGGCATGTAAGATCTTTATTGGCAGTCATGACTTTGAGGGATTTTCCACTAAAGGAACTCCTGTTAAGACGACTATCAGAGAGATAACTAAGTGCCACATCTTTAAAGAAAATATAAATTATGGACCAGGGTTAAGTGAAGATGTTTACATCTTTGAGGTTTCTGGTAGTGGATTTCTTAAGCAAATGGTTCGACTAGTTGTGTCAGCAGTTTGGTCATATGCTGAAGGAAAGATTGAAGAGAGAGATATTCTTAATCAATTTAACAATCCGAGTGAGAATAAGATCGCTCCAACAGCACCACCACAAGGTCTTTACCTCTTTGATGTTCAGTATTAACCAATCTTATACACCTAAAACCCTGATATTCATTGACTTTTTGGCCTATTCTGGCTAATTTCGGCTATTCTTAATTATAATAATGTCGCATAGCGTAGTGAGGATTTATTCATGACTTATAAAGTAGAACAAGTTAATGACTGTACTAAGAAATTATCTTTTACATTTGATAACCTAGACCTTTCAGAGCAAATTACTGTAGCTCTTAAAGAGAAGCAAAAGTCTGTTTCTATTAAAGGTTTCAGAAAAGGTAAAGCGCCAATCGCTATGGTTGAAAAGCTATATCGTCCACAAGTTGAAGGTGATGCTCTAAATCGTTTCGTACAAAAAGAACTTTTTGAAGCAATCAATAAAGAAGATCTAAAAGTAGTTGGTTACCCTAACTTCGAAAACATGGATTACAAAGATGGAAAATCAGTTTCTTTTGATGCTGTCGTTGAAGTATTCCCAACTGTTGAACTTAAAGATTACTCAAAACTTTCTTTCACAAAAGATAAAGTAGAAGTAACAGATGCAGATATTGAAAAAGTACGTACAAACTACTTAGCTCCTAAAGCTGAAATGGTTGAAGCTGCAGAAGGTACTGCTCTTGAGAACGGACTTTTTGCTGTAATGAACTTTGAAGGTGAAAAAGCTGACGGTGAAAAACCAGAAAATATGAAAGGAGAAGAATACCTTCTAGAGATTGGCTCTGGTCAATTTATTCCAGGTTTCGAAGATCAAATGATCGGTATGAAAGCAGGTGAGAAGAAGACAATTGAACTTACTTTCCCAACTGAGTATCACGTAGAAGAACTTAAAGATGCAAAAGTTAAGTTCCATGTTGAACTTCTAGAAATTAAAGAAAGAAAACTTCCAGAGTTTACTGACGAAGTTGCAAAAGAGCTTGGTTTTGAATCTGTAGAAGATTTCCAAGTTAAAACAAGAGAAAACCTAACTAAGCAAAACGAAAGACAAGCTGCTGAAAAGTTAAATCAAGAAATCCTTGAAAAACTAATTGAAGAGAACTCTTTTGACGTTCCTTCAACAATGGTTGCTCAACAAAAAGAACACTTAAAGAACGATCTTGCTAATAACCTAAAGCAACAAGGTTTCACAGAAGATATGCTAGGTGAATACTTTGAGAAATGGGCCGGTGATCTTGATGAGAAAGCTCTTTTCCAAGTTAAGTCAGGTCTTATTCTTGAGAATCTTGCAACTAAATTTGAAATTGAATCAACTGAAGCTGACTTTGATGCAAAAATTGAAGAAAGCGCAGGTCTTTCAGGACTTACAGCTGATCAAGTAAAAGAATTCTACACAAGAGATGAGCGCATGAAAGCAAACCTTATGTATGCAATCCGTGAAGAAAAAACTTTTGCAAAACTTCATGAAGAACTAAAAATCAAATAATTAAAAAGGCCCGCTCAAAGCGGGCTTTTTTTATTCCTTCTTTTAAAATCTCAAATCTCTAATATAATTATTAAATATGTTTTTTTGGAGAGTTTATGAGATCGATTATTTTTACCTTTATTTTATTATCATTAATGAGCTGTGCTCAACTCGATTACAATATCCCAACTTCTCGTCTTGATAGTCCGGAAACAGCTGGTGGGCTTGGTAAGTTTGATGTTGCAATAGGTGCTGCAAGTGGATACGACGTGGATCTTGCTGAAGCTTATGACTTTGTTATTAGTGGAACGACGGCACAGGAATCAGTAACAGGGCCAGAACCCTTATTAACTTTTAAAGGGAATGTTGGACTGATGCCTCGTCTTGATATTGGACTTCAAACCTACCCTGATACATCTGATCTATTAAAGGTTAAATACCAATTTGTAGGAGGAGATCGTTCAACAAGTGGTCTTAAAGTATCTCTCCAAGGAGAGTTTGGCTTTGGCTATCATGAGGATGGAACACTAAATACAGATTCGAAATCATACACAACAGACCTTAAGGCGAAGTCATTAGGAGCTTCTTTAAATATCGGTTATCGTGTTAATTCAGAGTTGTTATTTTATTTAAATACTGTTTTTATGGAATATAAAGTTGACGGTGTTTTAAAAGATGGCGCTACCGTTGAGTATGATGGAGAACAGTCACCTGAGGTTATTCTTGTTTTACCAGGATTGAGGCTTGATTTTGATAGTGCCTACGTTCAAATAGAGTCAGGTTACTCTTTCTTGAATTCTTCATATAAAGAGAATAACTCTGATGATTTTACTTACGGATTAAGCTTAGGTTATACATTTTAAAAATAAAAAAGCCGCTGATTTCAGCGGCTATCTTTTAATCAATAATTTCATTCATTTCATAAATTACATCAAAGTCTTTTCCAGTGAAATCGGCCTTAATATTATTTTCACCTTCGCAGAAAATATTAGATGCTTGCTGTTTATACTTCTTTTGAGTATTTGGATCGATAGCATTTAAGACAAGATCTACTTTTCGACATACTTTTCCATCAATCTTAACTTTTGATACTTTTTCAATATCCATATAATTTGAACAATCACGATCATTTTGTGGAGCAGTTTCTACCGAAGAGTATGAATTGATATGGATGCTTCTCGTATCAGAGAGCCCACGCATTAATTGAATACCAAATTGACGATTATCTTCTATATGGAATTGGCGAAAATCACCTTCAATTACATCAGAATAAAATGCTCTCGTTGAATAACCAATATTTACAAGTGCTTTATCGTTATTAATTTGTTTATTCTTTGCGGCTTCAAGCATTTGAAAACATTTATTAAAGCTTAGGTTTTCTTTAATCTTTACTTGTGAACTTCCACCTCCATTAAGAATTGAAGATAGTCCATTTCTTAAGTTTTGTGATTGAGAAGGTGATAAGTTTAAGTTTGCTGTTAAATTATCAAATAGGTCTGCTTGAGCAGATGTTGATAGGAGCATTGTTAAAATAAGTAAGTTCTTCATATTTATCCTCTTTCTAATTGTGTGTTTCTATAAAGAGAATAGCTAATAATGGGAGGTAAGTGGCTGAAATTGGAAAAATTACTAGGGGTGTAAAGAAAGTATTCAAGCCCCTAAGGGCTTGAATTTATTGTTTATTTTTGAATTTGTGCTTTCATTAAGCGCTCAATTTGAACTCTGTGATCACAGACAATCCAGTCATTTCCGGCACCACGTCCAATTGGAGCATACTTATCTTGATCAATTCGCCCTTCATCAAGAAGTTCATCTTCAACGTGAACTCTCACAACTTCACCTGTAACAAATGTTCCTGTTCCCGGAACATCACCATAACTTAGAGAGTCTCTAAACTTACATTCAAAATGTATTGGCGATTCCTTCATTCTTTTTGGAGTGACAACTTCTGAATCAAGTTCTGTTAATTTTGCAAAATCAAATTCTGATTCACCATGAGCAAGCTCAGTTGAGCAAAGATTTACCTTTTCATAATTATGTTTTGTAACAAAGTTTACGACAAACTCTTTTTGGCGAAGAATATTTTTTAATGTGTCTTTTTGCTCTCCATCGCTTGAGCGAATCATTGGAGTAAAGCCAATAATCATTGGGTTTGCACTAACAACTGTGAAGAACGAGAATGGTGCAATATTACTTGTTCCATCTTCATTTACAGTTGAAACCACAGCAATTGGCCTTGGAACGACTGATCCAATTAGTAGTTTATAGTTATCTTTAAATTCTTGTTTTGTTGTATCAAAAGTTGCCATAATTACATCCAGCTTTTCCAGTAGTCTTTATTTTCATTCTCTTCAAACCACTTAGTTGGTTTTAGAGGGTAGCGAGTATCAACCATGACAGCATACTCGTCAGTGTATAATTTATCTTCACCTGCTTTAAAGGCTTTTGGGTGTGGCCCGTGATGAACGCCTTGAGGGTGAAATGTAAGAGCTCCTGCATCGATATTATCACGAGAGAAGAAGTCTCCCTGATGATAGAAAAGGACTTCATCAAAATCGATATTAGAGTGATAGAAAGGAACTTTAAGAACCTTATGTTTCTTATCCTCAAGTGGTCTTTCTACAAATGAACAAACCACAAAGTTCTTTGCTACAAAAGTTGTGTGACCTGATGGTGGAACATGATAGCGATGACTCATGATAGGGCAGATGTCATAGATTGAAATCTTCCATGGATAGACTGATCCTTTCCATCCTTTTGCCGTAAGAGGATTAAATGGATAAGTGATGGTTGTAATTTCACCAAGCCTTTTAACTCTTACCTTATATTCTGACCAATCTTGATCAGAACCTAGTGCAGCTTCAGGCGTAAACTTCGCCGTCTGATCATAAAGTGCATTTGGCCCAAGAAGTCCACGTGAAGGCTCTTCAAATTCTGAGCGAGACTCAACTTGGAAGAATTTAGCCTCTTCAGTAATCTTTATTATATAAGTTGTACCGCGAGGAATAACGATGTAATCACCCTTAACAAAAGGTATGTGTCCATAAATTGTTTCAAAAGTTCCACTACCTTCGTGAACAAAGTAAAGTTCATCAAAGTCTGCATTTCTTAAAAAGAAGTCCAGAGACTTTGTCAGTGTTCCAAGACTTAGTTCACAATCTGTATTAGCTAAGATCGTTTGAAAGTCATCTTTAAGATCTGGATGTGAAAAAAGTGAAGGAAGATTCTTAGGTTTTAAGTCTCCCGAAATATCTGTCCAGTTAACTGGTGGTTGTGTGTGATAAAGTTGGCTGACTCGCCCAAAGAAGCCATTGCGTCCATGTTCTTCTTCATATAACCCCTCGGGGATATCAACGTGTGCCTGTTTAGTGTAGACACCACTTGCTTTAAAACTTTCCATTTTATTATCAGTTGCCATTATCTAGTACCTCTTTTAGATCCTATTTTATTGGTTAACTTTCCAATACCTTCTACTTCAAGTGTGATTTCATCCCCAGGCTTTAGCCATTTATCGATCTCAAGTCCACATCCTGTACCAACTGTACCTGAGCCAAAAAGATCACCAGATAGTACCCATTCGTCTTGAGAGACGTGAGCAATCATTTGTGCCCAACTGTAATGAGAGTCTCCAGAGAATCCTTCTGACCATTTCTCACCATTAACCGTTGCAGTCATTTTAAGATTTGGTTCTTTAAAATCAAATTCATCAAATGTTGTAATAACTGGTCCAATAACTGAACAGAAGTCTTTGCCTTTGGCCGGCCCAAGACGGACGGCCATTTCTTTCTTTTGAATATCGCGAGCTGATATATCATTTAGGATAGTGAAGCCAAAGATATAATCCTTTGCATCGTCTTCACGAATATTAATTCCATCTTTTGCGATTACCATTCCTAGTTCTAATTCATAATCGAGAATTTCTGTATAACTTGGCCAAAGAACTTCTTGTTGATGGCCAATAAAACCATGAGTTGGTCCTTTGTAGTAAGCAGGGATCTCATACCAAGCTTCTGGAATTGGCTCTTTTCTTTTTTTGAATCCAGCAGCAACATGTTTTTCATGTGCATAGAAGTCTCGATAATTTGGAATTTTATCAATAGGAGTTCTCAAATTAACATCATCAGTTTTAAAAGCAATTGGTGTACCATCTTTAAGAGTAAGATCACCTACTTTTTCTAAGAATAGATAGAGGCCATAACATTCCCCTAAGAAGTCAATTGGATCATCTTTTGTTTGAAGAATCTCTAATAGAGAAGGAGGGCAAACATGATTGGCCCTTTGCCAAAAATTAAAATAACCTTCTCTTTCATAATCACATGCCCAAACGTTGTTAGGGTCAATGACAAGACCGTCATCAGTGAGAATTCCAAGTCTTGCTTCTGGTCGATTTGATCCATGAGTTATGTACTGACAAATTTTCATACGAGATCCTTTCTAAATCTTTTGTTATATGCAGGTAGTATTCTGTCAAAAGCTTCAAAGAAGTGCTTCATCTCATCCTTCGTTCCAATACTGATGCGTACGAATTCTGGCATTTCATTGGCCACAAGTTTTCTTATAATAACACCTTCATTAAGGAGTTCCTCAAACATAAAGTCACTTGCTTCACTACTGCCTGTTTTAATTGTGACAAAATTTGTTATGGACTTAATAGGAGAGAAGTCCCTCTCTTCTAAAAAGCTCATTAGTTCATCATATCTTTTTCTATTATTTCTAAGTGTACGATCTAGGTGTGGTTGATCCTCAAGTGCGCCAACTGCTCCAAGTTGTCCAATTAAATTAGGTTCAAATGGAAGCTTAACTCTAGAAAGATAGCCTATTAACTCTGCATGGCCAAAACCGTATCCGACGCGAATTCCTGATAGGCCATAGGCTTTAGAAAAAGTTCTTAAAGTAAGAACGTTATCATATCGGTAATTCATTGAGTCTGGGTAATCTTCTTGATCTTGAGCAAATTCAAAGTAGGCTTCATCAAGTATTACGAGAACATGTGGAGGTACGTACTCCATTAGATAATCAAATTCTTCTTTTGTAATATAAGTTCCAGTTGGATTATTGGGATTTGCAATATAGATGACTTTCGTTTTATCGGTAATATTTTTAGCTAATGCCTTTACGTCAAAGCGATAGTCTTCAGTGAGTGGAACTTTATTAAGTTTTGCTCCCACACTTCGTGCAAGAATATAAAAACCAATGAAAGTATTATCACATGTTAAGACTTCATCATCCGGTCTTAGGAAAGCTCGAGCAATATAGGCCATAATACCTTCAGAGCCATTACCTAAAATAATATTTTCAAGTTTTAAATCGTATATATCTGCCAGTTTGGATTTTAAAGCATATGCATGCATATCTGGATAGCGATGAAGATCCCAGAGTCCTCTTGTCATTTCACGAATAGCAAATGGAGATGGCCCAAGTGGATTTTCGTTTGAGGCAAGTTTTGAAACTCTTGTTAGTCCTTTCTCTCTTACAACTTCATCAATAGGTTTACCTGCTTGGTAAACTTGTAAGTTTTTTAAATATTCTGGGACAAGGTCTTTGCGGTGCATGTTGCTCCCTATTCTTCTAAGTAATTTAAATTGATATTAACCTGAGTGATTCTAACTTCTTTAGTGCTAATTGAATAGTTTTGACCGGTGCATCATGTACTTAGGATTAGGATGATTTAGACTATCATTTATGACGAAATATCACTTTGGACAATTTACCCCTGAACATCTAGAGCTTATTCAAGAAGGTTTAGAATTATATAACACTGGGCACTATTGGATGTGCCATGAAGTTATTGAAGATCTATGGATGGATGCAATGGGAGATAATGCTCGTTATGTTTATTGGGTAGTTATTCAACTAGCTACGTCACTCTATCACCATGAGGATGACAACCTTAATGGAGCAAGTGGGATGGTTAATAAAGCAAAAGGTAAAATTGACTTCATCGAAAAAAATCACGTGGAGTCAGATATAATGGATAAATATTTAGACTGGCAAAGGCTTAAGAGAATAGTAAAGAAGATTCCACATTCTCCAAAGCTTACAGACTTTAAAGAGTTAAAGTCTTTTAAATTTCCATTAAAACAAGGTGTATAAAAAATGGTAAGTAAAATTCCATATTTCTTTTTTCGCTCAATGAATATTTTAAAATCAGATAAGAAGATGATTCTTATTGCATTATGTCCGGTAATAATTGGCTTTGCTCTCTATTACTTTTTAGGACAATACGCATTTAATGAAGTCTCAACATGGGGTCATGGTTATATTAATGAAAAGTATCCAGATCAAGGATGGGTGAGTACTGTCTTTTCTGGTGTGTTGATTGTCTTATTAGGCGTTATTATTAATTGGACTTTTTTCCTTGTTATCTCTTTTATCGCCTCTCCATTTAATGACATGTTAAGTGCAAGAGTTGAAGTTATATATAATCTTCAAAAAAAAGAGTCAGACACTCTTGTTGCTACATTTAAAAGATTACCTAGCATTCTTTTAAACGAAGTAAAGAAAGTAGGAGTCATTGTTATTTTATCAGTGATAAACATCGCGTTTGGATTTGTTTTCCCACCAGTTACTTTTATTTTAGGTGGATTAATCTTAGCAATTTCTTTTATCGACTACTCATGGGCAAGACATGAGCTTAGAGTCTCAGAATGCATTAGAGATGTAAGAAAAGGCTTTCTCCCTTATTTACTTGGTGGAGTTTGTTTTATGTTTCTTATTTCGATCCCTCTTTTAAATCTATTTTTCTTACCTCTGGCAGTTGTCTTTTTTACTGTTATCTTTTGTGAGTTAAGAATAAATAAGCAGGCAAGTAATGAAGAAGTTTCTTCTTAGGGTTACAGGAGATGCAACAGAGTTCGCCTCTGTTTTACCTGTAGTACAAGCGATATTGAATGAGAATGAAGATAATCAAGTGGCCATCGTTTACAATGATGGGCTTGAATTAGAAGACTTTTGGTTACCTTCTCGTTGTTGGGCCTATCCAATATCTAAAAAGGAAACAGAAT
Organism: Halobacteriovorax sp.; assembly: GCF_048381875.1. Taxonomy (NCBI): domain Bacteria; kingdom Pseudomonadati; phylum Bdellovibrionota; class Bacteriovoracia; order Bacteriovoracales; family Halobacteriovoraceae; genus Halobacteriovorax; species Halobacteriovorax sp. The sequence goes on along the minus strand of NZ_JBLXBP010000002.1, from coordinate 853,668 downwards.
CAATGTTTGCTGCACATAAATTTGCTGCAAATCTTCACGATATTTTTAATACTGATTACTATATCGACTTTATTAGCGATATGTATTCTGCATTCTTAGGTTTGGCCTTTAGAGCAAATATAAAAATAGGATTACAAGGTGGCCCAAAGAGCTTTTTCTATCAGGTCTCACTTCCTGAGTTCTCAGGAGAATTTCTTGATGAAAAAAAAGTTAGCAGTTTAAATGCTGTCGAAGGTGACTTTAATAACCCTGCAATCGATAATTCTTTCACTCATCAAAATATAAGAAATATATTTATCTCTTTTCCACATAAAATGGATGTAGCATTCATTGAAAAAATTAATTTTATCGCAGAATGTTTACCTACGATAAAACTACATGGTTACATATCCCCACAAAGCGTGGATATCTATGATGCCGTTAAAGTTCATGGAGCAATAAGCCTTTTTAGTGAGTCTTCAAATGTTTTGGCCTGTCGAATCGATGAGTTTGATGGAGTTATAACTGATAATCTGGCCATCGCTCAAATGTCTCGAAACCGAGGTCAGTTAGCATTTCTTATTTGTGACGAAGATGATGAACTACCACAGTGGAAGTACATGCCTGAGTCAATTGGTCGACTTAATTTTAGCGGAAGCTCTCTTCTTTCATACGGTATAAGTGAGACGATCTCATTGAAAGCTTTTCCTGATTTAGAAGATTATATCTTAAATTATCAGTCACTTAGGCTCGTTCCTTAAGCACAAAGGCCCAACGTTGCGGGCCAGTGGGAAAGTTGATAAAATAAACCTATGGCGGCCGCAAAAGATCATACATTTGCACCATTTGAAATCCTTCCTGTCGAGGTTGATGATATCAAATCTCTGGCCCGCATTTATGTTGATTGCTTTTGGGAAAATTACAAAGGCATTCTTTCAAAAGAATATCTCTACTCACTTAAATACTCCGACGTTCAACAAGCTTGGGAAAGAAAAATTCCAAGACGCCCAACAGAGGGGGGGACACTTGTCTTTCATGGCCCTGATGGTGATGTTGCTGGATTTATCGATTATGGACCAGCGAGAGAGCATGAGCATGGTATCCCTGGTGAAATTTATGATTTTTATATTTTAAAAAAATATCAAAAGTCAGGAATGGGTAAACAGTTATTTGAAGCAGTTGTGAAAGATTTTAAAAACCGTGGTTATGATTGCTTTTATCTTTGTACATTTAAAGAGAATCCTTCAAAAGGTTTTTTTATCAATAACGGTGCTAAGTTGTTGAAAGAGTCTCCATTTGAATTCAATGGCAAAGCTTACCAAGAAGAGTACTTCTACTTCGAAATATAATTAATTACTTAAATTATCTGTAAAAACTTCATATTCGAAATAAATTAACTATATTCATGGTAGTTTCCACCAAATCAAATTGGAGGAAAGTAATGAAAAAAGTTATCTCAACGGCGATACTATCGCTCGTTCTAACTGTAATTCCTGTACGTTCATCAAACGCTACAATTGGAATTTATACTGCATTTTTTAGTCCTGCTGCTGCTTCAAAGTTGGCACTTACAGGTCTTGCAACTATCGCTGTCGGTTATGGTGGTTCTTACGTAATGAAGAAAACACTATGTGATGGTGAAAAAGGTTGTCTAGCACCTATGGTTGCTGGTTGGATTATTGGTATGATCTTCTTAAACGAGGAATCAGGTGTTGCTGAGTTTAAGAAAATAGATCTTAAAACGGCCGCTGATCTTGGCTTAACTTCTGTTGAAGTTGATTCTTACAATGGTGAGATTGAAGAAGTAAACGCTGTATTTAGTGAAGTCATCGCAGAGTTAGATAAAGATTCTTCTGATGAAGATGCTGCTGATGTATGGCAAGAATACGAAGAATTCTTATCGCCAAATACATTTAAAGTAATGAAGGCATTAGCAACTCCAAAGGTTGATTAATAAATTATGGAGGCAACTGCCTCCATATTTACTTTAATGATGAAAGTAATCTATCTATTTATTCTATTTATATCTCTATCGACGAATGCTCTTGCAGCACGAGTTGTCTTAATGTCTTCTTTAGACACACCAAGAATTTGGTATCATAAGAAAGATTGGGAGATCGAAAGACCATTAAAGAAAATCTTTAAAAAGCACTTTGAAGGCTCAGGTTATGAAGTTGTTATCAAAGAAAAGGTAGACCAGGTAACTCTTTGGAAGGAACTACAGAATCCGGAGAACCTGGCGATATTTTGGGTTTCTCATGCTAAGGGACAGGCCCAAATAGGTGCTGGTATAAATTCAGAGTCAGCAGTTGTCGATTACTATGGAAATGATGTCAAAGATCTATTTAAAACAGTTCATAAAAACCTAAGGTATCTAGGTGTTGTTGGATGTAATGCAAAAGAGATGTTGGAATCGTTTACTAAAAATGGTTATTACAAAAATAATAAGAAGCTAGTAACTCACTCATTTGATAAAAAAGTTGAAGTTAGAAGAGGATTACGTCGTTCAATAAAATATTCTGCAAATGCTTTAGGACATTATAAAAATACTTTTGGCCCAGGTGGACGAATAGATATTGAGAGTGAATTACTAGAGGATTTTCAATCATATAATAATGAAAATAAAGACTCAAAATTTTTCGAAATCAATTATGAAAGGTTTTCACAAGTTGACTCTGAAAGTGTTGCCATTAAAGTGAATGGATTAGTTTTAGATGTATTAGAGTCGCAGAAAGCTGGTGAATTATCTAAAGGTACTTTGAAACTACCTCATGACTTAGATCCAAGAAAAATTACTGTTGATTCAAATCGGTTTTATTCAAATAAGAAATTAGATCTAGGTGAGTTTATATTCGTAAGTAGAGAGATGAGCTGGAAACCATTTGCTAAAAGAGATGGCACTCCAATAGGAGCAACTCGAAATATATATCGATTAAAGAAATAAAAAGGCCTCTTTAAAGAGGCCTTTTTTATGATTTGAATTGTTCGATTTGTTCTTCTAGCGATTTTATTTTTTCTTCAAAGCTTGCGGCTTTTTCTCTAACTTCTGTAACGACTTCATCAGGTGCATTTGCCATAAACTTTTCGTTATTTAATTTCTTGCCAATTTTATCTAGCTCTTTCTTTGTCTTATCATAATCTTTTTCAAGACGTTTAATTTGAGCATCTAGATCAATTACACCATCAAGCTTTAAGAAGATATCCGTGTGAGTTGTTGCTTTCATAATACACTTTTTCGGGTTCTCAGTAGATTTGGCTGCAATCTCTACATCTTTTGCACGAGCGAGATCTTGTAAGCCTGCCATATTGTCTGCAAAGTAAGAAGATGCTTCTTCATCATCTGTTAAAAGGACAACTTCAACCTCATCTTTAGGTTTAATATTTACTGATTGCCTTAGGAAGCGAATACTTGAGACAACTTCAATAAACTTATTCATCTTAACTTGTTCACTTGGGTAGTTAAGAGATGTATCGTATTCTGGGTAATCGGCTGAGATTAATAGATCTTCGTTTTCTTCTTTTAAGTATCCCCAAAGCTCTTCAGTGATGAAAGGAGTGATTGGGTGAAGAAGGGCAGTGATCTTTCTAAAGCAGTACTTTAGAACAGTTGCTCTTTGAGTTTTTGCTTCTTGATCATCTCCGTTAAGAGTGTTTTTAGAAAGCTCAATAAACCAAGAACAGAATTTATCATATACAAATGAATATACTTCAGAACATGCATCGTCGTAGCGGAAAGCATCGAGTGATTCATTGACAACTTTCGTTGCATCATTAAGTTCTGATAGTATCCATTTCTCTTGATCATCAAGCTTTGCAGGAAGTTCTTTATTTGCAAGATCTAAGAATGGTGAGATGAAACGGAAAGCATTCCATATCTTATTAATGAAGTTTCTGTATCCTGCGATTCTTTCTGGATCAAGATTAATGGCACGATTGTAACCAGAGCCTGCTGCTAGTGTAAAACGAAATGCGTCTGCACCATATTGCTCAACCATTTCAATCGGATCAATTCCATTACCAAGAGATTTACTCATCTTGCGACCAAGTTTATCTCGAACGATTGCATGGATATAAACTTTATCAAAAGGAACCTTGTTAGAGAATTTTGTTCCCATCATCATCATTCTAGCTACCCAGAAGAAAATGATATCAAAACCTGTAATAAGTACTGAGGTAGGATAGAACTTATCGAATCCTCTTTGTTCCATTCTTTCTTTATTTGGCCAGCCAAGTGTCGTCATTGGCCATAGCCCAGAAGAGAACCATGTATCTAGTACATCAGGGTCTTGTGTATAATCTTTTGTACTACACTTTGGACAAGAGCTTGGTTCAAGTTCTTCGTCTGCCCATTGGTGCTCACAAGAGTTGCAAGTAAATACTGGAATTCGGTGTCCCCATAAAAGCTGGCGTGAAACACACCAATTCTTTGGTTCACGAAGCCAAGCAAAGTAAGTGTTCTCCCACCCTTTAGGATAGAATCGAGTTGTATCATCTTCAACTCTTTCTACAGCTTCTTTGGCCATAGAATTTACATCAACAAACCATTGCTTTGAAATCATTGGCTCAATAACAACGCCTGATCTTTCTCCATGACCAACTTGATGTACGTGCTTTTCTTCTTTAACAAATAACTCTAGTTCTTTTAACTTTTCAACTACGCCTTTACGAGCTTTCTTACAAGGTAGGCCTTGCCACTCTAGTCCGTGCTCATTAAGAGTTCCGTCTAGATTAAGAATATTGATTATTTCAAGATTATGTCGTTTTCCAATATCAAAGTCATTAAAGTCATGACCTGGTGTAACCTTAAGGCAACCAGTTCCTTTTTCAATATCAACATGCTCATCACCAACGATTGGAACCTCTCTATTACATAGAGGAACAATCGCTTTCTTACCAATTAAGTGAGCGAACCTTTCATCATTTGGATTAACGGCAACAGCTGTATCTCCAAGAAGAGTTTCTGGTCGTGTCGTTGCAATTTCTAGTTTAATATCACTATCTTTTACAGAATATAGAATATGATAGAAGGCACCATTAACTTCTTTGTGATCCACTTCTGCATCAGAAATTGCTGATTGTAGTTTTGGATCCCAGTTAACAATATAATCTGATTGATAGATAAGGCCTTCATTATAAAGAGTCACAAATGCACGTCTTACAGCATCATTTGCCTCAGGGTCCATTGTGAACATTGAGTAATCCCAATCACAACTTGCACCCATTACTTTTTGTTGGTTTGCAATAACACCACCATATTGCTCTTTCCATTCCCAAATTTTCTTTAAGAAGTCTTCTCGAGAATAGTCGTGCTTTGTTTTCTTCTCTTCGTTCCAAATTAGCTCTTCAACTTTTGATTGAGTTGCAATACCTGCGTGATCCATACCAGGAAGAAACAGAGTTTCATATCCTTTCATTCTTTTAAAACGAATAAGGGCATCTTGTGTTGTTATATCAAGAGCGTGACCTGCGTGAAGAATACCTGTGACATTTGGAGGTGGCATGATGACGCAAAAAGACTTGCCTGTCTTTCCGGCTTTTGGAGCGAAGTACTTTTCACCTTCCCACTTTTTATACCACTTTTTCTCAACATCATTTGAGCTATAAGTCTTCGGTAAATCTTCGAATGATTTTGTCACAACTTTCTTCCTTTTATCGATTTAACTATTTGAAATTATATATCATATGATACACATTTTTTCTTTTAAAAATAGATGGGTAAACTATTGAAATTTCAAAAAATATATTGATGGGATCTACCAAGAATCCACGGGATCTGGGAGTTCTTCAGGTGCTTGATAGTCAGGATCTTTCTGGGGAGTTGTGTCAAAAAAGAGTTTATCAACTGCACGGCGTGCCTTAATAAGATCAATGTCATTAATTGAAATATACTGGCCTTTAGTATTTTGATTACCAGTTCGTGATGCTACTTGAAGGTTTCTGTTAACAACATTAAAAACTTCTAAGTTTGTATCAAGTAATGTTTGCTTTCTTGTTGCAGCTGGTTTCCTTAGTGTCTGAATCCAAAACTGAAGATAGCTTATGCGATTCATGAATTGGGAAAGCTCTTTTGAAGCTTTTTTATTTCTATCAGTACTTTTTATATAAGCATTATATTCTCGAAGAGTTTGGTTAGTTAGTAGCTCCCCCAAGTCTTTTAGAATTTTCTTTGCAATTCTTTTAGAAAAATACATCTCTTGATTTAACTTAAGCACTTCTTTTTCCAGTTCATTAAAAAGGCCTTGAGAAATATCTATATGTTTGTATTCTTTTGTCGTCTTTGTTTTTAAAACAGTATCCATGATAGAAAGCTCAATAAAATCATTATCAATAGGGGCCAAAAGGTTTTCTCCCAGTATAACGACCTCTTCTTGTGTGATTTTACTATTTAAATATAATTCTAAGATAAGGTCTTTAATATATGGACTTACATTAGAAGCAAATTTGATTTCCTTCTCGCTAGGTGCAGATGCTAGGATTGAAAGAGTAAATAGAAACGAAATAATTAATTTCATAATTGTGATTTAATCTCCTCGTTTATTGAATATTTCCCTTCTTTATTTGTTAGTAGATAGATTTTATCTTTATAAGGAATAAGAACTTTTTCATTTTGAATCGTATATGTCGAAACATAATTTAGGTCTGTTCTTTTAAAAAGTTTCTTTTCTTTAAGATCAAATGAGACGAGCTCTCTTTGATTAATTAGATTTGAATTTTTACTCTTCAAAGTCAAAATGAAGTATAATTCACCACTGTTATATTGAAGATTATAAGCTGGACCGTATGTTGTATTAAAGAGTGGAGTCTTTTTAGTATAGTCGATTGAGCCTTTCTCAAGGCTTGAGAGTTGTACATATGACTTATTTGATATGGCAGTCTCAAGAATATAAATTCTTTCATTATCACTTGTTAGACTAAGTTTAGAATTTGTCGTATCAAATTCATGTAATAAAAACTGCTTTTTGGATCTGTTGTTATAGATTGAAACATATTCGTAAAAGTCTTTATTTCTATCAGTGAAGTAGATGAGACTATCATCAAAAATAATCGTTTGTGGACGATAGAGAAGATCCCTTGTTTTAAGTGGGATCTGGAAGCGATCCAAATAGTTTCTTGTATTGATAACTTCTATAAAGAGCTTATCTTTGTCTTCTTTCGTAAATGAAATATAGCCACTTTTTTTATGGAATTTAGGATATGAGCCTTTAGAGATAAAATTAAGTTCGTTGGATTTTATATTATAAAAATATATCTCAGAATCTTGAAAGAAGCTAAAATTCTTAAAATGATTCTCTTTCACACTGATAATATAAAGATCATCATTAACTTTAATTACATCAAACTCGCTATTAGACTTCTTTTCAATGACAACATTTGCTCTATTCTTTGCTGAATAAGCTAAAGTGTTCTTACCCTTTAGATAAAATGTAACACCTGTAAGGCTGTCGAGCTTTAAGTTATGAACGTTTTGTCTTGTTGAAAACTCAAGGAGTTTAGTCCTGGCCATAACTAAGCTATTCGATAGTATTAAGATAAGTAAAAGAGCTTTAGTAAATGCCATAAAACTCCCATGCTTTTAAAGGTGATAGGGTTGAATAACGTGATAATGCAGTGAAGACGTTTGCCCAGAGCATAAGTCTTGGGGAGTTCACATCGTCAATTGCGCCTCTGAAACTCAAGTAGGTATTGTTGTTAATCTCTTTATGGCCATCGATTATAAATGGCATAGGAGTACAGATTCCAAGTTTAGTACTTTGGTAATGTGATGGGTAAAGATCTTCACCACAGCCCATTCCGTGAATTATTCCGTTTTTCTTTTTATCTAAAAAGAACTTAAGAGAAGAAAGAGAGTTAATCTCCTGTTCCTTTAGTCTTAAAAGATTGATCATTCGATCATGAATTGAGGAATCAGTTGAGTTATACTTAGTTTTAAAATAATCAAAGGTCAATTGTCCTTCACTCCAAATTTCTTTAATCGCTCTATTGTCTAACATGATTTTGTACTTACAAGATACAGTACGACATGCTACTTCTTCAGGAACAATCCAACATCCTGCTTTATATTTTAAGCGAAGGGGATTGTATTCTTTTTTGGAAACTTCTTGGCATTTTATTCTATTTGATACAGTTTTGGTTTGATAGAGCATATTAGCTACAACCATATTTAAAGCATTGTAATTTTCTTTTGAGTTACCTGGAATATAAGGAAGACATTTTTTCTCCTTACTTATCGAAGTATAACAAATCTTTAGAGGCCACTTATCTTCTTCATCTGACTCAAGATAGAGCCCATAAATCTTTTCATAGCTTGGAAATACACAGTCATTGCTTTTTATATCATTTGTTGCAAAGTGCTTTATCACTCTTGCTCCATTTACAATGGCAAGATTTCCTATGAACTTTGGACAATCATTAAAATTGTTTTTTAATCTCGAAACCATTAATGTCTCAGAGACTTTTTGACAGTCTGGCATCGGATAGAGAACACTTCCTTCTCTAGGTCCTTTCGTTTCACATACTTCAGGTTTTTGTCTTAATAGCTTTATACATTTTATATATTCAACATCTTTTAAGTCTTCTTTCTTAAAGATGTTCTGACATCTTTGCTTAATATAATCTCTTGATCTTTGTTTATTTCTTATTAATGCCCAAAAGTCTTGCTGAGCATAATTATTACAGAATTTTTCTTTTCGATTTAGGTTAGAACAGAAGTTTCTAAAGTATAGAAGATCTTTTTCCTTAATTTCTTCAGTATAAGTCTTTGCTTGTCTTCTAAGTGAGTTTATATAACTTCTTTCTCTAATTGAAAGATCATTTTCTGTTAAATTTTGACTAAGTTTAGAGGCAAGATCAATTGTATAGGGGGCACTACAAATATGATCGACATTTATATTTGCACTTAAATTATTATATTGATCTAAGCATTGTCCTTTGGAAGTTGGAAACTTTGGTGTAATTTTTTTGAAAGTATCTGCTAGGAGTCCTTTTTCAAATACACGACTTTGTTTAAAAGAAAGTCGACAGTTACTTTTATAATAGTGAGATAAGAAAGAATCAATCGGGACAATTGCCTTTGTCTTTTTCTCTCCTTCTGTTACCGTAGCTTCCACGTTTAATAGGGGAGTTCCGTTAATGTTGATAAGTCGGTTTTTTAATAGAGTATAGATTGAACAATTATTAATACGATACAGTTCTTTGTAATAGTCTGGTGAATAAAGAAGAATTGTATTTATTTGGCGTGTTGATAGTTCAATTCTTTCTTCATCTTTAAAGATTTGTCTTATTTTCTCTTCATTAGAAGGATTTAAAATTTTTTGACCTATTTCCTGACGATACAGGTTTAGCTTTTCCTCAAATGATTCAAGGAGTCCTTTCTCTGGTAATGTTAATTTGGCTTTTGTTTTTTGAGGTGTATTTGATTGAGCATATAGACTAGGCCCAGTTAGTACTGAGCCTAGTATAATTAATTTAATCGATAGTTTTTGCAAGAATTGAGGCAACGTCCTCAATCTCAAGGTTTTCTGTACCTGTCTTTTCGCTAATTCCACCCTTAAAGTTTATCATACAGAAAGAGCAGGCCGTAGCTAATTTCTCAACTTTCTTCTCTCCAACATGGGCAAGTCTGTTAACGGCAGGATCATTTCCTTCCTCAACTTCGTACCACATGTTTCCACCACCCATACCGCAGCATAGAGCAGTGTCTTTAGTCTTATCCATTTCCTTGATTTCAACACCTGTTGCTTCAAGGATTTGTCTTGGTGCGTTGTATTCACCGTGATGGCGACCAAGGTAGCAAGGATCATGGAAAGTAAGATTCTCTTCTACTTTTTTCTCTGGCTTTAGTTTTCCTGAGCGTAGAAGGTCTGCGAGAAGTTCTGTGTGGTGAACTGTATCGAAGTCACCATCATCAAATTTCGCGTATTCTTTACCAATAGTATGAAGACAGTGAGGGCAGTGAGTTACAACCTTATCAAAGTCATATTGATTCATGTTGGCAATATTCTCAATTGCGATTTCAAAGAAAGAGTATTCATCACCAATTCTTCTGATTGGGTCACCATTACATTTTTCAGTTTTCCCCATTACAGCAAAGTCTACGCCTGCCTTCTTTAGGAGTTTAACAGTATCTTGAACTACTTTTTGGTTAGATGCATCGTATGAACCAGCACAACCAACATAGTATAAATAATCAACTTTCTTTCCAGCTTCGATTACAGGAACATCAAGTCCATCTGCCCACTTAAAGCGATCATCTTGTGAGATCCCCCAAGGGTTTCCATTGATTTGAACCTTTTGAACAGCTGTCGCAGCATCTGCTGGAACTTCACCAAGTGTAAGAGTCTTATATCTCTTTGCACCCATGATGATGTCAACGTGCTCGATATTTGCAGGACATTCTTCCATACAGGCACCACAAGTTGTACAAGAGTCTAGCTCGATTGCTGAGTAAGTCGAGTTTTCCCAGAAATCAGCATCAGTTTCACCTTTAGCTGCTGTATCAAAAGCAAGATCACGTGCTTTTGTGATAATTGTTTTTGGATCTAGTGGTCTTTCTGCGATATTGGCCGGACATACTTGTGTACAACGCCCACATTCAACACATGCTAGAAGATCAAGCTTGTTTTTAATTGTTAACTCAGAAAGTTTACCTAAACCAAATGTTTCTGCTGTTTCATCTTCAAAGTCCATTGGATCAAGAAGGGCCCCGCGTCTTTTTGGTGTAACAAGGGCAGCAAATGGTAGAACAAAAATATGAGAAAATTTAGTTGTTCCACAAGCAGCAACAAATAGCATTGTATTTGCCATGTGAACCATCCACATTCCACGATAAGTATATGCCCAAGCTTTCTCTGAAAGTGGAATGCCTTGGAATAATGTAGCAAGGAACCATCCAACAGGAGACCATGTTGCTTCACCAATAGGCATACCTGTTCCCATGATTCTTACACCTTCAATTAAGTAACCAAGAACGACAAGAGCAATTAGCATACTGTACATAAATAATTCTTGCTTTGGCTTAGTCGCTTTTAAGTAGTCAGGCTTATCAATATATCTTCTTTTGTATGCAAGAGCGATTCCGGTAAGAACCATTAGACCTGCAATATCAGCGAGGAATGAGATTACGATGTAAACATTACCTTTATAGATTTTAAAAGGTGTATCGGCATGAATTGCAACTAGGTCAGTAGCAATCCAGAGAATTACAAATCCCCAGAAAATAAGGCCGTGGAAGATTGCAACATTTAAGAAACGAGGCACTTTTCCTGTTAGAAGCATCGTTTTGAAAAACGAACTCCAGTTTAACTTTTCAGGGAAAAGATCTTTTAAGCCTTTTACAGCATCGAATCCTTTCTTACCTGTAATAAATTTGGCTTTTTCATAAAGCCCTTTGAACATAACAAAGACCGCTGCAAAAAATAGGATGTACATGACAACCTTAAACGAGTATGGAATATTCCAAAATATTTCTCGCGTAGCAGCATCAAGAGTTTGATTCATTTCTTCCCTCGCTTACTTTTTGTAGGTGAATAACATTTTTAATAATTTCAATCTTATATATATGGTAATATACCATAAGTATCCTTATTTAAAGAGTCAGAAATTATGTTGTACAATAAAAAAAACTTAATATTATTAATACTCTTCGGCTTATTTTTTTCTTGTTCAAGAGTAAAAACCATTAATTTAAAAAATCATTCTTTCAATAACTATCCCTCAAATTTAGTTTTTATTCAGATACCTGGCCTGAGTGAAGAGCACATGGGCTACTTGCACTTTAAGAACTTAAATTTCAATGCTCAAACAGAGCTTGAAAAGTATTCTTGTTTTGGAAAGATGTGGTCTTATAATATGATGACAGTAACTCCAGACATCGACGACCAGCTTCTAACACAGCTAAATGGATATTCACTTCCAAGTAATAGTTGTGAAAAATATCAGAGAAGAGCAATTTGGGATGTTTTAAATGGATCTGGCTATAGTTCTTCGGTTATTTATCGTGGCAAAACTCCTAAATTTAAAGAAATTGATAAATGTAATACAAATTTCTACAAAAATACTCGACTATTCGTCTCAGGGGCCAAAGAAAAAGTTGCAAGTGATAAAGAAACTTTTCACTTTCAACAAAAGAAAGAATATCAAAAAGGCAGTACTTACTACGATAAATCGTGCAAAAGAGATAAGTGCTTCTCAACAACAACAGATTTATTTAATCATGTCCTAACTGCGATGAATGATTCGAATCGTCGCTTCATTAATATTGTTGATTACGAATTACTTAATATTTTGAATAAGCAAGATGTGAAAGGGTTTACCTCTTATATGTCTAATCTAAATAACTTTCTTATCCAAGTAAGAAAGAGAATTAGTAAAACAAACGATTATTTAATTGTCGTTAGTTCGGCTTCTCCAAAGGCCATTGATTGGAAAAGAATTAATAAAAAATGGAGAAGTATTCCTATCGCTACAAATAAAAAGTCACAGTTAATGTCCCCTGTTTGGGCAGATGGCGCTTTGGCAGAAAATTTTTGTGGACTATATTTAGAGTCTGACTTGAATCGCCGCTTCTTCTGGCGTTCAGAAGAAACGACATTACCGTTTTAAGCTCTATTGTAGATTAAGTAAGTTTGTAACTTCTTCTTTTGTAATAAGGTATGCAGTTTTACAGTAGTCACATTTTGTTTCTACCGATAGGTCTTCGTGGAAAACATCGTCAAAGCCACTTGATCTTACAACACTGGCCACTCCTGTTACCATACGATCACGAGAACAGCTGCACTTAAATTTAATCTCAGTTGAAGTAAGGTAATCATAACCTAGTGATTCAAACTTCTCTTGAATTGGACCTTCTTCATTAAGTGCTTCTTTGAATATTGTATCTAAAGACTCTTTGTTTTCAGCAAGAAATTGATCAAGGCTGACAGACTCAATAACTTCTTCCTTATCGACATTTACTTCTGGAAGTTTTGTTATCAGTGCAACTTGGTCACTATCCTCACTAAGAATAATTGCTGAATTCATTTGATATGATCTTTTAAAAAAGTCATTAATGATTCCATTTACATTTTTATTTTTAACTTCAATGATACTTGTATAAGGAGATTTAGAATGAGGAAATTGCTTAGCAGTTCTAAGGTGTCCTGAGATCTTTTTTGGCATCTCTGGTAACTCTTCTGGAAGAATTAGAGTTCTAAAGAAGCCTGCCTGATTCATTTCAAGTTTGAATCTAAAATATGGTTCTTGTGAATCTAAAAAGATCCCCATATTTTCCTGTGGCTTAAGAAAGTTGATCATTGGAAGAATTGAAAGAGTAATATCTCTTAAAAATGCAAAGCCTTGCTGGTTGACACCGTGAATTAGTGCAAGATCGTGAATAACCTTCTGCCCCTCTAAGAAAGAGATTGCAAATGTTTTTTCTTTATTAATGAAGTTGAATAGACGACTTTCTTTAATCACAGTAAAATTCTCCTTGTATGCGCTTTATATATCGTTTTTCGAGTAAAGTGTCATTAGGAAGCTTAAAAAAAGGTAACGTTACGTGTTAAATCTCTACTTATACGAGAATCAATTCGATGAATTGCTGGCCAGCAATGAGAACATTAAAAATTGGCAAATTATCTGTCCTTCACCACAAAGGGCCGATCTCTACCGAGATATTCTTATTCGTCGCGGACTCGCTTCCACTTGTGAAACCATAACAATTGCAAAATTCTTATCAGATCACCTAGAACTTAGTGAATCTCAAACAAAATTATCAAAATCTGAATTAATGGTAGACCTATGGACTTTTTGGAAGTCTGCTGTAAATGATGACTACGAAAAATTTCATTTTAGTTTCGAACTCTTCACTGAAGTACGCTCTTATGATCTAAGTCAAAATCTTATTGAAGAATTAGGTCAGTTAGAGACCCTGGAGAAGGAGTGTATTGCTGGGCTGATGAGATTTTATACATATGTTGAAAATTTCAATATAGTAGATGAACAAAAATCGTATCAATTAGTAAGTGAGCAATTTAGGGCCGAAGAGAATATCGGATATATCTTTATTGGATTTGATCACCTTAATGCAAATCAAATAGATATGTTGAAAGGGATGGGGAATAAAGCAGAGGTCTATGTTCCAATTAGTAAGGAGGTCTTCAACCAATGTGATGGTAAAGTCTTTTGGCCAAATTGGATAGAGACGCAACAGTTGAAAGAGGAAATTGAGTTTGAAAATATTGATTGCGAATATATTTCAATTCCATCTGGACGAAGTGCAGAGTATTTTAGTGAACTGATAAGGCAGGACAAACAATTAATTAGTTTTTCAAACAGCTTAGATCTATCTCAAGTCAATTCGTTACTGATACCTGAAAAAAGGTTTAAAACTGATTTTGCATTATTTTTTAGTAGCGTTGATCAAATTACTTCAAAAATCCAAGAACAACTAAATCTCAATGGTGGAGTTTTAAGTTGTGATGATATTCAAAAGTTTTTAACTAAATTAAGTCTTCTAAATTTCAATGAAGATAATTTTATTAAATTGAAAACAATCCTGTCTTTTAAAAATGAAATTAAGGCTTACTCAGAAAAAGCGACGATTAACGAAGAACTCAGAAGCTCAGATCTAAAGTTAATTAAAGAAGTATTAGGGCTAAATCTTCCAAGAACATCTGTTGTTAATTTAACTAAAGATGACACGGGAACGATTGGAATAAGAGATAATCTTTTAAGTTTAGAAGATTGTGAAAATAAATATCTTTATATTTCAAAGGATGACTTAGGAGCTTTAACAACAGCACAAAGATTCTCAAATGATGTCTTAGTTATCTTTAGTGCTTTTGGTCCTCTTCAAAGTAAGGCCTTAGATATTGCAAGTTTGAGATCATTGATAAGACAATTTATTCAAAGTGGTGGAAAGCTCATTCTTGAGGAAGGTTTGCTCCACGGTAACTCTATAGCAGAGTCTCTTTTTGATGGCGTAAATCTTAACGATTATAATTTAGAAGTAAGTAAGAGACTGAGCTTTGAAAAGAGGGCCCAGCAAAAAGCGAGTGTCGGTGAGAAGTTGTCACCTTCATTTATTCAAACTTATATTGATTGTCCAAAGAAGTGGCACTTGAAATATGCACAAGGGGTTGATCTTGATGTTTCATCTTCGGCGTTCATTGATAGAAGATATATTGGAACAATTAATCACAGTGTAATTGAAGCGTATGTTGAAAAACATGAAAGCTTTAGTGAATCTATATTGAGAGAGTTAATTAAAAACACATTGAATCGTTTTATTGTTGAGAACTCGCTACTTCCAGAAAGAATTGATATTGAAAGTTTAAGGCTTGCGATTGAATCATATTGTTCGTCTATTATTATAAAGTTGTTAGAAATAAAGAAAGACAAAGATGTCGAATTAATTTTTGAAAGAGATATTTCAAAAGTTAATGAAGAGTATAAAGGTTTCATTGATCTTCTAATTAAAAAAGGAAATGACTTTTATATTTATGACTTTAAGACATCTGGAGGTTCAATACCTAATAAAACAGATATCGTTGATTATCGAAAAATTCAGCTTATAGCATATTATAGAGCATGGTCACGTGAACATTCATTAAAAGGTGGCGGATATCTCTGTCTTGAAAACTTGAAGGACTCATTCTTTATTGGGGATGAAGTTTTCTTTGGAGAGTTTCATTCAAAGTCTAAACAGATCGAAGAAGTTGATCTTGATGAATTCCAGGATCATATGAAAGAAATTATTAAAGAAATGGGCTCGGTAGAGACTTGGCCTGCAAGACCAATGAGTAATCAAACATGTACTTTCTGTGTCGCTAATCCTGTCTGTGCAAAAGGAGAGATGCAATAATGGCCATTCAATTAAATGTAGAACAAGAAAAAGCAGTAAAGCATGATGGTGGTGTTCTTCTAAACGCTGGTGCAGGATCAGGGAAAACACGAGTAATTATCGAACACTTGGCTTATTTAATAGAGGAAAAGTATACGGCTTTGGAAGAACAACAGGTTCCTGATATTGGTCAATACTTGAAAGCTTATCTTTCTAAAATAGTTGTTATGACATTCACAAAAGAAGCCGCTGGTGAGCTTCAATCTCGTATGTTTGATCGCTTTAACGATGTTGAGGATAAAAATAAGAAGAAAATAATCGATGAGGCCCTCGAATCCTTAGGTATTTCAACGATCCATAGCTTCTGTTTAAAACTAATCAAGAGAGGCTATATCTTTGGTGCACCTGCTAATCTTGATATCGTCGATCGCTTTAAAATAAATGTAAAAATAGAAGAGCTTACAAAGCAGTGGTTTAATCGAAATCTTAATAATCCAAAAATAGAAATATTTCTAAAAAATATTGATGCACTTACTAGTTCTATGCAATTTGTATTTGCTAGTCCTGAGTTACGATATGAGTGGCAAACACTTGATGTTGATCATGTTGAATTTAATGAAGAAGAATACTTTGAAAATATTTTAGGTCTTTTGGGATGTTCCGAAATTTTTAAATGTCATTACTCGAGTGATACCTATTCAGAAGAACACGCAAAAAAAGCATGGTGGAAGCATTTAAATGCAAGCGAGTCATTCTTTTCTTCTAATAAGTATGATTGGGAAAATATTAAAAAGTTTTGCGAAGTCTATAAGGCAAATAAGCCACGTAAATCCAGGGGGATACCACTTGAAGTTGGTGAGTTAATTGAAGATGCAAATAAATTACTAAAGTTTGTTGAAAAAGAAGGTGAAAACTTCGATCAATTTTTTGCTAATGAAAATATATATCGTGAGTGGTTAATCTTATATAAAGAACTATTTAATTATATTCAGGAACATTATTATAATTACCCCGGTATGGACTTCTCAGATATTGAATATTTAACTTTGAAATCTTTAGAGGAGTCAGAAGAGTCAAGAAGGCTCTGTCAGGAAAATTTTGATTATATTATTGTTGATGAGTATCAAGATACTTCACCAGGACAATTCCAAATAATACGTCATGCAATAGGTGATAATTTTAAAAAGCTTATGTGTGTTGGTGACAGGAAGCAGGCCATCTACGGTTTTCGTGGAGGTGAGATTGCCGTCTTTAATCAAACAGAAAAACTGATTCCTCAAAATCTCTATATGTCTAATAACTATCGATCAGAAGAAGCAGTTGTTAAATTTAATAACCAATTCTTTGATACCATCTTTGGTTTGGGTGAAAAATACCAAGGGCACGATCAATATAGTGTAAAGGTCGATTATCAAAACTTTCCAGCCGATGTGAAAGAGTCCGCTCTAGGTAGTGTCAAAGGGCATATTGTTGATCTTGAAATGGAGGTCGAAGGAAGACTTACCTCTACTGTATATGACGATATTGAAGCCAGCTCAATTGCTGAATTAATTGAAAAGAAGTTCAAGGAAAATCCACAAGAACAAATTTGTATTCTTTATCGTACTCTGGCCCCGTCAAAGCAATTGATTTCAAATTTGATGAGTAAGAAAATACCGTTTGTTGCTCAGGTTAAGATTCCATATGGTGAAGATCCGTTGGTAATTATCTTTAAGGCTTTTATTAATTTCTTGATTGAAGCAGATAAAGAAGGGGCGGATTCAAAGAGGTTGCAGGCCATTGCTCGTTATTATAATTTTATAATTAATGGAGTATGTCGACATTACTACGACGAGTATCGAGAGTTTACAATTGAAGATCTCGCTAAGATGAAGGGTACGTACAAGAATAGTAATGTGGAGTATGCATTTTGGTCTTTTGTATTTGACCTGGGACTATCGAGTTCTACATATAAGAATAATTCAGAGAAGATAAATGGAATTATCGGCGGCGCTAAAGGAGATATTGATCAAATTTATAAAATCTTGAAGTCTCTTGAAAAAGACTCTTATAGTGCAAGCTTTTCATATCTATCTAATGCGAATGTAAGAATTATGACGACTCACGCTTCAAAGGGTCTTGAATTTGATACAATTATATTAGGTGGTATTCATACTAATGGACGTACTGTTGTTGATACATCAAAGTTTGGTTCACTTCCTGGGGCCTTGTCTTGGGGAGCTGATATACATACAAAGAAGTTAAACTCGTCTCCTAATTTAATTCTAGAAAAACTAATCAAAAAGCAAAAAGAGTTTTCAGAATCAAAACGACTATTCTATGTTGCCTGTACTCGGGCCGTTGAAAATATTGAGTATTTTGATATCAGTGTAAATGGGAAGGAAGTAAAGCATTCAGATAATAGCTGGATTGTACCTCTTCGGACTCATCGTCTAAACGAAGTAGAATGTGATGACTTTTCAGTTGCATATGAAGTTAGCTCGTCAAATCGTCCACCAATCTATTTCATGGATGCACTTGGAATTAAAAATGTTGAATCAACTACAAAGCTAGGACTAATCTCAGAATTATCAGTTACAAAGTTATCTGAACTGGCCTTGTGCTCACGAAAGTTTTACTTAAACCAAGTATTGAAATTAGATGAAGACTTTAAAGAATTCACAAAAGAGAATGAAATTGAAACTCCTTCTGCATTCGGTGTTTCTGATGTAGACCGTGGAAATCGTCTGCATTTTCTTGTTGAAAATTTAATTAAGGGCAAGGACTTAAAATTTAACAGTCCTCAGGAACAAGAGATTGTGGAGTGGGTAAATGAATATATTCAAAAATCGGCCCATGAAAAGATTCTAAGTGAGCATCAAATTAAGTTTTCTTTCTTTGGCCAGATGATAACTGGGATTATAGATGCTTTAGTTTATCAAAATAATCAAGTAGTGGAGATCTGGGATTTTAAGTCAGGTCTAATTGATGAGGATAAGCTGAGATCATATTTCTTCCAGTTAAAAACCTATGCTTTTGGTCTGAAATTAATCAATGAAAATATGGCAAGTACTATAAATCTTAAAGTTTTGGCCCTTGATGAGAAGAGAATTATTGAAGAGAAAATTGAAATCAGTAATGTTGAGAATGATCTCTTCGAAGTGTGGAGAACACTAAGTGATTTGGTCGGAAAAAGAATTAAGCACTGTTCATCTTGTTTGTATGGAAATTTATGCCACCAATAAGCGACTTAATTAGTACTTAACATCTTATGTTAAAATAATCTCTGTAAATCCAACTATTTGAAAGGCAGGACGCTAAAATGATTAGGATGATCTTTGTATTATTTTTAACTTTTCTAACGATGAAAACTTTCGCGGCAGAAACGGATCTTTATAATTTTTCATGGCTTGATAAAGATAAAGAAATTTATGTTTTACAAAATCGTAAATTTAAAAAAGTAAATCGTTTCTACGTTAGTGGAGGTTTTGGGAAAACACTATCAGGTGCTTTCGTTGATTCTACATCTCTACAATTAAGAGCTGGTTATTTCTTTCATGAAGAGTGGGGGGCAGAGTTTATTTACGCTTCTAACTCAGGTGAAGAAAATGATACGGCCGCTTCAGTACGTAATAGTAATGGAGGAGGAAGTGGGTCTATTCCATTTCGTCGCATTGTAAATGATTACATCGGTGCGATGGCTCTGTGGTCACCATTTTATTCAAAAATTAATACATTTAACTCTATTGTCTACGTTGATTGGATCTTCGGTCTTGGTTTTGCAAAACTGAACGAAACAAATAATGGTCCTGAAGTTAGAGCTGGTTCACCAAACCCTGGTCTAACGGTTGATGAGTCGCATACTGGATTAATGTGGAATGTTTCATCTAAGTTTTATGTAAACACTTCTTGGAGTGTTAGAGCAGATATTAACGGAATCTTATATCAAGCGGCACCTGCTAGAGAAGCGGGATCAGAGTCAGATCAACTATATTCAAATATTGATCTAACTTTTTCTGTTCAATTTGATATTTAAGGGAAGCTGTTGTGTTAAAGAAATCGATCATTGCATTTTTACTCATGGGGCAAGTCTTTGCTCTCGAGTCTATTTGGACAGACTTAACCAAATCTCGAAATCGCATCGCACGATATCCCCATATTATTAAACTCCTAATCGAAAAGGAAATGTATCATACTGCTGTTCCATATGTGAAAGAGTACTTGGTTACATATAAGGGACGTACTAATAAAGACTTTGAAAGACTTTTTGAAAAGGTTGTCTCTAAAGTAGGTGATAGACAATTTGTTCTTTTACCTGAGCAATATCTTAGCAAGATTGATTCTCCGACTTTAAAGTACTTACTTGCAAAAAAACTATTAAAGAGAAGAAAGTATAAAGAGGCCCTACAAACATTAAATGGAACGATTCCAGCAGGGCATCCTGTAAAAGCATTCTCTCTTCACCTTGAAGGGATGGCGTTTACAATGCAACGAGGTTTCCGCGCCGCTATTTCAGCTTTTGAAAGATGTGTTGATATGTCCACTTCAAGTGATGATGAGGTGAGGGCCAGACAATTACAAATAAATCATGACTATTGTTTAGCAGGTATTGCTCGTGTTAAATATGAGCAGAAAAAGTTAGATGATGCAGAATTATCATTCATTGATGTCGATAAGAGATCATATATTTGGCCTGAGCTTCTAATTGAGGAGGCTTGGAATAGTTATTACAAGGGTGACTACAATAGAACGCTTGGTAAGTTAGTTACATATAAAGCACCGGTACTTAACTATATAGTTAATCCAGAAATTAATGTTTTAAAGGCTTTGAGTTATTTTAAACTTTGTTTATACGATGATATGTCTAAGATTATTGATGATCACTATGCGGAGTTTGATAAATCTAAACAAGTCATTGATAAGATGATTGCCCGTAAGCATTCTCTTGAATGGTATTTTAACTTTATTAATTCATTTGTTGATGGAAAGAAATACTATGATCCTTTAACAAATAAAGTTCTTAGAAATGTTTCTAAAGACCCAGCATTTATACAGCTTTTTCAAAGTTATAAAGCTGGCTTAAGAGAAATATCAAATATCAAAAAAGTACGTAATCGTCGCCTTAGAAAGATTCTTGCTATAAACCTTAAAGACTCTCTGATGCTTCAACAAAAACTTATTGGTTCATATACTAAGAGAACATTTAAGTTAGTTTCAGCACAACTTGAAAAGTCATTCATTGGTCTAAGTTATTTAAGACTTGAAGCTTTAAATGCAAGAAAGGCTAAGTTGTATAGTGGGATTGCTGATACAGGTGCACGTGGCGATATTAAATATTTAAAAAGAAATTCGAAGCAATACTTTTGGTCATTTAACGGTGAGTTTTGGGCCGATGAAATGGGTGACTATGTATTTGCTCTTCGATCGGAGTGTCAATAATGATTAAAGTATTATTACTAGCATCTCTTATAAGCTTCAGTTCCTATGGAATTAAATTAAGTCCAAAAAGGGACCGTATCGTCTCTGTTATCGATATGGAACTTAAAGAAATTAGTAGAATGAAGCGTTATACAAAGAGGGATAATACTTTAGATCTTAGAATGGCCGAACTAAACCTTGAAAAAGGTCGTATCATTCGTGAACAAGAAAATGAAAACTTTTTTAAACTAACTCCAAAACAAAAGAATCAAATCGATAGAAAAAAGTTTTTTTCTGTTTCTGACTCATACTATAAGAAAGCTCGTGGAATAGGTATTTCTATTTTAAAGAAAAAACCTAACAGAAGGGCCCGCTCTCATATCTACTACATTCTTGCTTATAATGAATTAGAGAATGTAAACATGGAAGATGCAAAGTCGTTATTTGTAAAATCAGTAAGATCAGCTCCCAAAGGTGACTTCATCGAAACTAAGTCTCGACTTGCTCTAGGTGATATTTACTATCGTGAAGGTGATTTTAATAAATCTAGACAGTATTACAATACAGCAATTGGTAAAATTAGAGACGATAAATGGTATACGAAGTATCTTTATAACCTTGCATGGTCAAACTTTAGGGTAGGGCGAAAAAATACTGCGGTAAAGCAAATGGAGCAGGTTTTTGAACTTTCTAAAAGTCCTAAATATATAGATAAACAAGATATGGCATCACGTGATGTCGGTTATTTCTACGCAGAAAGCGGTAAAACAAATAAGGCTCTGAAGTTTTATCAGAATCAAAATACAGATGCCGAGAAAAACTTCTATGATATGGGAATGATCCTGATAGGAAAACAAAAATATTCTCAAGCTGCAGATATGTTTGGAAGAGCATTTAATGGCAAAAATCCAAAGTATAAAGCAATGTCATTAGTTCAGCTATTAATGATTTACGATAAATATGGGAATAATTCATATTTCCTTAGATATGCAAGAGCGATAACAAAGTCGCCATTAAATGCAGAACAAAAGAAAGAAGCACTATATTTTGTTACGAAAAGAGCGGCACAACTCCAAAAAGAATTAGAGATGTCTCATAATAAGAAGCGTCCCAAGGTAATGAAGTCTAAGGGTAAAACAGCTGCTGAGTTATATTTTATTTCACAACAAATTGATCCTAAGCTAAGTGAAAGAGCACTCTTTTTTGCTGGTGAGTCATATTATGCAGCTAATGAATATCCTGAGGCACTTTATATGTATGATAAAGTCTTATCTACTGCTCAACCAGGTTCAACTTATTATAAAAGATCTCTAGCGGGGATGATGATTGTCCTAAATGATCGTAAGATTTCTAAATCAACACGTAATAAGTATTTTGAAACAATCTTCACAAACTATATCAAAACAGAAGAATCTAAATCGAAAAAGAATAAAGCAGTAGAAAAACTATTTTCTTTCTACGTAGATGAAAAGAAAGATGTTGAAAAAGCAAAACAGACATTCTTTGTGTATGCAAAAGAGAATCCAAGAAATATATCTAAAAATGAAGCAATGATTGGCCGTATTGTAGACATGTATAAAACCCAAAAAAATAAAAAGGGACTTATGTCCTTTGTTGGGGAGCTAAAAGGTCAGGGAATTCCTTTAAAGAGAGGATTTGTAAATCATCTAAATAAGATTATTCTTGTTGCACAATTTTCAGATATTCAAAAGGCCAATAAAAGTGGTGATAAGATCACTGCGTTAAAGGGATATCTTTTCATTTATAAAGATCCAGAAAGTACCGCAGATGCTAAGAGAAACGCTGCTTATAATATTGCCGTTCTTTTTTATGAGTCAGGAAATGTCGGCTTAACTGCTAAATGGTTGGATCGAGCAATTGAGGAAATGACCACTACTGAATTAGTAAAATTCTATGAATCTTTTAATAGTATTATAAGTGAACTATTTTTGAGACAGAGAGTTGCTGATGGAATGTCATTAACACAAAAGTTACTCGGTAAGACATGTGGTATCAATAATAAGAATAAAGAAAAACTTCTAAAGAACTATATCGTTATGGGACTAGCAACTCGTAATGATTCCAAGGCCGTAGCATTTGTCGATCAACAATCAAAATGTCGATTTAATAATTCAACGATGCTAGCTTCTTATGAACAAATCTTTGACTACTATATAGACTTTAAACAAATTACTAATGCAGATAAGATTTATCGTGAAAGATTGTCAGCATATACAAAAAATCTATATCGTAAGTCTGAATATGTTGGAAAGTTAGCAAAGTTATCTCGTGAACAAGGTAATAGCTCTCGTTACAACAATGAGCTTAATTATATTTATCGTAGGGTTAAAAATAAGAAAAACCTTGCAATTGAGACGATCGATGAAGTTGCCCTCGCTGAAGTTGCAGATGTAGAAAGAGCTGTTAATAGCTTTAATGCAATTGAGTTAAGCTTTCCTGAGAATAAATTCAATAACACTATGAAAGGCAAGTTTGCACGTCTTGAAAGTATCCAAAATCAAGTAACAAAGATTGTGGCCATGGGCTCTGGTGAAGCGATGGTTAAGAGTTACTCATTACTTATTAGTTCATATGATAAGTTCTCAAAAGATGTCGCTACTTTTACACCGACTGGGAAGTCTCAGGAATATGTAAACTCTTTTAAGGGAAGTATGCAAAATGTATCAGCAAACCTCGCTTCAAAATCAAGACAATTAAAAAGAGAACTAGATTCTTTGATTAATAAGAATGATGTTCTAACAGTAAACTTTGGAACACTTTCTCGACAGGGGTTAAGCCTTCCATCGATGACAGGTGCTGTCTTAATGGATAAGAGGGGGAATCAGTAATGAAATTTTTAAATATTTCTCTTTTGATATTACTTTTGGCATCATGCGCATCTGGTGGAAAGACTGTACAGAAATTAGGTGGCGAAGAAGCTGAGCAAATTGAAAACCTATCAAATGAAGATTTTAAACCGAAGAAGCAAGTTCGTTATAATGCTGATGCCGATTATCATCTTATTAATGATCTAGTTGATGATGTTTTAGAGGATGAATCTTTAGATAAGGTGTCTAAGGAAAGATTAGAAAGCATTGATGAGAAGAAAACAGGCCTAGTTGGACTTTGTTATCTTGGAAATACAAAAGAAGGTCTTGCGAAGCTTGACTCTCTTTATGAAAAAAATAAGAAGAATCCTGCATATTGGAATCAGCAGGGGATTTGCTCTTATAAAACAGGTAATAAGAGATTAGCGAAGGTATATTTTAATAAAGCTGTCGCTTTAAATAGTAAGTATATTCCAGCTATTAATAATATTGGTGTTATCTCAGTTGATGAAGGTAAAGATCGCAAGGCCATTGCAGCTTTTAAACAAGTTCTTTTAATTAAGAGAAACAATAAGACAGCAATGTTTAATCTTTCAAATATATACATCAAGTATGGGCTTTATAGTAAATCAACAGCAATGCTTAAGAACTTATATCGCGTTAATAAAAAAGATCGCGATGTGATAAATTCGCTGGTTTATTCTTATTTGTTTGATGGGAAACCTAAGTTTGCTTATACGATTTTAAAAGAAATGAATTCTGATTACTTTGAAATTCCAAGTCTTAAAATCGCTTTATATTATTCTCTAAAACAACTTAAAAGCGAACACGCTAAGAGGGTAAGAGAAGATATCGAAGATATGGATTTAAATGCAAAAGATAAAACAATCTTTCAGCAGATTAAAGGGTTAACAATATGAAAAGAATTATAACAACGGCCTTATTTATCTTGTTGTCACAAGCATCGTTTGGTCAAAAATCTGTAAACGATAAAGTTATTTATAAGTACAAGAAGTTTGAGAAATTTAATTTAGATGAAATTAGTGTCGATGGTGAGCTTGGTGCTCCTGGCGAAATCACTGTTTCAAGTCGTTATCTTAGACAATTTAAAAATAAACTACCATCGAAACCTAATTTTCATCTTGAAATGATGAAGGGATTAGATCGAATTAGATAGGGAGACCTCGTGGATCAAGGAAGATCATTTTATTTAAAAGGTAAAAAGGATATACGTCTACCTCGTAAGAATAGAATTATCCTAGGGGCAAGTGACTCTTGTGATGTAAGAATGAGAGGGGCAGGAATAGATGATATTCATTGTCTTATTGAATTCGCACAAGATAAGACATCAATATATAGTATGTCGACGAAGAATCCCGTCAAAATAAATAATGAAGAAGTCGTAACGTGTGAACTTAGAGGGGGAGAGACTATTACAATTGGTAATTACTCTTTTACCTTTGGTGAAAGTAGTGAACTACCTCCTCAGCAATTAATACATCCACAAGAAGTTGTTAGAAACTTACCGAAACAACCTAAGTTTAACGATGAAGTCATTCAAAAGAATCAAAAGGATAGTGATTACCAATTAAATTATCCTTTAAGTATGGATGATAATGTTAAGTTCTCTGAGTATATTTTTGAAGAACCAGATGAGATTTATCCAATCTTTAAATACAGTGTCGATAAAGAAGCTGCTGAAGTAATTATTCTTTTTAATGGAAAGATTGTTGGACTCGATTATATTCCACATAAAGACGGAAAGTATAATCTCGTTGGAATGAACCCACGTGGCAATGATATTGAATTTCCATATTTAGGAAAAAAAGATAAAGTTGAGCTATTAGATATAAAGAAAAATGATGTTGCCGTAGGAAGAATTCCTGGATTTGAACATCGTACATTTTTAAATAATAAAAATGCTAAAAATTCATTACGTCGTGATGATATTCATATTTTTGAAAAAGATAATTTAAAAGTATTTATCAGAGGTACTGAAGCACCTCCAATTGTAAAATCGGCACCAATCTTTAGAAGAGATAAGGAATTAAGAAAGTACCTGATTTTTTGTGTACTAGTATTCGCTGTTTTTATGGGGGGAATGCTTAACTTCCAAGTCGATAAAGAGATTGAGAAAGAGAAAGTTCCTGAAAGAATTGCAAAAATCTTATATAAGCCAAAACAGCTTAGAGTGACTAAAAAGAAAAATGTCATTAAGAAGGAAACACCAAAGAAAGTACAAAAGAAGGCACCAGTTAAGCAAGAGGTTTCAAATACTCCTAAAGAGCAGAAGCCTTCAAAGAGTAGGGGGGACCGAACTGCTAAGGCTTCAAATTCTACTCCAAAAAAAGCTGCTCCTAAGAAGGGACCAACAAATGAGAAAAAGGTTGTGAGAAAGTCCAATAAAAAAGCAGGTAAACCTTCTCGAACAACTAAGAAGGCCTCTAAAGTTAAGAAGCTTTCTAATAACAGAAAGAGTAGAGGAAAAGTCGATGTATATAAGTCACCGTCTTTCACATCTTCAATGAACTCTTTGATGGCAAAGGGCGGATCACTAAGTTCTTTTGCTGATGCTGGTACGACTGAAAGTTTTAAAGATGATAGTAATGCTCTTTCAACGGGGGAGTCGGCCCAAGTTCAAAAGGCTGATGTTAAAGCAGAGGTTGGCTCGCTAAGTAGTAAGACTCGAGGAAAACTTTCTTCTTCGTTTGGTACAGATGGACTAGTTCATAAAAAGAAGGTTTATATTGCTGGTGTCCCTTACCGTGAAGTTATTCTTGGATCAATGGATCGTAATGATATTATGAGAATTCTAATGGAGAACGTTCCTCAATTCCGTTACTGCTACCAAAAGGAATTAGATGTTCAGCAAAAGGCCATTTCAGGTGTTCTTGCTATGGACTTTGTCATTGGTGCATCAGGGAATGTTACAAGAGCTAAGGTGACGAAAGCAGATAAGGCCGTGCCACGCAGTGTTAAGAATTGTGTTGCAAATCACCTTAAAACAATTCAATTTCCAAGGCCAAAAGGTGGAGCTGAGGTTGCTGTTCACGTACCTCTTAACCTAAATCCAAGCTCTTACTAAGTATATTTAATCAATGCATGACGCCCCTTGTTGTAAATAAGGGGCATATTTTCAGCTATTTAATGAATCCATTACTATTATCAATACTAAATATTCAATCATTGTGATGTGAATGATAGTATCTTGTGGAAATAGACCAACGATAATGAGGTAGGATAATGAAATTTGTTAAATTTTTCTTAATAATGTTTTCTCTTGCAGTTCTTGCAGATGAGAAAGGTCTTGAGATTGCAAAGAAGATGGATGCGGCCAATAAAGGTTATATCGGTGACACATCGACAATGGAGCTTATTTTAGTTGATACAAGTGGCGTTGAGATTGTTAGAGAAATGCTTGGTACATCTGGTGAATTTGAAGGCGTTGATAAAAGTCTTATGGAGTTTAGAAAGCCATTAGATGTAAAAGGGACAAAGCTTTTAACTTGGACATGGAAGAGTTCTGATAAAGATGATGACCAGTGGTTATACTTACCTTCTCTAAGAAGAGTAAAGAAAATCAACTCTCGATCTAAGGGGAGCTCATTTATGGGATCTGAGTTTTCATTCGAAGATATCGGTGGTCAAACAATCGAAAAATATAATTATAAGTTCTTAAGTGAAGATAAGAATACTTGGACTCTAGAGCGTAAAGCAAAGGGAAAGAGTTCTTATCTAAGAGTTATTCTACATGTATCAAAGAAGTATTTAGCGCCAGTAAAAACTGAGTACTACAACAAAAGAAATGAACATATTAAGACTTCGACAATGAGTGAGTTTAAATCTTACACAGTTGGAAAAAGAAAGATGTGGCGAGCTAACCAAATTGATATGGTTAATTTAAATAATAAGAAGAAATCAATATTTAAATGGAAAAATAGAGTTATTGGTAAGAAAGTAAATGAGAACGATCTTACTAAGAGGAAGTTGAAGTAAATTGAAGAATATATTTTTTACAGTAATTATTGGGGCCCTCTCTCTAGTATCTGAAACTGCATATGCAGATGGCAGGGGAGAGATATCGTTAAATTATCGTTACTATACTCAAAAGAAGTATACTGATGTTTTATTGGGAAATGAGAAACAGCCCACTGATTTGAAGTTTGTTAAGTTAAGTCTTGAGGAACGTGATGATTGGAAAGGGTGGGAATACAATCTTTCTCTAGTTGCTCGTGCCGATGAAAAATATCAAGAAAATAGTTATGTGGACTTTAATGAGTTAAATATTGGACGCAGTCTTGGTAATTGGCAATTCTCTGCTGGTTATCACATGTTCATGTGGTCTCGCTTAGAGGCATATCATGTTGTTGATGTTCTTAACTCGCGTATAAATGATGGAAATATTGAGCGATTTGAAAAGCTTGGTGAGAAGTCCATTGTTGCCAGTCATTATACAAGTATCGGTACGATGAAGTTCATCTATATGCCATATTTTACGGAAGGCTTTTATCCTGATCCATTAATGAGAATTTTTGATGGGCTTGAGCCGGTAAGGCAGAATGTCGTTTCAGGAAATGAAGTTAAAAGTAGTGACGAAGAAGATCAGTATAATCAATTCGCAGTCTATTACGCTCATCAGTTTGGAGATCTCGATCTAACTGTATTTGCCATGGATCATATTGATCGAACGAGACCTATTTTTGGCGCTAGGCCATCAACACCGACAACGCTTGAAGCATTCTATGTTGATGTTTTAGATATTGGAGCGGCCGCAACATTTTTTTGGGGTGAGCAAACTTTTAAATTTGAATACCTCTACTCTGATTTTAATGCAGATGACTCAGTTGCTATTCTCGATTATACAGGTGGAACGAGAGAAGTTTTTGATTATCAATTAGCTTCTATAGGTCATGAATATACTCATAACTACGCTAATAATTGGAGTTCTAGTTTTTATACTGAATATCAATACGTTCTAGGAGTTGGAAAAGAGAAGAGAGGCCAGGCCCAGATTTTTCAAAATGATCTCTTCATCGGTCATCGTTTTGCTTTAAATGATGCTTATTCAAATGAGTTTACACTTGGGCTGTATATTGACCTTGAAAGAAACGGTGAAGCTTTGTATTACTTAAGCTATGAGAGACGCCTAAATAATGCATGGAAGGCCAAAGTTAACTTTAGAGGAGTTACAATTGGAGATGATGCAGAAAGTGATCGTCGTGGTCTCTATATCCTAGATGGAGATGATGAATTAGGTGTTACCCTAACTCGTTTCTTTTAGATTTATCAAAATAGTATTAATGAAAATAAAAAGGCTCTTTACGGAGCCTTTTTTTATTCTATTCTTGTCCAAGGACAACGAATTTATACTTTTGAAACCCTGCCTCAGCAGCAGTATGCATGAGTTTTTTGATATAGTTGTACTTCAAAGACTTATCAATTACGAGATTAACTATACCTGAGAAATTCTTCGCATTAGGTGTCGTCTTTGCAATATCATCAATTTCTTTCTTTTTGGCCACTAACTCGTTGTAGAGAGGAAGAATTAATCTTCCGCCTTGAGAGTAGAGACGTCCCTTGTAAGTTTCAGTGTTGTGAACTTCTTTGTCATCAACCCAAATGACCTTAGGTGAAACTTGTACAACAACTCCTTGCTCGTTAATTGATTTAGAAACTGAGTGAGGAATTGTAATATCTTTTGGAATATTTAAAATTACACCAGTTGTATCGTAACTTCTAATTAGGAATACAAGTAAGATAACAAGGATATCAAGAAGGGAAGTGATATCAATATCAAGTGGTTCCTTCTTTCTTCTTATTCCTCTATTTCTTATCGAACGTTTTCTCATACTTTACCTATTGTCTTAAGACTGCGTGTCACCAAAGATAATATTATTAAATAACTCAGTGACTTTTGTGTCTTCGCCATTTCTCTTCGTCCAGATCTCTGGATCTGTTTTCTTTAGATCGCGTACTGCATCCATAATCTTAATGAGTTCTTCATAAGTAATATTTGCATTAGGGATAAAGATGACTTCTTTTTCATCAACATAGCTTTTCTTTAATTCGATGAGCTTTTGACGAAGTTTGAAAAGATCATATTCTCCGCTGGCGGTTTTACCTGCGCTGAAGATTCGTCTTTCATTAGGTCCAGAGTGGAGGCTAATATTGCTTTGATTGATCTTTAAAGTAAGATCAAGTCTCTTCTTATCTGTTTTTGGAGGTTGGCTATTTGAGATAATTGGAACATCAGAGCCAATCTCATAGATTCTAACAAAGTTAGCAGACATAAGAAGGAAGAAGATAAAGATGAAGACCGAATCTAAAATTGGAATTAGATTCAGCCTCTCAACTTTCTTATTCTTATATTTTCGACTCGGTTTTCTATACATAATTAATTTCTTTCTTACTGCTTACTTTCTTCTGTGCTTAGGATATCCATTAGCTTTACAGAATATTCATCGATTTCATTAATGATCTTTTCAGACTTTGAACTTAGGAAAGAGTGAATGATCATAATTGTGATGGCAACAAGTAGACCTAGGAAAGTCGTATTCATCGCTTGTGAGATCCCTTTAGCAAGTAGTTCTGCTTTTTGTGTAGGATCAGCTGCAGCAACAGCTGCGAATGAAGCGATTAGACCTTGAATTGTTCCCAGTAGCCCAAATAGAGTTGAGATATTTGCAATTAACTGAAGATAGTTAAGTCTAAGTTCAACCTTAGGGATAACTTCAAGTGCAGTAGCATCAATTGCATTTTGAATTTGTTCTGGTTTTGCTGACGCTCTTTCAAGTCCACTTCTTAGAACTTTTGGTAGGGCCGCGTTCGATCCAGAGCAAACACGTGAAGCACCTTCAACATCATTTGCCATGATGTAGCGACGAAGTTCATTCATAAAAGAAGCTCCATCAACATCAAATTTAAAACTTAATTTAAAGAATCTCTCTAATCCAATTGCCAGACCTACGGCCCAGATGAATAGAATGATCCACATGAAAAGTCCGCCGTTTTGAAAAAAAGCAGCGATTGTGTTTACGGATGATACAGCAGTGCCTTCCATTATATAGCTCCTTAAAATTGTGTACTAACTTAAGATTATTTTAACTCATAATCGCGTCAAATACTTGATTTTAAAGACTTGGAAGTTTGTGCCGGTTTTGTTTGAATTGTTTAGTAGTTTTCTGGGAAAACTTGTCTTTCAATACCTTCGATAAACGTATGAATAATTTTAATGTGCATTTCTTGAATTCGATCAGAAAGATCAGCTTCAATCACAAGAGGGAAGTCCACAAGGTCTTTCATCTTTCCACCACCTTTTCCAAGTAGGCCAACAACTTTCATTCCCTTTGCGTGAGCCGATTTAACTGCTTCAAGACAATTTGGAGAATTTCCAGAAGTTGAAATTGCAAGAAGAACATCACCCTTGTGTCCATGTGCTTCAACATATTTTGAAAAGATATACTCAAATCCGTAATCATTTGCAACACAAGTAATGTGTGAAGGATCTGCTACCGCCATTGCTGGCATCGCGGGACGATCTTTACGAAAACGCCCAGTCAGCTCTTCTGCAAAGTGCATGGCATCGCACATTGAACCACCATTTCCACAGCTAATTACTCGGCCATTGTTTTTAATAGCTGAAACCATTTCATCAATTGCATCTTGCATAACTTTGAAATTATCTTCGTTAGCAATAAACTTTGTTAATGTTTCTTGAGCGTGATTAAAAGCGTGAGAAATAAAATCATTCATTATTAAATACCTTTTCGATCCTTGATAAAGATAAAAGAAAAGCCTCTTTGATAGAGGCTTTATATTACATTAATTCTTCTAAAGACTTTTTAATTTCTTCTTTCGTCTGAACACCAACAAGTGTCTTTGTTGCTTGTCCATCTTTGAAGAAAATCATTGTTGGGATCCCACGGATTCCATATTGTTGAGCAAGCTCACCATTATCATCAACGTTAACTTTAACGATGCTTGCACCTTCACCAATTTCTGATGCAACTTCGTCTAGAACTGGCCCTAGAGTTTTACAAGGTCCACACCATTCTGCCCAAAAATCAACTAGAACTGGCTTTGCGTTCTTTAATACATCAGATTCAAAATTTGCTACGTCAGTTTTACCAACAGTACTCATATAATTATCCTCCAGAGCTTTTTTGCTCTTCTTTCTTTCAGTCTACATTTATAACTTAAAATATTATTTTTGGCTATTAGTGATCATCTATTGGTCTATAGAGAAGTTAAAGTATTTCTTTACTTAATATTCCTTATTTGAACGTGGTGCAAAAAATGCCTTGTTTTCTAATAAAATTCATAGGATAAGATATTTATTATGGATAGAAAGTACTTATTGAAGTCGGCCATAAAGGTTGCACGTTTTTCAAGGATATTAGCAAAGGCAATAGACCTATTTATTGTTCTTGTGTTGTCGCTATTTCTCTATCCAATCGGTATTCTTTTTTCCATTGTTTATTTAACTTTTGCAGATGCGATCCAAAATGGTCAATCGGTAGGAAAGAAGTTTATTGGCTTTCGCGTTATCTCTCTTGTTGATGGAACACCTTGTTCATTGAAGCAGAGCTTTGTTCGTAATCTGCCTTTTATTATTCCACTTATTTTTGCCATTATTCCAGTTCTGGGTTGGTTTATGGCCGTGATAATTGGTATTCCAATGGTCGGAATTGAATTATATCTTTTATATAAACTAGATTCAGGTCACAGATTAGGTGATGTTATGGCCGATACTACAGTTATGGCCAATGATGACACGATGCTCGCTATTAAAAAGAGACAGGCGAATTGGTTTGAAGATCAAGGAACTCCAACCTAATTAAATACTCTGTTAATTATCTCTTCGAGGTTTTCTTTATCTATATCATTGAAACTTGCTTTCACATCACTATCAATATCTAACACTGAGATTAGCTTTCCATTTTCTAAAACAGGCACGACAATTTCAGACTGGCTCTTAGGATCACAAGTGATGTGATTTTCAATTGCATAAACATCTTCAACAATTTGTGTTTCTAAAGATTGAGCAGCTGTTCCGCACACTCCTTTACCAAATGGAATACGTAAACAGCCAAGAGTTCCTTGATAAGGGCCAACAACGAGTTCAGATTCTTTTGAGTTATCAACATTATAGAACCCACACCAATAAAAGTGTGGAAAAGCCTGCTTTAATACACAAGAGATTGTGGCCATTTTTGCAATTGTATTCGATTCACCTTCGCAAATCGCAAAGATATCTCTTTTTACATTATTATACAGCTCTTGTTTTTGTGCATTGTCCATAACTTGGTCCTATATTAATCATTAACAGATTCAACATAATTGGCTAGATTTATAGCATAAATTGGAGATTATATGTCAAAGAAAAGATTAATCGTCGTCGACGTCAGTAACTTTATATTCCGTGCGTTTTTCGCAATCCGTCCAATGACGGCACCAAATGGTACACCTGTTAATGCAACGTATGGTGTTCTTTCAATGCTTCTTAAAATTATGGCCAATTATAGGCCGACTCATATGCTCTTAGCTCGAGATACATCGGGAGGATCATTTCGTAATGAAATGTATGAAGAGTACAAGGCCAATCGCTCAGAACCACCAGAGGATTTAGTTCCTCAATTTTCTCTTATTAAAGAGTTAATTGATAAAATGGGACTTCTAAATGTTGCAGATGAAAATTATGAAGCTGATGATATTATCGGCTCATCTGTGACTCAGTGGAAGGATGATTTTGATGAAATTCTTATAGCCTCAGGTGATAAGGATTTAATGCAATTTGTAGGTGGCAATATTAAGATGCTGGATACGATGAAAGATGTTACCTACGATGAAAAAGGCGTCTTTGAAAAGATGGGTGTTCGCCCTGACCAAATTGTAGATTACTTATCAATGGTTGGAGATACATCAGATAATATCCCTGGTATGCGTGGGATCGGAGCAAAGGGAGCGGCAAAGCTTCTGGCAGAACACGATACATTAGATAAGTGCTTTGAGATTTCAGATACGTTTAAAGGTAAAAAATTAACAACTGCCTTTACTGAATATGTTGATGATGCAAAATTATCACGTGATTTAATTAAGATTGTTACAGATATCGATTTAAAATGTAAGTCAGAAGATTCCGAATTAAAGTTCTATCCTACAGATGAGTTACTTGCATTCTTAAAAGAGCTTGGAATGAATTCCATGATTAAAAGAATGGAGGATCTAAAGTATCAGCTTTCTATTGCTGATGGTGAAGGTGAAGAAGGTGAAGTCGCATCTCCTTTCGAACATCTAATTGTTGGAAAAGATATTAAAGAAGATGAGTTTAAAAAGTTAATTAAAGAGAGCAAGAAACTTGCAGTGCAGACTGAGTTTGATAGTTCAGATATTCATGCTCGTAATCTCGTGGCCTTAAACCTTTCATTTGATGATAACAAGTCGTACTTTCTCGAAGTTGACCAAAAGAATGAAAAAGAATACTTAGAGTTAATTTATAGTGATGACTCAAAAGAAGTTTATAGTGAACATTCAAAGAGGGATTATTCGCATTTATTCAGGCATAAGGTTTCATTTAAGGCAAAGAATTTTGATATCGTTCAAGCCCATTATAATGTAAGTCCAAGTATGAGGCATAATATTGAGGCTATTTGCACTAATGTAAATGTTAATGTCACAACGCTTGATAAGAAGAATCCATATATAACTTCTCTTGAAACAATTGAAGAAAGATCTACTTATAGTGGCCTTCGCTCAATTGCTATATTTAGACTAGCAAATCTTTTAAAAGAAGAGCTTAAAGAAAAAGAGCTTGTTTCTGTTTATGAAGATATTGATAATAAGCTAATTCCTATTCTTGCAGAGATGGAGTTCGAGGGAGTGTGTCTAAATAAAGAATTCCTTTATGATATGGCGAAAGACTTAGAGGAGAAGCTTTCAGTTATTCAAAAGAAAGTTGATTCATTCTCTGTAAATGACACGATTAATTTAAATTCTCCAAAACAAGTAGGAGAGTTTCTATTTAACGAATTATCATTTCCTGTTGTAAAGAAAACAAAAACTGGCTACTCAACAGACTCTTCGGTTTTAGAAGAACTTGCAGCGAAGAATATAAATGAAGTACCAGGCTTGATTTTACAATATCGTGAACTAGGTAAGATCTTATCAACATACGTTAAGGCTCTTCCTGAAATCGTTAATGAGAAGACTGGAAAGGTGCATACAAGTTTTAATCAGCATGTTGCCCAAACTGGAAGATTATCTAGTGTGAATCCGAATCTTCAAAATATTCCTATTCGTTCAGAAACAGGAAGACTTGTAAGAAAGGCATTTATCGCAACACCTGGAAATATGCTACTAGCTGCCGACTATTCTCAAGTTGAACTAAGAATTCTTGCTCATTACAGTGAAGACCCAACAATGATAAAGGCATTTAATGAGGACAAAGATATTCACGCACAAACAGCAAGTGAAATTAATGATATTGCTTTAGAAGATGTAACTTCGGATGAAAGATCGAAGGCCAAGGCCGTAAACTTCGGTCTAATGTATGGACAATCATCTTTTGGATTGGCCTCAGCACTTAAGATTTCAAGAAAAGATGCTAAGGCCTATATTGAAAAATACTTTGAAAGATTTTCTAAAATTAAGGGCTTCTTAGATGGGCTTAAGGAAGATGCAGAAAAGACAGGGTATTCGATTACAATGTATGGTAGAAAGCGTTTTTTACCAGACATTCACTCTAATAATCGTACGGTAAAAGCAAATGCTGAAAGAATGGCGATTAACTCACCAATTCAAGGTACTGCTGCTGACATAATTAAGTGTGCAATGATTAATATCCATGAAGAAATTCAAAAGCGTGGATTAAAATCGAAAATGCTTCTTCAAGTACACGATGAGCTTATATTTGATGTACCTGAAAACGAATTAAATGAAATGAAGACATTAGTAAAAGAGGGAATGGAAAACGTTGTTAAGCTTAAAGTACCATTAAAAGTTGAGCCTTCTCTTGGTGTTAACTGGTACGACTTAAAATAACTCTAAAATAATAAAGCCGAGTAAACTTCCTCTCCACAGTAAATTAATTGTGGGGAGGAAAACATATTTCCATAGCCTCTTTCAAAGAAAATAATAGCATCATATTCATTTGGACATAAGTTTTGAAATAGGAGCTTTTTGATTTCTTTAGATCTACTTGATACAACATCGTATGGAGTATCGTATTGGATAGTTATGTATTCCTCTTCAAATAAATAATTAATAAATTCATCTGTGCTTATAAGTTCACCACGATGTAGATACGTTGTGATGTCATTAAAGATGAAAGTTGCATTAATAGAGTCAGAAAAACATTCATCGCATATTGATTCGAAAATGATACCTCGACTCGAACCATCAAGACACCCCGGCTCCCTACATTCAAGATGTATTTCTTTTTCAAAATTTTCTGTCCAAACAATATCAAGCTTTATTGCAAAAGCATTTGAGATTGTAAGAAGCATGAATAGAAGTATTAATGCTTTCTTTTGCATTTTGAAAATAGCCTTGTGAAATGTTTATCAATCATGACGGTAAGTTCATTGTTACATTCTTGAACCTTAAACTTATATCCGTTTATAATCTTTTTAGATGCTAGGATTGTTAATTCATTCCTTTGTATGAGTTCGACAGCTGCGAGTTCTTCTTTATCTTTAAGACAATTTCGACCATTTAAAAGAGTTGAACGGCAGCTTTTTGGAATCTCGCCATAGCGTTGGTATGTCGTTTTTAATTTGTTCAGGTCAAGTTCCCATCTTCTTGGAATATTATCAAAATCAGTGAGTCCCTGATAGAGGCTGTATAGTGCCCGAGCGATATAGAAAAATGGACCAAGTTTAGAGTTGAAGTAAGTTAGTGTATTTGAAATACCTTCAAAGTTAATTCTACATGCAGCACATGCCGCGACACCATCTGTTTGTTTATCACTAATATCGGAACCACTGTTGGCGATAATATCACCACCTTGGCGGTCAACACATGCACCCACTGATATTCCTCGAAAGTGATATAGATTTGTAGGGCTTTTATTACTTCCTGTAATTGATACTGCACATGGTACACCAATTAGAGGACCAAATTCAGTAATCAATTCTACATTAACCTTAGATTTTTCATATTCTTTATTAAATTCAATTTGTCCATCTTCGATCATTTTATTAAATGAAGTAACGTAACCAGGAGTTAGACTTACACGAGTGTAAAGTACACCTGGAGTAAACCAGCTCATGAGTCCTTGGCCAATATCGGATACAAATCGAGTCATAACTTGTTTTGTTTTAAAGTAAGGGTCGTAGACTTTACAAGCAACCCTTTCAGCATAGGGATTGAAGAGGTCTGAAGATGGCTGTGAGAATTTTGATTTCCAAAATAAGTCACCATAGTAAGTAGCACGAGATGTTTCAATGATACTGATGATTGATTTTCTTAAACAGTGACTAATTGATCGACAAATAATGTCACCATTTTTGTAGATGATGAAGTCTTGTGAAAGAGCGTCACTTTCATAATGCTTGTCTGGAAAGGTTTCAAATGACTGATCAGCACGAGTTTTGTCAATATACCATTGATGAAAACCTTCATATTCTATTTCAAAACTTTCATCCCAAATCTCTTTTTGCTTAAGACCTTTACAATATGATCTCGTCTCATCCATTAGTTCTTTGTAGTAATCAATGATTTTATTGTAGGGAGAGTCTGTAAAGAGAATGTCGAGATTATCAATTAACTCAGTTCCTTTAAGTCCTTCAATATGCTTTTTCGTAAAACTGAATATATCATCAGATATAACAGATGCCTCTGCACAAAGATAGTAGAGGTCATTTTTAATAATATTTCCATCAAGATTTCGAAAGTAAAAATCTAATTGATCTCTAACTTCTTTTGGATCGAGCCTTTTTCTTACTAGGGTATAAAATGTTAAGGCATCAATTAGCTTGTTTTTTACATAATTCTTAGTCTGTGTTTGGTTTTTGAATATATGTTGAATCCAGGCATCTGCATCATCGTAAGAGCCAAGGTCTAAGATATCTTTATTAACATTAGCAAATGGATCTTTTAATAAATCATTTTGAACGCCTTCTGAAATAGGGGATAGAATATCGAGTTCAAGCGCTTCTTTTTCAAAGTTTCTACGAGAAAACTCGCGGAATGAATTCTCTGCAAGTCTCTTATTATTACAAGTAGGCATGATATCACTACGACATCCATTAGGAGAAAACAGAATATAATCTTGAGTGTTTGAATTGCGAATTATATTTTCATATTTTGTGTTTTCGACTTTCAGATTCTTCATTGCCCATGCAAAGTAGAGTTTCATCGAATTCCAGTAATCAAAGCCAACTTTTTTATCCCAATAACGCTCTTTTATATTTTTAATATCAAATTGATAACCAGCTACTTGTAAGTTCTCAAGTGTATCAATTCCATCCATGCGACATTCGTCTACTGTTTCACCTATGTCGCTAAGTTGTTTTGCAATCCTATTCAGGTCTTGGATACTTGGCTTTTGTCCAAAGAGATTTGCCTGTAATGGGCCAAATTTTTTTACTTTTAAACATTTGTACGTATTACTATCTTTAATGTACTTAGAGTTGAAGTAGTTACTATCCTCAAAACTGTCATAAAGACGATGCTTTAATCGATGGGAAGAAGTCCAAATATTTTCAATATAATAATTAAGTTGCGGGCATTGTAACTTTCCATAACATTCTTTAAGCATTGTTCGGTACTTAACAGGAATATTATTTTCACTATCAAGATGTGGGAGGAGTGGAAGCTGGCCGGAAAGTAATTTCTCATGAATCTCTTGTGTAAGTCTTGTTGTTTTATTTCGAAAGTCTCGTATAAGTTCTTTGGTAATTGTTGCTCTATCTTGTCCTGTTCTATTGGCAAGACGATATGCCGCCTTTGCTGCAATCGTATTGTTTAGAAAAATAAACATGGATCGTGTTGGCTTTTTGGAATCAAAAGCACATGAAGCACGATTTCTTAACTGAACCTTACTTAACTCCACATCAAGATCATTAAGATCTAAGTTTTTCCACTCATTCCACTTCGTACCAGCAAGAGTACTTAGTGAGACCCAAAATATAAAAGCAATAAAAAAACCTCTCTTCATAGAGAGGTTTTATAATTTTGAGTTTTTCTTAACAATTAAAGAAAAAGTTAATTATTGATTACTCTTGCCACAATTTCCTGATTTTCCAATGATTGTCGTATAGAAAAGGATCATTGCTTCATCGGCAGGAGTGAAACCGCGGCGAGTATTGCCATCTGTATCAAGTAGGCCATACATGTAGCGATTAATAGCAATATAAACAGACTTAGGTACCTTGATGCGCTGAGTACATTTCCCGTTGTAGTATCTAACGTTAACTCCCCAGTATTCACCATTGATTTGTCCACCGTATCCTCCTGTGTAGATATTCACACCACTACCAGCTTGCTGATTCATACCCTCTCCGATATTAAATCCTACTTCAAATCCTCCAAATTTATTTTCAGAAGCAAATAAAGTACAAAGACCTTTTCGGCAAGAGACTTTAATGTCTTCTTCAATTTTTAGTAATATCTCTTCATTTGAAAATTTTTCGAATTCAAATTGGTCTTCACCTCCCCCAAACATGTCATCGACATCATTTGCAAATACTGAAGTAGTCATAATCATTAATACTAGTAATAACTTTTTCATTTCATTCTCCTCTTTTAGTAAGTCTTTTTTAGAAATCAATATCCCCAAAGTCATCATCATCCCATCCATCGTCATCTTGGTCTGATCCAGGAGGTTCACACGTGAAATATGGTCCTTTAAAGTTCTGTATTGTTGTTTGATTGTTATGATTAGATATTTTTTTATATGAAACATTTTCAATAATATATTTATCGTTCTTGTCGATATCTATATTAAACTCTAGTGCAAATAATAAACGATGATCTTTTTTAAGAATACATTGCCCATTTTCACAGTAGTCTGTGAAGTATGGTGGCCATACTGTATTTTTAAAGACTCTACTTATTGAGTTAACGGAGTTTTTAACTCCTACATGGTTTTCACCGGTAAACCTAATTGTGTCGAAAACAGGAAAGCTAGGTAAGCTATTATAGCGCTGAATTTCTCCAATTGGATTGATTGAACCAATAGTTTGCCCCTCTCGTGCAATGTTAGGAATTGTATTAGGATTTAAGAGCAGGCGACTTTCAATTTGTCCCTTAAACATCATATAATTATACTCGATATCGTTCATATCGACTTCAAGACGATAGCGTCGGTTTTTTTCAAGAGAGTTTTTGTTAAGAGATATTCCTAAACCACTTATCATTCCGATCCAATCTGCTGGAGCTATACCACCATCAAACCATGACTTTATATACTCTTTCTTTTTTGGGTTTGTGATATCAAAAAGAGCATATTCACTTGCAACTGGTTGGCTGTAATCACATGAAGAAGTGCAAACTCCATTCAAACATTTGGATTCTTCACATTGATTGTTGACCAAAATCGGAGCTTTAATTGTTATAAGTTCATCCGATATTTTGTTTATATTTATTTTTCCTACTGTTGTATTTTTTATTTTCCATTGTGTTGGCCACTTCGGAATATCCTCGTAACGAGATTTATTTGTTGGTACTATAGGATCTGGGTTTTGAGTAAATCTAAATTTTATATCTTCCAAAAACTCAAGTTTTGCAGACCTTCCCGTGGCATCTCCTGCGGCATAAAGTTCAAGTGTTCCCATGATATCTTGTAGTGCAAATTTATTCTCATCGTAGAATTCTTTTTCAAGGCATTTTTGAGCTATTTTTGGAGTAATTTTAAATTGAGAATCTGGCTTTGGTTTAAAAAAGCAGAAAAACCCAAAGAAGTTAGCCCTGTTTTTATCAATGCGATTTAGTTTACAGCCTGGTTGGCCTTCCTCTGGAAGCTCCAATCCTGTTTTTGATTTATCTTCTACATCAAAGCTTACACAATGATTAATAAGATATCTTCTTCTTTGAAGTCTTTTATTTCGATCTTCTTTTTTTAGTCCATTGATTTTTTCGACATTCTCAATTCTACACTGATCTTTGGAGCCAAACGTTAGAGTGTCATTTATACTGAAAGATAAAAACTCATCAGATAATATAAAATTCTCTATACCAATTGCAAACATCATGAACTTTTTTTGGCTTGCAGCCTTTTGACATGAGGATGCTAGAAGAGAGGGCATTTCATCTTGAAAAATACCTTCTTCATCAAAAATCATCGCTTTTTTATCAATTAATGAAAGAGAAACATTAATAGCTTCTGGAGCATTAATATTTACGCATGCATAGCTTCTAAAGCTAATTAAAGTTACTAATATAAGAAGTATTCCTTTCATATTCCCCCCCTCACAAATTGATAAAAAAGGGTGAAGCCTAGACTTCACCCAATAAACTATTTCTTATAATCCGCCATTTAGACTTGTAATTGCTGTGTCAGTACAAATATTTGCACCATGCATTTTCCATCTTCTGACTCGATCAATCATGTTAGGAGAGTGTCCGCTTTTTTCTTTGAAAACATAACGAACCACACATCCTCTAAGGTCTGCTGGACCTTGTAGATCTGGAAAGTTAACAGTTGAATTATTAGCAAGAGAAGCTGATGGCCCATCTACGAAAATACTTCCACCATTTTTGTCTTTACAGTATAGAACTGTTTTAACATGTAGATTTGCAAGTGACTGGTAGCTGTGTGCTGACCATACGATTGGTCCATTGTTTAAGTCCCAGTTTAGATCAATAGTAGGAGAACCTGCTAAGTCAGTTGCTGTAACTTTTCTTTCTGCTTTGTAGAATGGAGTTAGAGACTCTTGTTGATTGTTATCTGCATACTTAACAATTTCATCAACATTGATGTTAAATGATTCATCTTGATTTTCAGTTAAGTAATCAATTTGAGTCGCTCTGAAACAAATATCAACAAAGTATTTAGAACCATACTTTTCTGAACCTAGATTGAACGAAAGTTCTTTAAGTCTTGCTGCAAATTTGTTTCCAGTAAAATACTCATCTTCTAATTCATTGTAACTATGAGTTCCAGCGATTACCTCTAGGTCTCTATCGATTCCAAAAGTTGGGTCGCCATGGTCTCTCCATGCTGTATACGTAGCTTTCATTACATCAAGAGTATTGTCGTAATCCCCATCCATATCTCCTGTACATACACAGTCACAGCCTACACCAGTTTGTGGATCACAATTATTCGATGGTGGAGGAGTTTCTTGTAAGCCAATATCTGCCAATAGACCTGGTCCGTTACCTTGTCCTGGGAATGGGCCATTACCTGGGAATTGACCACCAGTTGCTCCACCGCCTGGGAATGGAAAGCCTCCACCATTTTGACCACTAGTTGGCTGACCAGCTACACCATTGCCATCTGGATTACAAGATTGAAACGTTTCTGGATTGTAGCAAATCTTTCCTCTTTGAGGCTTGTGCTTTAAACCAGCATTACATGGATAAATCGATGCACCAGATGATAGTACATCAAAATCGAATTGTACTCGCGCCGCTTGCGACGAGAATGTTGTTAGAAACATAGCGGATGCTAGTAGAAGTTTCTTCATTACCCTCTCCTTTTTAGTTAGGTTGTTAGACAAAAAATATTGATGAAGAAATTTGTAGCAACCCAATTTTTGAAAGTCGATAGGGGTCAAGGTTAGGAAAGGTGAATTTGACTTTAATTAACTGCCTTTTAAGAATTGCTTAACTAGATTGAAGGTTTTCTTTAGAGACTTCTTCCGATTCTTTCGCTTCTGTAATTTGGTAACCAAATTGTTTGACGATATCTTTTGGGGTTAGGATTCCAATGATTCTTTTTTCATCAAGTCTTGAGACGACCGGTAGACGGGAGATATGGAATCTTTTGAGTCTATGAAGTGCAATATATAAACTCTGATCAGGATAAATCTTTATAATTTTCTTTTCGCAACAATGTTCAATTTTCATTTCACCATTGCCCTTAGCGTGTTGAACTCGAAGCTCTGATGTTGACATCATTCCAAGTAGTCTTCCATTTTTTAAAACGGGAAATCCTTGTAGTTTTGGATTGTGCTCTTCAATGTCTTTAAGTGTTTCTGCAACAGATAGACTTGCACCATAGGTAATAATATCTCTAATCATTGCATCTTCAACATGTAGTTGATCAAGAACTTCTAGGTCTTCTTTTGTTGGTAGATGAATTCCATCTTGTGCAGATATTTGTTCATAGATTGATTCGTTCTCTGTTGGTTTTGAAGAGAGCATATAGGCAATGATATTTGCAATCATAAGTGGAAGAATAATATTGTAGTCTCTCGTCAATTCAAAGACGATGAGTATTGAAGTAAATGGAGCTCTAATAACTGTTACAAAAAAAGCTCCCATTCCAACTAATGCATAAGCTCCAGTGTTTGTTGTAATCTCTGGAAAAAAGGCATTGGCAAGTGAACCAATTAAACTCCCAAGAGTTGCTCCCATTAAAAGTGTTGGCATGAATAGACCACCAGATATTCCAGCTGAATAACAAAGTGATGTGGCAAGAAACTTTAGACAGAACATGATAAAGAGAATTTTCGGATCAAGAATTAACGATAGTAGAGTATCTTCAATCGTTCCGTGACCACTACCAATTACGCTAGAGTGAACTTGGGTCATAAGTGCAATGATTAAAAAGACAATCATCATATATGTTAGCTTATGGCTTTTCATATATTTTCGATTAAATTCTCTAAAGGTAAGAACTGACTTCATCCACAGTGGTCCAATAAAGGCACACACAATACCAATTGTTAAATAGAATAATAACTCACGGTGATCATGCATCTTATAATAAAGTTGCTCAAACATGTGAGTTTGTCCTGTTAAGATCTGTCCTGTAACAGAGGCAACAACAGAAGAGATAACAATTGAACCAAGTACTTTTGCGTTTAGATCACCCACAACTTCTTCAAGTGTAAAAACAACAGCGGAAATTGGAGTTGCAAAAGCGGCAGCAATACCACCAGCTGCACCTACGGCAACGAGGGCCTTTATTTTCTTTTTAGAAAGATGAAATGAAAAACCTAAGCGAGATGCAATTCCGGCCGCTATTGTTACAGTCGGTCCTTCTCGTCCAAGTGAAACACCTGAGCCAAGGGCCATTAATGTTGTAATTGTTTTTGCGAAAGTGTCTCTAAGGCTAATTTTTCCATGATCAACAACTAGTGCCGCTCGAACTTTTGGAATTCCAGAACCCTCTGTGAATGGAAACTTTCTTGTGGTTATCCAGCCAGATATAAATAGGGCCACACCTCCAAGAAGAACGGATTCCCATGTAAAAGTTGAATCAGTTTTTAGTATATGTTGGAGCCAGTGGACTCCTTTTTGAAGGCCTACGGCCACGAAAGCTGATAAAACGCCTGTAATTAGCGTAAGGACAAAAAATGTTCTCTCTTCTGCAGTTTCATCCTGCAGGAA
The DNA here is from genome assembly GCF_048381875.1 of Halobacteriovorax sp. NCBI lineage: Bacteria > Pseudomonadati > Bdellovibrionota > Bacteriovoracia > Bacteriovoracales > Halobacteriovoraceae > Halobacteriovorax > Halobacteriovorax sp. The sequence continues at coordinate 809,145 of NZ_JBLXBP010000002.1, read as the reverse complement.
TTTGCCTAAAAGTTTTTGGTTAAACTTTAGCTTCATACAGTATTTATCGGTCTCAATCCTTATTTTTATAGGATAACTTGTTAATTTCTCGCAATATCTCATATTCTTAAGATTCCGTGAAGGAAATTGTGCTTGGTGCCATCAAAAAAAGTTGATACATAACCTTGACATGTATCCGTTTGCTACCAAGTTATGTATAAAGATTATGAATTAAACAAAAAATGTATTTAACTGGAGGAATTATGCAAGTTAAACCATTACAAGATAGAGTTCTTATTAAAAGAGTTGAAGACGAAACGAAGACAGCTGGAGGGATTATTATTCCTGATAACCACTCAGAGAAGCCTGCTCAGGGAGAAGTTATTGCTGTTGGTCCAGGTTACCGTTTAGATAATGGATCTGTAGCAGAACTTGCTGTAAAAGAAGGAGATAAGGTTCTTTTTGGAAAGTATTCAGGAAGCGAAGTTAAGCTTGAAGGTCAAGAGTACCTTATTATGAAAGAATCAGATATCTTAGGAATTTTAGTTTAATCGAATCGATTACATATAGGAGATAATTATGGCAAAAGAATTAAAGTATTCAGAAGAAGCAAGAGGACTAATCCTAGACGGTGTTAACCAACTTGCTAATGCAGTAAGAGTTACTCTAGGGCCAAAAGGTAGAAACGTAGTAATCCAAAAATCATTTGGAGCTCCACACATCACAAAAGATGGTGTTTCTGTTGCAAAAGAAATTGAATTAGAAAATAACTTCCAAAATATGGGCGCTCAAATGGTTAAAGAGGTTGCTCAAAAAACAAATGAAGATGCAGGTGATGGAACAACAACTGCAACAGTTCTAGCTCAAGCAATTTACACAGAAGGTGCAAAACTTGTAACTGCTGGTCACAACCCAATGGATCTTAAAAGAGGGATTGATACAGCTGTTGAAAAAGTCGTTTCAGAACTTAGAAATGTTTCTAAAGAGATCAAAACAAATGAAGAGATCGAACAAGTAGGAACAATCTCTGCAAATAACGATAAAGAAATCGGAACACTTCTTGCGCAAGCTATGGATAGAGTTGGAAAAGATGGTGTTATCACAATTGAAGAATCAAAGACTGCTGAAACAACTTTAGATGTTGTTGAAGGTATGCAATTTGACCGTGGTTACCTTTCTCCGTACTTCGTAACTAATTCTGAAAAGATGGAAGTTTCATTTGATAATGCAAATATCCTTATTACTGATAAGAAAATTGCAAATATGAAAGAGCTTCTTCCAATCCTTGAAAAAGCTGTTCAAACTTCTAAGCCACTTTTAATCATCGCTGAAGATGTTGAAGGTGAAGCAATTACAACTCTTGTTGTTAATAAGCTAAGAGGAACATTAAACGTTGCAGCTGTTAAAGCTCCAGGTTTTGGTGATAGAAGAAAAGAGATGCTTAAAGATATTGCTGCCCTAACTGGTGGTACAGTTATCTCTGAAGAGCTTGGAATGAGCCTTGAGACTGCTGACCTTGCACACCTTGGTTCAGCTAAGAAGATCTCAATTGATAAAGAAAATACAACTATCGTAGACGGTGCTGGTGAAGCATCTGCAGTTGAAGCTCGTGTTTCTCAAATTAAGGGACAAATTGCTGAGACAACTTCTGATTACGATAGAGAAAAACTACAAGAAAGACTTGCAAAGCTTTCTGGTGGTGTAGCTGTTGTAAACGTTGGTGCTCCAACTGAAACAGAAATGAAAGAAAAGAAAGACCGTGTTGAAGATGCACTAAATGCAACAAGAGCTGCTGTTGAAGAAGGTATTGTTGTTGGTGGTGGATCTGCTCTTGTTAAAGCTGCAAACGTTCTTGCAGGTCTTAAGACAGATAGAGAAGAAGAAATGCATGGGATTAAGATCGTTCAAAGAGCTGTTGAAGCTCCTCTTAGACAAATCGCTACAAATGCAGGCCTTGAAGGTTCAGTAGTTGTAAACGAAGTTAAAAAGAATGAAGATGCAAAATATGGATTCAACGCTCGTGAAGAAAAATATGAAGATCTAATCGCAGCAGGTATCATTGATCCTGTTAAGGTTACTCGTTCAGCTCTTCAAAATGCTGCTTCAGTTGCAGGACTTATGCTTACAACTGAAACAATGATCGCTGATCTTCCAAAAGAAGATAATGGTCCAGCAATGCCACCAATGGGTGGTGGAATGGGCGGAATGCCAGGGATGATGTAAGCGCCCCCGCAAAATTGACTGGCTAAGGCCAGTCTATTGTTTGCGGCGCTAGCTCCCCAGTCTTTAGCTAGAAAACTATTTCAACAAGCCTGCATTTATGCAGGCTTTTATGTTCAGGATGAATTGTATGTCAGCGAGAGGCAGGAGCCGGAGCTGACTGTTGTCTCTGGAGCAATGGGAAAGCATCCGCAAACAAGAACGATATTTTCACGAAGTGAAAATGAGTAAAATACTTTCTCATATAACCGAAACACGCGAGCTACGCTCTTTGTTTCTTGAGTCACATCCATCTCTGCTTCAAAACTGCCCGTTGGGGCACTTTTGCCGCAAGATGTTCACGAAGTGAAAGTTAGCAAAAACCTCTCTTAAGTAGCCGAACATCGGAGAATCGAACCCACGCCCACCCCCAGAGGCGTAAAATGTTTTTACACTTAATTTTCAATCTCAATCATTTCAACGCATTACACGCTTTAATTAAACTAAATAAAGTTATTTTCCAGAATTCCGATATAATTTTTATTACGTTCTATTCTTTTTGGGGGAATCAAAAATGAACTATTCAAATATTAAGGCCTTAGTGGTTGATGATCTAGATTATATCAGAAGTTCACTCTTAAGCCTGCTTGGTGATATGGGAATTACTAATATCCAAGAAGCAGAAGATGGAGAAATTGCCTTAGAAAAGATTCTTAATGAATATGAAAGCGGAGCCCCTTTTCAGGTGATTCTGTGTGATGTTCATATGCCAAATTGTGATGGAATTTCACTGTTGGAAAGAATCCGCTCAGATAAGAGGGTCGCGAATGTTCCTGTACTTATGGTTAGTTCTGAATCGGATGTGTCGATAATTAAAAAGCTTATTTTGATGGGGGCAGATAGCTACTTATTAAAGCCTTTCACTTCGGATAATTTAGAAAAGAAAATTCACAGTGTATTAAAAGTAGATCATGTGGCTTAAGAGATAAGCCACATGAAATTTATCTTATTCTTGACGACGTAATTCGTATTGAATTTCCCTGAAGTTCGAATTGATACAACTCTGGTAAGAAAAGCTAACACCATCTCCAAAATTCATACAGTGGCTTAAAAATAAACCAAGGCTTCTTTCTACTTTATTGAAGTTGTTATTTACACAGCTTTCAAATGAGAAGCTTAAATCATCTCCAAAATTATTACAGTAAGAAAAGAACTCTCTTGGTAGATCAAATGTTAAACGACGAAAGTTTGAATTAATACAATTCGTGAAACTTAAGCTTACTGTACTTCCATAGTTAGAACAGTGTGATGGAAAAAATGATTCTTCTTCGGCATTACTTGCACTAACAGAAACAAATGCTAATAGTGAAAAAATTGAAACTAATAGATATTTCTTCATAAATCCTCCCTAATTATTTATAAATACAATTTTATGATTAAAGAAAATCATTCGGCAACTTAAGTTTTCTAACGCGTGAAGCCTTACAATGAAGACTTTGGGGGTTATAATACTTAGCATTATCAAGTGAGGAATTATGTTTAATAAAGAGAGTAAAGTAGAGGTTGAAAAACCTGCATTCTTATCTGCGAAATGGTTTAAGGATGAAGCGTGGTCATGGATCAAAATCATCTTAATTGTTTTTGGTTTTAGATCGACATTTGTTGATCACTATCATATCCCAACAGGCTCTCTACTTCCTACAAATGCAATTGGTGATTCAATTGTGGTAAATAAAATGTCCTATGGATTTAAACTTCCTTTCACTGAATTCTTTAACCCTATTTATCTCGGTGGTCAGTCTCTTCCAGAAAGAGGAGATATTATTGTATTTGAATATCCAATAAACCCAGCGATTCTTTTTGTAAAAAGAACAATTGCTCTTCCAGGTGATACTGTTGAGGTTTATGAAAATAAGCTCTTCATAAATGGGAAAGAGATTGAGAAAGAAGTTATAAGTGGTGAGAAGGAGAAAGAACTTCGAGACCTTTATGACAAAGAGCCAACTCTTAATCCTGAAGATATCAAATTCTACTATCAAAAAATTGGTGATAAGAAATTTACAATTGGTGAGAACCCAACATTTTTTAGACACCTTAATCAAGATAAGGTGACTGTTCCTGATGGCCATGTATTTGTGATGGGTGACAATAGAGATTACTCAAGTGATTCCAGAGTTTGGGGATTTGTTCCTATCAAGAATATTAGAGGGAAGGCGTTCATGGTTTGGATGTCTCTTGTCTACCCTTGGTCAGATAAACCATTTCATTTTAGGCCAGAACGAATCGGTACATCTCTTTAAGAAAACCTGACAATAAATTTTCTATGGTGCCAGAAAGGAAACTACTCAAGTACTAGTTTCCTTTTGGTCCTACCGTAAGTCCCTGTTTTTGTAGGACCGCTTAATCTTCTTTGGCGCGGCCTGTGGGGCGTTTTGCTCATTTTAGATGTCAACTTTTTGTAAGTTATTGAATCTACTATTAGTTAATTTTGGCACAATTCCTGCTTATATATAAGTAACCAAGGGGCATCGGGACCCTTCCAAAATTAGGACGATTTTGGGTTAATTGCAATAGGACGTTGCAGTGGTTACTGAGAAGTTACACTTATGAATTTAAGGTATCTTTCGGAAAAAAACGGGCCTAGAGGTTAGGGCGACAGAATTGTAAAAAGCACGAAGCTTGAAATTAATCCACCTCTAGGCCCTTTTAAAACATTGATAAAACTTGGTGTCCACGGATGGACACAGAAGAAACATGGAAGTTATAAAGCTTTGGAGATACATCCCTCTCTCCCTATGATTTAATCCAAAGCTTAAGAAGCCGAGAGCAATGTGTGTGGTATTTATTTAATCTTGCTCTCGGCTTTTCTATTATTTACCGGCAATTTTTTCCCCTTAGTATTTCAACATAAACATCCACTCCAATAGAACCGATGTGTTCATTGTGAGAAAGTCTAACTATGTAATCTATTTGCAATTTGAAAAGAAGCTTGGCGAGGAATTCCTCTATATGTCGAGAGTATTTTCTGAATTTGGAATAAAGCTTGTTCCAATGAAGTTAGGTGACTTTAAGTCTATCAGAATGCGTGAGCATCAATTTATTATTGCTTCTGTTCGCGATATTCGATCATTCGTAAATTACAATAAGTTATTGAAGAGATATCTGAATTATATGCTCAGACAAGGAAGTGTAACTCTATTTGAATTTAGTTCATTTTCTATTGTTCATGATGATTCAATCTTAAAAACAAAGCGCGTTTTTCAAGAAAGACTGCCTGTTAGTATGTTTCGTATGGCCGATCTTATTGGCCAAAACATGTTTAGTAAGCTTGTTACCAATTCAAGCCGCTGGCCAGGTGGCCGTAGGGCGAAGCTTCCAGAATACTAATCGGGAAGCCTTAGAAAAAAGTGGGAGAGAATGAGAGTTTCAAAAGATACTAGCCGTTTATTGATTATATTGAGGCAAGATGCAGCTAGGCTTGCGGATCGAATTATTACTCGTGAAAAAGAATACCTCCATATACTTTCAATGAAGCGAACGCGTGAACACTTTAATGCTGTTTTTCGTTCAAATTTTAAAACAATAACCGTTCAACAATTAATGCTCTTATCTGAAGAGCTCATTATAAATCTAGAAGACTTCTACAATACTATCGACGATATGCATTGGTATTTAGTTCATACGGAAGATATGCCTGCTACTATTGAAGATAGAGTCCATGCTATGGTAAGAGATGTAAAAAACAAGTATGATCAATTAAATTTATATCTCAATGCTGAGCTGGAGACTCATGAAGAAAGCGATGTTGCTTAAATTCATTCTGATAAATATTTTTCTCGTTCAAATCGTTAGCGCCAGAGGAGTTATTTCTGGAAGTCGCTTTGAAATATTAACGGGGCAAAAAGCAAAAGAAAAAATCTCTAATGTATGGGATAAGAAATTTGCTAATCATGACTATATTTATGGAAAATCTCCGGCACAATTTCTTGCTAAGAATTATCAATTTATCCCTCGCGGCTCAACCGTTCTTGATATTGGAATGGGTGAAGGAAGAAATGCGGTTTTTCTTGCTACAAAAGGATATAAAGTTACAGGTGTTGATATTAGCTCTGTAGCAATTGAAAAGTCATTAAAACTTGCAAGACAAGCAGGTGTCCGAATTAAAACAATTCACAAGTCAGTTGATCATTTAAAAATTGCCGATAATTCATTAGATGCAATTATCTGCTTTTATTTTGTAGACAGAGAAATTTCTGAAAAACTAAAGAAATGGTTAAAGCCAGGTGGTGTAATCATTTACGAAGGTTATACTGTCGCCCATAAGAAGAAGTTCAATGACGATAGCATTGATTCTTATTTTTTAAAGTCTGCTGAGTTACTTAATATGTTTAATGACTTTAAAATCTTGAAGTTTGAGGAGCCTGTGCATGGTTCTGAGTTAACTCAATCAATTATTGCCCGAAAACCAATGTAGAAGGGCATCTCTTTCCTTATCTTTTAATAAGTTACATCTGTGGCAAAATAAAAGTGTGAAGTACTTCATTCTATTTTCTATATTCCTTAGCAATCAAGTTGGTTTTTCCAGTACTTTGGAATTCAATAAAGAGTTGGGGTATTTCTCTGGTAGAGTTTCGCATGTTGAAGAAGCGGCGAGGCTTGTTCGATTCAAGCTTGATTTTGATAATATTAAGTATGTAAATAAGTTGGACGAAATAGATCTTTGGGGACTTCACCAAGAAGATAAGAAATGTCGTGCAATAGTAATGGGTAGAACAAGTGATTACCTCTTAGTTAGGGTTCCAAAATTTGACTCTTGTAATCGACACTCAACATTTGTGACAGGCCGCTACTATAATTTTTACTCACAAGATCTTGTAAATAATATTGCGATGGGTAAAGAATTAATTGAGATTTTGGCCAAGAAAAGATTGGCACTTAAATCAAAAATTAAACGCAATAAAAAAAGTCTAACGACGTATGCGCAGAGAGTCGAAACTGTTAATACAAGGTATGCTGTTCTTCGTGAAAAGCTTGAGAAAGAATGGCGCGACGAGCTGCGTCGCCTCGAAGAAGACCATCAACAGCTTGTTCGAAATACTGAGGGAATTCAAACACGTTTAAATGAAGTGGACTTTAAGCTTCAGCAATATCGCGTTGAGTCTAAGAATTTAAAAGAAGACCGTTGGTCCTTGGATCCAAGAAATTACATCATAAAATAATCATCTAAATATTTAATATTTTTTGCCTCTAGACAGACAAGAGCACGCATCTTAATGTGGCCTCTAGTCAATTGGTGTAAAATCTTATATCGTGACTCGCTAAACATAAAAAGGGATAAGTTTATGAAAAAAGGAATCTTTTTAGCTCTATTAAGTACACTTTTAATTTCAGTTGTAAGCTGTAATAAAGGTGGACCAAAAAAGGCTAATAACACTTTCTATTACAATCTTAGTGGTACACCTACTACTTTAAATCCATTATCTTCAACTGATGCTTACTCATCAAATGTACATTCTTATGTTTTAGAAGGACTTCTAAATAAGAATATTGACACAAATGAGTGGGAGCCTGGGCTTGCTGAGTCTTGGAAAATTGAAAATGACGGTTTTGATTTCGTTTTCACAATTAGAGAAGGCGTTAAGTGGCATGATGGAAAACCATTAACAGTAGAAGATGTTAAGTTTTCTTTTGATGCAATTATGCACCCTGAAAATAAATACAAAACAGCTCACATGAAGTCATACTTTGCTAACTTCAAAGAAGCTGTCATTGAAGGTCCAAGAACAATCCGTTTTAAGGCCAAGAAAAAGTACTTTGGTAACTTAATGTCTGTTGCAAGTGGTGGATACCTTGCCATCGTACCAAAGCATATTTATGAGAACCCAACAGAAGAACAAGAAAAAGAGTTAAATAAGACTCTTATTGGTACAGGTCCTTATATCTTTCAAGAGCTTAAAAGAGGGAAAGGTATTTCTCTAGTTAAGAATAAAGATTGGTGGGGTTATAAAACAGACCTTTATAAAGATGATTACTCATATGACGAAATCTTCATGAGATTTATTAAAGAGTCTTCAGTTGCTATTCAAAGACTTGAAAAAGGTGACCTAGACTTCAATGCTCTTTCTCCAGAGGAATATGAGCAGAAAACGAATGGCCCAAAATGGGGTAAAGACGTTTTAAAAGTAAAAGTAGAAAATAAAGCAGTTAAAGGTTACGGTTTTGTTGGTTGGAACTTTAAGCATCCAATCTTTAAGTCAAAGCAAGTTCGTAAAGCAATGAACTACTTAATGAATCGTAAAGAGATGAATAAGAAGTTCCGTTTTGGATACTCTGCACTTGCGACAGGTCCACTTTACCTTCAGTCTGAATATGCAAACAAAGATGTTAAGCCAATTCCTTTTAATGTTGGTGAGGCAATTAAGATTCTTAAAGCTGACGGTTGGGCCGATACTGATCAAGACGCTATTCTAGATAAGGTAATTGATGGAAAGAAGACAAAGCTTTCTTTTACAATCTTAAATCCTTCAAAAACTTTTTCTAAATACCTAACGATGTATCAGCAAGATGCTAAACAAGCTGGTGTTGATATTGAAGTTAAGTATATTGAGTGGAACTCATTCATTAAGGCTCTTGATGAAAGAAACTTTGATGCTGTAACACTTGCTTGGTCAGGTGGTTCTCTAGATTGGGATCCAAAACAAATTTGGCACTCAGACTCAGCAGCAAATAATGGATCTAACTTCATTTCTTATTCAAATAAAGAAGTTGATAAGTTAATTGATCAAGCACAGCTTACTCTTGATAAAGAAAAGAGAAAGAAGATGCTTAAGAAAGTTTATAAGTTAATTGCAGAAGATTATCCATATATCTTCCTTTTTAACGATCGCTTTGCTTTCTATGGAAACACTAAGCGTATGCAAAAAGAAAAAGACACTTACACTTACGGAATTGGTTACGGAAGTAAGTGGTCAATTAAGCAACCTAAGTAGAAGTTAAATAGGTAGGAGTAGAAGTTGTTTAACTATATCGTACGAAGATTAATGATTATGGTCCCGACGTTGATCGGGGTCAGTATCCTTATGTTTGCGATGGTTAACCTGGCACCAGGTTCTCCAATCGAGCAAAAACTTCAGCAAATGAGATTTGGTGGAGTAGGACAAACAACATCGGATACAAGTTCAAATAATGGAGCTGTTTCACAAGAAGTAGTTGAAGCACTCAAGAAGCAATACGGCTTTGATAAACCATTACATATTCGTTATGTAATTTGGCTTAAAAACTTAGCAACGTTAGACTTTGGTGAATCGTTTACTTATGAAGAGCCAGTTATTGATGTTGTCATGAGTAAACTTCCGGTCTCAATTCAATTTGGACTTGTTTCATTCATCATGTCTTATTTGATATGTATTCCGCTTGGAGTAATTAAGGCCGTTAAGAGTGGAACGAAGTTTGATGCTGTATCATCTTTCATTTTATCAGGGCTTTACTCAATCCCTCCTTTCATGCTTGGTATTCTTCTTTTAGTTTACTTTGCCGGTGGTACTTTTGTTGACTGGTTCCCAATCGGAGACCTCGTTTCAGACTACTACGATGATCTAGGGATTTTTGGAAAAATTACAGATCGTATTTGGCACTTTGTGCTTCCTTTAATCGCATACATGGTAGGTCAGTTCACTGTTCTTACTCTTCTTATGAGAAACTCAATGTTAGATGTTATCTCTCAAGACTATGTACGTACTGCAAGAGCGAAGGGTCTATCTGATAAGATGGTCTATATGAAGCATGCTTTAAGAAATGCTCTTATTCCAATTGTTACAGGTTTTGGACACTTCCTATCACTATTCTTTGCTGGATCACTTCTAATTGAGCGTATTTTTAACCTTGATGGTATTGGACTACTTGGTTATCAGTCACTTTTAGAAAGAGATTATAACGTAATTATGGGACTGTTCTTCATTCAGACTGTTCTAATGTTCATCGGAAACTTAATCAGTGATGTTCTATACACTGTTGTTGATCCAAGGATTGATTTCTCATGATTGAAAAATTTATTGAAAATGAACTTACACTTAAAAGATGGAGACGCTTTAAGAAAAGAAAATCTGCTATCGCAGCTTGTATTTTCTTATTTGCATCATTGCTCCTAACGGCAGCTGCACCTTTAATTGCAAATAGTAAGCCTATCTATATGACATACCAAGGAAAGTCATATTTCCCTGTGTTTAAAGATTATCATCCAAGAGATTTTGGTATCACAAATGTTTATGTAACTGACTACCGAAAGCTTGATATGGATAGTGCTATTTGGCCAATTGTTAGATGGGACCCATACGAATCGAATAAAGATGTATATGAGTATCCAGCTCCTCCAAGTGATGAAAATATCATGGGGACAGATGATCGAGGACGTGACGTATTCACAAGACTTCTCTACGGTTATAAGTATTCAATCGCTTATGCATTCTTAGTTTGGCTTCTTTCGACTGTAATGGGAGTCTTCTTTGGTGGTATCATGGGATACTTTGGTGGGAAAGTTGACTTCTTCGGACAACGTGTTGTTGAGATCTTCAGTACAGTTCCAGTATTCTTATTACTTCTAACAATGATTTCAATTTTTAAGCCGACTCTAACACTTCTAATTTTCATTTCTTCTATCTTTGGATGGATGGGAATGAGTTACTATGCTCGTGGAGAGTTCTTGAAGAATAGAAAGCAAGAATTTGTTGAAGCTGCTCGTGGAATGGGAGCATCGACTTCAAGAATTATTGTAAAACATATTCTACCAAATTCACTTGGGCCAATTATTACTTTTGCTCCATTTTCAATTGCTGCTGGTATTTCAGGACTAGCTTCACTTGATTACCTAGGGTTTGGACTTGCTGTTCCAACGCCATCTTGGGGTGAGTTATTAAATCAGGCACATCAGAACTTTAGAATTGCTTGGTGGCTAGCTGTTTATCCATCAGCTGCACTATTTACAAGTCTCTTCTTACTTGTACTCGTTGGAGACGGAGTAAGAGACGCACTTGATCCAAAAATGCAATAAGAGGTAAGCGTGAGAATATTCATCTTAATATTCTCCGCTCTCTTTTTCTTTAATATTTTCGCACAAAAATTTAGAGTGATTTCAACACTTCCTAGTTACACAGAAGCAATGTATTTTCTAGATGCACAAGATCTTCTTGTTGGTGTTTCGGATTATTGTAATTACCCGTCTGATGCTAAGAAGTTACCGCGCTTTGGTACTTCTTTTGAAATTAGCCTAGAGAAGCTCATTAAAGAAAATGTGAATACTGTCCTATTGGCCGAAGTTCAAGGGAGTCGAATAAAAGAAAATCTTGAAAAGGTAGGAATAAAGACAATTGTAATACCATATAAGAAGTTAGCTGATGCAACGGCAATGTTTGAAACTATTAATAAAAATTTCAATTTAGATAAAGATAAGCAAATAAAATTATTTCAATCAAAAATGAGTTCATTATTAAGTCCTTTAAAGAAGAAGAAAAAGGTCTTAATGGTTATCGATGAGAAGTTTAAAAACTCTAAACTTCATGAATTGAGGGCCATTGGAACTGGTAATTACTTCAATGAAATTATTACCAGGCTTGGCGCAACAAATGTTATTTCTAGTAATGGTTATCCTTTGTTAGATCTTGAAAACCTTTTAAAGCTCAAATTCGATATTCTAATTAGAGTCTCAGATCGAAAGATTGAAAATGCAAAGAATTGGAGATCTTCAATATTTAAGGATAAAATATACCTATACGAAAAGGACTATGCTGTTGTTCTTGGACCTCGAACTTTAAATTTAATAGAAGATTTCAGAGAAATATTAAAATGATTAAACTAGAAAATGCATCCATTGACAGTCGAGTTCAAGTGGAGCGCTTCACGTTGAGCGAGAAAAGCTGTGGTGTCATCGGTCCAAATGGAGCAGGTAAGTCTAGCTTTTTGAAAATGATTGCACAACTTGAAGACTTTCAAGGGAGTATCATATGTGAAGGTGATGTTGCCTATTGTGGTGACGCAACCTCTTTGCAGAGTGATATGCTTGCTAGTGAGGTTCTTTTTTATGCACGTGGAAATAAGGCCCAAAATTCAGACTTTTTAAATCATCTTATAAAACATTTTAATTTCACAACATTACTCAATCGCCCTGTCTCAACATTAAGTGGTGGTGAAAAACAGCGATTAAATATAATTTCAATTTTTTATTATGATTGTGATTATACGCTCTTAGATGAGCCAACTAATTATTTAGATCCTATATACGTTGACTTACTTTCTGAATTTTTAAAGAGCTGGGAGAAGTCTCTTTTTATCGTTAGTCATAATCTAAATTTTGTAATTGATAATTGCCAACAACTTCTTGCCTTCAATGATGGTTGTGTGAGCTTTGATGGAAAAACTTCAAAAGCTTTAGATGACAAAGCATTTGATAAAGTCTTTTTAAAAGAATTCAATTATCAAAGCTTTGATGAAAGAAGGTATATTTTATGAAAAAAGGTATCCTGCTTTATTTTGTCGCTATTATAGTAATCGCTCTTGCGCCTTTTTTAGGACGTAGCGGATTTATTGATTTTGATAAGCAGGGTCTCTATATATTAGAAAATTTAAGATTTCCTCGCGTTTATTTGGCCTTTATTGTTGGTGGACTTCTTTCTATTATTGGAAATACTACACAAGTCATTTTTAGAAATCCTTTGGCGACACCTTATACATTAGGTTTTTCAAGTGTTGCTGCACTCGGATTAGCAATTGCTGAACTCGGATTTGAAAGTTACTCATTAGGTGCTTATATTGCCCTATCTTCAACATTTCTATTTATTCTTCTATTCCTATATTTAAATAAGTTTTCGTCTCAAAAAGTTCTTCTCTTTGGAGTGTGCTTATCAATATTTTCTTCAAGCGCTATCGTCTTTGTTCAAAGTCTACTTGGAAATGAAAGTATAGCACGTCTAATACGATGGATGATGGGAAGCCTTTCAATTGTTGGTTTTGAAAGCTTTACTTATACATTACCTCTCTACTTAATCGGCCTCGTCTTTTTTATCGCGAATCGAAGAAATTTGGCCATGATATCAATTGGTGAAGACTTTGCAAAAACAAGAGGAGTTAAAACTCGTCAAGTTAATGCAACTCTGATTTTAATTTCAAATCTTCTTGTTGCAATCATTGTGTGGCAATGTGGACCAATTGGCTTTGTTGGGCTTATTATTCCGCATATTACAAGACGCTTGATAAGTGCAAATTATCAAAAGAATCTACTTCCAACTTTTATTTTTGGAGGCGCATTCTTAGTTCTTTGTGATCTCTTATCTAGGGTTATATTGGAGAATAGTATTATTCCAATTGGTGCGATTACAGCATGTGTTGGAGCACCAGTATTAGTACTCCAACTGTTTAAAAAGCCTAGCGCTTAATTTCTTCTAGTTTAACTTTTGCTTTCTTAAGTGCGCTACCGCGACGGTAAAGAACTTCCACAATATCACCAACTTTGTATTCGTAGAGAATATTAAAAATATCATCAAAATCATTAATTTCTTTACCATCTACTTTTAAGATAACATCTCCTAGCTTCACTTCTCTTGTTCTAGGATTTTGTGAAAGACCTTTTAGTCCGGCCTTCTCAGATGGCCCGCCTGGCCTTACACTTTGTATTGGGAGCCCTTTTTCTAGGTCTATTCCGTAGAAGTAAGCAAGCTCTCTTTTTTCAGCAATAGCAATTCCTAGTCCTGGTCTTTTAACCATTCCGAACTTGATTATTTGAGGGACAATTTTCTTAACGATATTAATTGGAACAGCAAATCCAACTCCTGCAGATGATCCTGAGCTTGAAAAGATCATTGTGTTAACACCAATAACATTTCCAGAAGAATCAATAAGTGGTCCACCAGAGTTTCCTGGATTAATTGAACTATCTGTTTGTAACATTCCGCGAATTTCTACTCCACCAATTCCTTGTATTCCTCTTTGTTTTGCTGAAATTATTCCTGTCGTCACTGTTGCATCCAGACCAAATGGTGATCCTATGGCAATTGCTTTTTGACCGACTTGAACATTATTTGAATCTCCGGTCTTTAATGGAGTAATATCTCTAGGGACTTCTAGTAACTTTAATACAGCGATATCCTTTGCTGGCTCAGTTCCGACAAGTGTTGCTTTGTATTCTTTTTTATTATTATTAAAACGAATTAAGAAATTATCGGCGCCTTCAACGACATGATAATTGGTAATAATATGTCCATTTTTGTCCCAGATCCATCCAGAACCTTCACCTTTTACGACTTCTCTTGTTGATGAGCTAAAGAAAAAGCCGCGACGTGCTCTTAGTTTGCCAAGACTAGAGATATTCACAACAGAATTCACTGAATCTTTAAATATAGAAATGGTATTCTTTTCAGACTCTAATCTTGCTTGGCCTTCGTTAAATAATGCATGTGTATTAAACGAAGCTAGTAATAAAAAAGTTAAGAAAAAATGTCCTATTTTTGTTCTCATAATAATCCTCATATTCTTTTTATTAACTCTTTTGACGCTTATCCCATTATACATATATAATCATATTTAATGAATTCTTGATTCAGATAAATGTCAAATTTTTGTAAGAACTCTGAGGGGATAAGTGGATATACGCTATTATAATCGATATACGAATAAGGTTGAAGTTGAAAAGGTTTATGGAGATGGTGCTGTTCGTTTTTTATACTCAAACCCTATTGGAAAGCTTTTGTCTGGTGCTGTTACTTCATCAATAGTGTCGACTTTCTATGGTGAATTACAAAGTATGACATTTACAAAGAATAAAATTCCAAAATTTGTAAAAGATTTTGAAATTAACCTTGATGACTATTTGCCAGCTGAAGGCCGTTCATTAGATGATCCATATGGTAGCTTCAACGAATTCTTTATCAGACGATTCAAAGATGGTAAGCGTGAATTTAATGCTGCTGAAAATGAAATGCCTGCTTTTAGTGAAGCGAGATATTTTGGATATGAATCAATTCAGAATAGTTATAAAATTCCAGTAAAAGGAAAGTATTTAAATTCAACTGAATTACTCCAGAATAAGAAGTGGCAGGATGTCTTTAATGATGGCCCACTATTATTGGCAAGATTGTGTCCAGTTGATTACCACCGATTCCACTATCCACTAGATGGACGAGTCATTGACTATTATAAAGTTGATGGTACTTATCACTCGGTAAATCCCATTGCTTTAAAAATGAAAAATGATATTTTTTCTACGAATATACGTGAAGTAACGATTATCGAGACTGAAAAGTTCGGAAAATTAGCTTATGTTGAAGTAGGGGCCACGATGGTTGGCCGTATTGTTCAAACAAGTGATCTTAAAGAATGTAAGCAAGGTCAGGAAAAAGGTTACTTCCTCTTTGGTGGATCGACTATAATTGTATTAGGTGAAAAAGGTAAGTGGTCACCTTCAGACGATATAATCAATAATACAAAAAATGGTATTGAAACTTATATTCACTTAGCAGATATCGTTGCAACTACAGGAAAGTGATCCGACGGGTATATCCCATCACTTTCTTCCTTGTGCATTAAGATCTCTTCGCATTTTAATTTATCTTTTGAACAAAGAATCCAATCAATGCGTGAGCCATCTTCTCGTTGTCCCTTAAAGCTATGGTGACTTTCACATTCTTCATGCTTGTGCTCAAGCCATGGGTCTATGAGCTCGGGGATTCTTTGATTGATAATTGAGCGCACTTGCTCAAAAGGTGATTCGTTAAAGTCTCCTGTCAGTATGACTGGATAATCAGACCTTAGACGGTTTATTTCATTGATAAGAACATTTATTTGCTCTTGTCTTGTATTAGTCTTTAAATGGTCAAGGTGAGCATTCACAACAAAGAATTTCTTATTATTTGCTCTTGCTTCTAAAATTGCCCATGTACATACTCTAGGAAACGCACTTCCAAATGATTTTGAAGCTGCTATATACGGTGTCTCAGATAGCCAGATGTCTCCAGAGTGAATAAGTTTAAATTTTGAAGGCCTATAATATATAGAAGGATACATTCGATCATCGATCCATTGACGATTTTCTTCAACAATCTTAAGTCCTTGGAGCAGTCCTTCAAGGTCCTTTAGTTGAGGTTGCCATCCTTCTTGGGTTCCAATAATATCAGGATGATACCCATTAATTGCGCATGCCAGAAGCTTTCTTCTATTGTGCCAATCGTGCTCTCCATCTGCTGGATTATCGAAGCGAATATTTGATGTAATTACTGTGAACTTAAACATATTTCATTAATGAAAACATATTTTTCATCAATAGAAAAATAGAAAACACCAGATTCAGCACTCTTGGCCTTAATTATCTCTTACATTTACTTTCCTTTTAACTAAGGAGGACTGATGTCTAAACAAATCGAATTATTTAATGAAGTAAGAAAAAGGTACCCTGATTATACCTATAAAAAGTTATCAGCTTTATTTGAAATTCAACAAACACGACTATTTCGCTTGATGACTGGTGCGTGTGATTTAAAGGCCAGTGAATACTTTATTATCAAAGAAAAATTAGAATCGAATTCATCGGAGATTGGAGAATTAATCCAGTTCTTAGAAAAGCATTCATTTGGCTTAAGTCGTAATGATTGTATTGAGTTTAAAAGTGAAATTGAAAATAAATTATTTCTTAGAAAATTAATTGGTGCTTAGGGAGCTGATATGACACGTTTACTTATGATTGAAAGAGCTATTTTAGAATCTTGTGGAAATAGTAAAAAAACAATATTTGAGATCGCTGATGAAACAGGTATTGATATTTCCATAATTGGTACCCTTTGTATTCGCTTGAAGAAAAAAGGAATACTAGCGAGAAATCAGAATCACTATTATATAAATAAAGATGCAAATAGCTTAGTCGTTGCGAATTCTCCAGAGAATATTAGAAAAGAAGTTCGCGAAGTAACAAATTCAATGATTGAGAATTACTTTACAAGAAAAGAAAATCGCTCTCTTAAACTACAAAAAGTATATGTCGATAAAACAGAAGAATTAATTTTAAACTCAATGCTTGATCAATTAAATCGCTTCGTTGAAGACTTACAGAAAAATCATAAGAAAAACTCAAGAAATATCGTAAAAAAACAAAAGGTTCTTATGTGGGGACACGGTAATTATAACGATTTAATTGAAAGCTCTCTTCAATTAGCGAGATAAAATAAGAAAACTTAAATTATGTTTAATTGAGTCGCCTCGTGGAATGAAATAATCTTTATATATTTCATTTCACGAGGTTTTTTTATGAGTTTTTTACCTATTTTCCTAATAATAATTACAATTTTGAGCTGTCAAACAAAAGAGAAAGAGACTTTGTACTTTGGAGGGAGGATTCTAACAATGGATGGGAAGTCTCCAGCATATATTGAAGCTGTTGTAGAGAAGGATGGAAAAACAATTTTTACAGGAGAAAAAAAAGAGGCATTTAAAAAGTATCCTGATGCAAATAGAGTAAACTTAGAAGGTAAGGCGATGTTACCAAGCTTTCTTGATTCTCATGGGCACTTTGTTGCTGCTATTGATGAAGTTATTGAGGCAACAAAATTTTCCGGTATAGATGCATCAAATGATCGACGCTTTGTCGTTATTCATTCTCAATTTCAGCGTCCTGATCAATTAGATGAATATGTAAAATTAGGTCTGACTCCATCTTATTTTACTAATCACACATTCTTTTGGGGAGATGTTCATATTAAGAATATTGGGAAATCTAAAGCAAGCTTTATAAGCCCAATAAAAGCCGCTGTTGATAAAGGGTTAATATACTCGAATCATTCTGACTTTAATATAACTCCTCTGGATCCATTTTTTATTCTTTGGACAGCTACAACAAGGAAAACACGAGAAGGAGTTATCTTAGGTGAGGAACAACGTGTCGATATGTATACCGCATTACAGGGATTGACAACTGGGCCAGCTTATCAAGTATTTGAAGAAGAAAGAAAGGGGAAAATCAAGGTTGGATTTTTAGCGGATTATGTCATTCTAGATAAGGATCCGATGAGGATAACAGGTGATGAAATTAAGGATATTCAAGTAATTGAGACAATTAAAAATGGAAAAGTAGTCTATTCAAAAAATTAACCAACGAATCCAAATTCGTTGAGCATTTTTTCAACGAGCTCTTTTAAATTATATTTTAGCATTTTATTTTCCGGAGACATTGTTGAACATTCAATATATCCAATCATTTTTTTGAAGTCAGTTTTTCGGCCTTGATTTTCTAACCAATTATCAAATAGAATTATAGCTTCAATCCATTCACGAACAGAGTATTGAGTTTTATCAATATAAGAAAAAAGGAGCTCTCCATTTTCTTTATGATTCGGCGATGACTTTAGATGCTTTTGTAGGTAACTAAAGATTGTTTTTAATTCATCTTCGCTTCTTATATTATTTAGTAATAATTCCAGCCTTTCATCAGATAAAAAGCTAATTGGGTATTGTGCCCTGAGTCTTTGGAAATAGTTTTCAGTCATAGTACCTAACATGGTGTGCAAATTAATAATTTTGTTCTAAACTAACGAAGTTATCTATTTATAATTTAGCAAGGGTTTTACATGTTTGAAACTATTAAAAATATATGGCCATTGATACATCGCCATCGCTTACGAGTTATCGGAAGTATGCTCTTTGGTGTTGGAATGGCCTTGATTAAAGGTGGGCAAGTTGCGCTCATTGGTCCTTTATTTAATAAAGGTTTATCACCTGATTCGACTATGGAAGATATCTTGAGTCTTGTGGGTCTTCTATGTTTACTTGCCTTGATTAACTTGCCGGTAAGATTCTTTCATTTTTATTGGATGGAATATTCAATGAATGATGCTATCTGTGAGATTAGAATGAAGATTTATTCAAAAATCCAGGATATTCCAATCTCATTTTATACAACAACAAAGCAGGGTGATGTCATTTCAACAATCTTAAATGATACAATGATCTACTCTCAGGGGATTAGTGGGATTATCACTATGGTCCGTGAACCAGTGACGCTGATTGTACTTCTTGGTTATGCATTTTATATCGACTGGCAACTAACTTTAGTTACTTTTGCAATCTTACCTCTAATGCTCTTTGTTTTTACATTCTTTGGAAAAAGGGTACGTGCCCATCAAGAGGATGTTCAAAGGCGCCTATCTGACATGACTCATATTATTGGTGAAGGTGTTGGTGGACAAAAAATTATCAAGGCCTTCAATCTTCAAGACTATACAAGAAATTTTTTCAAAAGTTATCAGAGAGAGTTTTTTGATTTTCAAATGAAAGCAGAAGTGATGAGGCAGTTTTCTCATCCTTTAGTTGAATTCATTACAACTTTAACTCTTTCTGCCGTTATTGTTTTTGCTCAGATTAAGATTTCTGGAAGTTCAATGAGTACGGGAGACTTTATTACTTTTATTGGTATCATGGCAATGATTCAAGATCCGATTAGAAAAACTAATGACGGAAACCTGAAGATTAATCAGGCACAAGCGGCAGAGAAAAGAATTTTTAAGTTTTTAAAAGTTGAAAATGAAGCTGATCCTGGAACTCAAGAAAACTTTGAATTAAAAGAAAGAATTTCATTCAAAAACTTAGACTTCTCGTATGGTGAGAACCAAGTCATCAATAACTTAAGCTTTGATATTGAAAAAGGTGAGAAAGTAGCGTTAGTTGGACTTTCTGGATCAGGTAAATCGACCTTGATTAATGTTCTCTTAGGCCTTTATCCAGTTAAAAAGGGAAGTTATAAGATTGACGGAGTTGACTCTTCTGACTTTACACTTAAAGGCTTACGCGAATACTTTGGCCTTGTTTCTCAGGATATTTTCTTATTTAACACTACAATCAGAGAAAACCTGATGTTAGGTAAAAATGTATCGGAAGAGAAGTTGGAGGAAGCACTAAAGGTTGCTCATGCAACAGATTATATTAATGAACTACCTGAAGGGCTTGAGACTATTATAGGTGATCGAGGAGTGCGGCTTTCAGGAGGTCAAGCTCAGAGGTTAACGATAGCCCGTGCTTATCTTCAAGATAATGATGTATTTTTATTTGATGAAGCTACTTCTGCCTTAGATAATGAATCTGAAAAAGTCGTTCAAGAATCATTAAATGATCTTGCAAAGAATAAGACAGTTGTTGCAGTTGCTCATAGGCTTTCAACAATTCAAAATTACGATAAAATAATTGTTCTAAAAGATGGACAAAAGATTGAGCAGGGTCGTCACGAAGAACTGATGGCCTTAGGTGGAGAGTACAAAAAACTATATGAATTAAGTATGAGATCTTAAGATAGTGAAGGCTACCTAGAATGGTAGCCTTTTTCCTGCTCTAAATGGGTGTATCCACTCTGGAGCCACTTTATTTAGCTTTTCACCAGACATGACAATTTTATACTTTTCTAAAAAGTCATTTGTGAAGTTTTCCATGGAAAAGTTTTTTAAAGCATAATTTCTAATATATTCACGATCATAAATGTCTTTAGTTGTATTAAAGTATTCGATGATCTCTTCATGAGAATAGAATGTTCTTCCTGTACCTTCCACAATTAAATCAGGAAGTGAGCCAAAACTTGAGCCAAATACTGGTAGACCTTGAGTCATGGCCTCAATAATTGCTAGTCCAAAAGGCTCATGCCATCGAACTGCAAACAAGAGTGCATCACATTCGCGCATTAGATCAAGCTTGTGTTGTCCACCTACCATTCCATGGTTATGAATGAGAGGATGCCAACCAAATAACTTTGAACCACCGCCACAAATATGAAGATGCTTATTTGTCTGTCTTGCTATCTTTACTGATTGTTTTAAATTCTTAACTCGCCAAGATGCTTTTGCTAGAAATAGAAGATTCTTAATATTTTTAATCTCTTTTTCTTTATAGATTGCAGGATACTCTTCCATATCAAGGCAGTTGTTTACGTAGCTTGTTGATCCATGATTCCTTGCGTGGGACTTGGAAACAAAAACAGTGTTTAGATCAAACTTTTCACCAGGAAAACCATTGCCTCCAATATTAATTAAATAAGGAATATCAAGTTTTATATCATCATTGAAAAATTGATGAATAACATCTGTATTATCAGGTACAAGTTGTTGCCAATTATCTTTCTTTGACCAAGGTATATGTTGAATACCGTATTCTGTAACCTGGCTCTCTGCTGGTCCAATAAATGTAACCTTATGTCCGAACTTAATGAGTTCTTTCATATGCCAAAAAACAAGTCTTTCGACACCACCATATGTTTTGATTGGAAGAGCGGTGTGATGATGAATACAAACGTGCATATTAATTCCTATAGAATTGGCCTTAGCCATCTTTCAATTTCTTCTACTTTCTGATTTTTTTGTTTGGCATAAGACTCAACTTGGTCCTTTGCAATATTCAAAATATTAAAGTATTTTGCGCCAGGGTTAAAGAAGATGTAGCCTGATACTGAGCTCGCTGGATACATCGCATAGCTTTCAGTTAAGATTGCACCAGTATGTTCTTCAACCTTTAGGTATTTCCAGATTTTACTTTTTTCAGTGTGATCTGGGCAAGCAGGGTAACCAGCGGCAGGTCTAATTCCTGTATACTTTTCTTTTATAAGCTCCTCAAGTGAGAGCTCTCGCTCTTTTTCAATTCCACACATTTGTCGTGCTCTTTCGTGGATTAGTTCAGCATAAGCTTCTGCTAAACGATCTCCAACGGCCTTAACCATAATTGAAGTATAGTCATCACCTTTGTCTTCAAAAGTTTTTGCATACTCTTCAACCTCTTTACCAATTGTAACGACAAAAGACCCAATATAGTCTTGTTTATCTCCTTTAGGAAGAATGTAGTCTGCTAGAGATAAATAAGGTCGATCGTTTTGTGTTTTCTCTTTTTGTTGGCGTAAGAAATTAAAAGTACCAAATTCATTCTTATTTTCATCGAGCAGGATTACTTCCTCTTCTTTTGAATATGCTGGCCAGAATCCAAGAACGGCTTTGGGTTTAAAACGATTATTATCGATAATATCATCGAGAATATCCTGGGCCTCTTGATATAACTTCTTAGCTTCTTCACCATAATCTTTATGAGAGAGAATATTTGGATAAATTCCTTTAAGCTCCCAAGTCCAGAAGAAAGGAGACCAATCAATATACTTGGCAATTTCTTTTACTTCAATATCGTCGAACTTTCTTTCACCGATATACGGAGGGGTAAATTCCTTAAAGGTATCCTCTGGATTAATGCGGTTTCTCTTACGAGCTTCCTCAAGAGGTATTGTCGCCTGAACAGAGTCTTTTTTATTTTCAAAATACTCTTTTGTTCTTTTTTGATTATCTCTAAGATCCTTAATAAAGTTTTCGCGAAGCTTTTCATTTAATAAGCTGTTACATATTCCAACTGTTTGAGATGCATCTCCTACATGAACGACTGGACTTGTACATTCTGGTGCAATTTTTACTGCAGTGTGTGTCTTACTTGTTGTGGCACCACCAATTAGAACTGGTGTTTCAAGTCCTTGACGATTAAATTCTGCAACATTATGGATCATTTCATCAAGTGAAGGAGTAATCAGACCACTAAGGCCAATGATTTTTGCATTATGTTCTTTTGCTGCCTTTATTATATCTTCACAGCTTACCATAACACCTAGGTCGACAACGTTATATCCATTGCAGGCCATTACAACACCAACAATATTCTTACCGATGTCGTGAACATCACCCTTTACTGTTGCGATAACAAAAGTATTCTTCTTGCTTTTACCTTCCTTATCTTTTTCCATGTATGGTTCAAGATAGGCGACAGCTTGTTTCATGACTCGAGCACTCTTAACTACTTGTGGGAGAAACATTTTCCCTTCACCGAAAAGTTCTCCAACAATACCCATACCATTCATTAATGGGCCTTCAATAACATCAAGAGGTGAGCCTAGCTCTTGTCTTGCTTCCTCGACATCTTCTTCAATAAACTTTCCAATCCCTTTTACAAGAGAGTGAGAGATTCTTTCTTGAAGAGTGCCTTCACGCCAAGATAAGTCATCTTCTTTAGCTTTTGATTTGACGCCTTTAAATTGTTCGGCGTAGTCTATTAGTTCATCTGTTGCATTTTCTTTACGATTAAAGAGAACGTCTTCAATTTTTTCTAATAGCTCAGGTTTAATATTTTCATAAACTTCAAGCATTCCAGCATTAACAATCCCCATATCGAGACCTGCTTTAATTGCATGATAGAGAAAAGAGCTATGCATTGCCTCGCGAACGACATTATTTCCTCGGAAAGAAAATGAAATATTTGATATCCCACCACTCGTAAGTGCACCAGGGCAAGTCTCTTTTATTTCGCGTACTGCTTCGATGAAGTTAATTGCGTAATCATTATGTTCTTCAATTCCTGTTCCAACAGTTAGAACGTTTGGATCGAAAATGATATCTGTTGCTGGAAAACCAACCTCTTCTGTTAGAATCTTGAATGCTCTTTGGCAGATTGAAACTTTTTCTTCTTTTGAAGCAGCTTGTCCTTTTTCATCAAAGGCCATAACAACAACGGCAGCTCCATATTGAAGGATCTTCTTAGCATGTTCTTTAAATTGTTCTTCCCCCTCTTTTAGCGAGATTGAATTCACAATACTTTTTCCTTGGACACACTTTAGACCTTCTTCGATAACTTCCCATTTTGAAGAATCGATCATAATTGGTACTTTGCAGATATCTGGCTCAGAAGCGATAAGGTTTAGAAACTTCACCATACAGGCTTTAGAGTCCAGAAGACCTTCGTCAAAGTTGATATCAATTATATTGGCACCATTTTCAACTTGTTGGCGAGCAACATCTAGTGCGGCTTCAAAATTTTCTTCTCGTATTAATCGAGCAAAGCGGGGAGAGCCGGTTACATTTGTTCTCTCTCCAACCATGATAAAAGGTCTTTGCCCATGGTGATTTAAATTCAGTGGCTCAAGTCCTGATAGTCTTTGAGTCTCAGGTAAATCGTGAATACTACGAGGCTTAATATCTTTTAAATGATTATAAATTGCATTGATATGCTCTGGTGTTGTTCCACAACATCCACCCACAATATTAACAAGCCCAGACTCCGCAAAATCAGTTAGAAGGGAAGCTGTTTCATTTGGCTTTTCATCATAACCAGTATCACTTAGAGGATTAGGCAGCCCTGCATTTGGATAGCAAGAGATATAACAATTTGAAACTCTTGATAATTCTTCAATATATGGACGCATCTCCTTTGCACCTAAAGCGCAGTTAATACCAACGCTAAATGGCCTTGCGTGTTCAATTGAATTCCAAAAGGCTTCAACTGTTTGTCCGGATAGAGTTCTTCCCGAGGCATCAGTAATTGTAACTGAAAGCATAATAGGAGTATCAAGATTATTGTCGTCGAGATACTTTCTCATTGCAAAAATTGCTGCTTTTAGATTTAAAGTATCAAAGGAAGTTTCTGCAAGAAGTAAATCGGCGCCACCATCAATTAGCCCTTTTGTTTGTTCGTAGTAATTATCCACGAGCTCATCAAAAGTAATCCCGCGGAATGCAGGATTATTAACATCAGGAGAGATCGAAGCCGTTTTATTTGTTGGCCCAAGGGCCCCTGCTACATAGCATTTCCTATCAGGATTCTTATCCATAAATTCAAGGCAAGCTTCTTTTGCAATCTTTGCAGCTTGAACATTTATTTCATAGGCATATTCACTGAGGTTATAATCGTCTTGTGCGATTCGCGTTCCAGAGAATGTATTTGTTTCAATGATATCAGCACCGGCTTCGAGATATTTAAGGTGAATTTCCTTTATAATTTCAGGACGAGTCAGATTTAATAGATCATTGTTTCCCTTAAGATCAATTTTAGTATCTTTAAAAATATCACCACGGAAGTCTTCTTCTTTTAGATGGTATTGTTGAACCATTGTTCCCATAGCACCATCAAGAAATAGAATTCGGTTTTTTATTTTGTCTTCAAGCTGACTACGAATATCAGTTACATTTGTCATTTTAGTATAGGCCCTTTAAAACTTTTGATACATTGTCACAATCATTCATGACATAGAAGTGAACAGAAGGAACATTTGCATTTAATAATTCTTCTGTTTGTTTTCGTGCCCAGTTGATTCCAATCTCAATAATGTGATCAGGGTTTTCATGGGCCTCTGCTACAAATTCATCAGGAAAATCAACGTAGAAGTGACGAGGTACATTTGAGAATTGATTCATTCTCTTAATAACTTTTATTCCCGGTACGATTGGAACAGTAATGCCTGCTTCGCGACACTTATCAACAAATTCAAAGTACTTGCTATTATCAAAAAACATCTGAGTTACAATATAATCAGCACCAGCATCTACTTTCTGTTTTAAGTAATGGATATCTGTTGCAAGATTAGGAGCCTCGAAATGCTTTTCAGGGTATCCAGCAACTCCAACACAGAAGTCTAGTGGAAAACTATTTGAAATATCGTCGAGGTATACACCTTTATTTACATCACTTATTTGCTCAACAAGATCTTTGGCATAGAAATTTCTCTTTCGAGAAAGATCATATTTCTTATTGTAATTAAGAGCATCGCCTCGCAATGCTAATACATTGTGAATCCCTAGGTAGTTAAGTTCGATTAGAGCATCTTCGGTTTCTTCTTTTGTGAAGCCTTGAGTGAGAAGGTGAGTTACAGTATCGATCTTAAAGCGATTTTGAATAACTCCACAAATACCAACAGTACCTGGACGTTTTTTATAGATTTTTCTTTCAACAGAACCATCACTTTTTTCATTATAATATGCACCAGCTGAATGAGCTGTTACATCAACCCATGAAGGATTGAATGGTAAAAGTTTTTTTACAATATCAGTTACTGCAGAAATATTCTTTCCTCTTGGTGGAGGAACAATTTCAAAACTAAATAATGGACTTGTGGCCTTATCGATGTGTTCAATTACTTTCATTAAATCTAAATCCCTATGTACTTGTTGTGAAACCTTATTTTAATCATTTATAAGCGATAAATAAAGCTTTAAGGGAAGGTAGGGGCCTCAAGTTTTGAGGCCTTAGGTTAATTCGAATGAATCTGAGTAATTTGAATTTTTAGACTATTGAGGCAGGACGAATGAGGGAAAATTTATTTAAATAAATCCATCAATTTGTTGAAGATGTTTTATCTAAGGACTCTTCGATTTCGTATATTTTCTCTATTTGGAATGCAGAGGTGATTTCATATTGGAATAATATAAGTATTATCAGGGGTTTATGAGTTTCATGTTGAAAGAAAAGCTGATATGATAGTAATAAGTGAGGATTCATCGATGGAAGAGAATCAAGTATATCATTTAGAAAGTGAATTTATTCGCGTATCAGTATCGTCTCTTGGGGCGGGACTTCTTTCTATCTTTGACCTCGAGTCAAATGTTGAATACCTTTGGCAGGGGCATCCTACTTTACATCCATGGAAGCCTCAAATTCAATTTCCAATAGTAGGAAAGCTAAAGGATGATCAATACTGGCTTGGCCGTAAGTATTATCGCATGCAAAAGGATGGTTATTTAAAAGAGCTTCTATTTGAAGTAAAGAACCAGAGGCGCGATCGTATAACCTTTGTCCACACTAATACTAATGACACAGAGCTTATCTTTCCTTTTCGTTATAGTATAGAAATAACTTATATGGTCTATGGGCCAAAACTTACTGTTTCATTTGTTATTAAAAATCTAGATAAGAAAGAGATGTTCTTCTCCCTTGGATTTGGGCCTACATTCAATCTCCCATTAGGGTATGAAAGTGTCGAAGACTGCTTTATTGAATTAGATCGTGAAGAAGAAAGAGGAGCTTACTTTTTAGAGAATGATCTCGTTAATTTTCATGATGCCGATAATAAGAAGATTATGAATAATCGAAGGATTTTTGTTAATCAAGAGAACTTCAGAGGCGAAGAGATGGTCTTTAAGGACATTATTTCTTCAAACGTTACTCTTAAGAACTTAGTTAATGAAAAATCAGTAAATATAGACTTTGGAAATATACCATATCTATCGATATGGACTTATCCTGGTGCAAAATTTGTTCGTATTTCACCAGCATTTGGAGTTACTGATGCTCTAGACTCAAATAATGATTTCTATATGAAAGAAGGACTTGTTGATCTTGAACAAGAAAAAACTTTTAAGCATGAGATCGTCTTTCACATAAGGTAGATATGTATCGAAATGAATTAGATAAAATAAAAGAAGGTATTCACGATAAACTAGAAAGCTTGTCTTGGGGCGATATGTCCATTGAAAGAAAAGCAGATAAGAGTATTGTTACTGAATTTGATATTTTTGTTTCGGACTATATAAAGAAGGTCTTTGAAGAGTCTGGTCATAATTATAATTTTTTTTCAGAAGAAGATCAGGAACGTTTTGAATTTCCTGTCATTGTGCTTGATCCAATTGATGGAACACGTGAGTTTGCCAAAGGTTATGGTGAATGTGCAGTTTCGATGGCGATATTGTATTCGGCAGATATCAAAGATGAAAGAAACTTTGGCTGGATCTATAATCCATTTACAGGGTTTGAAATTACAAGTGATGTGAAGTTTCCATTGGGAAGTCGACATGCTCATGCTGATGCTATAAATATAATGATTTCTCGTTCAGAGTGGGAGAAGGGTGCATATAAGAAGGATTTCTCGAAGAATTTCCGTATTGCTCCACTCGGCTCAATCGCTTTTAAACTTGGACTTCTTGCCGCAGGCGCATGTGAATGTGTCATCTCATTTCGTGATAAGAATATTTGGGATATCGCCGCTGGAGTAGTGATATGTCATTCTAGAGGAATTTATTCTGATGAAATCACTGATCTAGCAGACAAGAAGCTTAATGGGCCATTCATTTTTTGCCGTGATGAGCTAAAAGATATTGTCCATGAAGAAATTGAGCGCTTGAAGTCTAGTTAAAGAGCTCTTCAAAGTCTTTCATTGTTAATTTACCGCTAAATAACTCATCTTCATCTTCAGGAAGAAGTTCTTTAAATAGCTCTCTTTTGATTTCTTGTAACTTTAAGACTTTCTCTTCAACTGAGCCTTTAATAATTGGCCTAAAAACGTTTAAAGTATTTTTCTGACCGATACGGTAAGCTCGGTCAATGGCCTGAGATTCTACTGCTGGGTTCCACCATGGATCCATTATGAATACATAACTTGCTGCTGTTAGGTTTAGACCAACACCACCGGCTTTAAGAGAGATTAAAAATAACTTCGTTTTTCCACTTTGGAACTCATCAACTGCCGCTTGACGTTTTTTTACGTTAAGAGAGCCATCGATTCTAGAGTACTTCCAAGTCTGCTCGTCAAAGGCCGAACCAATGATATCAAGATATGTTGTAAACTGTGAGAAGATAATGACTTGATGACCTTCTTCAACAATTTGCTCTAAACTTTCAATGAGATAGTCTACTTTAGTAGAGGCCAAGCTTCGAATATTTTTTGTCATCTTATTCGAATGATTTTGCCAAAGGCAACTTTGTCTAAGCTCGAGAAGACCTTTTAGAATCTCACCATACTTCTTATTCTTTGGAGCATTATTAATATTGTTCTTAATTGACTGAAGTTTATTCTTATAAAACTCTTCTTCCTCATCATTGAAGCTAAGAAGAACATTATTTTCTAGTTTCGGAGGTAAGTCTGTCAGAACCTGGCTCTTTGTTCGTCTAAGAATAAAAGGTGCAGCTGTTTTTCTAGCATATACTCGTGACTTAGGTGTTGAGCTCGATCTTATAAATCGTAGATCTCCCCAAATTCCAGGAATACTTAAGTCGATAATATTATAGAATTCTGCCAAATCATTTTCGACAGGGGTACCTGTGAGGCAAACTCTAAAGTTTGCTTTAATCTTTCTAGCTGAATGAGCGCCGAGAGATCTCATATTCTTTAAATGCTGGACTTCATCAAGAACCAGAATATCATAATTTGTTTCTTCAAATTCAGCTTCAAGCTCTCTCTTTAAGATACCGTATGAAGTTAGAATAACTTTTGCTTTACCATCTTCTGGAAGCTCTCTATCTGCGCCATGATAAATATGGACATCAATATTTGAAAATTTCTTAAACTCATTCTCCCAGTTCAGTAGGAGAGAGACAGGGCAAACAATTAGAACCTTATCGATTTCGTCATAGATACTATCGATAAAAGCAATTGTCTGAATAGTCTTACCAAGACCCATGTCATCGGCAAGACAGGCCCCAAGCTTATTTTCATAAAGAAAGTTTAGCCAATTATATCCTGTTTTTTGGTATGGCCTTAAAATATCATCAAAGTGCTTTGATAGTGGGTAATCAGGGATTCCTTCGAGATTTTGTAGACGTTCACAAAGTGCAACTTCTTCATCTGTTAGAGCTCCCTCAAGCCCAATCTTTTTGAGTTCAAAAAGTTCAAATATTCTTGCGCGAGAAAATGGTAGGATGAATTTTTTGAATTTACCTTCCTGTATTTCTTCTTTTGCTTCAAACTTTGTATATTTTTGAACAAATTTTAAAAGATCCTTTTGCTCATTATTTAAAAGGACGACGCCACTTTTTGTAATGGCGATATTATTTTCTAGATCGACATTTTTTATAACATCTTGATCGAGCTCATCGATCTCAAGCTCGAGATCAAACCATCCTGAACGTCCAATTTGCTTTCTTTCAAAGCGAATACGAGAGTTCCAGCTTTTGAGTTCATTATTATCGTAAAAAATCTCAACACCATAAGGTTTAGTCACACTAAATAGTTTTGAAAGTCCTTGAGTGATTTGAGACATGGAAACTTGAAAAATAACTTCGTTACTATCTCTATAATGATAAGAGTAGCGGAAGAAATGATCTCCAAACTCTGTAACCATGATTTTAAAAATTAATCGTTGAAGTTTATTGTCATATTTATAGAGTTTATGATTTTCATGATCAAAGCTAAGTGTATATTCTTTGCTTACAACTTCAGAGATGATACGAATCCAAGCTGACTTTTTACTCTTACCAGAAAGAGATTTCTTATAACCATCAACACCTGTTTCAAAATAGTGCTGAACTTCTCTTAAGAAGTTATATGCTTCACTTTTCTTTCTAAATAAATCGAGGTATCCACCTTCAAAAGTAAGGGAAGAGAAGAATTGTGGTGGTCTTGTTCTCTTATCTTCCTTATTAAAGAACTCTACAGAAAAGTTATTATATCCCTTTCTTTGAGAGTTATTGATATAAACTCTTAAATCAGGGGACTCAATTTCATTAATATCAAATTCATTACCTTCTACTTCAAAGGAAATATACTTTTTTAATCTTTCTGAGTAGGCGAGATTTAGTGCATCATCAATTTTATAAGAGTGAATATTAGATCTTAGAGATGATACAAATTCTCTAACTTCACTTGGAAGAGAGAAGAGTTCACCTGTATCCCAGTTAAAGAGATAAAGGTTTTCAAAAACGCTTATATTGCGATGAGTTTTATCGTCATCTTTAATGGCAAAGCGAATACTAGACTTTAAGTCATCCTGAAAATCAATTCGCTGCTCTTTATTAGGAGCGATATTAAAGACAAGTTTTCCATTCAATGTTTCAGGAATTGGAAATTCAATCGTCTTCTTATTAGTAAGTGAATAATTAAGAGTTGAATATGTTGGCCCATGTGGAGCATTTTCTAATTCATGCGGGCCATTAACAATAGTTCCGTACTCAAGAGGGTAGACACCATATCCTCCGATTGGGGGAAGTTGTGTACTATTGTCACTTTGGTCGCCAGAAGTGGCCATATAATACATAAATAGGGCCGCAGTATGATGACAATGTTTCTCAGCTGTCCACTCTAAACAATCACAAGTGGTTGAAAGAGGTGGCTCATCAGTACCTTCAAGACGTTTTTTATAGACGACTTTAGATTCGTAAGGACGATCTTCTTTAATGATTCCTGTTGTGATGAGGTAACCATCAAGACTACCTTTCTTAAATGAAAGGGATACTTTTCCATGGCCGAGAAGTTTTCTGGCCTTAGAAATGGCCAACGTCGTAAAATATTTTTTTGCTAGATCGAGTCCAGGTTCTTGTGTCATAAATAAGCTTTATCTTTAAAAGTCTTATTATAACGTAAAATTAGAGAATGTAATAGTCATTGTTCTGTTAAAAAGAAAGGCCCCTGAATAGGGGCCTAAAATACTTAACTATTTTCGATATACGATTTTAGAAGTTTTGCTCTCGATGGGTGTCTTAGCTTACGAAGCGCTTTTGCTTCAATTTGTCTAATACGCTCACGAGTAACGAAGAAGTCTTGACCAACCTCTTCTAAAGTGTGGTCTGACTTTTCACCAATACCAAATCTCATTCTAAGAACTTTTTCTTCTCTTGGTGTAAGAGTTGAAAGTACTGAACGAGTTTGCTCAGATAATGTAATACTCATTACAGCATCGGCAGGTGAAATGATCTTCTTATCTTCAATGAAGTCTCCAAGAGATGAATCTTCTTCTTCTCCAATTGGAGTTTCAAGAGAAATTGGCTCTTTAGAGATCTTTTGAACTTTCTTAACCTTATCTACTGGCATTTCCATTTTCTCAGCAATTTCTTCTGGAGTCGGCTCACGCCCAAGTTCTTGGATAAGTTGTCTTTGAGTTCTAACCATCTTGTTAATCGTTTCAATCATGTGAACTGGGATACGGATTGTTCTTGCTTGGTCAGCAATGGCACGAGTAATTGCCTGACGAATCCACCAAGTTGCATAAGTTGAGAACTTATAACCACGACGGTACTCAAATTTATCAACTGCTTTCATTAGACCAATATTTCCTTCCTGAATTAGGTCAAGGAATTGTAGTCCACGGTTTGTATATTTCTTAGCAATTGAAACAACAAGTCTTAAGTTGGCTTCAACAAGTTGAGCTTTCGCGCGGTCAGCTCTTTCTTCACCATTAGTGATAATCTTATAAACTGTTTCGATATCATCAAAGCTCATTCCAGCTTCTTGAGATAATCTTCTTAGTTTTCTAAGGATATCTTCCTGGTTACGAACAAGTTGTTCTACTTTAGCATCTGTTGTGAAAAGCTCTTTTGCAAATGCACGTTTAAATGCATCGTCTTCCATAATCTTCTCATGAAGTTCACGGTATGCTTCAATTGTCTCTACTTCAAGGAATTTAAAGATACGATCTTGTTGTTCGTAAAGGTCTTTAAATTGTAGATAGTATTTCTTAACTGGCTCAACAAAGCTATTAATGATTTTTCTATTGAAAGTTAGATCAGCAAGATCTGTTGCAATACGGTCCATTCTTTCTTTCTCTGATTTAGAGAATTTTTCAAATGTTCCATCATCTTCATTAACGTTTTCATTGTAGATACTTGTTAATTCATCACAAAGGTTGATGATTGTCTTCTTAACCTTATCAACATCTTTTTGAGTTGATTCGTCATCAAGACCACGTACAAGCTCTCTAACAAACTCTGTCGGGTTTTCTAGTTCAGTAATACGATCTTTTAGAGTGATGATCTCTGCGATTGCGTGTGAAGACTTTAGACATGAAAGAATAATTTCTCTTTCACCTTCTTCAATTTCTTTTGCAATCACAACTTCGCCTTCTCTTGTTAAAAGAGCGACAGATCCCATTCTCTTTAAATATAATTTTACTGGATCAGTTGAGGCACTTCTAAGTTCAGCTTTCTCTTCTTTAGAAAGTGTTTCTTCGATAATTTCTGTACCATCAAGTTTGATCCCCTCATCTTCTTCTTCAAATTCTTGCTCTGTAATTTCGATTTCAGCTTCGTTGATAGCAAGCATGATGAGGTCAAGTTCTTCAGGAGCAATGATACTTGCTGGAATCGCATCATTGATTTCTTCTGGAGTCAGGGTGTCTTGATCCTTACCTCTAGAGATAAGTTTTTCAAACCCCTTTGATTTTAAAAATTGTGCAGCACTTGACATGTTCGGTTTCTCCAATTTTTACTTCAAAGTAAATAACTTTTTTTCGATGTCGTGAATCTCTTTTAACAACTCAGTTAATTCAGATTGAGTTTTTATCTCACTTCTTTTTAACTTTAGGAGTTGTCTTTTTTCTCTAAGATTTTCTTTAATTAATTTTTTTCGAAGGTCATTAATTATTTTTACAGCTTTCTCTTTTTCTAGTTGGATTCCTTTATTTTTTATAATGCCTTTTTTGATAATTTCTTCAAGGCCGTATTCGGAAGAACTCGAAAGTGCAAAGTTTTTAAATTCCCTCTGATCTATCTCAAAGATTAAATTTTTTAGATTCAAAATATATTCTTTTACCCTATCTGACTGCATAAAATCAAGTAGATCGGTCATTTCATCATACTCAAGGCAATCCGGATGTTCAATGATAGCAAGCAATAAAGTTTCCTCTGTTTTGGAAATCTTATCCTCTTCTTCAGGGTAACTTGGCATCCCGTTTGCAGAGTCTTCCACAAAGTTTGCCATATAATCTTCATCGTATGCAGGAGGTTCCTCTTGCGGGGTATTTTGATTAGTAATTTTAGGTTGAAAAGTTGAGCTCTTCGAATCTTTTAAGAATTGTCCATAGTTGTCGAGAATACTCTCTTTACTAGACTCTAGGCCAAGTTTCTTTGCCCATGACACAAGCCTTTCATTCGCATTAAGGTCATTGCCAAGAGGTGAAACAATATCAAAGGCTTGTTTAAGAAGATTTAACTTTTCGTCGAGAATCTCTATTGGTCGCTGAGGAAGCAACTTGTTAAATTCATAGTCAATAAAGGCCTGGGCATTATCAATTCGATCTTGGAAAGCAAGAGTACCTTCTTTATCAAGAAAGTCATCAGGATCTTTATGTGGAGATAAGTCGACAAACTTAGGTAAAATACCGTGTTCCAAGAATTGGCGGTTTGTTCTTTGCGATGCTTTATATCCTGCTTCATCATTATCCAGAGCAAGATAAATATTTTTCGTCATAGACTTAAGTGTACGCAGGGAATTGTCACCAAGGGCCGTACCCATGATGGCAACGCTATTTTCGAATCCTTTCTTGTAAGTTGCAATTTGGTCCATATTTCCTTCTACGACGATAACGCTATCGCGCTTTCTAATGAAAGATTTTGCAAGATGGAGGCCATAGAGTAGGTTTCTCTTATTAAATATGAACGATTCTATAGAATTCATGTACTTAGCGTGTTGATATTCGTGAATTCTTCGGCTTGTGAAGCCAATAACTTTACCGTAGTGGTCCCAAATAGGAAACATAATGCGCTCCCTGAAAGTATCATAATGGGACCCATTATCTTTATTGTGTTTAATAATTCCTATTTTTAAGGCCGTTTGAAGAATTTCATTTCGGTCTTTTTTGGGAAGAGAGCATACATAGTCATAGACACTATTCTTCTTTGGGGCAAACCCTAGTTGATAGAGGTCAGCAATTTCATCACTCAAGTGACGATTTTTTAGAAAGTCTAGATACTGTTCTGGCTTGAGGTTTCGGCCAGATTGAAAATATATAGTTGATGCCACCTTAAGTAGTTTTTCAGCATAAATGAACTCTTTGGATTTCTCTTTCTTATTTGTGTAAGAGTCAAAATCAATTCCAAATTTGTCACATATATCCTTCATTGCTTCAATGAATTCCATGCTTTGCAGGTTCATAACAAAATCAAAGTGACTGTGACCGGCTCCACATGAGAAGCATTTATACATTCGTTTATCGTTGACGACAGACATAGAAGGGTTTGTGTCATCATGGAAAGGGCAGACTCCATAGAGATTATTTCCCTTTCGAACTAAGTGCACACCATAGCGCTCGATTAAATCTGAAATCGGGATCTCGTTGACGATTTTTTCGCGCAGTTGTTGTAAAGACATGTGTGTGACTAACCTAGCTAATTAATTTGCTTTTTTGGATTTTAGAACAAAAGCTTTAATATTTACACCTTGCTCGATAAATATTTTCTCAAACTTCGTCTTAAATTGGCAAAGTAAGTGATCTGGAGCATCATTCCAAAGGTCTTTAGTTTCTAATTCAAGTTCAAATAGATCCTGTTTTTCAATAACTTCCTTCATCCACTCAGCATATCCATCGTGATCTGTTTTAACAAAGAAGTATCCACCTGGCTTGATAACTTTGTAAGCTCTCTCTAAAAAAGGAAGTTGAAAAAGTCTCTTCTTGTGATGACGTGCCTTCGGCCATGGATCAGGGAAGAAGTAGAAAACCTTATCAAGCTCGTTTTCAGCAAAGAGATGCTCAATTCTTTCACCTTTTGCTCTTAAGTATTTGAAATTTCTATATGGTAGTGATTTTAATTTCTTTGCTAGGGCGTAGCTTCTCTTAAAACGATAATCGAGTCCGACAAAGTTTTGGTCGCGATATGTGTCACAGTATTGGAGCATGAAGTGTCCGTAACCAGATCCAATCTCAAGACATAATTCACCATCTTGTTTGAAAACTTCGCTATTCCATTTCCCTTGGTATTCTTCGGCCTCTTCATCTCGAAGAACGAACTCACTAAATTCAGTTAATTTATCGTGGTATGGATTACGATGCTTGTATTGGAAGTCTTTTGAAAAAGACTTATCCTTATTTTGTTCATAAGCAAATGGATCGTTTGTCGCTTCTTGAGCGTCTGATTTTACTGGCAACTTGAACTCCTAAATGATTATTGCACCTAGTTATCAAATTCAAGTCGCTCAGGCAAGGTATTATAGGCTCTATTAAGAGATTCTACATACTTGGATTAAGAGAATTTTATTGAACTCTTAGCGATTGAGCATTTCTTCAATAATGCGTGCAGCTTTTTTGACTTGTTCTGGATCTTTGAATCGATCAGCAATAGCTTTTTTTAATTGTTCGATCTCAAGTTTGTCTTGCTGCTTATTGTGCTCTTTTGATGTAGTGGGTGCTTCATGCTCGTGTGAGCGAGCACCCATGTATAAATTTGTGTATTTTTTTACACCCATTGGATATCCTAAGCTGCAGCTTCAGCTGAGCTCTTTTTCATTGATGATACTCTTTTCATGTGATCTTCAATTACTTCATATAGTTCTAATTTTGTTGAATAAGGATCCATTCCGTCTGGCATAGTTGAGTAAACAACCTCATCGTTAATCTCAGCGAAAATAAACCAGTTATTACCTAATTTTTGGAATAGTACTTCTGTGCCTTTGTATGAAACTGTCATAATCTTCCTCCTGATTTATGCTTAGCAATCCTTGCTAAAACAATGACACTAACTATATCGACACTTAAATTTATTAATTAAAAATATATGAGTTTTCTTTTAGACGGGGAAAAAACTACCTAGGTCGTCTAAACCCTAGTAACGATAGGTGATTCCGACATTATAGCCAAAGGTTCCTTCAAGCTCTGTTGAAACGGAAGGTGAGGACCATAGTTGCCCATGAGTAAACTGAGCATCAGACTCAAGTGTTGATGGAAGCTTAATATCAATCACTGGGCCGTGATAGAAGTAGGTGTGTTTTGAGCTGAATGCTCTTTTATGAGATAGATTAACTGCAAGGCGAATATTGAACATCATGCCAGAAAATAACTTCTCTTCAGCAATGGAATTTGTCTGGTCATCCTGAGAAATAAAACGTCTTTGATAATTAACACCTACTTGAAGCATCGATTCGATTTCAAAGTATTGTCTTTTATGAAAGGTGTATGAAACAACAGGTCCTAATGTAAAAATTGAACTACTTTCTTTCGTAAAAATATCTCCATTTAACTGATACTCACTCTGTCCTGTTGAGATACCACCATAGAAGCCAAAGTAGAGGCGGTTCTCGTCATCAAAGCTTGCAGGTCTTAAGTATTTGATATTTAGACTACCCTCAAAACCATTGCTCTCTCTTTGAACTTGAGAGGTGTAGCCGTAACGCGAAGTTGGCCCTTGCTTAAATATGAGGTCCACTTGGGCCCGGTTTGTAGGGTGGCCCTTTAGGGGATATTCATCAGGAATTGGTTCATCTATTACATAATCAGTAGGGTCGTTCTTTACATAGATTGTGTTTCCAATTTCCTCTGAGTCATTATTTAATACCAGCTTAATGAAGTCTTTCCTAATATAGGCCTTTCGTCCATCTCTCGTTAACGTAACATAATAGTTTTCATTATTTAGATAGTTCGGATGTAAATAAACACTGTCACCCTTTCTGATGCGCATAAGAATTCTTCCACTAGCATTGGGCTCGCTTACAACTGGTGCTTCATGAACTCGTATAATTCCTTGAGTTGCAAGAGTATTAAAAGTCAGTAAGAGTATTAGGAATACTTTTATCATATGGAAACCTCAAACTCCTTTCCTATACTGAGACTTAGCATAGTCGCTGAATTATCATCAGTAAGTGATGTATTTGGAAAGAAGACATTTGCATCAAATGTATATGTTTGTTTTTTTAAGTCAAAATTTAAGAAATAACTTTTGTAATTATAGCTAAAGTTGGCCCCAAAAGAGTCAAGAGAGTGGTCTACTGACTGACCAAATACTTCGGCCGAAGAATATAGTGAACGACTGGCGCCAAGTCCGGCCGTAATAAATGAATCATCGTTAATACGATATCGGTATTCAATTCTTAAGCCTATAGAGTAAGTATTGAATTGAACTTCTTGTCCGCTATTTTGTGAGAGGTACTCGAAGTTTACAAATACTGGAAGGTCCTTAAATGTCTCGACACCTGCTTCAAGAGTGAAGTTTGTAGCATTAAGAGATAGGCCATCTGTGAAGAAATTAGGCGATGAAGAACCAACTCCTGCTTGAAGGTGTAAGTAGGTATGGATCTGTTTTTTATCAAATTCCACGGCCTTAAATTTATCTCGATTAAAGGGTTTAAATGTTTTCTCATGGAAGGTGAGGATATTCTCTAAGTGATTTAAATTTTGTCCTTGTGTGACATATTTAACATCCTTCATTTCACCGCTTTTAGGAACAAGGTAATAGTATTTTGATCCTGGTCTTATTTCTTGTGTACGAATAATTGTATTCTTTGGCACTCGGTAAAACTTTGTTCCCTCTAGGTTTTCAACGAGAGAGTTCTTTAAAATAACACTTCGAAATGTACGTACTTTGAAATTATTCTTAGTGTATTTAAAGCGCTTACGATAGTTGATTTTTTGAGCATTATCTTCTCGACCAAGCTCTAGTAGGTCGTTAAAGAGCTTCTCTTCATTTGCATGGCTTGCATTTGAAAAGAGAAGAGTAGTCATCAATAATTGGAGAAGAATTAACTTAGACAATTTATGGCCTCTTGAAATGCTAGAAAATTACTTTCGTATTTAAAATCTTTGGATTGGACTTCGTTTATAGGAAGCCATTTAAATCCTTGGTGTTCTTCTTTTGATATTGTTATTTCATCCTTGTTAGTGAGGGCCGCAAAACAATATTCAATAACATCCTTTCCCCAGCGATCATGAAATTTAAATTCTTGGGAGAGTTGAACTAATTCAGCTTCCTCAATTCCCGTTTCCTCTAAGAGTTCTCTTTTGGCCGCAGTGAAAATATCTTCTCCAGACTCAACAGATCCTGTTACATTTTGCCAACCAAATCCTCGATCGGCTTTCATCTCAAGGAGAAGGAGGGCCTTTTTCTCTTTATGCAGAGTGATAATTTGGACTTTTTTATGCAGTGAATTCATATCTTTATTATAGCAAAATTTTGAAATTACAGTGGCTTGGGCAAAAAATGGGTAAATTTCTTTAATTTGTCTTACATTCCGTTCATTTTGCGTCGCAATTTTTTGTCGATTCCCGTGGTTTTTGGTAGATTATTGCGATGGATTTAATGCAGATAATAAATAAATTGACGTTGGCCTTACCAGGCTTCTTACTGGCAATCTCGTTTCATGAGTTTGGTCACGGATGGATGGCCAAGAGATATGGAGATGATACGGCCGATAGACTTGGGCGCTTAACTTTAAATCCAGCTCCACATATTGATCTTGTGGGAACAGTTATCTTTCCACTTGTTGCTATTTTTGCTGGATGGATCCCATTTGGTTGGGCAAAACCAGTTCCTGTGGATGTTCGCCGCTTTAAAAATATTAAGTCAGGACTTTTTTGGGTTAGCTTTGCAGGCCCTGGAGCAAATTTGTTGCTGATGGTGTTTTCTGCTCTTCTTTTTGGAATGGTTTACGCCTATGTTCCTGCAACATTCTCACTGAAATCACAATTCATACAAATGCTTGAATACTCTGTAATGATTAATGTCGTCTTAGCAGTATTCAACTTGATTCCATTTCCGCCATTAGATGGCTCAAAGATGGTAGCAGCATACTTAGACTACAATACAGCACGCAAATATGAAGAGCTCCAAAGATTTAGCTTCGTTTTCATCCTAGTACTTTGGTTTACACCAATTTTAGGCTATGTGATTCGACCAGTAATGGGGCTTGGATTGATTTTAATGAATGGTTTTGCAGCTATTCTTTCCTAGCAATAGGATTTTGAGGGATTAACACATGTTAGACACAACGATTAAGGTTAAAACGGATACGTTTGATGGCCCCTTGTCTCTACTTCTTCTATTAATTCAGAAGGAGCAGATGTCAATTAAGGAGCTTGATCTTACAAAGATCACAAAGCAGTACCTGGATTATCTTGCAAATATGAAAGAGTTAAACTTCGATATTGCAGGTGATTATTTATTCTTAGCTGCAACTCTTGTTTTACTTAAATCTAAGAATGCCGTCACAGAAGAAGAGCAGGCAAAACTGCACAATCAATTGGGAGCAGAAGGCTCTCTTAATATCACTTCTCATGCAGAACTTGTTCGCCGCCTTGAGGAGTTAGCCCTTTATCAAAAAATGGGACAACGCCTGATGGAGCTACCACAAAAAGGTGTTGATATCTTTGTTAAGCCAAAGATTAATCGCAAAGAGATTGTAAACTCAATTCTTACACCAATGGATCTCGAGAAGTTAACTGATACGATGATTGACTTTATTTTCCGTCAAAATCGTAAGTACACGGTTGTTAAAAGAGATCGTTTATCGATTAAAGAAAAACTAGAATTCTTAAAGAGTTATTTATCAGTTGGTCAGAAAACTAATTTAGAAGAGCTTTTAGAAAACGATAGCAATAGTCGAATTGCAACAACGACTGGTGAGAGTACTGCAAAAGTTTCGGCCGATGGTAAGAATACGATTGATAACGTTGTTATCACTTTTATTTCATTATTAGAGCTAGCAAGACTTAAGCGACTAGAGATCTTTCAAAATGAAAACTTTGGTCAAGTCTATGTTGATGTTGTTAGATCACTCGATGACTTTGACGTAACTCAGGCAGATGGCTTTGAAGATGAAAATACAGCTGAGCAAATTGATGCTCAAGAACTAGAACAAGCAATACAACAATAGCATACATATTTAGAGAGATTTATGATGGAAAACAACACAATGAATGAAGATTTAAACTTAGAGTTTGTATCGACAGATGAAGAGATGCTTGAAGAGCTTGAGATGGCCCTTATGCCTTCAGATGATGATCTTGAGTATCCAGAAGAATACTTAAAATTAGAGTCAGACTTTGCAGATGAAAAACTTCAAGAAGATAAGCTTTGGAAGGCGAGAACTGGCCTTAACGAAGAGACAATTTGTGGTGCAATTGAAACAATTGTTTTCATGAGCGATAAGCCTGTTCCATTAATGAAGATTAAGGCTCTAATTGATGATGATATTCCTCTGAGAGTAGTTCACGAAGCAATTTCAAGACTTCAGGAAGAATACGAGTTAAAGCATCATGGTATTCGACTGCAAGAAGTTGCTAATGGTTATCAATTTAGAACGAAAGCAACTTTCTCTAAATATGTTCAAGATTTATTTAAAATTAACGAGCTTGTTTTATCTCCAACAGCTCTTGAAGTACTCGCTATTATTGCTTATAAGCAGCCAGTTTCAAAAATTGAAGTTGAAAAGATCCGTGGTGTTGATAGTTCTCATATTGTGCGCGGACTTATGGATAAGAGACTTGTTAAAGTTGCAGGACGCTCTGATGAAGTCGGTAGACCAGTTCTTTATGGAACGACTCCAGAGTTTTTAGAAGTATTTAATCTTGCAAATATTGATCAACTACCACCTGAGCACGAGCTATCTGAAATTGCTACTCAAGGTGTGGGGAAAATTGAAGATATTAAAACTCTTGTTAATGCTGACCTTAAGTCGCGCTTTGACCAAGATGAAATTGAAGAACTTGATAATATTGCAGCATCAATTAAGTCGATTGATTCTGAAACAGCATTTACAAAATCACTTAGAGTTCAAGAAAGAAAACGTAAAAAAGGGGAAGGAGATGAAGTATCTCTAACTGCCTTTGACCTACTTGAGCAGCATCTTGATAATTCTCTTGTTACTGGTGCTAATAAAGAGTCAGCTAGCTCTGAAATATTCACGGCCATTACTTGTCCTGAAGTTATTGAAGATCTTTCTAAAGGTCCATTTAATGTACCTGAAGAAGAGGAAGATGACTTTGAAATGATCGATCTAGATTCTGGTGAAGTCATAAAAGATGAGCCAATAGAATTTGAAGATAATAATGAAGATGAGTCTGAGATAGAGGCACAAGAAGTTGAAGCTCAAGATTCTGTTAATGAGGCCCTTAGTGAAGTGGCCGAAGCAATCTTAACTCCTGAATCAACTGAGAAGAAAGTTGAGGAAGTTGAAGAAATTGCAATTATTGATGAAACGAAAACGGATAATGAAGCCAATGAGCTGGCCCAGGCCCTTGATGATGCCTTTTCTAAACTTTTTGGTGGAGAGACTTCACTACCTCAAGATGAGATGGCCGTTGACCTTGATGATAGCATCAATGAAACAACTCAGAATTTAATTAATGGGGCCCGTGATTTGGATCTGGACCTTGATTTCTTAAATAACAAGGACTTAGAAGATTCAGACTCACGTCCTGAGTAATATATAATCAAGAAATAATTACTTAAATACTTGTAAAAGCTTACGTTTAGTTCTATCTATGCGTAAGCTTTTTCTTTATAACCTTTTAACCGCCGTGATGGCAGATAGGAGTATCAAATGTCTAAACTAGTACGTTTACAAAAATTTATTGCTGATTGTGGAATTACTTCACGTAGGAAGGCCGAAGATTTAATTGTTCAAGGTCGTGTGAAAGTTAATGGAATCACAATTAGAGAATTAGGAACAAAAGTAGCACCTGAAGTTGATGCGGTTGTAGTTGACGGTAAAGCAGCTGATCTTGGTGCTGTTGAAAAAATCTATATGGTTATGAATAAGCCTCGTGGTGTTATGACAACTGTTAATGACCCAGAAGGTAGAAAGACTGTTATTGATCTTTGTAAAGAGATCAGTGAAAGGATCTATCCTGTAGGTCGCCTCGATTACCTTTCAGAAGGTCTGCTTCTCATGACAAATGATGGTGATTTTGCAAACCTTGTTATTCACCCAAGTTCAGATTTAACTAAAGTCTATGAAGTTAAAATCTTTGGTGCTGTTAATGAATTCCTTCTTAAGAAACTAAGAGCTGGTGTTTATATTGATGGTGTTATGACAAAACCTAAGGCGGTTCGAGTTATTAAGCAACTTGAAACAAAGACTTGGTTAGAGTTTAGAATTACTGAAGGGAAGAATCGTGAGATTCGTCGTATGTGTGAAGGTGCGGGACTAACTGTTGATAAACTAAAGCGTGTTGCAATTGGTGGACTAACAGTTGATGGAATTGCTCCAGGTTCATATCGTTTAGTTTCAAAGAAGAGTCTTCTTGCTGCTATTGGTATCGATAACGTTGGTAATAAAACGGCAAAAGCTGTTGAATATATTTCAAGTAAAAAATCAGTAAACCTTAAAAAGAAAGGTCATCAAAACTGTACTGCAGCTGATGATAAGGCCTTCACTAAATTCAGAAAAGAAACATATTACAAATCATTAACTGATATTGCTGAGACTAAGAAGGCGAAAGAGAAAGAAATTCGTCGTCAAGCTTGGGAAGAAAAAGAAGCTGCTCATAAGAAGAGACAGGAAAAGAAGAAGGCTCGAATTGCTAAGAAAGAGCTTAATGAAAAACCAGTTCACGTTGAATTTGTTAAATAATAAAAAAAGCCGCTTATTAAAGCGGCTTTTTTTTAATCATTTATGGACATTTGGATATCTTCTATTCTTGTGTCAATTCTTAAGTCTTCACCATTTCGTCGAATATATCGATCGAGGTATTCTAATTGCCCATAAATTTCTTTATAGTCATTAGTTCCAAATTGTAGATCAACTAATGTTTCAGAATCATCTGTAATTAGTAAGTCAAAATAGAGGTAATCCTCTAGATTATCTTGTGGTAGGAGATCTGCAAGTATTTGCATAACATGGTATTCATTTCTTAATCTCTTGAGCTTCTTTGTGAACTTCTCCACTTTCTCTTGGTATGGAGAATCACTCTTAATAATATTGTAGAAGTACTCAGCTAACTTTTTTGATTTCCTTAAGTACTCACGCTCAAGTTGCCACGTGTAAAAGTGATCTGTCTTATGAAGGTGACGATTTGATAAACGAATAACGTCTTTACCTTTTAACTTTTCTTGCATGATTGAGATGAATTCTTCCAGAGTGTATTTATCAAATACTGAAAAGGCAGGGCCTTTAAAAATCATCTTAAGATTTGAACTAAAGTTAACGTATCTCCTCTCTAGTGAGATACTATCTAGTACATCCTTCTTGAAACGTTCAGGTACAATCCCTTCCAGAACCTTCTTATATCTTCTTTGCTCTGATTTTCTAAATTCATTGTCACGTCTTATGAAGTTCATCCCGACATTTAAAAATTTATGATCCTCATGAGAAGAAGTAAGGCCATAATAAGAGAGAACCTTTTCTTCTTTTGTATCAAAAATTTGAATTGTGATTTTGGATTCTGATCTCTTCGTATAATTAGGATAATAGAAGGCGATTGTAGAGCCATCTAATCTCTCGAAGTTGAATCGGTTGTTAATATAGTGGCCACGTGAGCTAAGCTTTAGAAAATCTAAGTCTAGAGTGACCCCTGATGAATTTGAGGTATAGCGGTTATGACCTTTAAAGACTCTTTCAACTCTTGGAGCTTCTAGGTCTTTGTCTGCAACTGCAAGACGATCGACATCTTCAAGGTTTACTACGTAGTAGCGATCAAGTAGATCTGTATTTAATGATTCAGCAAGAAGTTTTGCTTCTTTGAATTTGAATACATTATTGAATAGATTATTATAGACCTTACGAACTTCTTCATCTTTGAGATCAAAAACATAGTCAGATAGAATAATATTACCTTTTGTTTTCGATGTATCGAGTTTGATCCAGTCTATTTTATATTCATGATCAACATCAAATCCTAGAATTTCGAAGCTGAATAATTCGACACCAAAGCTACTTTTAAAACTAAGTCCTCTGGCCTTCTTCTTTTCTGCAATAATCTTAACTCTTACTTTTTGATCTTCAAGTTTATAGACTTGAATAAGAAATTCTCCTGCAAATGTATAAAAACCTGTTAGACCAGTTTTTAAGACAGGAGCAACGTCACTATATGAAAAACCCGTAGTAAGTGCCATTGAAGCCGGTATGGAAATGAAGTCTCCTTCATTTAAACGATCAACGTATTTTGCTCTAATAGGAAGCTTGGCAACGTTAAATGGTAGTGCCTTCATAGCATCAATCTTTTTAACATATTGACGTGAAATAATAACTTCGTTTTTACGATTCCCCTTTAAAAATAGAGGTGATTGTA
The DNA here is from genome assembly GCF_048381875.1 of Halobacteriovorax sp. Lineage (NCBI taxonomy): Bacteria > Pseudomonadati > Bdellovibrionota > Bacteriovoracia > Bacteriovoracales > Halobacteriovoraceae > Halobacteriovorax > Halobacteriovorax sp. The sequence continues at coordinate 764,314 of NZ_JBLXBP010000002.1, read as the reverse complement.
ATTCAGGAAAAAATGTTCTTTTGCTATCGTGATCTATTTTAAATTCAAATCTGTCACGTCTTGTGTATTGGCCTGGAATATAAGACTTGTCGACTTCGTATTCATACTTACCTTTCAAACTTAGGCCATCATATAAGTCGATCTTGAAGATATCGGTATCGAGGCTAATAGTTAAACTATTAAAAGCATCCACAAGATTACGCTTTATATTCTCTTTGGTTAGGTAATTCTTTAAAAAATAAGTAAACTTACTCTCTTTTTGTTCCTTCACTGGTTCTGAAATTTCAGGGTTTGCAGCAGAGGTCGTTAAACTAATTAAGAATAATGTGAGGATAGTGAATCGTTTCATTCTTAGGTTGTATCACATAACTAACTAATATAACTGTAGGTGTGTAAACCTTATCTATAGCTGTATATGTGTAAACGGCCGTAACATATTGAACTTATATAACAGTAATTTTTGGTGAGAATAATTAGAGTCAAAATAAGTCTCATTGTTTGTAAGGGAATTTGTTTATAGAAATGTTAGCAAAAGTAAAACATTGACATAAATCAATATAAAAAAAATCTCAATATCTCCGATAAGTCATCATAGTTACTAAGTTTTCAGTGAAAATCTCATTGATAAATATTTATGGGAAAGAACGTACCAAATATTTAGAGTGATATCACGGTGTTATAGTAGGAAATATACATTCCCCAGGAGATAAAGAAATGTACGATTTAAAGAAGTTCTCTTTCTTAATTGTGGACGACATGAGCACAATGAGAAAGATCGTTAAGAAGCTGTTGCGTGATCTAGGTGCTGACAAGTTTGTAGAGGCTGTTGATGGAAAAGATGCTTTAAAAAAGATTGTCGAAAACAAAGGTGGACCTCACGAAATCACATTTATTATCTCTGACTGGAGTATGCCAAATGCTACCGGACTTGATTTGTTAAAAACAATAAGAGGGAGTGAGAACTTCAAAGAAATGCCATTTGTTATGGTTACTGCCGAACAAGATGTTGCCCAAATTCAAGAAGCTATTGCAAGTGACGTTGATGGATACGTAATTAAACCATTCGACTCAGATTCTTTTAAAAAGAGACTGTCGTTAGCACTGAAAAAAAGGTTCCCACAAGGATAACGAGGAGAGCTTGTAATGGGCATGGTAGAGAGGATTACCAAAAACCACTTTTCCGTATTAGTCTTTTCGGGAGATATCGATCAGGATTGTGTTAAGTCACTTGCAATGATCTTTGATGCTATCTTAGAAGATGAAAAGGATAAGTTGATTATACTAGACTTCAAAAAAGTCGAGTATATCTCACCAAATATTTATAATGAGATTTTTAGGTTATTTTCTTCTGCGCAGGAAAGAAAGATCTTAATTTATACAATCAATGCAAAGCCAAAGCTAGTTAGAGAATTAAAGAGTGATTTCGTTGATCAGAAATTCAATTTTACAGACTCAATTACTAGTAAGTTAGAAGAACTTAATCTTAAAAAGAAGAGAATTGTTCTTGATGTAAACTTTGTAAATCCATTTATTCAAGCAGCTATTGATACTTTTGGAGTTCAGGCAAATTTGAAGGTTTTACCTGGGAAAGTCTCTAAGGCCAAGGACTTTGAAAGTTATGAAATAGGAATAATTGGATCAATTGATATTCAAAATGAGGCGTTTGAAGGAAGATTACTGATTTGTTTTCCCGATGCTGTATTCATTAGTATTTATAATGCCATTTTTGGTGAAGAGTATATGGAACTTAATGAAGATGTGAAGGACGCTATTGCTGAATTCACAAATATTACTCTTGGGCAGGCCAAGGCCACACTAAATCAAAATAAAGGAATTGTCATAGACCGAGCGATACCATCAGTTTTACTGAGAGAAAACTTTGATGAGATTGAATTAAACAAATATGAATCACTAATGATCCCTTTAGCAACTAAAATGGGTTCATTTTATATTTATATTCTCCTAGGTGTTAACGAATAGTTAATAACTTAGGTTTTGAATGAAATGATAAGTATTTAAGAAGTAAAGATTATTTACAGAAAGTTTTAATAAGTGCCCAAAAACACTAATTTATTTTTCAATATGTCCGAAAAATAGATGAGATAAAAACCAAACGAGATGTGATTTATGGATGAGTTTGAATTAGAATTAAAAATGGATTTCCTTGAAGAGGCAATTCAGCTTCTAGAAGACTGTGAGGAATCTTTCCTTGAACTTGAGTCAGGTGTTGAAAACCCTGATGATCATGTTGATAAGATTTTCCGTCTTGCTCACAACCTTAAGGGGACTTCAAGGGCCGTTGAGTTTAGTGATGTGGCAGAGTTCACACACGAAATGGAAGAGTTGATTTTAAAAGTTAAGAAAGGAGAGGTGGAAATCTCTGCTGATGTAATTGATGTCTTTCTAAAATGTTCTGACCATTTAAATCATATGATCGTAGGCCTTAGAGAAGATATTGAGGCCCGTTTTGAATCCGATGAAATTATTGAACTTATCAAATCCGTAGGTAGTGCTGACTTTGAGCATGAGGAATTAAAAATATCAAATCTTCCTGAGGAGTCTGAAGACTTTAACGAGGAAGTCGTTGCTGAAGATGATTCGCATGAGTCTGAGGACTCTGATGATCTTGAGGAAGAAGAGTTAGAAGAGATTTTTGCTAGCGATGAAGATGGTGAAGATGAGGAAGCGCTAGCAACTCGTCCAAGTAATGACGATATCAGCGATCTAGACCGCCTCTTATATGGTGATGCCGCTGGTGAAGAAGTGGACTTAATAGCACCTGTTAGTGCAGAGAAGCCGCAAGAAAATGTTATTCCTATTGAGTCTGTAAAGAAAGAAGAGTCAGCTAAAAAAGAAGAGAAGAAAGCAGAACAAAAGGTAGAGCCAAAACAGGCTGCTGCAGCTCCTAAAAAAACAGCTAAGCCAGAAGAAACAATTCGAATTGGTGTTAGCCGAGTTGAAAAATTAAATAACTATGTTGGAGAGCTTGTTATTCTTCAAACAGTACTTAGTGAATGTGATGATCTAGTTATTGATGATCATGTACGTAAGAGTGTGAGCCACTTAGCAAAAATCACAAAAGAAATTCAAGATATCTCTATGAAGATGAGAATGGTTCCATTAAAGACGACATTCTCAAAACTACAAAGAATTGTAAGAGATACATCAAAGGCCCTTGGAAAAAAAGTAAATTTAAATATTGTTGGAGAGGACACTGAAGTTGATAAGAATATCTTAGAGCAACTTTCTGACCCTCTTGTCCACATCGTTAGAAATGCTGTTGACCACGGGCTTGAAGCAACTAGCGACGATCGCCTTGCTGTCGGTAAATCTGAAAAAGGTGAAATCCAAATTAAAGCATATCACGAGGGTAATAGTCTTGTGATTGAAGTTAATGATGATGGAAAGGGAATTGACCCGGCCGTTATCAGAAATAAAGCAATTGAAAAAGGTATTATTAAAAGCACCGATAAAATTGCAGATCAAGATGCCATAAATCTAATTTTTGCTCCAGGATTCTCAACTAAAGAAGCAGTAAGTGAGATTTCAGGACGTGGTGTTGGAATGGATGTTGTTAAAAGAAATATCCAAGACATCTCTGGTGCTGTTGAAGTTAAGTCCGTATTAGGAAGTGGTTCTGTTTTTAGAATTAAACTACCACTTACAATGGCAATTATTGAAGGAATGGTAACGAGAGTTGGTAGTGAAAACTACGTCGTTCCACTTAATTTAATCCATGAGACTTTATCTGTAACAGAAGAAAATTATCGCAAGGTAAATAATGTTGGTGGTTGTGTTGTTCTTAGAGGACAAGTAATGCCTGCCTTCAGATTAAGTAAGTTACTAGGACATAAGCCACAAGAAGATAATAAGAATGAAATTGCTCTTGTTGTTAGAACAGAAGATATGGACTTCGTTATTATTGTAGATGATGTTTTAAGAAGACAACAAGTTGTTATTAAGAGTTTAGGTAATGACATAAAAAATACGCAAGGCTTTATGGGAAGCTCTATCTTGGGTAATGGTAAGCCAGCTTTAATCTTAGATCTAAAAGAATTAGTGGTTGATAAAGTCGCAAAAGTAAAAAATAAAAGTTCAATAAGAAATGTCGCTTAATTTAAGCATTTGATGTGGGGATATTATGGAAAAAGAAATGACAGATGTAACACAAAGATACTTAGAATTTAAACTTGGAGAAGAGCACTACGCAATTCCTCTGTTACAAGTTAGAGAGTTAATCTCTTTACCAGAGACGACTAGTGTACCATTTAGTCCAAAGTATTATGTAGGTATTATGAATCTTAGAGGTCAAGTTATCTCTATTATTGATATGCGTACAAGACTTGGTGTACAGCCTTCAGAGTCAAATGAAGAGGCCGTAATTATCGTAGAGTTTGGAGAATTATGCCTTGGAATAGTTGTGGATAATATTTGTAAAGTTCTTCCTGTTGATGAGGATAAAATTCAAGAAGTTGCATCAATTGAAACGAAGAAAAGAGATCGTCTAAATCGCGTTTATCGACATAGTGAAACAGATACTCTTATTCAGCTTGTTGAACTGGAGTCAATTTTAAATATTGACGAGTTAACTGGCTTAGCAAAAAAAGCAGCTTAATAGAGAAAAGATAAAACAAAATTTTGGGGAAAATTATGTCAAAGACAAAACTGTCAATGAGTAAGAAGACAATTCTTAGTTTCTTAGGGATCTTTCTTATGTTTGGTATTGGTTTAGGTATTGCAATCTACTCTTTTAATGGGTTAGTTGCAAGTCTAAGTGATACGATTCATAAAGATCTTGAAAAGAAAGATTCTTTTCGAATTGTAGCAAAGAATATCGTTGAACAAATCTCATATGAAAAAGAGTTTGTGATCACTAAAGATGAATTTGCAGCAGAACAGTTTCATGAGTTTTCAAGTTATAATGATAAATTACTTAATAAAATAAAGGAAACGAAGTTTGACTTTGCTGCTGAGGTCGATTGGCCAGCAATAGATAAAGCCTATTTAGCATATAAAGACAATTTCAAAGAAATTGCTAGGCATACTAAGATTGAAGGTGATTCTAAAGATGGATTAAGAGGAGAGCTTAGAAGTTATGCTCAGGACATCGAGGAGAATATTAAAAACTATAACCTGGGTGATTCCTTTATGGTTTCTCTCCTAACTCTAAGAAAATATGAAAAGGATTTTCTCATTATAAGAACTGAGAAATATGTTAAGCGTGTAATGGCCGAGTCACAAAGAATCAAAGATGAGCTAGTTAAGAGAAATTATAAGAAATATATTGTCGATGACTTTAGTAAAGCCGTTGATGGATATGTAAGCACATTTAAAAAATTATATGACAATCAACTTGAATTAAATCGTCACATGAAATTATCACAAGAGTATGCTGGAAAGACAATCGTTCTCATTGATGGTGTTGTAAATCTTGTGGATAAGAGAATTGAAGAAAAAGTTGCTGGGATTAAGGTAAAGGAAAATCAAGTCACTTATACTGTTCTAGGTTTATTTGGAGTTATTGCTCTATTTGCATTCGGTTTCCAATATAACTTCTCTAAATCAATTAAAGCAATTGTTGATCTAAGTGTGAGATTGAGAGAGTCATCACAAGTAACTGCAAAATCGAGTACTAATATGTCGATGGCCTCTTCTAAGGTTTCGTCTTCTGTAACGGAGCAAGCAAGTGCTATTCAGGAAACTGTTGCAACATTAAATGAAATCTCAGCAATGGTAAATAAGAGTGTTGAGAGTGCAAGAACATCAACTGAGAAAGCTGATGAGTCTCAAAAGGTTGCTCAGGAAGGTAAGCTTGCCGTAAATGATATGGTAAATGCTATTGATCAAATCAACGGTAATAATGAAGATATCATGAAAGAAATGAGCCGTAGTAACGAAGAGATCGTTAAGATCGTTGACGTTATTAAGGAAATTTCAGAGAAAACAAATGTTATTAACGATATTGTTTTCCAAACAAAGCTATTATCTTTTAATGCCTCTGTTGAAGCGGCTAGGGCCGGTGAACATGGGAAGGGATTTGCTGTTGTTGCTGAAGAGGTCGGTAATCTCGCTCAAATGAGTGGAAACGCTGCACTTGAGATTGAGGATCTACTTGGTGGATCAATTAAGAAAGTACAATCCATTGTAGAAGAGACACAGCGAAATGTTGAATCACTTATTAAAGATGCAAAATCTAGTGTTGAAAGAGGTGTAGACGTATCTGAAAGTTGTGGGAGAATTCTTGACCAGGTTGTTGGCAATGTTGAAGCTGTTACTAAGTTAATGGCCGAAATCTCTACAGCATCTCAAGAACAAGCAGAAGGTATTAATAATATCACTGTAGCAATGAATCAGTTAGATGAAGTTACTCATTCTAATTCAACGATTGCTCAAGAGACGTCTGGGTTTGCAGATAGCTTATCTGAACAGACTACTATCTTAAATAATATTGTTGAAGAACTAGAAAGTGAAGTACTTGGAGGCAAAGTTCATGTAAGCCAAGTATCAAAAGATGATTTAATTGATTCTATTGGAACGACTAGTTTTGAAACAGAAGATACTTATCACTCAACAGCAAGTCACTCTGTAAAAACAGAGGAAGACTTTCCAAGTTTTGAGCCAGAGATTGTTGAAGAAGATAGTTATGAACAAGTAGCTATTGTCGAAACAGCTGATGATCCTGTTATGGAAGTATCAAGTGAAGAATATCCTAGTGAAGATGATGATCGATTTGATAAAGCGGTTTAAGAAGAAGTAGTTGAGAGATAGAGATAATGGGTAGTTTAGCAAAAAGCTATATTGAGATTGCTGACGTTATGGCAAAAGAGAGTGGAGCGCATTTTACAGCGCAAAACAACGCCATGATTAAATCTCGTATTGATAAGAGAATCGTTGAATTAAAATTGAATGGTGTTGATGAATATTTAACTCTCATCAAAAAACCAGGCAATCAAGAAAAGAATGCTCTTATATCGCTACTAACTACTCATTACACTTTCTTTATGCGTGAAAAGGGCCATTTTGATTTTATTGTTAAATCATTGCCTAAAATAATTGAAAGAGCAAAATCAAAAGGTCGCAAGAAGCTTAGTATATGGTGTGCTGCTTGTAGTAAAGGTGACGAAGTCTATAGTCTGGCGATGGTGTTAAAGTATCATCTTAAAAAAATTGATCCGAGTTTTACATTTGAAATTTTGGGGACAGATATTTGCGAAGCATCTATTAAGCATGCTCTAAAGGGTGTGTATTATTGGAAAGAACTGCAAAAAGTACCAAAAGAGTATCTTGCCGGGAATTGGTATAGGGGAAGTGGAGATATTTCTGACTTTGTAAAAGTTAGTGATGATCTTAAGAAATATTGTCGTTTTAAGACACATAATCTTGTAAATGATGATAGTCCTGAATATAAAGAAGAATTTGACTTTGTTCTTTGTCGTAATGTTTTTATATATTTTAATGAAGCGCAAATTAACAAGGTCATGAAAAGTCTTAATAGGTGTATTGTTAATAAGGGATACCTATTTCTTGGCTTATCCGAAACATTATTAAAATATGAAGGTTTCCAAAATATTGGCCAGTCCATATTTTTTAGAACTGATACTGATGTAAATTCACCAGTTCAACTTAATAAAAGTGCAAAGAAACGAATTCTGATTGTAGATGATTCGGCAACTGTTAGAAAGCTTATTAAGAAATGTCTTGTGGATAATAATGATTTTGAAATTGTTGGAGAGGCAGTAGATGGTCAAGATGGCCTTGATAAGATTAAAGAGCTTAGGCCAGATGTTATCACTCTTGATATTAATATGCCTAAAATGTCTGGTCACGAAGTAATTAAGCGACTGCCAAGTAATCTGAAGGTAGAAACAATTTTAATTAGTTCTGTAAGTAAGAGTGATGGTGATATTGTTATGAGGTGTCTTGAAGATGGTGCCTTTGATTATATAAAGAAGCCATCTTTTGACGATATCTTCAATTTCAAAAAAGCCTTAACGGAAAAAATTAATCTTGCTTATAGTAGTATTGTAAAAAGTAAGAGAGGACGTTTATCAAGTTGGCAAGGTCAAGGTACTTTCAATTTCCAAGAAGGACAGCTTATTGCTATTGGGGCCTCGACAGGTGGAACAGAGGCAATTAAACAATTGTTACTTACTATGCCAAAACAATTTCCACCTATTTTAATTGTTCAACATATTCCACCAGTTTTTTCTACTGCTTTTGCAAATAGGCTTAATGAATTATGTCCATTTACCGTAAAGGAAGCAGTTGATGGAGAGGAATTAAAAAATAATACCGTCTATATTGCACCTGGAGGAATCCATATGGGTGTAATAGGAACTAAGAACTTAGCTATCAAGCTAGATGAGGAAACACCACTATATTCAGGTCATAAACCTAGTGTTGATTACCTTTTTGAAAACTTAGCAAAAGTTAAATCTCATTGTGTTACTGCTGCATTATTAACAGGTATGGGAGCTGATGGAGCTAAGGGATTATTAAAACTAAAAGAAAATAAATCATTTACGATTACACAAGATGAAGACACATCGGTTGTTTATGGTATGCCGAAAAAAGCATTCGAACTTGGTGCATCCTGTGAGTCATTGGCCCTTGATAAGATAACCGACAAGATCTTATCAAAGATAAAATAGAAAAGAGGAGTTTGGGGGACGTATGAAAAAACAATGGACTATTAAAAAGCAATTAATTGCTTTGTCTGGAACAATGCTTTTAATTCAATTAATTATTGCGGCCGTAGGATATACTTCTCTTACTTCCGTAAAATCACATCTATACACAGTTTTCTCAAAAAGACTTCCAGGTATTGATGCATTAGTACAGGCAGATAGAGATTTTCAACAGATGCTTGTGGCAGAAAGGTCTCTTTTATTAGATGGCCTAACTGCAGAGCAAAAGAAGTCTTTTGCACAAGATTATTTCGATAACAAACAACAAGTTGTTGACCGCTTTAATAAGTATCAAAAGTTCGCTAACACTCAAGCTGAAAAAGAAATTTCTGCTGGCTTTGAAAAAAATATTGCCTCTTTTGAAAAAGCTGCAAAGGCGCATTTTGCAATCGATGGTAATGGGGATTTACCAGCAGGCACTTCTAAGGCGGAAATTAGAAAGCATTCTCTTACAACATTAAATACATCTTTTGAAAATGCCCGTGAAGACTTAAATAAGTTACAGGAACTTATTATGAGTATGGGGTCAGCAGAGTTTAAAGAGGCTGATAAAACATACTCTCGTTCAGTTTTCTTAATGACATTTATTTCAATATTCAGCTTTATTGGTTCGATCTTTATTGCTGTCTTCATGGCCCGTAAAATTGATAGTCGTATTAATGGAATTGTTGATTCAATTTCAACTGAAGGAAATAATCTGGATGCAGTTTCAAAAACATTTAGTAGCCGTTCTGTAGCATTGAGTTCTATATCTGAACAATTATCTGCTGCAGCTACAGAAACATCGAGCTCTCTTCATGAAATATCTCAAATGATTAAGAGCAATACAGATGGATCAAATAAAGTAGCTCATCTAATTCAAGAGAGTCAGGGACTTGTAAATGATGGTGTTGGTTATCTTTCTGATCTTGCTCAAGGTGTAAAAGAGGTTGACTTTAGTACGACTGAATTAGCAACGACTGTAGAAAAAAGTAATGAAGAGCTAAATGAAATTGTTAAAGTATTTGAAGAGATTAACGTTAAAACGCAAGTTATTAACGATATTGTGTTTCAAACGAAGCTCCTTTCTTTCAATGCTTCTGTAGAAGCTGCTAGAGCAGGAGAGAATGGTAAGGGCTTCTCAGTTGTCGCTGAAGAAGTTGGTAACCTTGCAAAAATGAGTGGTGAATCAGCTGATGAGATTTCAAAGCTTCTCGTCGATAGTTTAAAGAAAGTTTCACAGATTGTTGAAGACTCAAGTCGTCAAGTTAATAATTCTTTAAATGCAAGTAAGGATAAAATTAATAAGAGTGTTGAGATTAGTAGCCAGTGTCAGAAAGTTTTTGGACAAGTTATTAATAACTTTGATGAAGTAGCTGCAAACTCAAATGAGGTTGCATCAGCATCAAAAGAACAACTTATTGGAGTCGAAGAAGTTAGTAAGGCAATGCAGGAAATTTCGAGTTCTGCTAGTCAGACAAGTCAATCTGCTCATGACCTTAAAGCTGCTTCAACAGATCTAAGTCAGTCAGTAGTAAATATTGGTGGTAATATTACTAACTTAAAAACATTAATTACTGAGAATACCTCTTTTGTAAGAAAAGGCGAAGTGATCAACTTTATGCCAAAAGCAAAGAAGGCTTCACCGAAGAATAATAAAGCCGCTTAAAATATCATTTAGGGGTAACTCATTTATGAGTTATCCCTAATATAATCCTAAAAACTTCCACCAAATACCGCCTACTATCATCCAGATCGCAATATTTACGATAGAAATAATAAATCCATTTTCCACCATTCACTTAATTCCACATATTACTTTGACCAAATCAGTGGTTTTTATTGATGCCATTCGATATTCATACTGCTTGCAATTTAACTTTTTATTAGGGAGAATTCGGCCATGAAAATTTTAGACTATCATGCGCACCTATATTACGACGAAGAAACTTATGAAAAAGCATTAAGAGTTATTAATAAAGCTCGAGATCTCAGCTATATTCAGGTTGGAAGGGCCCATCAAAAAGAGGTTGGTCCTCATCCTCGATGGAGTTGTCAGTTTCTTTTTTCTAAAGAAAAGCTTAATGATTTTATACCTTGGCTTTTTGAAAATAGAGATGAATTAACAGTTTTCTTACACGCTAACACTGGTAATGATTATCTTGATCATACTCAAAATACTTTATGGATGGGTGAAGTTTTAAGTTTGAAACTAGATATGTTTAATAAATAAGATCTCTCTCAAAGCCTATAAATACTATGTGTTACAGTTCTACTAAAATTGTGGGAAAACGTAAAAGTGTCATAAGTCATTACGTGATGACTTTAAAAAGCTCATTATCATGGCCAAAGAAGTGGAAGTGAAATGTGTTGACCCGGATGTCCCAAAAGAAATTTCAACATTCTTATTACGCTTTTGGGTCACTATTGAGGCATTGATACAAAAAGAAGAAGGGACCATATTTCCATTAATCTTAGATGATCGTGTAGATGAAAGTTATGGTGACATACAAGAGGTATTAGCAGTACATCGCTGTTTTGAAAAAGAATTACAACCATTAATTGATGAAGTGTTGAACTATGAAGTTGCGACAAAAAGTTGTGATTTATGGAAGAACTTAGTTGAGAGAACACGTCTTTTTGTTGAAGATCTACAGGCCCATGTTAAAAAAGAAGATCGTTTTTTAAAAAAAACAATTGTTATCTTTGATAGCGAGTCAATTGATGAGCTCGATTTAGAACTTGAACTTGAGCTTGAAGTCAGTTAGTGAGGTCATATTTTATCAATAAAATATTTGTGCAAACAAATTAATCTTACAAAGAAAAACTCTTTAATTTCATCGGCTTAATAACTTTGTAGTTTAAAAGCTTGTACCAAATTTACCATGATGAATATCATATTACTTGCGCCGCATTAAGTTAGAATAAGAAGCTAAGTATAGTTGTCTTGTCAAGGGTGTAAAAGTGAGTGCTGAATTCAAAGCCAAAGTAGAAGAGTTAATCTCTTATCATCAAATTATTCGAAATGAGTTTAAAACATTAATGCGTAGATCATATGAAATTGAAGAGAAGTACCAAGATGATCCAAATATTCCAAAAGGACTTTCTAATTTCTTCATCCGTTTTTGGATTACTATAGAAGCAGATATGCAAAAAGAAGAGTCTCATTTATTTCCTCTTCTTTTATCAGATGAGCTAGAAGGCTGTGAGGATATTAAAGAGATATTAGAAGGGCATGAAGAGCAGGAGCTAGAATTAAAAGAGTTAATGGCAAAGGTTCAGGGATACGAATTATGTGGTGAAGTAAATAAAGAGTGGACTGAATTTGTTAAAGATATCAAGAGAGTTGTTTTAGGAATTAATATTCACATGGATCGAGAAAATGAAATTCTCTTTGAATATCTTTGTGAAGTTGAAGAGTCTAGCTCTTTACTAGCTTGTTCTTAAAATAGAAAGACACCAAACTCTTGTAGTAATAACTTAACAGAGGAAGAGATTGATTTCTTTGATGGTGTTACTGCCCAAATTGGGATTGATTGTTGTGTGTAGTCGCTTAGAAGTGGTAGTAGAGTTTTATTTCTAATATGGTCTAAAACATAAACACCTGGGAGTTTACAAATACCTAAGCCTTGAAGAGAAGCGTTCATGATGGCCCTGCCGTTTGAACTTCTAAAGTTTCCTCTTATTGAAACTTTTTCATTTCTACTCTCATGAGTAAAGCTCCACTTTTCATTGCTACCAATTAGACAATTGTGGTTAATAAGTTCTTTTGGTTTTTTTGGAATACCAAATTTACTTAAGTAGTTTGGAGAAGCACACACAAATTCTTTTCTTTCTGAAATCTGTATGGCAAATCCCTTTGTGGGTTTTTTTTCAGCGACTCGAATTGCAAGATCATATTCATGAGTTGTTATATCCACAAGATCTGTGGAGAAGTCTAATTCCGCTTCTATTCCTGGATGCTTTAATAAGATATTTGATATCATTGGTGCGATAACATCTTCTCCGTATGCACCAGCTAAAGAAATTCTAATCTTACCTTTGGTGTCTTTTACTGTTTCTTTAGAAATCTTAGTAAATCTTTCTATTTCTTCGATATGATTTGCACAAGTTTCGAAGTATTTTTTACCAAAATCAGTAAAGTCAATAAAACGGGTATTTCTTTTTAAGAGAGGCTGACCGAGCTTTTCTTCTAGCTCCTTAACAGACTTACTCAAATGTGAGCGAGAAACCTTGAGCGCTTCTGCTGCCTTTGTAAATGAGCGGAATTGTGCAACTTTGATAAAGCTATAAATATGGGTAAGATCTTTCATTGTTTCCATATGTAAACAATCTGTATCAGTATGTCACAATTGTCAACAATTAGGTTTTTAGCTATAATAATTACTTAAAATTTAGAAAGTTAATCGGAGGTATATATGAAAGTAAAAGCAGCTGTTGCTTGGGGCCCAAATGAGCCACTTAAAATAGAAGAAGTTGATCTAGAAGGACCAAAGAAAGGCGAAGTTCTTGTTAAGATGCACGCAACTGGTGTTTGCCATACTGATGCATATACGCTCTCTGGTGCGGATCCTGAAGGGCTTTTTCCTGTAATTCTTGGCCATGAAGGTGGTGGGGTTGTTGTTGAAGTTGGTGAAGGCGTAACAAGTGTAGAAGTTGGTGATCATGTTATTCCTCTATACACTGCTGAATGTGGTGAATGTAAAATGTGTAAGTCTGGAAAGACCAATCTTTGTTCTTCTGTAAGAGAAACACAAGGTAGAGGTTTGATGCCAGATGGGACAAGCCGTTTCTCTAAAGATGGTAAAATGATCCATCACTATATGGGAACTTCTACTTTTGCTGAGTACACAGTTGTTGCTGAAGTTTCACTAGCAAAAGTAAGTAAGGAAGCTCCACTTGATAAGGTATGTCTACTAGGTTGTGGTGTTACGACTGGTATCGGTGCCGTATTCAATACAGCGAAGGTTGAAGAAGGTGCAACAATTGCAGTTTTTGGACTAGGTGGTATCGGACTTTCAGTTATCCAAGGTGCCAAGATGGCCAAGGCCGGAAGAATTATTGCAATTGATATTAATGACGATAAGAAAGAGATGGCCATGAAATTTGGTGCAACTGACTTTGTTAATCCAAAAAAATATGACAAGCCTATCCAAGAAGTTATTGTTGAATTAACTGATGGTGGAGTTGATTACTCTTTTGAGTGTGTTGGTAATGTTGAGCTTATGAGATCTGCTCTTGAGTGTTGTCATAAAGGTTGGGGTGAGTCGATCATTATCGGTGTTGCTGGTGCTGGACAAGAGATTAGTACTCGTCCATTCCAACTAGTAACTGGACGTGTTTGGCGTGGTAGTGCTTTTGGTGGTGTAAAAGGAAGAACGGAACTTCCAGGCTACGTTGATCGTTATATGTCAGGAGAAATCAATCTTGATGATCTTGTAACTTTCAAACTTCCACTAGAAAAAATCAATGAAGCTTTCGATCTAATGCACGAAGGGAAGGCCATTAGAACAGTTATTGATTTTAACACTGAAGGGTAAGCTATGAGCTTTGAAAAAGTAAAGAGTCATAAATCTTTTGAAGGGGAGACAGCTTTCTGTCTCCACTCATCAAGTGTAACAAAAACAGATATGAAGTTTTCGTACTTCAAACCTAAGACAGATAAAGTTGAAAATATCATTATTTGGTTATCTGGACTTACTTGTAATGAAGAAAACTTTATTACAAAAGCAGGAGCTCAGCTTCATCTTGCAAATACTAATACAATGATTGTTTGTCCTGATACCTCACCAAGAGGACTTGATCTTCCTGGTGAGCATGATAGTTATGATTTCGGTTCTGGCGCCGGTTTTTATCTTAATGCCACAACTGAAGGATATAAAGATCATTATAATATGTATGACTATATTGTGAGTGAACTCATTCCAATGCTTAAGGATGAATTTAAGCCTGAGAACTTTTCAATCACAGGTCATTCAATGGGGGGACACGGAGCTCTTGTTATTGGTTTAAGAAACCCTGATCTTTTTAAAGCGATATCTGCATTTTCTCCAATTGTTAATCCTACATCAGTAGCTTGGGGAGAAAAAGCGCTCACTGGTTATCTAGGTGATGATCGTGAAGCATGGAAAGCATACGATGCTTGTGAGCTTGTAAAAAGTGGGAAGCGTCATGTTAAGAAAATCTTAATTGAACAAGGTTTAGCTGACGAATTCTTTGAGGGACAACTTAAAACTAAGAACTTCGAAGATGTTTGCACTGATAATAATCAGGATTTACAAGTTAATTACCGTGAAGGTTATGACCATAGTTACTACTTCATTGCTAGTTTCATTGGCGAGCATATAAAACATCTAATTTCATGATATAAGCCTCCTTTTTGGAGGCTTTTTTACTTTCTTATATTTGTAACATTAGAATAATAAGCGCTATAATATCCCCTATGGATAATATGAAACTTGTATTTTATGGTGCCACTTCAACAGTAACCGGGTCTAAGACATTATTAGAAATTAATAATAAGAAGGTACTTGTTGATAGTGGAATGTATCAAGGTGATAAAGATTCTACGAAAAAGAATCAAGTTCTTCCCAATTTCAATATTAATGAAATAGATGCAATCTTTTTAACTCACGCTCATTACGATCATTGTGGCTACTTACCTGTGCTAATAAAGAATGGCTTTAAAGGCAAGATCTATTGTACAGAGGGAACACGTAAGATTGTTGAGCTTATTTTAAGAGACTCTGCTAGTATTCAAGCCTACGAGTTTAAAGAAGGCAAGTCTCAATCGATCCTATATGATCTTGATGATGTTGATGCAACTCTAAGTCATCTAAGGTCTGTAAGTTTAAATAAATGGTATGATAAAGGTTTTCGATTTATCTATGAAGAAGCGGGTCATATCCTAGGTGCCGCCAATATCACATTTGATAATGGGGCTAAAAAGATATGCTTTTCTGGTGACGTTGGAAGAAGAGATGATCTAATCCATAATCCTCCACAAAAGAATATTCAAGCGGACTATCTTGTTTTAGAGTCAACATATGGTGATCGACTTCATAAGAAAGAAGACTCTATTGAAATATTAAAAAAACATATTGAACGAGTCATCTCGACAAATGGCGTCTTACTTATCCCTGCTTTTGCTGTCGCAAGGGCCCAAGTTCTGATGTATCTCCTGTCAGAGCTATTTACAAAAGAGCCTCAAGTAAAAATACCTGTCTATCTAGATACTCCAATGGGTGTAAGGGCCACAAGGCTCTATATGGGCATGGCCGAATCGCTAAAAGTTGAACCTGAACAATTTAATGAAGCAATGAAATCTGTGAAGTTTATAGAATATAGCTCCGATACAAAAAAGCTAGCTAGAACAAAGAAACCATTTATTCTAATTAGTTCGTCGGGAATGATAAGCGGTGGAAAAGTTCTCAAATACATGGAAATGTATGGAAAACATGAAAATAACACTATTCTTATAACTGGATTTCAAGGTGAAGGAACAATCGGAAGGAAGTTAGTAGAAGAAGAAAGAGAAATTTACTTACTTGGACATAGTATGGAGGTTAAGGCACATGTGGAGAAACTCGAGTCTTTATCTGCTCATGCTGATCGAGATGAATTAATCGAATTTATTCAAAAAGTTGGGCCATCGTTAAAGAAAGTCTTCTTGAATCACGGAGAAGAAGAAACAGTTATACATTTTGCAAAGAGTATTGAAGAGCGATTAAAGATTAAGACCATCAATGTTGAAGATGGTAAGACATATCTTTTGGATAGTTAATGAGCGCTAGAAAAAATAAAAAGCTTAAGTACTTAATTCGAAAAGTGAATCGTACGTATGAAGAATTTGATAAGAAGAAGTTTGCAAAAAGTTTAAAAGCTGCTGGTGTATCGAAAGAGGACACTGAAGATATTGTTAATGAGGTCTATCAGGGACTAGAGCCCCTATCATCAACAACCAAAATACATCAGCAAACATATCGAGCTTTAAAGAAGATCTCCAAAGTCGATGCAGCTAATTATAATATCAAAAGGGCCATCTATAAATTAGGTCCAACAGGTTATCCTTTTGAAGTCTTATGTGCAGAGATGCTGAAGGCCAAGGGGTATGAAACTCAAGTTTCTGTTTTAAAAAAAGGAGTGAATGTTCTACATGAAGTGGATGTCGTCGCGGAACGTGCTGATGGTGATATATATTGTGAATGCAAATTTCACAATCGCAAATACTATAAGAACGATGTGAAAATTCCTCTCTATGTTCATTCACGCTACCTAGATATAAAAGAGGCCAATCCAGAGTTAAACTTTCAATATGCACTTATGTCCAATACTCAATTTTCTGAAGATGCTATTGCCTATGCTAATGGAGTAGGTCTGCTTCTTTATTCAATGAATTACCCTAAGAAGAATACTTTCTGCCAATTGATTCAAAAATATCGTATCTATCCAATAACAGCTTTATCGACTTTAAGGGCACGAGAGAAGAAGGCCCTATTGCAAAGAAATATCGTCGTTATTAAGCACTTAGAAAGAAAGCACCTTGAAAAGCTTGGTCTCTCAAAGAATGAAATCAATAAGGTCATGAGAGAAGTTAAGCTACTTCTTAAGCGAGATTAATCTAGAGGTACCTAATTTTAGGTGTTTAGCTCTGGTAATTATTACAATTTTCCTACGAAATGATCGTGCTCAAACATGAATATGTCATAATTCTGCCATGCATCATTATCATTTAGGGAGAATAAAATGAAAAGAGTAATGTCTGGAGTTCTTTCAGTTCTTATCTTGTCCACATCAGTTAGTGCTCATGCTTCTGATTTTGAGAGTTATGTGAGGACTATTAAGAATGCAAAGCTAGATTCACAACTTGAAGCCGAAATCAAAGATGTTGTATCTCGAAATAAATTACCACTTACTCGTCCAGAGTTTTGTCCACTAAATAACACTCGCTCATATGAACAAGCATTAACAAGTCTAAAAAATATTGTAACGGTATTTAAAGATGATTGTTTTGATGGGAATGAGTCTTTAATTGGAAACCTTATTGATAGTTCAAATGAGTTAGAAACTGAATTAAATAAATTGAAAGAAGAGCAAGGAAAAGAAACGACAGATGTAATCCCAAGTAGTGAAGAGGTAACTGTGGATGGTATTCCTGTAGCTCAAGTAATAAATGGGGTAAATACGTTATTTTCAAATAATAGTTGTTCTAGTTTAGAGAGAACTCCTTTCTTAGAACGATCAGCAGATATCATTCAAACATTTTCACAATTTGGTTTATATTCGCCATCTGGAATTACTGTTGCATATGGTGGATTAGCAGTTGCTTCAATCTTAAGATTTGTAAGCAATATCTTTAATGATAGATTTGAGTTTGAAAATGAAGAAGATATAAATACTTTCGTAAAACTTAATTGTGCTTACTATGATGTTCGTAATCAGGTGAAAGCTTTAGAAATTTTTGATATTGACACTCAAAGACACTATACAGACCGTGAGCTTTCAAAAGCACTTGTTGCACAAATTAAAAAAGATTATGAATCATTAGCAAAAGCGAAAGAAAATGTTGAAGCAGAGTTTGAAAAGATTAAGTCGGCGGAAGTTAATAAGATAGATGCAGAAGTTGAAAAATTAATTTCAGGTCTCTATGAGAAAATGAAAAATCCTCTATCAGATCTGCCAGGAAAGTCTGCTCGCTATCAGCAAGCTGAGGTTTTAGGAGAGTTGGCTTTTTCTAAAGATTTATTAGAAGAGTATCTAGATTCTTATATTTCAGAGTCTAAAGGAGCTGATCGCTTCTTAAATATTTTATTTAAGCAGAAGCTAAGTCTTTTGGATAATCCTATGGCACTTATGAAAATGAGCGTGAAAGACTTTAACAAAGAATTTCTTGCTGATATGGCAAGCTCTTTCAATCGTGTTCTTAAAAACATTAGTGCAAAAAGAGAGAAAGCAAGATCTATATTTGATGATACATATATTATCTCTTTGGGTGATGAAAATATAACAGTGAAAGAGTATAAGGAACTTTTAAAGAGTGAAGATCTTAAAAAGAGAGAAAAGAGAATCACTGATGCTTTAGCTGCAATTTCAGATGTCGACAATAGGCTTGCTGCGATTATTGCAAAAAAAGAGTACTCATCTGAAGACTCTAAAGATGGTGATCTAAGAGAAATTATTAAATCATTAGATATCATTAGAAATCATGTATACGGAAAGTATGGACGTGAATTTGTCGATAAAATGAGAAGTATGGCAGAAGATCAAAATAAGAACTTTAATGATAAGTATAAAGATTTAGAAAAGCATTACAATATTAGTAAATCTGGTGAGTCTGATGACTTAGGCGAAGATAGAAAACTAAATGCTTGTGTTGATGTTCAAACAACTCGAGAAGTATGGGTTTATGCTCAAAAGTTATCAGAGCTTGGTTATGACTTTTTGGCCACAAATAATGATATCTTTGGAGATGCAGATAATAAGGATCGCAGAAAAATTAAGTCTCATAATGATTCAGCAATTCTAGCAAGAAGAATCATTACTGCTAGAAATTACTTAAAGAAAATCTCAATGCAAAGAGAATTAGGAAGAAGTGAAGTTGAAATTGAAGGAGAGACTTACTCATTAGAAGTTGCTGATAATGTTGCTCGTACGATTAACTTTTACGGTAAAGAGTTGACATTAGAAGAGGCCCAAGAGTACCTGGATGATAAATTTGGTCATAAGGGATTAAGAGCAGACCGCCTAGGTCAAATAATGATGGAGATTGTTAATAATCGCGATCGAACAGTTGGCCTACAAAAGTTTTATAAAAAGAATAAATGTTCTAATTTAACAACAATAACAAGGTAAAGAAAGGCCCTATTTTAGGGCCTTTTTTTTTACTTACAATTAACCTTCTTTAAGTACTCTGAGTCTTTTTCTATTGCTACAAGTACAACTGATTTTTTTAATTAACTTGTATGGAGGGGAAATGAAAAGAGTTCTTACAACAACGCTATTTTTATTGAATTTACTTATTGCACAAGGTGTGAGCGCACAAAGTTTAACTGAAAACAATGGGACGGAATACGCCCTTACGGACTCAGTAAAGTCGCTAAAGATTCATTATTCAACTCATAATGGAGCAAATGTTAAGGCATTCTTAAGGGGGCGTGAGTTAGTTAATTCTGTAATTCAGGGGATTATTGATGATGGGTTTACTCCTGTTCAGCCAAGTTTAGATATTGGAATTAGCCCAGTAAAGATGCCTGAAGGTTTGAGTGTTTTAAAAGATGGAAGGCTTTTAATTTCAATTACGATTGATGAAGATAGTTTAGAAAGAGTTCTACTTGGTTACTTTAGTTTTGAAGCTGTGACTGAGGATGGGGTGATGTTCTTTTTACATAACCAGTCTAATACTGATGAATTTCACTTAGGAAAGGATCTTGTTCTATCAGTCATTGCAAAAATTAAAGATAGCGGCTTTGTATTGGATGTAAGTCGATTAGAAATTGGTATTTCACCTGTAACGATGTCAGGTGAACATATTATTGAGAAAGATGGAAAATTATTAGTATCGACAGAAGTTAATCTTGATAATCTTGAAAGAACGCTCTTAAAGTATTTTTCTTGGCCGTAGAGTTTTGCCAAGCCACTATCAAGCATTACTCCGCCTATATTCTCTTTTTGAATGAGAAGATGGACCAATTTTTTCGCTTTTGAAACAGTACACCTGAATCTATAAAAAAAATAAAAAAGCCAGACTCAAGGTCTGGCTTTTTTAAAACAATCCGAATGGTTCGAATAGCTTAATAAATGGTGCCTCGAGCGAGACTTGAACTCGCACGCTATTGCTAGCAACGGATTTTGAATCACACGTGTCTACCATTCCACCACCGGGCCTTATTTGGATCTATATCAGAGTATCTACTATAAAGGTCATTTATTCATTAAAACTTAATATTTCTTAAGATGGTGCCCTCTGTTAATGACACTTTTTATGTATTGAAATTTAGTAGGAGGAAGAGAGTGAAAAGGTAAGAAAAATAATCTCTATTCAAATGAGTCATTTCATCTATAATGGAAGTAAATATTATTTAAGGTGAAGTATGTTATTCTTTAGAAAAAATGTTATGGCCTTTACTGGTCTTTTCTTATGTGTCTTTCTAGTTGTTCACTTAGGAGGGAACTTAATTCTGCTTCTCCCTCCACATATTTCTCATGAACTTTATAATATTTACTCTCATAAACTAGGAGAGAATATTTTTATAAAAGTTGTTTCTATAGCACTCTACTTATCAATAATCTTACATTCGATATATGCCTTTTTAATAACAAGAAGAAATGTATCTTCGAGAGGGCAAAAGTATCATGTTAATCATGCTACTGAGAGTAGTTCGTGGACCTCTCAGAATATGGGGCTTCTTGGTTTTACCATTTTAATTTTTATTATTGTTCATATGGCAAATTTTTGGGCGAGGATAAAGTTAGGAATAGGAGAGAGTGTCCCATTGGACTCCAATGGTTTAAAAGACGTCTACATCGTAACTACATCTCTTTTTAAGAATCCATTATATGTTTTATTCTATTCTTTTTTAATGATCCCACTTGCTCTTCATATAAAGCATGGCTTCTCGAGTGCTTTTAGAACACTTGGTCTCTACAATTTAAAGTATATAAAAAGAGTTTCATTTATTGGAAAAATATTTTCCACAGTTGTGCTTGTTGGATTTGGAATCATTCCAATTGTCGTTTACCTAAGGAGTCTTTAAGTGAAGTTAGATGCAAAAATTCCCGAGGGAGAACTTGAAAAGAAATGGTCCAACTATCAAGATAAATGCAAGCTTGTAAATACTGCCAATAAAAAGAAGTTCGAGGTCATTGTTGTGGGGTCTGGTTTATCTGGCGCCGGAGCAGCAGCAACTCTAGCGGAGCTAGGATATAAGGTAAATTGTTTTTGCTATCAGGACACTCCAAGAAGGGCGCACTCTGTAGCAGCTCAAGGTGGGGTTAATGCAGCCAAGAATTATCAACATGATGGAGACAGTGTCTGGCGTATGTTCTATGACACTCTAAAGGGTGGAGACTTTCGTTCTCGTGAGGCTAACGTTTATCGCTTGGCACAGCTTTCAGCTCCACTTATTGATCATTTTACTCAACAGGGCGTTCCTTTTGCGAGGGAATACGGAGGAGTTTTAACGAATAGAAGTTTTGGTGGAGTACAAGTTCAAAGAACTTTCTATGCCAGAGGTCAAACTGGTCAACAACTCTTAATTGCTGCCTACTCTCAGTTATCAAAAATGGTGGCCAGTGGCGGAGTGAAAATGAATACTCGAGAAGAGATGCTTGATCTTGTTGTTATTGATGGAAAAGCGAGAGGAATTATCACGCGAGATTTAGTTACAGGCGAAATTAAGCGCCATAGTGCCCATGCAGTAGTCCTTGCTACTGGAGGATATTCGAGAGTTTTTAGGCTCTCAACTCTAGCAATAGGGTGTAACGGCTCTGCCATTTGGGCCGCTCATAAAAAGGGAGCGTACTTTGCCGGGCCTAGCTTTACTCAAATACATCCAACAGCTCTTCCTCAGTCCAGTGATACACAATCTAAATTGACTCTCATGTCAGAGTCTCTTCGAAATGATGGCCGAATTTGGGTGCCTTTAAAGAAAGGTGACACAAGAAAGCCTGGAGAGATTCCAGAAGAAGAGCGAGATTACTATCTTGAGAGAAGGTATCCTAGTTTTGGAAATCTCTGTCCAAGAGACATTGCTTCAAGGGCGGCCAAAGAGAGAATTGATGCTGGACATGGAGTCGGACCTCTTAAAAATGCAGTCTATTTAGATTTCAAGCATGCAATTGCCAAGCAGGGTGAAGATAAAATTAAAGATAAGTACGGAAACCTCTTTAATATGTATTTAAAAATCACAGGAATTGATGCTTATAAAGAGCCAATGAAGATTTCTCCAGCCGCTCACTTTTCTATGGGAGGTCTTTGGGTTGATTACGAGCTTATGACAACTGTTAATGGTCTCTATGCTATTGGTGAGGCGAATTACTCCGATCACGGAGCTAATAGACTGGGAGCGAACTCACTTCTTCAAGCAAGTATTGATGGTTACTTTATTCTTCCTAATACAATTAATAACTACCTCGCTGGTGAGTTAAATCATGAAATTCCGACTGTGGAGCACGAAGAATTTTTAAAAGCAGAAAAGATGGTGAAAGAGAAAATTGAAAAACTTATTAATATCAATGGAACAAAAACGGTTGATGACTTTCATAGAGAACTTGGTGCAGTCATGTGGCAAGAGTGCGCGATGAGTAGAAATCAAAAAGGATTGGAAGACGCCATTGTTAAAATAAAAAAGATTAAAGAAGAGTTTTGGAAAGAAGTAAGTATTTCTGGATCAGATAAAGAGTTAAATACTGAGCTAGAAAAAGGTCTCAGGTTATCTGACTTTATTGAGCTTGCTGAACTTATGTGTGTAGACGCTCTTCAAAGAGATGAGTCATGTGGAGCGCACTTTAGAGAAGAATTTCAAAGTGCAGAGGGAGAAGCTGTGAGAAATGATGAAGACTATAGCTACGTTTCTGCATGGGAATATAATAATGGAGACTTTAAACTTCATAGAGAAGAGTTAGAATTTGAATTCGTTAAACCTACTGTAAGGTCGTATAAATGAAAGTTGTATTTAAGATATGGAGACAGAGTAATAAAGATTCTGAAGGTGGCTTTGTCTCGTACGAAGTTGATAATATCTCAGAAGAGATGTCTTTCTTAGAGGCATTAGATGTGCTTAATGAGAAACTTGCTAGAAAGGGAGACTCTGTCGTTGCATTCGATCACGATTGTAGAGAGGGAATTTGTGGGCAATGTGGAGTTTTCATTAATGGTAGAGCACATGGACCTCATGCTAATACAACGACCTGTCAATTACACATGAGAAGTTTTAAAGACGGTGAAACAATCGTCGTAGAACCTTGGAGAGCGAAAGCGTTTCCAATTATAAAAGATCTTATTGTAGATAGAAGCTCTTTTGATCGCATTATTCGAAGTGGTGGATTTATTACAGCTAAAACTGGTACCGCTGCAGAGGCCAATTCAATTCTAATAGGAAAAGAAGTTGCAGATGCAGCAATGGATGTTGCTGCATGTATTGGGTGTGGTGCTTGTGTAGCGACTTGTAAGAACTCTGCTGCTGCACTCTTTACATCCGCTAAGATTAGTCATCTAAACTCATTGCCACAAGGAAAACCTGAGGCAAATGAGAGAACTCTTAAAATGGCGGAACAAATGGAGTTAGAAGATTTTGGGCATTGCTCATTTACGGGTTCTTGTGAAGTTGAATGCCCTGAGAATATCTCAATTTCAAATATTGCAAAGATGAATTTTGATTTACTTAAAGCTAAGATTTTGAAGAAATAGAACTCTCTTTCGAGAGTTCTATATTTATTCTAGTAGAGTCCTAGAATTTTCCACCAGATTCCTCCGACAGTCATCCAGATAATAATATTTAAAATTGAGAGTCCAAAACCGAGTTTCCACCAGTCTCCAAGATCAACAAACCCGGACCCGAAGAAAACAGGCGCTGGTCCTGAACCATAGTGAGTTAAGCATCCAAAAAGATTTGAAAAGAATCCTAATGAAATCGCCATAAGAGCAGGGGGGACACCAACGCTAATACCTACGAGCATAAATACTGATGCCATAGCTGTAACATGGGCAGTAGATGATGCAAAAATATAGTGAGAGTAAAAGTACACACCTAGTAAAATTGGGAAGGCCGTTGTCCATGCTAATCCAGAAACTTCTTTAGAAACAAATTGGCTAAACCATGGGATGAAGCCTAGTGAATTTAGAAAACTTGCCATCATCACAAGAACTCCAAACCAAATAAGAGTATCCCAAGCACCTTTTTCGCTTTTCACATCATCCCAAGTCAAGACACCCGTGATGAGTAAAATGGCAAGTCCTCCAAATGCAGTCGTTGTTGAAGCAATTCCTAAACTTCCTCCAAAAATCCAAAAAACAATTAAAAAGAGAAAGACTGCAATCATTGTCCATTCAGATTTAGTCATAGGACCCATTTTTTGTAGGTTTTCTTTTGCGTGCTCTTTTGCGTTTGGCGTCTCTGTAATTTCAGGTTTGAAGAATTTATAAATGACAAGTGGGATAATGATAAGTGAAATAATCCCTGGAACTAATGCGGCCAGTGCCCAGCTTCCCCATGTGATTTTTACTCCATGTTCTCCTGCAAATTGAGCAATGAGAGGGTTCGCTGCCATCGCTGTCATGAACATGGCCGAAGTAACCATATCCACTTGAAAACAACTGAAAGTCAGAAATTCACCCATCTTCTTTCTAGAGGGCTCATGCGGGTCTGAACCAAAGCTATGTGAGAGTGATTTCATGATTGGAAAAATGACTCCTCCAGCTCTCGCAGTATTAGAAGGAGTTACTGGTGCTAGAATTAAATCGGTAAGAGCTAATCCATAAGAGAGGCCAAGAGTTTTCTTTCCAAGAAGGTAGATGAAGAAGTAAGCAATTCTTGTTCCAAGCCCCGTTTTAATAAAACCTCTCGCAATGAAGAATGCAATAACGATGAGCCAAATTGTACTATTCGAAAAGCCTGTTAGAGCTTCCCCTTTAATTTTCAATATTCCGGTAAAGAGTGCAACTGCAAGCCCTGTCATACAAATAGAACCCATTGGAAGTGCTTTTAAGATAATTCCAAAGATTGTTGAGAGGAAGATTGCAAAGAGGTGCCAAGCTCTTGGTTCCAGGCCTTCGGGAGAAGGAATGAACCAAAGTACGAGACCAATCATTAGAGTTATCGCCAGTTTAGGTAGGCTAACTTCTGAATTTTTCATAGGTATCCTTATTTTAAGTAAATAATTTCTATGTTTTATTCTAACTGGAAATATAAGGATTTCAAAACGATTGTTAACTAAATTGTATAGAGATTGATCAATTCTTGTAATGTTTTCAGCTACTCCCATTTTTACTGATTGAAATCTTAAAGTCGCAATAATTAAAAAAAATTTACATGGGATATTTAATGGATAGAAGACCTCTAAAGGTTCGAGGCGCGACTTGGGCCATATGTTTGGCCCACTCTAAAGGATTATATTCTTCTGTTTGATTTTCTTCGAAATTTTCTGATTTATCGATGTTGCTATAAAAAGAAGAGGTTGGTGCCTCGAGCGAGACTTGAACTCGCACGCTATTGCTAGCAACGGATTTTGAATCCGTCGTGTCTACCATTCCACCACCAAGGCATAGAGATACGTGAGTTATAAGTCTATTCATATATGAAATATCAGTCAATTATTAATATTATTAGTCTTTATTTGCGCCATGCGCCATGACTGAGTTTTTAATAATGTTGTTTTAAAATAAAAAACCTTCATTTAATAATTTACCTTTCTTAACTTATTGCATGTGAATGCAGTTCCGAAAAAGTTTACGTAACTATAAAAAAGGAAAAGTTATGAAACTAGGATTTGCAATTGTATTTTTATGCCTAATCTCATTCTTTGTTGGACGAGGCACAAGTGTCATGTCGACGGCATTCACTGAAACCAAGCAGTATTTTAAAAATCCAATGATGAATGCTAAAGAAGATAAACTTGTATCACTTGAAAATGGAGCCAAAGTCACTCAAGAGACAAAAGATTATTTAAATCTTCCATCAGAAAGTGAGAAGAGAGGCTCTTATGATAAGTTGACAACAGTTAACTTAGGAAACGGTCTTTACACTATTGGAAGTGAGAGTATTGTAAACTCGCATTTCATTGTAGGCAAGGGTGGAGTCATTATCTATGATAC
Organism: Halobacteriovorax sp.; assembly: GCF_048381875.1. Classification (NCBI taxonomy): domain Bacteria; kingdom Pseudomonadati; phylum Bdellovibrionota; class Bacteriovoracia; order Bacteriovoracales; family Halobacteriovoraceae; genus Halobacteriovorax; species Halobacteriovorax sp. Next base: position 737,839 of record NZ_JBLXBP010000002.1, on the reverse strand, counting down.
TGGAGATAATGCCCATGACGCAAAACAGTTCTATAGTGAAATGAGAAAGGTCACAAATTATCCTGTTAAGGCCATCATCTATTCTCATGAACATTATGCACTTGGTACTAAGTATATTGTTGATGAAGAAAAGAAGCGTGGAAATTCAAGGATTCGAATCATCGGCCATCCGGATACAAATAAAGAAATGCTAACAACTGGAGGAGTTTCAACTCTTCATCCAGAGGTTGGAGGTGTTCTTATGGCAAGATCAGTTGAACAATTTAATCTCTATCTTCCAGACTCAGGTCCTGATGCCAGATTTAAAAATACCATTATTCCAGGAGCCTCTGGATTTGTACCTGTAAATACTCCCGTTAAAGATGGTCAAAAATTAACAGTGGCTGGAATTCAGATGGTCTTTTATACAGAAGGAGTTGGAACTGACACTAATAATCAAGTTCTCGTACATATCCCATCTAAGAAGGCAGTTTTAAATAATGTCATGTGGGGCTGGTACCCAAATATTTATAGTCTGCGTGGTGGACGTTATCGAAATCCATTAGGATGGAAACAGTCAGTTGAGTTAATCAAAAAATTAAAACCTGAAGTTCTTATGAGTACACATTCGACAAGTGTTGTTGGAGCAGAGAAAGTTGCACAAAGATTACAAAATTATCAAGATGGCCTGTCTTATGTTCTTGATCAAACTCTCAAGGGCATTGCACTTGGTATGGGGCCTGATGAACTTCGCTATTTTGTAAAACTTCCTGAATATCTTTCAGAAGAAGCGACATTGATTCAAAACTATGGCCCAATTTCGACAATGGCCCCTCGTATTTTTACAGCAATCTTTGGGCAATTTAATCGTGATGCGACAACTCTGTTTAAGCTTCACCCAAAAGATGAAGCTAACCGTATGGTAATGTCTATGGGTGGGGAAGCACGTGTTAAGTATCTTGCAGATAAGGCTTATCGTGATGGTGATTACCAGTGGTCTTGTCAGTTAGCACGATATCTAGTGGATGTTAATGACAGCAAGGATAATCGTAAGATTAAGGCAAATTGTCTCAATGAAATTGGATATAGAAGTCTTGCGACAACAGCTCGAAGCTGGGCCCTTAGCCAAGCAAGAGAAGCTGAAGGTAAAGCTGCAATAATTAAGAATGCACCAGCAGATAAGACTCAAGTTGTTAATAATGTTGGTGACTTTGTGAACTACTTTAGGATTAGAATTAATCCAGAGCAGTCAGTAGGAACTAGAGAATTTATTTCTCTGGATTTTGGCAACGGTATGAAATATGGACTAAATATTAGAAATGCAGTTGTTGACTTTGTTGATGATCAAAAGAGAATCGAAAAGGAAAAAACTGTCGAATTAAGAATGAAGCCTGAAGTATGGGTGAGTATCTATAATAATCTCGATAATGTTGAGAATTTAATTCAGCAAGATCTCGTTTCTGTGACAGAAGGTTCAAATGAAAAAGCGATCTCTGCTTTTTCTAAATTTGATATGATTTATGATTGGCAAAATGATCCCGCTCTTAAGCAGCTCGTTGAGCGCTCAATTGCGAGTGAGCAAGAAGACTAGATTTTGTGCCCCTTCCTTTTAAGGGAGGGGCTTTCTTAATAACGATAAAGTCTTTTTCGTATCGTATTTAAAAATATCTTTTGAAATATATTTTTGAATCTTAGAATTATCAATAACACATGAATACATAAGAAAGTCTAAAAAGTACCCCGGAAATGTCCATAGCTTTTTAAATACTTTAGAAACCACTCCTACAGTGAATATAGGAAATGGGATATTCTTTGTACCGATGATTTTCTTTGCTTCTTGTAAGGAGATTGTCTGGTCTGGAGCAACATTATATACACCTGTTGGAACTTTATCTAATGTTTCAAATAATATATTGGCCATATCATATTCGTGAATGAATTGAAGAATCGGATTAAAGTCAATTGGAACAGGTGTCATATGTGATGTTAGGTACTTTGTGATTGTATTATCAATTTGAGGCCCAATAATATTACATGGCCTTAGCACAACAGTCTCAATAGAATCTTGATTTTTCCACATCCAGTTCGTACATAGAGCATCAACTTCAGTAACATCTCTTAATTCTGAGTGTTTGATACTTGCTCTAAGAGGGAAGTCTTCAGTAATAAAAACTGGATTATCTGCAAGTGCTCCATAAACATGGTATGAGCTTAATAGGATATATTTCTTTACTTTATTTTTCTGTGCTAATTCTAAAACCTTATTTGTATTGACGAGACTAAAACTTAGGCGTTGTTCGATTGTTCCGCCTGGAGGGGTGAGACGTCCAAGTTGATAGATGGCATCGAATTTATTTTCTCTAAAAAGCTTCTCAAAATTTCTTCGAGTATATCTCATTCTTTCAAAAGAGAAGTTCTCAAAGTCGATATCATTTTTTAAGGCCCTTGTATCGATCCCTATGACACGACATTCACTTCTGCGTTTTGACAGTATTCCACAGAGAATATTGGCAAGTCCACCAGCGGCACCAATGATAAGAATTGAAGGTTGCTTGTTCATTAATTTGCATCCTTTTTTTGATCTTTTGAGAAGATCCAAGGTCTTCTTTTTTCTCTTCCCTCATTAATCATCTCTTGAATTGTTCTTTCAATCTCTCTTATATGTGGTGTGATCAAATGGTCTTCACTTTCTGAATTAATATCAGTTGGAAGCTCTATTGGTTTACCGACATGAATATCGATAGGAGAAGGTAGAGGAAAGTAATTGGCACTTATGGGTAATGCGGGAAGATTAAGTGCTTGGGCAATCCCTTTAGCTTGATATACATAAGGGAAAACTTCTTCAGCTCCAACAACTGCAACGGGAAGTATTTTAACTCCGCTTTTAAGGGCCATACGATAAAACCCTGTTGTAAAGTCCTGAAGTTTGTAAAAGTCACTGGTACTCTTTGATACTCCACGAACACCTTCTGGGAAGATGAGTAGAGATTCTTTTCGTCTTAAAAGATTTAGGCAATTGTCGCGGTCACCTAAGACTGCTCCGCACTCAGCAGACCACTTATTTATAAAGGGAAGCGCTGTAAAAAACCTCTCAACCATTGGCCTTAAGACTCTTGGTTTATCAACTTCAAAAGCAAAGGCACAGCCTATTAGTAGGCCATCAATCGCGATTTGTCCTGAGTGGTTTGAGATAACCATATAATGTTCGTCTTTAATATTTTCTTTACCAAAGAAGCGTACTTTAAAATAATGCTGATATATGGCGTAGAGTATTTCGATACTCTTTCTGGCCTTTGGGATATTTAGTCCCCAAGGGTCTTCATTTTCACCGTATTTTTCAAGAAGTGCTTGATAAGATTTCTCAACTTGTTCTTTTTCTTTACTGGTAAGCATCTCTAAGTAAGCTGAGAGCTTTTTTTCAAGAACTTGTTCAAAACTAATGAATTTTTTAGTGAAAAAATCTAATGAAATCATACTCAACTTTTTGTAAGATGTTGCTATAACAATTATTGGGGAAACCCTTACTTTATTCTATCTGAAAGAGTGAATTATGCAAAAAGAGGAATGGAAAACCAAGATTAAGAGAATAGTTGATGACTGCTCTCAGGAACTGTCAAAAGCTACAGTTATTGGTAAGAAAATGCTTACTGCTTCTCATACTAATGCGGCTCTCAATGAAAAGTATCAAGAACTTGGCCAGCTTGCCGCTAAACATCTTCGGAGTGGAATATTAGAGTGGGAAAATCCAAGAGTTAATGAACTCTTAAAAGAAATTGAAGAGTACGAAAATCAGCTCGATCTTATGGAAAAAGATGTCTCAAAAATTAAATCTAAGAAATAATCTTTCTTACATTGAAGCTTGCTTATTAAGCTCATTTTGTAAGAGTAGATAATTTACAATGGCATCTTCTAGTTGAGGAAGACCTTTGCCTTTTAATGCCGAAATAAAGTGAATTTGCGAAACCCATTTATGTTGCTTAAAGATCTCTGGCTTTAATTTATTAAGCGCCGCTCTTTCTTTTTGAGTTTTTAGCTTATCTAATTTGTTAAATAGTAGAAATGCTTCATGCCCAAAAGGAGCAAGGTAATCTCTAAAGACGAGGTCTGCTTTTTGATTTGGGTGTCTAGCATCTTGCAGATTAAGCATTAGATTCTGATCACCACAATTTCTAAAGAACTCATCCATTAGGTGGGCCCACTGTGCACTCATGTCTTTAGAAACTTTTGCATGTCCATATCCAGGAAGGTCAAAGAGGTAAAATGGAGGTAAGTCCTCAACAGGTTTTCCTTCCTTTTCAAGTTGAAACGAAAAGATATTTACTTGTCGAGTTCGACCAGGAGTTTTTGATGTAACTGCTGTATTTTTTCCAAAAAGAGAATTGATAGTTGAAGACTTTCCTGCATTAGAGCGCCCAATAAAGCTTACTCCAATTGGTTTTTCTTCATTTAACCATTCAACTAATTGATTTGAATCAGTCATTCCGTATCTGAATTTTGTAGTACCTCTGGCAACTTTATATTCCATATCTTTTATCTTCCAATTATTTATAGTGTGCTTAATTTCCAAGGAGTTATATCATGATAGAAGTACCAAAGTTAGATAAGCTTGTAAAAGATACATTTTGCCATTTCGGCCATCATATAGAAATTACACCACTTTTTGGACGAAAGAGGCGTATTGAGCTCAAGAGAACAAGGTATGATCTGGTTTTAAGTGGTCAGGATCTGATTATTTCGGCCACAAGTATCACTTTACCTAAATTAATAAATCCTGATGAAGCTCTTGAAGTTAAATTTCGCATTAGTTTAATTCCAACAAATATTGGGGATATTTACAGTATTTCATGTAATCAAAAGGGAGGAAATCTTATAAAGGTCAATGGTGTTTATACTTCTCATGCATATCTAAGAATTGGAGATGAAGTTATTATAGACCGCAATAAACTTAAGATTAAGGCTCCAATAAATTGCGATTCCTATGATCACTCTCATTTAGAATTAATTAACTCAATTCATCCCAGTCTGAATGTTTTAATTGAAGGTGAAACGGGAACAGGAAAATCATTTCTTGCCAAAAAACTACATGAAGAAAGCCAAGTTAAAGGGGAGTTTGTTCATTTAAATCTAAGTGCCTTTGGAAAAGGAACTCTTGAATCAGAATTATTTGGTCATCGAAAAGGATCTTTTACAGGAGCAGTAAATGATAAGGATGGAGCATTAAAGCGTGCTAATGGAGGAACTCTTTTTTTAGATGAGATTGATTCGATATCAAAAGAGCTGCAAACTAAATTGCTACTCTTTCTCGATGATGGGCTCTATTATCCTGTTGGAGAGAATCAACCACAATATGTGAAAACTCGTCTTATTGTTTCTTCTGGTCAAGATTTATTAAACTTAGTGAATAAGGGAGAGATGCGCAGAGACTTCTATTATCGAATCAGTTCTGAGGAAACTATTTTCTTAAAGCCTCTTCGTAAGAATAAAGACAGGCTACAAGATATTCTAGATTCATATGAGATGAAATTTGGAATTACAATTCATCCTAAATTGAAAAGTTTTTATCATGGATATGAATGGCCAGGTAATATAAGACAAATCAATGCTCATATAAAAAAGAAGAAAATTAAATCAAAGGGAAGTTTACTAACATATTGTGAAATTGATGAAGCACTATTGAAGCTTACTTGTAAAAGTAATCTCGTTTCAGATATCGAAGAAAATCTTCCGAGTTATCGAGAACTTAAATATCAGTATTTTTTAAAGGTTTATAATCGTTGTCATCAAAATGTGAAGGCGACATCAAAGTTATTGAAGGTATCAGATCAGACCGTTCGTTCTGTTCTAGCCATTTAAAATTGAGTGAATGAATACTTCATCGACACGGCCTTCGATCTTTAAGTCTTCTATGAGATGATTAACTTCTCTGCGAATTTTTTCCTTAATAATCTTCTTTCCCTCTGGTTCGAGAGGAAAGTTAGGTACGACGGCCTGGAGAGAAGAGTTTAATCGATCGCGTATCATGATCTCGTTTTCTGGCTTGTAGAAGTAACGAGCGGTGTAGCGATTATTTGTTTTAAGTGAAACATCAATTTGTAAGTTCTTCATTCCATTTCTATTCTTGATATAAATTGGAATATAGACATTTCTTAGAAAGATTCGTTGTTTTTGAATATTGCGAAATCTTGTTCTTCCCCATCTTTCTTTGTCTTCTTTGGATACACTTGCAATTTTTCTAACTTGCTTTGGGGATGTTTTATCAGCAATTTCTTTTACATTTTGATAAACAGAAATTCCTCCAAGTGAAAAGACTGTAAGGGTACAAGTAAGACCTACTGCTTTTGCTGGAGATAGTGCAGCAACTTTTGCGACAATATTCTTTGATACAAATTGCTGTGTGCTTTTATACATTAGGAGAGGAAGTTCTCCCGTTAACTTAAAGCCTTTTAGAGATGCTACTAGTTTCGCCGCAGACTCTTTCTTGGCCATTAGAAAACTGATAATGATGGCAAGCTTTGCCATAAACCAACGTTTTCCATTTTCTTTAAAGAAAAGAGGGATCTTTGCAAAGGTTGCAAAGAATTTACTAATAGAGTTCTTAAATCCAAGATATGCATTTTTGAGACTATTGGGCGTTAACTTTTTAAAGAAGTTAACAAGCTTAATTAAAAGCCCATTGATTAAATTTTCAAGTTTGACCCATTTGTCCATCATATGGAAAATCCCCATTATTCTCTCTAATTCTTATCGGTAGGAAATGAGATTTCCTAAGTATTCCTGAGTAAAACATTTAGCTAGGTAGATTTTTCTGAAATTTAGCTAAATGTGGGCAAATTTTAAGAATTTCATCTATTTTCACCGTAAAGTGCAGAAGATGGGGGAGATAAGTAAGGAGAAATTATGCTTAAAGCATTAACACTACTTTCATTAATAGCAATCGTTTCGTGTGGGCCAATTTCTATGGACCGTCGTTTCTTAAATGAGATGGGAACAGAAGAAGATGATGGATTTGCACTTTTTAGCCCAGGAAAGGCCTTTGATACAGTTGGGGGCGATCCAAGTTATGAACGCTATACTCGTGAAGAGATGATGGAGAGAACTCCCGCAAGTGAAGAAGATTATCCAGAGTGGACCCAGGATCGAAGGCTTAAGCGTGAGCTACAAGGTAAGCTTAATAGCCTAAGGCCAGCTGATCGCGAAGAGTTTTATCGTAAAGAGCGCTACTTTGAAAATGATTCACAAAAGCTCTATTATTTAAGTTTAGGGCGATATGAACAAAAGAAATATGATGAGAATCTATATGCTTACCGCAATCAAAGAAGTTTTAGACATAATAGAAAGACGAGCGCAAAAAGTCGTAATTTAGCTTCAGTTTTTCATTATTCACCAAGAGCACAGGCACATCGTGAAATCGAGATCGGAATGGATAAGAAAGCCGTTATACAGAGATGGGGAAATCCACACCGAGTTGATACGGCCGGTAATCCTAGACTTGGCAATGAGCGTTGGACTTTCTATGAGAATGGGGACAGTAAATATGTCTTCTTTAGTAAAGGCAAGGTTGATGGATGGACTTTAGAGTAATCTAAGAGGCCAATTCAGCAGCAATAGATTTGATATGGACTGCGTTATAAATAAGCTAGTAAATATTGAATATTATTATAAAGCTTGTTGTTGATAAGGTCTTTTAATTAGGTTAAAAAAGTCATTCATTGGGAGAGGAAATGGCCAAAGAAATACATTCAATGACTGGTTTTGGTAAAGGCGAAGCTGGAGATGATAAACTTCAATTAACTGTTGAGATTAAGACAGTTAATCACCGTTTTAAAGACATTAGATTTAAGATGTCCTCACTTTTTAATAGCACTGAATTAGAAATGAGAAATCGCATCGCTAAAAACTTTAAGCGAGGAAGTTTTGATATTAATGTCAATTACAAGAAGCTTGAAACTAAATCACGTTTTGATGATATCGATAAAGAAAAAGTGAACGCATTTGTTAGTTCCATGAAAATTTTGGCCGATGCTAATGATGTTCAACTTGATATCAAACCGACAGATTTCTTAAGAAATGAATTCATGAAAGAAGTGGATGAGTCTTCTATTGAAAAAATGTCGAGCTATGCCTTAGAAGCGCTAGATTTGGCGATTGAAAATTTAAAAGAGTCACGTCGAAGCGAAGGCCAGAAGATGCTGAGTGTAATTGAAAAACACCAACAAGCATATGAAAGTTTTTTTAAGGTAGTCACAGATAAATCTCAAGAATTTCAAGATACAGTAAAAGAAAGATTAGAAAAGAAGTTTGAAGAATACAAAACTTCAATGCCTACAGATGAGCCTCGCTTTATGCAGGAAGTAATCTTCTATCTTGAGAAAATGGATATTCACGAAGAAATTAACCGAATTAATGCCCACCTGACGAAGTTAAATGATATTCTATCTAAAGGTGGAGAAGTTGGACGTCAACTGGACTTCTTAGTTCAAGAGTTGAACCGAGAAACAAATACAACTGGCTCGAAGTCAACGATACAAGAGATCTCTGAAGCCGTTGTTCAAATGAAGGTTCAACTTGAGAAGATTCGTGAACAAGGATTAAACCTCGAGTAATATGATGAATAAAGGAAAGATAATCGTAATTGTTGCTCCATCGGGCTCAGGTAAATCGACGCTTATAAAGAGAATTAAAGCGGAGTTTCTTGATTTACTTGAATCTGTGTCTTTTACAACTCGTAAAGCACGAGAAGGTGAAATAAATGGACAACATTATAATTTCATCTCAGAACAAGAGTTTCTTGATCGTAAAGAAAATGATGAATTTCTAGAATGGGCCAAGGTTCACGGGAATTATTATGGTACTTCAAAGAAGTTTGTTGAAGATGAGATTTCAAAAGGTCACAACTTACTTTTTGATCTTGATATTCAAGGAACTGATTCTTTTAAAGAATACTTTGGAGATCGCGCAAGAGTAATCTTTATTGCTCCTCCTAGCGTTGAAGCTTTAGAAAATAGGCTAAGAGGTAGAGGGACTGAGACAGAGGAGAGTCTTAATATTCGTCTTGAAAATGCGAAGAGAGAATTACTTCGTAAAGATGACTATGACTATCTTGTCGTAAATGACGAATTAGAAAAAGCATATTTAGACTTAAAAGATATTTTTGAAGGAATCCTTAGATAAATGTACCAGCAACTTGATTTCACTCACGAGCGTGAATTAAATATTGATGAACTTTGTCGACGTGTCGAAGCCTATTATCCCGATGCGAACTTTACTCTATTGAGAAAAGCGTATCTCTTTGCTGAAAAATCACATGAAGGGCAAATGCGAAGCTCTGGTGAAAAGTATATTATTCACCCATTAAATGTAGCAGCGACTTTAGTTAAGTTACACATGGATTTGGATACTATCATTGCAGGTCTTTTACACGATGTTGTAGAGGATTGTAATGTAACACCAGAAGAGATTGAAAAAGAGTTTACGACAGAGATTGCACAAATTGTTGTTGGCCTGACAAAGATTTCAAAAATGAAATTTAAGTCAAAGGAACAATCTCAAGCAGAAAACTTTCGTAAGATGGTTGTAGCAATGGCCCAGGACTTAAGGGTTATTATTGTTAAGCTTGCAGATAGAATGCACAATATGAAAACACTTCAATATGTGCGTGAAGAAAAGCAAAAAAGAATAGCTGAAGAAACTCTGGATATTTATGTTCCATTAGCTTCAAGACTCGGTATTAACTCAGTTAAGATTGAACTTGAAGATATCTGTCTTCGCTATTTACATCCAGATGTATATTATCGCTTAGCTGAAAAAGTTGCGATGAAGAAGTCTGAACGTGAAAATTATATTGGTGAAACGATAGGTGTTGTTACAGAAAAGCTATTTGAGTATTCTGTAAGGGCCGATATTACAGGACGCTCAAAGCACTTTTATTCAATTTATAAGAAGATGGTTTCTCGTGGTGTCGACTTTGAACAAATCCACGATATCCTTGCTTTTAGAATTATCGTAAATAATATCACTGAATGTTATAAGGCCCTTGGGATTATTCACTCGGCCTTTACTCCAATTCCTGGTCGTTTTAAAGATTATATCGCTATTCCAAAAGTGAATAACTATCAGTCACTTCACACGACAGTTGTCGGGCCTAAGGCTGAGAGAATTGAAATTCAAATTCGTACCCAGGAAATGCACGAAGTTGCTGAACGAGGGATTGCGGCCCACTGGAAGTACAAAGAGGGTGTCTCATCAGGTAAAACTAAGCTTGATTGGGTACAAGAACTTCTTGAGTATAATAAAGATACAGATAATAGTTCTGAATTCATGTCACATGTTAAAAACGACTTAGATGTCGGTGGAGTCTTTGTCTTTACTCCAAATGGTGATGTTTTTGAACTTCAAGACAATGCAACTCCACTAGATTTTGCTTATCGTGTACACACTGATATCGGAAATCGCTGTGTTGGTGCAAAAGTAAACGGAAGAATGGTTCCTCTAAAATATTCTCTAAGGTCTGGGGATACAATTGAGATTCTAACTTCTAAGACTCAAACACCAAATAAAGACTGGCTTAATATTGTAAGATCATCAAAGGCTAAGGCCAAGATCAAATCTTATCTTTTAAAAGCTGAACGTGAAAGAAATATTGAAGTTGGTAAAGAAACTTTAGATAAAGCATTTAAAGTTCTAGGAACAAGCTTAAAAGCGGTTCTTAAAAGAAATGAATTAGATAATGCAAAAGAGAAGCTTTCTAATATAAAAACTTTCAGTGAAATCTACAATAACGTTGGAGCAGGTAAGCTTCACGTTGATAAGGTTATTGAATGTATTCCTGGCCTAAAAGATGATCACGATAAAGACGAAACAAAGAAAAAAGAGATTGATACTCTTTCTACGACAATTTCTAAAACGGCAAAGAGACGTGCCCATAAAGATAATGCGGTTATCGTTGATGGCCTTGATGATTTAATGGTTAGAATGGCCCGTTGTTGTAATCCAATTCCAGGTGATCCAATTATTGGTTATATCACTAGAGGACGAGGGATTACAATTCACCGCTCAGATTGTACACGTTATGATGTTGGTGATGTTGGAAGACAAATAGCTGTAGAATGGAATGAGAATTTCAGCTTTAAGCATCCTGTAAATATCAGAGTTCTAACACATGATCGCCCAGGTATTCTTTCGATGATCTCAAAAGAGCTTGGTAACTTAGGGGTTAATATTCGCTCTGCTGTTGCAAGGTCAACGCAAGATAGAAAGGGAAGTTTAGTTTTTGAAATTGAAGTAAAAGATTATTCTGAACTTTTAAAGACCATCTCGGGTCTTGAGGCCTTAGATGCCGTAATTTCTGTTACTAGAGGATAGCGAAATTGACTGGCCAAAGCCAGTCTATAGTTCGCTATGCTAGCTCCCATCGCAATAAAATGAAATTTATATTCAACAAGCCGGGTTCAAGCCCGGCTTTGTTGTTTCAGGAGCAATGGGAAAGCCCCTCTCATTTAATTAATTTTTAAAATATCCAATTAGCGTTTCAACACCTTGACCAGATCCACCTTGTTGAACAAGTGATGGCCTAAATCCTGATGTCCAACCGAAGATATCAAAGTGTGCCCACTTTGTATCACCAATGAACTTTTCTAAGAAAAGAGCAGCACCAATTGAGCCACCTTTAACCTTAGACATATTATTCATATCTGCAAAATTCGATTTGAATCCTTTATAATATGGGCGGTAAAGAGGCATACGCCACGAAAGGTCACCATTTGCTTGTGATGCTCTTAAAAGCTTATCAGCGAGTTCATCATCATTTGCAAACATGCTTGTAACAAAATCACCCATTGAAACTTTTGCTGCACCTGTAAGAGTCGCGAAGTCGATAAGTACTTCAGGTTTTTCTTTTTGAGTGATTGCAATATCCATGGCATCTGCAAGAGCTAGTCTTCCTTCTGCATCAGTGTTTCCAATTTCAACTTTAAGTCCATTACGAGAAGTGTAGATATCTCCTGGACGTGAAGCGTGCTCATTTATTGCATTTTCTGCAAGAGCTAGATAGATATCAACTTTCTTTTTAACTCCTGAATTCTCAAGCCATGTAGCAAAACCCATAACTGTTGCTGATCCACCCATGTCTTTTTTCATAACACCCATACCTGCGCCACTTTTAACATTAAGTCCACCACTATCAAAAGTGATACCTTTTCCAACGATTGCAGTAGGTTTTCCCTTTGCTCCTGTTGGCCTATATTTTAAATGAACAATTCTTGGAGGATTTGCAGCAGCTTGTCCAACACTTAGGATTAGACCGCACTTTTCTTTTTCTAGCTTCTTTTCATCGTAGACAACGACTTTCATTGTTGAAGACTTTGCAAAGTGTTTCTTTACAGCATTTGTATAAGTTACTGGGTTAAGTAAGTTTGCTGGAAGGTTTACTAGGTGTCTTGCTGTATTAATTGACTGAGCAATGGCCAGTGCTTTATCAGCAATTGATTTTTTAACTTTCTTCCCATCATCTAGGAATGTAATTGAACCATGACTTAACTCTTCGTTGTAACGATATAGTGCAAGTTCTAAACCAACGATTGCACCAGTTACCATTTCTTCATCTAGTCCAAAGAAATTGATTTCAACTTTCTTAGAGCGCTCTTTCTTAATGCTTCCAACAAGAGAGCCTAGGGCCTCTCTGGCAATAGAGTAATTGCTGTCAGCAATGAGGTTATAGTGTTGATCTTCTTGGCTTTGAGTGTCGATAACCTTAAAGATAATTGGTCCTTCACTACCAAGGATACTAACTTCTTTCTCATCTCCAATTCTCTCAATAATCCATTCTGGAATACTTTCTGAATGAGTAATTTTACTGTCTTTAAGAGCTTCAGTAGTTAGAAGATAAACTTTTGTTACTGTTGAACGTAGGTTTTTTGCGGCACTTTTCTTAGTTGCCATAATTGATGGAACGATATTCATTATTCCTCCCTTTGTATTTTTTAATCTTTACTTGCAAGAGCTAAGTAAGTAAGTGTTCTGAAGTATTTAAATACTTCTTTGTAGATGATTTTTAGACTTCTAAAAGATGCGAGATCAGACTTGACCCCCCAGTAATAGAATTGGTAATTATCAGTTTCTCTTCTTCTGTAGTTTAGAATCGATTTGATTCTAAGGATGTGATAATCGTGAGAAACGATTAAAACAGTTTCAATATTACTCTTCTTACGTAAGGCCTGTAGTGTCTCAAGAACGTTTTCCAGGGTATTTCTTGCATTATAATCAATATCAAGAAAGTCATGATTAATTTCATCTGTTATATCATGAGTTCTAACTAGGATATTTACATTATTATTTGTGTGAACACCTGAGATCAAAATATTTTCTTGATTGTATTCTTTAGCTAGTTTTATGGCCTCTTGAATTCGTCCGCGATCACCAGTGAAGACGGCGATAAGGTCAGGCCTTTTTTTAAAGAAAGTCTCTTTCGTTTTTACGTTTTCGTTTTGTGAGTAGAGTATGAGGATATAAGAAAGAAGAGAGTATCCGAGGAAAACAAATAAGACTTTGAAGAAAAGGCTAGTTGCCTTTCTCCAAAATCTTGTTTCTGTGGTCTCGAATACATACTTCTTATCAAACATATATTAAACTAGTTTTTTGCAGCAATAACTTCAATTTCAACAACTGCATCCTTTGGAAGAGCTGCTGCTTGTACACAGCTTCTTGCTGGATACGGCGCTGTAAAATACTTTTCATAAGCAGCATTTACTTCACCGAAGTTTGCAAGATCTGTAACGAAGATTGTCGTTTTAATAATATTTTCTCTTGTAAGCTCTTGAGACTCTAAAAGGCCGTCTATATTTTTCATGATTTGATCAAGCTGTGGAACAAATCCTTCTTTAAGAATTCCGTCAGCTGGATCAATTCCAATTTGTCCTGAAAAGTAGAAAACGCCATTGAATTCGACACCCTGTGAGTAAGTACCTACTGCACTTGGTGCTTTATCTGTTGAGATTATATTCTTTTTAAAACTCATATTAGATCCTTTTATTAGTGTTTCGGTTCTTCAAGTGCTCTTAGAGCTGTTAAGCGACAAGAGTCAACAATTTCTTTAATCGAAGCAGTTCTTTGAATGATATTAACTGTTTGATTCATTGGAGCAAGAATTGGCCCAATTGCTGAAGCTTCACTTAATTGTGCAAGTAACTTATATGAAATATTTGCTGAGTTAAGTTCTGGGAAGATTAGGATATCTGCAGAACCACCAAGCTTACTGAAATCAAATAGGTGATTCATAATATTTTCATTAACTGCAACGTCGGCCTGCATTTCCCCTTCAATAATTAATTCAGGGTACTTCTCTTTTGCCATCTTCGTTGCGTTTTTCATTTTTCTTGCATCAGGAAGTTTTGAGTCACCAAAGTTAGAGTAACTTAAGAATGCAATTCTTGGCTCTCTTCTCATTAAAGACTTGTATAAGTGCTGAGTCGACTTTGCAATCTCCACAAGATCTTCTGCTGAAGGATCAGGTTGAACTGTAGTGTCTGCTAGGAATAGAACACGGTCTTTAAATACTAGAATAAAGACACCGGCTGCTTTCTTTCCTGGCTGTGCACCGATTACGCTTAAAGCAGGCTTTAGACAGTCACTATAGTTAAGACTTGGACCAGCAATAAATGTATCTGCTAGACCTTTTTTAACCATCATTGATCCATAGTAATTCTCTTGGATCATTAAGTCTTCAGCTGCATTTAGAGAGACACCTTCTCTTTGTTTCATTTCACAATATTCAGTGTAGAACTCTTTGAAATTTGGAGCTTTACGTGGGCGAATAATTTCGATGCTATCATCAAGAACATCATCAAGGTTGAGTGATTTAATCTTAGCTCTAATATCATCTGGGTGACCAAGAAGGATTGGTTGAATTGCATCACCTTCTGCTAGTGTTTTAGCAACATGAAGAATTCTCGTATTAACACCTTCTGCAAATACCATCTTAATTTTCTTTCCATCACGAGCTTTAATTTGTGAAGCAAGACGATCACGAACAGTTTTCATAAATGCACCAGATGCCGATAGACGACTTGCTAGGTGCTCTGAATACTCTTGAAGATCTGTAATATTTGTTCTTGCAACACCTGTATCCATTGCTGCTTTTGCAACTGCTGGTGCAAGCTTTGTGAGAACTCTTGTGTCAAATGGTTTTGGAATGATGTAATTTCTTCCATATTTAAAGTCTTCACCTTGATAAGCTAATTTAACTTCATCAGGAACTTCTTCTTTTGCAAGATTTGCTAGAGCATAGACAGCAGCTAGTTTCATCTCTTCATTAATTTTCTTAGCGCGAACATCAAGGGCCCCTCTAAAGATTGAAGGGAAACCTAGAACATTATTAACTTGGTTAGGGAAGTCTGAGCGTCCCGTTGCCATAATAGCGTCATCGCGAACTTCTTCAACTTCACTTGGAAGAATTTCTGGGTCTGGATTGGCCATTGCAAAGATAATTGGATTAGAGGCCATTGTTTTAACCATGTCTTTTGTTAAAACACCTTTTGCTGAACAACCAATAAATACATCAGCATTATTCATGGCATCGCCAAGCGTTCTTGCATCGGTATCAATTGCGTACTTTTCTTTGTATTCGTTCATTCCGTCTTTACGGCCCTTGTAGATAACACCGCGAGAGTCTGTCATCATCAAGTTTTCGTTTTTTACACCAAGAGCGAAGAAGATATTTGCACATGCCATTGAAGCGGCACCTGCACCAGAGAAGACAACTTTTACATCTTCGATTTTCTTTCCAGATAATTCAAGGGCATTGATGAAACCAGCTGCTGCAATAATTGCAGTCCCGTGTTGGTCATCATGGAATACTGGAATATCCATTTTTTCTATTAGTTGTTTTTCAATTTCAAAACACTCTGGAGCTTTGATGTCTTCTAGGTTGATCCCACCAAAAGTTGGTTCAAGTGATTTTACAACGTTTACCATTCCTTCAACAGAAGTCTCATCTACTTCAATGTCGAATACATCGATGTCGGCAAAACGCTTGAATAGAATACCTTTACCTTCCATTACTGGCTTACCTGCTGCAGGTCCAATATTTCCAAGACCTAAAACCGCTGAACCATTTGATACAACAGCAACAAGGTTTCCTTTTGCAGTGTACTTGTAAACATCATCTGGGTTTTTTGCAATTTCTAGACATGGATGAGCAACACCTGGTGAGTATGCTTTAGTTAGATCCGAAGCAGTTAAACATGGCTTCGTTGAAATAACTTCAATTTTACCTGGTTTACCCATTGAGTGATAATCAAGGGCCTTTTGAATTTTTTGCGCGTCCACTTGCGCCTTATCAGTTTTTGTTTCCGACATATGTATTCCTTTGACTTAAAATCATACTTAAAAGCATATAAAATTAAGTCCCTAGGATACAATTTTGACAGTTATCCGACCAGTTTTTTATCCCTAATTAGGTGGTAAGAAATCAGTGTTAGACTAGTTGCAAAAATACCCATATACAGCTCATCTATATTTTGGTAGAAGCCAGTTTTTGGTATATGTCGCCACGTTGCAGTAGTGATGACTCCCGCTATACATGCCGTCACAAATTGGTTGTCGGAGATTTTCTTTGGAAATAGGTGTCCAAACATGACTGGAAGCAGTAGACACGAGGCAGAAAAAGAGCCTAATGTTTTCCAAACAGATTTTATATTTCCTTGAAAATAAACGGACATAATTACTGTTAATACGCCAACAAAAATAACACCAAAATGGTGAATCCAAACCCGACCGCGAAGTTTTTTTGGCGCTAGATCGTAAGCTAAATTTGTACCTGCTATAAATAGATATGAGTCCAGAGTTGATAGAATTGTTGCAATAATTCCTGCAAGTAAAAAACCTTTAAGTCCGTGAGGAAGAATTTGTACGGCATAAGTTAAGTATGCTTGTGAGCTTTCTGTATTTGGAATGACGGCCTTGGCATACATTGCACCGAATGTTGTACAAATATCAAAGCAAAACCAAATAGCAGTTGAGATAAGTATACCTTTTTTAGAAACCTTTCCATTAACAGCAGAAAAACATCTTTGATAAAAGTTTGGATCAACTAAAGTTGAAAGAGCAATGAATCCCCAGACAAATGTCGTTGCAAGTGAGTTCTTACCGGTTAAGCTCCAGTAGCTTTCAGGGAGATTGGCCTTCAAAAAGCTTATTCCACCAAATTCAAATATTGAAAAAACGAGAACAAGTAAGACTGCTGCACACATTACAAAGAACTGAATTAAGTCTGAGTAAACAACGGAGCGAAGTCCTCCCCACATTGAATAGAGAACAACAAAGCTTACGCCTATTGCTGTATTGGCAAATAAGCTGCCTCCAAAGAGTAGCTGAATAAAAATCCCTAAACTAATTGCATATGCAATAGGAATAACATTGAAGAAGTTAAAGATTGCTGTGATCTTTGCAGACTTTGGCCCAAACATTTTTCCTACCAGGTCTGGAAGTGTTACGGCACGATATGGTTCAATTTTATGAATAAGAAATAGAGCGAAGATAATATAGGCGACATACCAAAACACCCCTTGAGTAACAAAGTTGTAAATCCCCTGATTAAAGGCGATTTCAGTAACCCCAAAAATCCCTCCGTACCAAGTTGCTACTAAAGTTGCGATAAAAAGAGGAAGTGTTAATCGTCTTCCCATAATTAAGAGGTCGAGAAAAGTTTCCTTTTCATTTGTTTTATTCATACGGTACTGACCGTAGATTACACTTGCTATTGTAATTCCAAGTATTGAAAAAAAGATAAATAAATCTAAAGTAGAGAGGCTCTCTAAGAGATTAATTTTATTTTGCATATAGGCTCCGCTTATGGAAGTATGATATAATATAGATTCTATAAATCAACTCTTTCGGAGACTTTTTGTTATGACAATAACACAACTGGAATACGTACTTGCTGTTGATAAACACCGCCACTTCAGAAAAGCTTCTGAAGAATGCCATGTTTCACAACCAACTTTAAGTATGCAAATCCAGAAGCTCGAAGATAGTTTGGGTTTTGTTATATTTGATCGCTCTAAGAATCCTATTGTACCAACAATTGAAGGTGAGATCTTTATTACTCAAGCAAGAGTTGTTACAAGAGAGTTTAAAAAATTAAAAGATATTGCCAGTGATCCAATCGTTGGAATTGAAGGTGAGTTTAAATTAGGTGTTATCCCGACTCTTGCACCATATCTCGTTCCTCTTTTTTTAAGTCGTTTTATGAAAGAGTTTCCTAAAGTTGATCTCATTATTGAAGAGCGAACAACTGAAGAAATTATTGATAAATTAGACCGTGATGAGCTTGATGCTGGTCTTCTAGTCACTCCGCTTCATAATAATCAGATTATTGAAAGAGTATTATTTTATGAGCCACTATATGGTTTCATTTCAAAAGATCATGAACTTTACCACAAGACCCAATTAGACTTTTCAGACCTTGATAAAGATGGCCTTTGGCTTCTACAAGAAGGTCATTGTCTTAGAGGCCAAGTTTTAAATCTATGTAAGAAAGTAAAAGGCTTTCAGCATTTTGAAAGTGGTTCTTTAGAGACGATAAAGAATCTTGTGGCAAAGGATAGTGGTTACACTATTATTCCTCATCTTGATGTCCAAGATATAACTGGTGCACGCAAGAAAATGGTTCGTCCATTTAAGCAACCAGTGCCGACGCGTGAAGTTTCTATTGCCTATAGTCGTATCTTCTATAAAGAGAAAGTAATTGATGCAATTGAAGAAACTATCTTAAAACTTATTCCAAAAGAGTTAAAAAGTTACAAAAATACAGATGTTGAAATAGTTCCAATTGATTAAATCCCTCATAGAGGGATCATTTTGCACCTATTTCTTATGTGTAGTGGGTGTAATATATGTGAGTTTTCTTACATTTGCTTAACTTTGGGCCTTTTTAACCTCCTGAAACTCCATGGCCATTCTTATTTAGCCTCAATTTTTCTATAACTTACCTAATCAACAGATTCATTAGGGGAATCTGGAGTGAGTTCAAACAGGAAGATTTGAGGAGAGGGTATGTCAGTGAAAGGTTACATGGTTTTTTTAGTCGTAATGTCCACATTTTTAACGGTCTCATGTGGAGATTCAGTTCCTGCAGGTAATGCAACTTCAATGACGGGATCAATTATTGTAGGAGAAGTTGATTGGGTAGAAGTTACGACTTTTGATTCTGAATCGGAGATCAGAAAGAATTCGAAGGCCGTGGCCGATGTGCAATTTGCAAATGGTGGAAGATGTACAGGCTTCTTTGTTTCAGATGATGTTCTAATGACTAATGAGCACTGTGTTGGAAGTGCATCAGATGTTGTTGGGATGAAAGTATTTATGAAGCATGAGAAAGGAGTGCCTGAGTCAGAATATGCAGAGGTTAAGTGTAATGAGTTTATCGGAAATGATGTAACTTTAGATTATGCCTTAGTTAAATGTGAAGGAAGTCCTGGACAGAGATATGGAAAAGTTACTTTAGAGACAACTCAAGCTGTTGAAGGAGATAGTATCTATATCATCCAACAAAATTGTGACTACTATTCTGATTACAATTGTAACTGGAATAAGAAAGTATCAGAAGGAAAGGTTGTCGGAGTTGAAACAGATGTATTCTATGATGCTGATACTTTAGGCGGCTCATCAGGATCACCAGTATTTAACGCTGACTCAGATAAGGTCTTTGCTATCCACCATGCTGGTTACGGAGGAGGATGGACTGGGCGAGGCATCAAGAATGCCGCAGTACCAATGAGTAAAATTGTACCTCATATGCAAGCAAACTTTCCTTCAGTCTTAGCTGATAGTGGTGATAGTAGTGATGATGGTTCAACAACTCCATCACAAGATAATAATACATTTGAAACAGCTGCAAAATTAGAGTCGGGAGATTCATTTAAAGCTGAAATCGAAAGCTCACAAGAGATGGATTTTTATAAAGTAGAAATGAAAGCAGGTGAGGTATTGGATTTTGAAATCAAGTTCTCTCATGCTCAAGGTGACTTAGACTTCGTTGTCTATAAGAAAGTAGGTGGATCATTTAAAGTTGTAAGCCGCAAGCAGTCTTCAACAGATGATGAACGAGTAAGATTACGTGTTTCAACAAGTAAAGCTTATTATATAAAAGTTTATGGTTATAGAGGAGCGACAGCAGAATACGAAGTGAAATTTAAGAAGTAAAAAATTAGTTACAAAAGCCTCCATTATGGAGGCTTTTTTTATATTTTCATTTTTAAAAATTCTAAGATTCTCAATTCATACCAGTAGTACTCATCTCGAAAAGACTTCACAAACCCCACGTGCCCACCATGTTTTGGCACTTCAAGAAATATATTTTCTTTTTCTTTGGCCAATTTAAAGGGATAGCTTTCCTTTGATAGAAATGGATCATCATAAGCATTCAGAATATAAAATGGTATTTTTATTTTTTCTAAATGGGCAAGTGGTGAGGCTTGAGAGCGATAATCCTCGCCATTTCGATAGCCATATAATGGAGCTGTTACATAGTCATCAAACTCATCAATATGTTTAATCTTTCTTACTTTATTTAGATCCACAGGAAGATCCATTACCTTGGCTTTTTCAATAACCTTCTTTCTCATTGAGTAGACAAATGCATGGCGATAGATAAATCGCGAAAATTCAGTTCTCAATTTCTTATTACTTGCATTTAAATCAAGTGGTGAGGAAAGAATAAAGGCACGATAGACTTTAGGATGAACGTTATCGCAATTTCTTCCTAAGTAATTTGTTGTAATCGCCCCACCAAGACTAATTCCCATTAAAGAAACTTTCTCATAGTCATCAGCAATATTTTCAATTAAAAATTCGAGGTCTTTAAAGTCCTTAGCGTTATAAAACTTTTTTGTACGATTGAGCTTTCCTCCACAAGATCGCATATCCCATGAAATGACATCATAACCTTGGGCCGTAAACTTCTTCTTCATATCGATGATATAGCGATCTCGACCGTTGCCTTCTAGGCCATGACTAATGATAATGACATGATTTAATGGATTTTCTGCTTTGGAGACGTAATAGCGTAAGAAGTCTCCATCGGGAGTTGTTAAGGTACGAGTGAGGAGCTCATGTGGCTTACCCCATCGGATAAAGAATGGAATCAATGTTTGAATATGGCCATTCTTAAGAGATTGATGACATTGATATTCAGATTGAATGACTGGCATATATAACCTCCATCAACTTATTATATACGAAATGTCTCAATAAAAAAAAGGAGGCATTGTGCCTCCTTTCTTTTTATGAACTAAACTTTAACTTTCTTTTATTCTTGAAGTAGCTCTTTCGGAACCCCTCTAGGGATCGCGCTAAGAAGCTTCTTCGTGTATTCGTCTTTTGGATTATGGTAAACTTCTTCAGCTGGACCATATTCTACAATTTGACCTTTGTTCATAACACCAATTTCATCTGAGATATACTTAACAACAGATAGGTCGTGTGAAATGAAGATATATGTAAGACCTAGCTCATCTTGAAGGTCTTGAAGTAGGTTAAGTACTTGTGCCTGAACTGATACGTCTAGTGCTGATACAGACTCATCACAGATGATAAATTCTGGCTTAAGTGATAGGGCACGTGCGATACAAATTCTTTGACGTTGTCCACCAGAGAACTCGTGTGGGTAACGGTTAAGGTGATCACCTTTAAGACCAACTTTTTCAAGAAGGTCGGCCGCAACATCATATCTTTCTCTCTTTGTTGAACCAATACCGTGAATTACCATTGGCTCAGTAATAATATCACCAATAGTCATACGTGGATTAAGAGATGAGTATGGATCTTGGAAAATGATTTGCATTCTCTCTCTAATTTCTCTCATTTCTTTTTTATTTAAGTTTGTAACGTTAATTCCATCATAGATAACTTCACCAGCTGTTGGCTCCAGAAGTCTAAGAATTGAACGCCCAAGAGTAGTCTTTCCACAACCAGACTCACCAACAAGTCCTAGGGTACGACCTTTTCTAACCTGAAGACTTACATCATCAACGGCCTTGAACCAATCAACAGTACGCCCAAAGATTCCACCTTTAATTGGAAAGTGCTTATTGAAGTTTTTGATTTCAAGAAGTACTGGGTTTTCTGTTTCGCTAATTGCTCTTGGCTTCTTCATCTCAAGTGATGAAACATCAATATCTTCTTTTGCATTTAAGAAGTCATCAACAGTTAGAAGTCTAACTGGGTTTTCATCAAGACTTGGACGACAAGCTAGAAGCCCTTTTGTATATGGGTGTTGTGGATTTTCAAATAGTGCTTTCGTAGTGTTTTGCTCAACAAGATCACCTCTAAACATTACGGCAACTTCATCTGCAATGTCTGCAATAACAGCAAGGTCGTGAGTAATGAATAGCATACTCATTCCGTGCTTTCTTTGTAGATCAAACATTAGTTCAAGAACTTGCTTTTGGATTGTAACGTCAAGAGCTGTTGTAGGCTCATCACAAATTAGAAGTTCTGGCTCACATGCCATTGCCATTGCAATCATTACACGTTGCTTTTGACCACCTGACATTTGGTGAGGATATTTATTTACTGATTCTCTAGGCTCCGGAATACCAACTTCTTCGTATAATTCGATTGTTCTCTTGCGAGCTTCTTCTTTATTCATCCCTTGGTGAAGCATTAGTACTTCATCAATTTGGTTACCAGTTGTAAAAACTGGGTTTAATGAAGTCATAGGCTCTTGGAAGATCATTGCGATCTTATTTCCACGAAGTTGTCTAAGTCTTTCATTTGAAACTTTTGTTAGGTCTTCACCATGATAAAGGATTTCACCTTCGCTGATACGACCTGGAGGATTAGGGATTAGGCCCATGATTGCAAGGGAAGTAACAGATTTACCAGACCCTGACTCACCAACAAGTCCAACAGTTTTTCCTTTTGGAATTGATAGGTTGAGGCTTTTGACGGCCTTTACTGATTCATCTTCAGTTTGAAATTCAACTGTTAGGTTTTTAATTTCAAGCAACTTTTCTGCCATAACATCTCACTTTCTGATATTTAATAAGTATTTATATAATGTATTCTTATTGAACTCTTAATACTAACTTAAATTTCTACCACTTCCGACACATAATTTCACGACTTAATTCATCAAAAACTCTGATTTAATTACGTATATTTAGGTATTTAGAAGTCGACGTATAGACGATTTTCTTTAGTTAGTAGCTCTTGCGATGCGACAATCTGCTCAGAATACTTAATGAGGTCTTCTTTATTTAGACCCTTTGCGAAAAAAGGTTCACCGTAATTGATGTAGATATGACCAAATGGCTTTGGAAGCTTCGTCTTATCCCAGCTTTTTTCAAAGCAGATATGTCTACTGGAAACACATTGAATTGGAAGTATTGGTATTTCACATTCGTGACTAACGTGAACTATTCCTCGTTTTGGTTTGTGGCGAGGTCCTCGCGGCCCATCCACCGTAATTGCAGCGCAAAGACTAGTTTGCGAAATTTGACTGATCATGGACTCGAGGGCCTGGGCACCGCCTCGTGATGAACTTCCTCGCGTTGGAGTAAAGCCTAATTTCATAACAGTATCTGCTGCAAGTGTTCCATCTTTTGATTTAGAGGCCATGACAATCATACCTGTATCAATCTCACTAATTACACTTGTAGGATAGTGTTCATGCCAAGCAGCGAGAGCATAATTGCCATGCTTGCTCATGCTCTTGGCCTTTTCAAGATTTTCTTTATTCAAAACAGTGATCTTAGAAGTCAGTCTGACAAATCGTAAATACCAAGAGACTAATGTCGGAACTAATTTAAGTAGGAATTTCATTCGCAAATTATAGGTAAAAAGCTCGACTTCGTAAATATGAAGGTGTTCTGACTAAATTTTTACCAATGAATTACCATCTTTTAACTTAATTAAGATGAGCGTCATTCATCTATCGACTATGATCAATATAGAAAGAGTTCTCGACTGAATCGCTCGGGAGCTGCTAGTTCGACGCTGACCATGAAGGAGGTGTTATGGCAGGATTACGTGAGATTAAAAAACAACGAACAAGAGAAATGATTCTAAAAAACTCAATGGAATTATTTACTCAAAAAGGGGTCGATGAAGTAGGAATGCGAGAATTGGCCCAGGTGTGTGGATTGGGAATTGGAACTTACTATAATTACTTTAAGTCGAAAGAAGACGTTATCTTTAGTTTATTTCGAGAGAATCTGAACGCGGCAATTACTCAACGGCCATTCAAGGTTGATGAGTCGATGTCAAATGCAGATAACCTCACAGCAAATTACAAAGAGGTCTTCCAAGAGTTAATGATTCATAAGAATATAGCGGATGAATTCTTGTCTTTGGCATACAACACAAAGAATGTCTCAGATAAGGACTCAGTTGGAGCACGATTAACTCCTCAGATTATTGATCTCTATTGGGGATGGGTTCAACCGCTTTTTAGAAGTGCAGGAATAATTATTCGAACAGAAGAAGAGGAAGGTTTTAGAAGAATGCTTTGGCACCACTTCCTATCAAGCTTTCATGCTTACACTTCTTCATTTGGTGCAGAAGAAAGTATTGATTATATACGTTTCACTTCTCGACACCTTTTAGGTGGACTAGGTTCTAGCTCTGCTAGTTCAGAGGCCAGCGCAAACTCAAGTCAAGGCTTTGGTTCAGGTTCGAATACAGGTAACTTTTAGCGATTCAGATTTTTTTAAAGGGGGCCACAAGCTCCCTTTTCATTTTTTCTTAACTCCTCACCATTCGAATTAGACCGATATGCTCCTTATGAACAAATCAAAGTGGATAATATTACTGATAATACTTTTCTCGTGTATTCAAGAAACTCCAGAGCTAAGTGAAAGGGCTCCTGCCAGCTTCTATTCCTATAAAGTTATTACTTATGGAAATAACTCAATAGAATGTCGAGGCTATCTGGATGAAGATGATGCTGTGGGGACTCTACTGGAGACAATTCCTCTTAGCTATAATGGTCAGGCTCCATTGCGTATATGCGGAGAAAATATCGAAGATATTGAAAGTGGGGTGAATAACTATTAAACACTGAACAAAATCAGTTTTGGCACAGTGGTTGCAACATAATATTCCAAACAAACAAATGAGAACGAGATTCAGCTAGTTAACTATCTCAAGCTGAACAAGTTTTAGACAACTGTTTAAGGAATGTTATGAAACAACAAACTTTTAAGTACTTAGTGACTACTTTATTAACAACAGTGGCTTTCTCTTATAGTGGGCCAGTGTTTAAGCTTAATAAGAAGAGTGTCCCAAAAGACCTAGTTCCTAATATTGAAAGATTCCTATCTAATGTTGATGAGAAAGTTCCGGCCACGGTTCGCGATGCCATTGGTGAAGCAGTTGAAATTACCTTTACGAAATTTAAAGAGAATGAAGCCTTTTCAAAATTTCCTACAAATCGTTGTGATGATGCAGCTGGGATTAAGTATGGAAAAGTAAGTTTCTTTAATCGCGATGAAATAAAAATATCTTCTCTATTTATAAACGAGATTATCAACAATGAAGAAGACACAGTTCAATTTAACTGTGGTCATCGAAATTATCTTCGTAAAGCCCAGGCAACTATTCTACATGAACTTGCCCACCTCTATGACTTAAAATATGTCAGAACGGACGAGCATAAATCAAAGGCACGTATTTGTGAAAGAGAAAAAGAAGATCGCAATCATGTGTCTTCAGAATGTCGTGCTGTACTTTCACAAGAGAGAAATAGAAAGTCGATTAGTGGACTACATTCATTTTTTAAATTAGCAAATTGGAAGAAGGGATTCTTTAAAAAGAAAACAAAGAATCTTTCAAATAAGAGATCAGCAGACTCGTACGAATATGAAAATCTAGACGAGCATAATGCTGTTAACTTTGAATTCTTTTTAATGGATAAGGACTATAAGTGTAAAAGACCAAGTTATTATAAGTTCTATAGTGAGTTATTAAATCACAGGCCATTTGAAGATAATAATTGTGAAATCTATTCTAAGATTGTTTTAGACGATCTTAAAACAGTAAGAGATATAAACCCAGATCGTGTTTATCGTGTTGATTACTTACTTGCTTCAAAAGGTGACTCTGTAATTTCTGGTTTTGGTCACTCAATGTTTAGAATTGTTCTTTGTGCTCCTTTTAGAAAGAAGGTCGATGAGAACTGTCTAAAAGATAAATTATACCATGTTGTTCTATCTTATCGTGCCAACGTTTCAGATATTAAAAGTGACATGTTAAAAGGTGTCTTTGGTGGATATGATTCAGTATTATTTATGCTTTCATTTCCAGAAGTACTTAATGAGTACAATGGTGGAGAGTTAAGAGACCTAATTAGCCAACCTATCTATTTATCAAAAGAAGAGAAACGTGACTTTATCCATAAAGTTCTAGAAACATATTGGGAGTACGAAGGTGATTATAAGTTTATCACTAACAATTGTGCTTCAGAATCAAATGAATTATTTCAAGCAGCTTTCCCTAGTAGTGACTTTGCACATGAAAGAGTAATTCTGCCTTACTCACTATTAGATAAGTTTACTGAAAGTAAGTTTTCAAATGAGGAAGATTTAGATGACCTTGAAAAGGCCCAAGAGCAAGGAATGTTCTTTCCAAGTGATATCGACCTTTTAAAACATGTTAAGAAGTCATTATTTGGAATGGAAGAATCTGACTACAAAGTATATCGCAGAAGAGTTGGTCCTCAGCACCACCACCGCTATAAAAAGATTAAGCGTGAAAAGTTTATTAAAGACATCTTAGAAGAATTTGATGTTGATCGCTTATTTGAAAAATATGAAGAGTTAAAACTTGCTGGCGAAACTAGAGATGTTGAGCAGGGTTTAAAGAATCTTTCAATTCTAACAGGTGCAATCTTTAAGATTAAGCAAGCTTATATTGATGAAGAAGTTGGTAACTTCCTAGATAAGAATATGGAAGAAGAGACTGAACTTGGGAAAAGGATCAACAGATGGAATGAGCTTCGTAAATCAACAAGAGTTAAACCAAATGACCATGATTATGGAATTCCACTAGTTGTTAAGGACTCAGACTTTGAACGTCACAATACAAAGGCCCACGAATTAGAAGAGATGGAGAACCAGTTATTAGAAGATGTTAAAGCAAACTATGAAGATGAAGTACAAGATTTAGCAAGAGTACTAGATTTAATTAGAAATATAAGAAACGAATCACGAATTATGTCAATGAAGATTTATTCAAACCAATAATTTAACAAATACAAAAAACAAAAAAAGGAGAACAAAATGAAAAAAATGACAGCAACAGCACTTCTTACACTAATCGCACTTCAAGCAAACGCAGTTGAAATGAGAGATGCATCTCTTGGTGCTTCTTCAAAAGTTTCAGAAGCTATTTATGATGCAGGAAAAAGTGCTACAGATGAAACAGTTAAAGTAGCTGATTTTACAGGTGAACAATTAGAGGCTTTTATTTCTAAGAATCTACAGTCATCTTACAGAGCTTCAGAGACGATCGCTAAACAGATCGTTAAGCTATCAGAAGTATCTAAGCCAGCTTTCCGTTTAACTGGTAAAGGTCTTGCAATGGTATTTGAAGTATCTGGAGATGCAACGAAGGCAGGTCTTGATGTTTCAAAGAAAATCTATATTTTTCTTGAGCCAACTCTTGAGCAAACTGGTGAATTCTTAATGGAAATCATCGAACTTGCATTTGAAGGAACATCAGAAGCATCTGAACTAATTACTGATATTAATAGATTCCTATCAGAGGTTTTTGAAAAGCCACTAGATATTACAACAATGACTTTAGAAGAAATTGCAAAGCTAGTTGAAAAAGCAAGTGAGCAGTCAACTAAGGTTTCTGAGTTCTTACTAGGTGCTGAAAATCTTGAAAAAGGTATTGAGTATACTGGAGAGGGAATTTCTCTAACTTCTAACGGAATTGGAGCAGCATTTTACCTAGTTTCTCAAGCGACAACTGGTATCTCTCAATTATTTGATTTCAACAGAAAAGAAAGAGAGCAAATTGAGCAAATGGTTGAAAGAGGTGATGTTGAAGGTCTAGCAGGTCTTCGTGATCTAATCAGACACAATATCAACGAAAATATCGCAAATGGTGAAGATCTTAATGCTCTACTTGATGACAATGCAGTAGATGCTTATATCAAGCTTAAGCTTACAGTTCCTAACTTAGAAGAAAATCTTAAACAAGTATACGGAATTAAATAATCATTCCTATTGGGGGGCCATTTTAGGCTCCCATTTATAAGACAAAATAACAAAACATACATATACACAGAGAGGATAGAAATGAAAAAGATGACAGCAGCAGTATTGCTTACATTAATAGCACTTCAAGCAAACGCAGTTGAAATGAGAGATGCATCTCTAGGTGCTTCTTCAAAAGTATCAGAGGCATTATATGATGCCGGAAAAAGCTCAATTGATAAAACAGTTGAAGTCGCAGATATTACTGGTGAACAACTTGAAGCTTTAATTTCAAAGAGTCTTCAGTCTTCTTACCGTACATCTGAACAAATTGCTAAACAAGTTATTAAAATATCTGAAGTCTCAAAACCAGTATTCCGTTTCACTGCCGATGGAATTGCGATGGTTTTTGAAGTATCTGGAGATGCTACAAAGGCCGGCCTTCAAGCTTCAAGAAAAATCTATATTTTCCTAGAGCCAAGCTTAGAGAAAACTGGTGAGGTTCTAGATCATATTCTAGACCTTGCTTATCAAGGTACAACAGAAGGATCAGAGCTACTGACAAATATTAATGAATTCTTATCAAGAGTATTAGAGAAGCCTATTGATATTACATCGATGGCAACAGAAGAAGTTGCAAAGCTATTATCGAAGGCAACACGTCTTTCACGAATTGAGAGAATTGTAGAACTAGCTTTAGAAGCGACAACAAAAGGATCAGAGCTTTTAACGGACTTAAATGAATTCCTTTCAAAAGTACTCGAGAAGCCAATTGATATTTCTTCAATGGCAACAGAAGAGGCACTTGAACTTATTGCTAAGGCCAGTGAAGAATCTTCTGAACTAACAACATTCCTAGTTGGTGCTGACAATCTTGAAAAAGGTACACAGTATACTGGAAATGGTATTTCGTTAACTACAGAAGGGATTGGTGCTGCTTTCTACCTAGTTTCACAAGCAACAACTGGAATCTCACACTTATTTGATTTCAATAGAAAAGAAAGAGAACAAATTGAACAAATGGTTGAAAGAGGTGATGTTGAAGGTCTTGCGGGGCTACGTGATCTTATCAGAAATATGATTAATGAAAATGTTGTTAATGGAGAAGACTTAAATGCTCTTCTTGGAGATAGAGAAATTGATGCCTATATTAAATTAAAACTTTCTGTTCCTAATTTAGATGAGGAATTGGAGAGAATTAATGAAGGACATATTGAATTTGTTAAATAAAACTTTATTCTCATAAGAGAGGAGAGCCTAGCAAATGCTAGGCTTTCTTATTTTATAATTGAAATTCTCTGTGCATGTATTCAAAACCTTTTCCATCATATCGATTAAAGCATCCATATACTTGTCCATTTGATATCCAAGGATTTGAGTCTAAATCCACTCCTGCAAAGTCGTAAAGTCTACGCTTGGGCCAGAGTGTTCTGACTCGGTCTAATTCACTTAATTTATAAAAATATAGGTTTTGCATATTTCTTGAAATAAGGAATCCGCCAGAAATAATGGCCTTTGGCATATGTAGTGCTTCTCTATTTTGACGAATTGGAACAACTCTTTGTTGATTCATATTTTCGTCTAAGATAACCAGTCCTTCATAGGCCCTTTTCTTTGTTGAGAAGTTGTAAGTAACATTATCGAGCATCACAAAAAGTCTTCCATTATAAGTATCAATTCCTGTTGCTGTTGATACTTGTCCTCTTTCGTGAGGTAGGTCAAATTGATGATTTGATTCGATGCTATTTCCAAGAAGGTCAATCTTTATTAGGCCAAGTGAGCCGTGAGCGATAAAGAGTTTATCATTGAGTATTGCCATATCTTGAGCCGTTTGATGCTTCTTTGTCATTTGCTGATCGGTAGTTGGAAAACTTGTGACGAATTCATAGTCACCGAGACGGTGGACAAAAACATAGTCTGGAGTAAGGATATAGATCTTATCATCGTATTCTCTTACTGACCGGATTTCATATTTTGAAAAGATCAATCTAATTTGATCTTCTTCAAATTTATAGAGAAAAGCTCCTTTGTAGATATAGTAGTTATCACCATTCTTATAGTGACCAGTATCGCCTTTCTTTGATTTACAGAATTGATCAAGGCTTGCTTGGGCCGATACCGAGCTTATAAAAATAGCTAATACCAATAGAAATTGCTTCATTTTGAACTCCCTAAGTTTTGTTGAATATAATAATTATCGAGTGCTATATGCCATTCGTCAAAAAGCATGACATGCCATGATGAAGCGTGTTAGAAATGGATTATGTTAGACAGAATCTTTATCGAAATTTCAAATATTTGCAATTTGCAGTGCTCATTCTGTCCAGTGGTGGAACGTGATAATAAAGTCATGGGCCCTGAGGATTTTGAAAAGGTTCTAAAGCAAGCAAAGCCTTTGGCGAAACAAGTATGTCTTCATTTAATGGGGGAGCCGCTGGCCCATCCTAACTTTGTTAAGATGATGGAGATATGTGAAGAAAATAACGTACCTGTTCAGATAACGACTAATGGTGTGGTGATTGCCAATCGAAAAGAGATCCTTCTAAAAAGCAAGGTTCTTAGGCAAATAAACTTTTCAATACAAAGTTATAAAGATAATTTCCCCAATCGCGATTTCTACACTTACTTGCGTCCTATTCTTGATTTCTCTCGTGAGTTAAATGAAGTCTCACCTGAGACATATGTGAATTATCGACTTTGGAATCTCGGTCGAAATGAGCAGATTATGGAAGAAAATGAAGAAGTTTTCCAGATTCTTGAGCGCTTTTACGATATTGAAGTAAATCGTCGTACACAAGTTGAATCAATTAAAAGTAAGAGAATTTGGAATCGTGTCTACCTTCATTTTGATACGCATTTTGACTGGCCGTCTTGGGATCTTCCAAATCAAGGAGAGATCGGACGTTGCCATGCTCTTAAATCACATATTGGAATTCATGCTGACGGTACAGTCGTACCTTGTTGTCTGGATAAGGAATGTCAGATTCCACTAGGAAATGCATTTGAACAAGACCTTGCTGGTATATTAAAGTCAGACAGAGCAATAGCAATGAGAAAAGGCTTTGATAATAATAAGAGAGTTGAGGAGTTCTGTAAGCATTGTACTTATATCAATCGATTTCAAAAGTCCTAACTAATAATACTTTTTAATTTCTCAAGATTTGAAACCATCATCTTCCTATTTTTTATAGGAAAGTCTTTAAGCTTTACTGAGATCTTTTCTTGAACTTCTGACCAAACCTCATTGTAAAGTCCCTGGCCCTTAGTGCTTAAGCTTAATAGTGTTAGTCTTCCATCTTCAACTGACTTCTTCTTTGTAACAAGTCCTTCATCAACAAGAATATTGATGGTCTTTGTCATGGCGGGTTGGCTAATCCCATGATGTTCGGCCAATTCACCCACTGTCGTCAGTCCGCGACCGATATTTGATAAG
Organism: Halobacteriovorax sp.; assembly: GCF_048381875.1. Classification (NCBI taxonomy): domain Bacteria; kingdom Pseudomonadati; phylum Bdellovibrionota; class Bacteriovoracia; order Bacteriovoracales; family Halobacteriovoraceae; genus Halobacteriovorax; species Halobacteriovorax sp. The sequence goes on along the minus strand of NZ_JBLXBP010000002.1, from coordinate 706,231 downwards.
GCCCTAAATTGTGGATAGGAAATACGTGGAGATGCCACGGCCTTAACTTCGTCTCTAATTGAGCGAACAATAAAGGGCATAATATCTAAAAGTATTCTTGAAAATGCTAAGTCTTTCACAAGCATATTATATACACGATAAAGCTGGTTAGTAAACGAAGGCAGCGACCACTATGGCCGCTGCGAAAAGGGTTTAATATTCGACTTCTAGATCAGAGTCATCGGACGTTGTCTCTGATCCAAGTGCAGATGATTCTTCTGACGAAGTATCTACACAATCATCAGTCGCCGAGCAATCAGTTGCTGGTGCATTATCAGAACTTTCATATTCTGTTGCTGTTTCAGTCTCACTTGTTGAGTCTGACCAATCTTCTTGTGCAAACGTTAAAGAAGTGTTGAACATCAAAGATAGGAGTAACAGTAGGCTAAGCTTTTTCATCATTAATTTCCTCATAAGTTATTAGTATATACTCAAGATATATACCTTATTTATATATCTAGGTTATATAATATTCCTGTCTCAAATTTCGCACAATAGAAAAATGCACTTCCTATGTAAATTTTTTGTCTTTATAATAAAATCTGATATTTAGTGAATCTCCTGGGGAGGGTAAAAATGTGGCATCCACCAAAAATTGAAACAAAACGACTTGAGCTTAGAGAAATTAGACTAAGTGACCAAGATGCCATTTTCGAATATGGCAAGAAGCCACATATATCAAAATACACCCTTTGGGAGCCTCATGAATCTGTCCAGGATAGTATCGACTTCATCGAAAAATATGCATTTTCAAATTACGAGCAAGGAGTTCCCGAGCCTTTTGCCATTACTTTAAAAGGTGAGGGAAAGTTGATTGGTTGTGTAGGATGCTTTTGGGTATCAACGAAGAATAAGAGTATGGAATTGGCCTATGTCCTAAATGATGAGTACTGGGGACAAGGGATAATTGTAGAAGCGGCAGATGCTGTTATTGAGTATTGCTTTGAGCACTTTGATATCGAGCGAATTCAATGCCGATGTAAGTCTGAAAACCTTGCAAGTGAGAGGGTTATGCAAAAGCTTGGAATGACCTATGAGGGAACATTAAGACGTGAGATTTATCATCGCAATAAGTTTTGGGATATGAAATATTACTCAATTCTTAGAGATTAAAAGTAGAAAGCTGTCTCTAAAGTCGCGTAGGTATGATCTTTTGCTCCTTCAAATTGAGCGCTATAATAATTCACTTTTAAAGTTAGACGAAATGATTGTAGGAGAAGGTGAAATCCTGCATCGGCCTTATAGTAGATATCATTCATATCCTCGCTGGCAATTACATAAGTAGAATCTTGCTTCTTTGAGCCTTGTAAAATGGCATTGAAGTAATTATTTACAACAGATCCATTTGTAAAGAATTCAAGAAAACCAAGATGGATGGCCATCTTAAGGCCAAGTTCTACATCTCTAAGAAGCCCACCCGTGTGCCCTTGTAGCCAGGGAGAGAATTCAAAAATGGGACCTCGATTAATTTTTATAATCTTAAACTCACCATTATAAAATGTTTGATTACTTGTTTGATTTTGCCATCCATTTACTTGAGATGATGGTGTCATACGATGAAAGAGATTTTGAAGTGATCCGGCCTTTGCATCTGGGCCTTGTTTTCCATACCAGAGATCGGCCCTTAGATAATAGCTATTATTGACGTGGCTAAATCCAAAGATTCCATAGAGTAATCCTGTATATGGATGGTCTCCTTCGACAACAGCTGTACTCAGAGTTGCTTCTGGAGTGAAGATCTTGTGGGCAACTCCAAGACGAAACTTTGATAATGAGCTTTGACCACCAAACCTCCTTTTATACATAAGTTCAATTCCATTGGAGTAGTACTTATCTGTTTCAAAGGCAGCATCATTATCAAATTTAATAGAAAGCTCATTGGCGCGTTTACTTTGGGCCAAAGATAAAGGAGAAATTACAAATAGGAATAGTATTGATAATATCCTCACTAGAAAAGTTTACCACTAATAATTTCCCGAATCTCAATGTAGGAAGGATGTTCTTAATACTTGATTCTTATTGTCGGCAAATGGTCCTTACCTAATTAAGATGAACACTGTCATATTTACAAGTTATAAACCCTACCTTTTATGACATGTTATAAAGGAGCAAAGGAGAGATCATTAAAGACAATCTAGAATAATCATGAAAAGTAATCTTAAAAACAAAGTCATTGCTATTACCGGTACAACTGGAGGACTAGGAAAGGCCTTGAGTCTTGAATTAGAAAAGCGAGGAGCTAAGCTTGCATTAATGGACTTTGATGTCGAGCAAGTTAATAAGCAGGCCAGTGAGCTCAACGCCTTAGGATTAGAAGTTGATATAACAGATTACGAATCGATTAAAAAAGCAATGGCCAAAGTTAACGATCATTACGGACAGATTGATATTGTTATTGCTAATGCTGGTATAACTCAAATGGCACCAATGACGACAACTGATGAAAGAGACTTCTCAAGAGTTATCGATATAAATTTAAATGGTTCATGGAGAACATTTAAGGCTGCACTTTCGTATATTGAAGAAAGCAAGGGCTACCTCGCTGCAATTTGCTCGATGGCCTCATTTGTTCATTGTCCTTTGCAGGCATCATATGCTGCTAGTAAGGCCGGAATGCTCGCTGTATGCAATAGTATTAGATTAGAAGTAAAACATCTCGGAGTCGATGTTGGAAGCTATCATCCAACTTTCTTTCCTTCTCCATTAATGGATAATGTAACGAGTGATCCTGTGGGGCACAAATTATGGGGGGGAAATAAAGAAGGCCCTTGGAAAATGATCACTGTTGAAGAAGTTGTGGATGAGATCTTAAATGGCCTCGAAGATCGAGCTGAGTTAGTTGTCATTCCTAAGCGCAAGACTTTAGTGGCAAAGGCGAGTGGCTTTTTTCGACGCTATATTGAAAAACGAGGCTTTAAAGGCAATGAAGTACAAGAGGCCATTGAATTAGCAAAGTCTCTATCTAATTAATTTCTGAAATCTGTTTGGCCATTTTCGTCTGTTTGATTAAGTATATAGACCGCTTCGGTGAGGCTCTGTGCACTTTTTAAAACCTCTGTATCGAGATTATCACTACTATTCATAATAAAGTTATCAATATCTTTTTTAAGGTTTCTAAAAAGTGGAATTAGGTTTTTCTCTATTTTATTTGAGTATTCAAAAGATATTTCTTGTTTAACAAGGTCTTTAATTCTTGCATTTATAATTTCATGCTTAAAATAGAATCCTAGGACGACTTTCGTAAAGTAAATGATAAAGGAAATAAACATAATAATATGTGTTGTATCTGCAGTGACAAGAGAGAGAAGGCAAGCCGTTGTCGATAAAATATAAATATACTTCTCTCGAGTATTGGCCGCTAAGACTATTGTAAATAGAAGGCTACTCAATAGTAGAGAGAGTGAGACAGCAGACTCATGGCTGAAGTAATATTTAGCTGAAAAAAGAATTTGTGCTATCAGCAGATAAAAGAAACTTACTTTCTGAATAGAGTAGTGATTCTTTGTCTTATAAAGATGAAAGGCAAAAACTAGAAAGTTTATAACGATTGCTAGGCCAGTATATGAGATATTTGAAATCGATGCATGGATATCAATTGTATAGAGCATATAGAATAAACAAATCGATAAGATGACTATAATCGAAGACTTCTTAAAGTTATTGAAAATTGGAATGTTGAAAATATCAACTTGATAGTCGAGTAGGTGGTCAACGTCATCGAAGTCTTCGTCTAAAAAATCTTCGATACGAGAGCTATTTTTAATTAGGCTTTCTTCTATTTTCTTTCGATCTTTAATCCCAGAAGAAAAGACATTCAATATATTATTGATGGGATTTAATAAGTTATGAGCGAAGTAGCTTTTGAGATTTAAAATATTCTTGTGGAATTCTTTTTTATGTAGAATTTCAGTAGCGTTATTTCTAAAAATAATCGATTGGATTGAACTCACAGTTGTAATGAATATATGAAGAAATGTAATTAATACGAGATTGGGATCATCAAGCATAAAATTATTAAATGAAATAATAAGAAAGTGCAGGAGACAGTACTTTATATTTGTATGCTGAAGATGAAAGGCCAAAATAATAATGGCAGCAATATAACAAAAAGAGCTGGCTGGAGTGTATCCGGCCAAACGTGGGTAAATAGTCCACATTAAACTTTCGACAACAACGGTGAAAAAAAAGAAGCCCGTTAAGTGGTTTTTAAAGTATTTCTTATGAAAACAAAATGCCATTAATAAATTAAATGGAATAAGAAGATTCAAGGCCTTTAAAAGGTGAGGCTCAATATTAAAATATGAGAAGGCAATATAGATGATAATCATCATCACTGCTGCCAAAACGTGCATTTGAAAGAACTCACGATATTTTTGATTCAAATGGAAGTAGTCTTTCGCTTGCATACTATTTAGTACACCCCTTAATAAATAGTATTAATTATACAATATATAGTATTTATTCACAGTATGGTACGTGCTTTTTGTAATTTAAACAGGGTTATGACAAATATTTATGCAGTTTTTGTTACTTTGAAGACCCCTGATAGAGCGGGTATACAGCTTCAGGACGAGACGCGTATCGCAACTTCTTATACGCAATCTCGTACCTGATAGTGCTAAAGTATTGAAATGTTTTCAATTAAAATTGAAAGTCTCTTAGGGCCTCTTCTGTTAATGCTTCTTCACCAACAATACAAATCCCTGAGCATACATAAGTGTTGTATGAGCAGTGGGCCTCACTACTTACACGACGACAAATATAACCATCCATTTGACCTTTATTTTTATCACACCAAGAAATCATGGCCTCATAGGCTTCATGTTTTTTTCCCGATCTACCAATTCCAACAACTGGTAGATTAAATGCTTGAGTGCTTAATGTTATTAAGATGAAAAATAAACCTAGAAATCTCATATCCCCTCCATATGATCTATTAGTGACTTTTTCACGAACATATCTTCTAAAGAAATGGTTAGTCTAGTTATTTTATTTGATGAATTAGAGGTTGAATGAAAAATAGGGCCTTAAAATATAAAAGGCCAGATCTAAGATCTGGCCTAATATAAAACTGGTACTCCCAAGGGGCATCGTGCGGCAAAAGTGCCCCAAAGGGCAGTTTTGAAGCACAGATGAATGTGCCTTAAGAAATCAAAGAGCGTAGCTCGCGTGATTTCGGATCAAAGCTAGTAGTTGGGAAATATAAATTTAGTGAAAGTTCGAATCCCCAGATAAATAGGGCCTTAAAATATAAAAGGCCAGATCTAAGATCTGGCCTAATATAAAACTGGTACTCCCAAGGGGATTCGAACCCCTGTTACCGCCGTGAAAAGGCGGTGTCCTAGACCGGGCTAGACGATGGGAGCGCTAACTTATTTCCCGGATTTGGAAACCAAAATGGTGATCTCTCTGCGACTCGAACGCAGGACCCTCTCCTTAAAAGGGAGATGCTCTAACCAACTGAGCTAAGAGACCATCTGTGTTTTGGTGAGATAGAATATAAGTGTTCTTGGTTCAGAAGTCAATGCTGATTTTCAAAAAAGTTAAGAAAAATGGTAATTTTTTTAGGAAGTTAAATTTATTTACTCATGGTATTTTTTATCGCCTAACTTGTCACGAAAGCCGAAATAGTCTATTTTAAGCCGATTAATACAGGACTTTATAAAGGTAGACTTCAGTGACGACAGAAGTAAATTCAACAGATAATAATTCACAAAAAAAAGTGGCATTCCACACTTTAGGATGTCGTTTAAATTTTTCAGAGACGGGAACAATTTCTCAAGGCTTTGTTGAGCGTGGATATGAGGTTGTTGAATTTGGTGATAGTGCTGATGTTACTTTTATTAATACATGTACAGTAACGGATGGTGCGGACTCTACGTGCCGCAACTTAATTCGCAAGGCCCATCGAGCTTCTCCTGATGGAAAGATTGTCGTCGCTGGCTGTTACGCCCAAATGGATGCCCCACGCATTGCTAAAATGACTGGTGTTGATCTTGTTCTTGGAACGAGTGAGAAATATAAAGTCTTTGATTATTTAAGTGAAGATGAAACCGATACCATTCATATTGATAAATCTAAGGATTTCTTTGGTGCGGCAACTTCAAAAGAAGAAGGTCACACGAGAGCGTTTCTAAAGATTCAGGACGGGTGTAATTACGTTTGTTCATTCTGTATTATTCCTTTTGCTCGTGGACGCTCTAAGGCCGTCTCAATCGCTCAGGCGATTGAAGAAGCAAAGAGTGTTATTGCTCAAGGATTTAAAGAAATTGTTCTCACTGGTGTTAATATTGGTGAATACGAAACAACGTCAGGTGAAAAACTTCTGGATCTTTTGAAAGAGTTAAATGCACTTGAAGGCCTAGAGAGAATTCGCCTTGGAAGTGTTGAGCCAAATACTATCACAGATGAGCTTCTTGATTATATGGCCTCTTCACCTAAGTTTCTTGATCACTTTCATGTTCCTATGCAAAGTGGAAATGATGAGATCCTCACAAAGATGAAGCGTAAGTATCTTGTGGAAGATTATCGTCGCATTATAAATAAGATCATTGAACGTTTTCCAAATGCTGGGATTGGGGCCGATGTTATTTGTGGTTTTCCTGGTGAAACAGATGAGCAATTTCAAGATACTTTTAACCTCTTAAAAGAATTACCAATTACACACTTTCATGTGTTCCCATACTCTAAGAGAAAGAATACGGTTGCAGCACGTATGGAAGACCATATCCAACATCCAGTAAAGAAGAGTCGAGTAAAGACTCTGATGATGTTAGGCGATGCTAAGCTTAATATGTTCTCTGAAGACTCTATTGGTGAAACTTCTAACGTTCTTTTTGAAAAGAAAGATAAGAACGGACTTTGGGAAGGTTATACATCCAACTTTATTCGCGTAAAAGTTTCTCATGATGGAGATTTGAAGAACCAAATTCATCAAGTGCAGCTTAAAGAATTTAAAGACAATAAGGTTTTTGCAGAGTTACTGTGATTGCTGCGCCGCTCACGGCACTTTTGACAATTTTTTAACAATTTAAAACCGATTCCTAACAATAGTTGAACAAATGCATATCAACTTTTGCGTATTCTAATCTTGTCGATAGGGAACGCAAAAGGAAGTAAGCTTTATTTTGTTCTGCTTTTAAAACTCCTCTTACACCTTGTGCTTATCTCAACTTGTCCCTCCCTGAGAAAGTCCCTATCGACGAGTACAAAAGCTTTGTGCCATTTCGATCATCTCTCTCTCTCCGGTATGGCACAAAGACCTTTTGACTAAGAAAGTAAGAAAATACATCGCTCTAGAAAAGATGCGATAGAACCTATATCACACACGCCAATGAGTTGCTCTGAATAGGGCGCTCGCCTCAATGATGGTAGTCTGCAACGGCCATCTCCCAAAACAACGTTCAAGATAGAAAGGCCTAGGTAGAACCTAGGCCAAAAGTCTTTTTTATTTTGAATGATTAATTAGAAGTATTCTTTTAGAAATTTAATTTCAGATCTTTCTGGACCGAAGGCAATGATTCCAACTGGGATTTCAATCGCCTCTTCAATTAGTGCGATATAATCTTTTACTTCTTTTGAAAGCTCACCTTTGAAGTCATCGTTAAAACCAGCAACTTCTTTAAGAATTGGTTTAACTTTTGAAAGATCAATTCCTGGATAGGCACAATCGATTGTACGTCCTTCGTACTCATATCCTGTACAAACTTGAAGTGGTCCCATCTCACTTAGAACATCAAGCTTAGTCAGCGCAATGGAAGTTAAGTTTGAGCATTTAACAGAGTATTTTAGAAGAGGAAGGTCAAGCCATCCACATCTTCTCTTACGTCCTGTTGTCGCTCCAAATTCTCCACCTTTAGTTTGAATATCTTCACCCATTTGATCAAATAATTCAGTAGGGAATGGACCTTCTCCAACTCTAGTAGTGTAGGCTTTTGTAATCCCTAGAACTTCTTCAACGGTACCACCTGGAAGTCCCGCTCCAGAGTAAATTCCTGCATAAGCAGTTGAAGATGATGTAACAAATGGATATGAACCAAAGTCGATATCAAGAAGAACACCTTGTGCGCCTTCAAAAAGAATCTTCTTACCAGCGCGCTTTGCTTCATCAAGGAAGCTAAATGTATCGCAAACAAATGGTTCAAGTTCTTTAGCAAGACTCATAAGTCTTTCTACTTCTTCTTCAACACTTGGGTATTCACACTCATATAATTTAGTGAAAAGAGTTTCTTTTTCTAAAAGGTTTGCCTTTAGCTTTTCAGTTAAAACTTCTTTGTCGAAAAGGTCTTTTACTTTGATCCCTTTTCTTGAAATTTTATCTTCATAAGCTGGGCCAATTCCTTTTCCTGTTGTTCCGATTTTTACTGGACCTTTGGCCTCACGTTGCCCGTCAAGAAGACGGTTATAAAAAGTGATAACAGAGGTATTCGAAGAAATCTTAAGTTTCTCAGGAGTAACAGTTAGACCAGAGTTTTTAACATTTTCTATTTCTTTAGAGAATGCTTCTGGATCTAGAACAACACCATGGCCAATAACTGAGACACAGTGATCGTGTAAAATTCCTGAAGGAATCAAGTGTAGTACCACTTTCTTTTCACCAACAATGATCGTGTGACCAGCGTTGTTTCCTCCTTGGTAGCGAACAACAACATCGCATTTTAATCCAAGTAGATCAGTGATTTTTCCTTTTCCTTCATCTCCCCATTGAGAACCAATAATCGCAAGTGATTTCATAATTAAGCTTTAACCTCGTGTAGTAAATTATCATTTAAAAAGTATTCTTTAAGTTGATTTACTGCCATTTCTCCAACTCTTAATTGTGCTTCATCTGTTGCAGCACCTAGGTGAGGAGTTAATACGAGATTTGGGATTTGGCGTAGGGGAGAGTCTTCTTCAAGTGGCTCTGTTGCAAATACATCAAAGCCAGCTGCTTTTAGCTTACCTTCTTTAAGAGCACTAACAAGGTCTTCCTCGTTAACAATTCCTCCGCGAGAAGCATTAACTAAAATAGCATGAGACTGCATTTTATTAAATAAGTCCTTGTTGATCATTCCTTTCGTCTCTTCCATTAGAGGAGTATGAAGTGTAATGATGTCACAAGTTTCAAAAATTTCTTCTACTGATTGGGCCTTTGATACGTATGCTAGATCACTTGATTCACAAAATGGATCAAAGAATTTAACTTCTGGTTCAAAACCTTGAAGTCTTTTAGCAACGATCTTTCCAATTTGACCAAAACCAACGATACCAACTTTCTTATTTGTTAGCTCATTTCCTGTGTACTTTGATTTGTCCCAACCACCGTTTTTCATTGTGGCATCTGCTGCAGCAGTATGTCTAAGAACAGTCATCATAAGAGCAACGGCGTGCTCCGCTGCCGAGTTATTATTTGCACCTGGAGTGTTAGAAACTTTTACCCCACGCTCACCACATTTAACTTTATCGATATTATCTGTACCAGCTCCAGCACGAATAACGTACTTAAGATTTGGTGCTAGCTCTAAGTATTCTTCTTGAACCTTTGTAGCAGAGCGGATAACAAGAGCGCTTGCTTTTGGAAGAAGTTCTTTAATCTCATCTTGAGTTAATTTTGCTTTTGGATGTACGTCAAATTCACTTACAGCTTGTAATGATGCAAATACGTCAGCATCCATTCCGTCACATACGACAATAAATGGTTTCACAAAGGCCTCCATAGCTTTTTGAAGTTTTCTTAGTTGTGCTGCGATTATAGAACGTTGGCCACTACATGTAACCCTATTATTGGCAACTTTTTGTAAGTTGCCTTTTAGTTTTTCATTAGAAATAATTATTAAATGCGAAAATTATTAGAAATACTTATATTAAGCCTATTAACACTAAGTGCCGTGGCCGCAATTCCAGAGGGATACTTCGTGGACCACGAAAAGCTAATTAAGGATTACCGAATTGAGAAACAATACAATCCTAATGATTTTCTCACTTATATGCTTTCTGAAAATCCAGCAGTTCCCACTGAGCAAGTGATTCAGATTGCTTATGAAACAATCACTCTTGCTGAGTGTTTTAAAGTGGATGCAAAGCTTTTTGTGGCCCTCATGAGAATGGAGTCAAATTTTGATATGACGGCCATTTCCCACACCGGAGCAGTGGGATTAACACAATTTACTTCTATTGGTGCCCAAGAAGTCTCTGACCAACTAGGGGAGAGAGGCCCGCGATATGCGAATTCTCGCAATACTAATTATTTAAACGATATTATTGGAAATTGCACTGATCAGTGGCAGCAGCTTTGGTTGAGAGAGCGTGGCTGGAGCAATCAGAAAGAATTATTCTTAGAAGATGTTCAGCTTTCTATCGTCTACGGCATGATTCTTTTAAAGGTCTTTTTGGCCAAGAATTATGAGCAAGACCTAATGGATAATTATTATCAAGCGTTAGTGGACTATAATGGGGAGCCAGGGGATCGTAAATATTGGTATGCTCGTACAATTTTGAAGTTTTACGATGAAATCTAATTTTATTCATGCTAGAAATCTCTTATGAAAAATATTCAAGTTATTAAAGCCGATATTACAACTCTAGATGTGGACGTTATTGTTAATGCCGCAAACTCTGAACTCAAGGCCGGTGGTGGTGTTGATGGCGCTATTCACGCAGCTTGCGGTGAGGAGTTAGAAAAGGAATTAAGTGAAATGGGAGGTTGCCCTGTAGGGGAGGCCCGCTTAACAAAGGCATTTAATATTCCTGCTGAATTTATCATCCACGCTGTCGGTCCTAAATGGGAAGGTGGCAATAACGGTGAGTCAGCACTACTTGAAAAATGTTATATCTATGCACTCTCACTTGCCCAAGAAAATGAGTGTAAGTCCATTGCTTTTCCATGTATCTCTACAGGGATCTTTGGTTACCCTAAGATTGAAGCGGCCATTACAGCAACTTCTGCTGTAAAGAGTTTTGATGGAATCGATTCTTTTGATGATGTGATCTTTTGTTGCTTTGATGATGAAAGTTACGAGATCTATCAGACAATATTGTGATCTTAAAAATTCTTGAGTATCTTTACTGAACTTCATTTTAGAATTTTTCTAAATAGCTGATAAGATGTGTGTAGAACAACGCTACAGAGGCACATATGTCAAAATTTAGAAAATTGTTCACTTATTCTCTTATTCCAATTTCATTAATTGTTCTCATCGCTTGTCTTGGAAGAGGACATAATCTTAGAACAACAAGTTCAGAAGTTGTGAAAACTAATGAAGGTGCAATGGCAGTTGATCGCTCTCCGGCCAGTACCTATGTTGAAGGTGTTGAAAGCCTCACTATTGGAAATTACTTTGACATTACAAATGATAATTCTAAAGAGGATACAGATGGCTTTATTCAGGAAGGAGCATGGTTTCAGGATGAACTTCGTGGCTCCGGAGGCAGTATTTCTCGCTATTCAGTAGACCCAACGGCACAAAGTATTTATCTAACAGATCAACTAGGTGATTCGACTTATTGTATATGGCTTTATCGAGTAACATCTCCTGATGCAACCGAAAGTGCATTTGTGGATATCTTTGATGGAACTGAACAAATTGGAGTGGCCAGCGTGAATATGTCATTACCGACGGATCGCAAAGGCTGGTATCCTCTTGGCGAGTTTACATTTACCAATGAACAAGAAGCTAAGGTCATTGTTTATAAAGGTATTGAAGATCTCAAAAAATTACGAGCTGATGAAGTTCGCTTCTCTCGTCTAGAAGAGAATGAAGATTGTCAGGGAAGAAAATATGTTAACGTGAATAAAGAAGCGGTGATCTTTGCCAAAGGAATGGATGAGAAATCATTTACTAGTAATGATGGGTATCGTGAATATGGTGATTGGCAGGAGAGTAATCTTAAAGGCTATCAAGAAAGCACGGTGCGAATGAGTGAGGATGAATACGCATACGCTATTTATAGCTTCATTCCTAAAAATAGAAATTACTGTATTGATATTTATCGAGTGACAACTATTGGCGGTCTCTCCAATGCTAAAGTGACTGTCTTTCAAGAGGATATAGAGATCTTCTCAAGGTTAATCAATTATAATATGAAATCAGGAAAAGGTGGTTGGTATCCACTTGGCAAACAAAGTGTTGAACCAGATACAATGGTTTCAGTTATATTGGAAAGAGATCCTCTGGACATCGGAATTTTATTATCCGATGCCGTGAGAATATATGAATGTAATTAAATTAAAATGTGATATGTGATGAATGCACCACCGTAGGCCAGAACTGTCATGTAACCGAACATGAGAAAGACATGTCCCCAACCGTCTGTTTCTCTTTTAACAATACCAAGTGTTGAAATACACTGCATGGCAAAGGCAAAGAAGATTAATAGTGACCAAGCTACGGCCGTATTAAAAACTGGTTTATTAGTGACTGGATCGATCTCTGATTGTAGGCGCTGTCTAAGAGTTGTGGACTCTTCATCGACATCACCAAGAGCATAGATTGTTCCAAGTGTAGAAACAAATAATTCTCTGGCCCCCATAGCAACAGTAATACCGACACCCATTTTCCAATTATATCCAAGTGGTTTAATTACTGGCTCAATTAGTTTTCCAAATTGCCCAATCGTTGAATGCTCAAGTGAGATCGAAGCAACTTCTGCATCAGTTTTTCCAACAAGTAGTTGTTCCGCTGGTTTTGGAAATGTTGAAAGAAACCAAATTACCATTGAAAGCCCAAGGATAATCGTTCCTGCTTTTTTCAAGAAAATTTTCCCTTTAAAAGTCATGGCCTTAAAAGCCGGCTTAAGAGTTGGAAGTTGATAGAGTGGTAGTTCAATAATAAATGAAGTCGTACTACCTTTATAAAGAGTTAGTCTAAATATCTTTGCAATAATTAAGGCCACAAAACTTCCTAGGAAATATAGGAAGAAGAATGAAAGTGCCTGTGAATTGAAGATTCCAAATATTGTTTTCTCTGGAACAAAAGTTCCGATTAAAAGAATATAAACAGGCAGTCTTGCTGAACAAGTAATAAGAGGAATCGTCATAAGTGTTGCAAGACGTTCCTTCTTATCTGAGATTGTTCTCGTTGCCATAATTGCAGGTACAGAACAAGCAAATCCAGAAAGGTAAGGAAGGAATGCTTTTCCATTTAGTCCAAAGTATGACATTGCACGGTCAGTAATAATTGAAGCACGAGAAATATATCCACTTTGTTCTAAAAGGCTTAGTAAGAAGAAGAGGATCATAATCTGTGGTAGGAAGATAATAACCCCACCAACTCCAGCGATAACACCATCAACAATAAAGCTATTGAGCATGCCTGGAGGAAGTATTGAACTTACGTATTCACCAAAAGCTCCCACGCCACCATCGATGAGATCCATTGCTGGACCTGACCAAGTATAGATTGAGTGAAAGATTAAATAGAAAACGGCCAGGAAGATAACTCCACCTAGAATTGGATGAAGAACAATATGGTCAATCTTATTTGATAATTGAATTAGTCCTTTATTCTTTCCTATTGCATATGATGCTTTTAGATCACGTGCTTCTCTTTGATACTTTTCAATATTTGAAAGAGCTGCAACTTCATTTTCTAGTTGAATATGTTCTTCTTCCTCAAAGTTAACACTAAAAGGATTGTACTCTGTTGATTCATTTGAAAGTTGAATTTTATTAACTGGAGTTAATACAGAAGCTGATGCATTTTCTCTTATGAATTGATCGACAGTGGCACTGCTATCTCTCATTGTTGAGAACTTTAAATAAGGAACACCAAGGTGCTGACCAATTTTATCAAAGTCATAATTCTTTGCGATATCAAGATCAATCTTATTAAAGATAACTTTTATCTTTCCACCGAAGAGATCCTTCATAGCAAGAGTTAATGAAAGAGAAGAGTCTAGACGTGCACAGTCCACAACGCAAACAACATCGTGAAACTCTGTTACTTGGTTATTTCTTCCAATTAGAGTTGAAGTTGTAACGGCTTCATCAATTGATGAAGGAACTAGAGAATAGATCCCTGGAAGGTCGACAATAGCAAGCTGTTCTTCATGACGAGAGTTTGAAATAAGTCCCGCTGTTGCAGTATCAACAGTAATACCATTGTAATTTGCAACTTTTCTATTTGCTCCTGAGAGCATATTGAAGATGGCAGATTTTCCAGAGTTTGCTGGCCCTATAAGTAGCGTCTTTTTCATTATTGCATTTCCTCTACGTTAATGAAGCTTGCTTCACTTAGACGAAGAGCAACTGTTTCACCATCTGTTAATCTTAGAGTTAAAGGAGAGCCAAGAAATGAAGGAGCAACAATATAAACTGAATCACCAGGTAGGATACCTAAACCAGTCATTATTGTTTTGTGCTTAAGCTCGTTGCTAAAAGATAGTATCTTTACGCTTGCGCCTTTCTTTGCCTTCGATAAAACCATAGTATTCTCCATTTGTCTGAACGGGCTTACTATAGTTTCATTAGTCAAACTTGTCTAGGAATTTACTGAAAATTGTGCAACGTTCTAGTCGCGGTAAAAGGCGTCTGTAAAGTGTGCTATGAGTGAGTCTAGAACATGTTCTCCAAGTTCAAGCTGACGATAAGTGACTCCCGTCAGGTCAAAGATGCGACGAGCGATGCGATTTGTTTCTGATCCAGCATGCTTATCTTGTAAGTATACGACTTCCTTGATCTTTGAAGAGGCAAGTAGCTTGGCACATTCATGACATGGAAAGAGTGTCACGTAGCAAGTTGTATTAGCGAGTGGGCGGTTAGAGTGAAGGATAGCATTTGCTTCCGCATGAACAACGTAGCCATATTTTTGATGCTCAAGAGGTACTGTTCTCTCTTTTCCCCATGGAAGTTTCGACTCATCAATCCCTGCAACAAATCCGTTGTAACCAAAAGTTATTTGATGATTATTATCATCAACAAAGACACATCCAACTTTTGTGGCCGGATCCTTACTCTTATAACTGGCCATGATTGCTTGAAGCATGAAGTATTCATCCCAGTTTACAGCACTTTTAGTCTTGATGTGATTGATTGTTTTTTCCATGTCTGTTCTCATGGCCACAAGATTAGAAAATATTGCATTCATTGGCAACTTGTTAAGTCATAGAGGGTGGTGCAAAATATTGTAATGACAACTGAACACCGAAAGAATTTTTTATTATCTTCTATAAAAATGGCCATGGCGACTCTCTCAAGTCGCGTTCTGGGCTTTGCTCGTGAGATTTTGATGGCCAAATTATTTGGTGCTTCAGGTTTAACAGATGCCTATCAGATTGCTTTTCGAATTCCCAATATGCTTAGAGATCTCTTTGCTGAAGGAGCCTTTTCAGCTGCTTTTGTGCCAATTTTTACCAGTGCAAAAGTCGACGGGGATAAGCACGCCAGAACTTTATTATGGTCAATGGCCATTGTTCTCTTTAGTGTGACGGCCTTAATCTGTGGGCTTATTTTTATTTTCGCTCCTGAATTAATTCAGCTTCTTACTAATGAGTTGTTCACAAGGGACGCTAATCGCTTTGAGATGTCGATTCTCTTAACTCGTATGATGTCTCCTTTTTTGGCCTTTGTTTCTGTTGCTGCCTTATTTATGGGAGTTTTAAATACTTATCGTATGTTCTTTGCGCCAGCGATGGCACCAGCTTTCTTTAACGTTATTATGATTATCTCAATGGTAACCATGCCAAAGTTTTTAGAGGCCAGAGGACTTCATGCAATTGTCTCTCTTGGTATCGGTGTCCTTGTTGGTGGCTTTGTTCAAATGGCCATTCAGATTCCAATGCTTTTTAGTAAAGGACTTTTTAAAATTGAAAAGATTGATGTCTTCTCAAAAGATGTAAAAGAAATTTTAAAGCGTATGAGTATTGGAACAATTGGTGTTGCAGCAACGCAAATCAATTTACTTGTTTCAACATTTTTAGCTACAGGTACTGTTATCGGTGCCGTCTCATGGCTTCAATATGCTTTTCGTCTCTTTCAATTTCCAGTAGGAATCCTAGGGGTTTCAATTGGAAACTCAAATCTCGTTTATTTTTCTGAGTTGTGGAGAAGTGGAAATGAAGAAGATGCAAAAAAAGCACTACAAACAAGTTATATAACTAGTCTCTTTGTACTTATGCCGGCCATGGCCCTGATGTTTGCTCTTGCTCAAGATACTGTTGCAATCTCATTTCAAAGAGGAGCATTTGGGCTAGATGATACTAAGATGGTAACGGAGGCCCTTTACGCATATCTGATTGGTCTACCTTTTTATGGCCTATATAAAGTCTTCTCACCGAGTTTTTATACATTGGATAGGCCAAAGATTCCTGTAACGATTTCTTCAATTGCAGTACTTATTAATATTATTTTTTGTATTTCACTTGTTGAAACTTATGGCTTTAAAATTCTTGCAATGGGAACTTCTGTTTCAATGATCTTTATCATCGTTACTCAGTCAGTACTTTTATTTCGCATGCTAAATTTAGAGTTAACATTCTTTTTTCCAATTAGATTTTTTAAAATTTGCTTATGCGCTGTCGCTGCTTTTTTTACAGCATCTTATTTACGTTCCTTTTTTCCATTGAATATTTTTTCTACTGTGGATAACCTTGGTGCATTTAGTATAAGTGCATTAGGAGGGGGATTAGCTTATCTTATTGCGCTAAGTGTCTTAGGTGATTACGTTTTAATTCAGCGCTTCTTAAATAAGCTTCTTCGTCGAAAGTAGTCCTATGTCGTTAGAATTTTATTAGTTTCTTACATTATTTGCCTTGCTTCACCGCTTGCAAGTCGTTAAACTTAAGAAGATTATATATTTGGAGCATTAAATGAGAACAAACTTTGAAACACTCGAAAATTTAGCGAGTCATACAATTAATACACTTAAAGAGAAAGGTGTTATTGAGTTCGATATTTCAAATCGCGAGAAACTTATCGAAGCAATGGCAACTGAGTTTGGTGTAGCGCTTGCAACTGACGAAGATATTCGTGACCAAGCAATTGAAGAAGTTGAAGAGAAAATGGGTGTAGATAATATGCCTGAAGATGTAACTGAGTCAGAAATGTTTAATCACGCTCGTAAAGAAATCATTAAGTCTTTTAGTGGTGAAAATATTGGTGGCCTTTACTTAGTAGAGTCTCTTCATAATATTGCAAAGAGAATGACAAGATTCTTAATTGACTGTGAATTCATCGATGACGTTTTCGGAACGGACGAAGAGATTCACAACTTCTTAGTACAAAATATTAGAACTTTTAGAAGTCGTTAATATTAGAAAGGCTCCGAAAGGAGCCTTTTTTATTTCTGTTTTTTGATGTGATGTAGCGCTTGCTCAAAAAACGGTCCCTCAAGTAGACCATTTAAAACCGAGCTTTCACTTTCTAATATCACAATCCCATCATCAACTTTTAATAAGGCAGCATCGTAGTAGACACGAAGCTCGTGAGCTTTGGTTGCGGTTCCTTCCACCCTAAGAGTTTCGATCCCTTGGTCTAGTAGCTCTTTAAAGGAAGTTGGTTCATGAATAATGGAAGTGTCTTTATCGAAGACAAGTTGATTTTTAATTGCAAGTTGTTCAAAAGCATCTTGCAGGTCTTTGTATTCTTCTGTTGAAAAACTAAAGCGCGACTGCCACTCGTAGCGTGTGTCAGTTCTTTCAAATATTTTTAATTCATCTTCGTTAGTTGTTAATGTCCACCAAGGTGGTACGGGAATTTCTAATCCAAAAAATGGGAAGGGGATAGCATCTTTTAGGGCCACTTCCTTTTCACCTTTAATAACAAAGGCAGCATAAGTGGCAAAAATTAAGACGCAAATGAGAAGGATCCACCAAAATGTATTACTCATACCCGACAATTTAGCCTGTCTTTTTGTCTTCGTAAACGTAATATTAATCAGTTAAATCAGTAGTTTATAAAAAAAGTCGCCGTAATGCTTAAGTTTTATTCATATTCTGTCGTTAAGAAGATGAGGATTGTTAAAGTTTTTATGGAGAAAACTATGAAGTTAAGACTTATTAGCGCAAAGAGCATCTTGTTAGCAGCACTGATGTTCAACACATATGCTGAAATCGATATCAGCGATTGTATCTATTTAAGAGACAATGGCTATGAAGATGATGCAGCGGCATGTGTAACCAGAGCTTCTCGAGGTGGTTCAGACAACGGTGACTTCTGTGTGGAATGTTTACCTAAACTACCAGAAAGAAACGAGTGGGCAGAAGTCGCTAAAGTTGCAATCCCTTCTCTTGCTGCTATGGGAAGTGTTTATTTTCAATCAAAACACGCTGCTGATTCACAAGAAGCGTGGGCAAATTCTTTTGAAAACGGAATTAAGTCATGTCATGGCTCAATCGACTCATATCATAACTACAACCTAGAAAGAGGGGCAAACCCAATCCTTCCAGATGAGCAATCAAATATGCTCAATTCATGTAATGGTTACGGTTATGGTGCATATGCTGGTGGTCTTGGACTTACTGGTGGAATGTTTGGTGGTGTAGGAAATGGCTGGCTAGGTCAAGGTTACACAGGTGGCTTCCTTGGTGGAATGGCCGGACCAAACTTCGGTGGAGGAATCTACGGCGGTGGAGGATTTGGCATGGGTGGATACCCTGGAATGGGTGGAATGGGTAACGGCTTTGGTGGCGGTTACCAAGCAAATGTTTATATGAATCCACTAGGATCTCTTGCAGGATCAGCTCTTGCTGGACTTCTTACAGGTGGTAACGCAGGTTTCGGAATCGGTATTAATGGCGGTGTCGGAATGAATGGTGGTATGGGAATGGGTGGATACCCAGGAATGTACCCTGGCGGAAATATCTACGGTGGTATGTATCCAGGATTTGGAATGGGTGCAGGTATGGGTATGGGCATGGGTGGCTACCCATATGGAGCTGGATTTGGATCTGGTTTCGGCTCAGGTTTTGGTGCTAATTTCGGAATGGGAATGGGCAACGGAATGGGTGTTGGAATGTATCCAGGAATGTCTGGTTACCCTGGAGCTGGAGCCGGTGCAGGCTTTGGACTTAATATTGGAATCGGTGCTTATCCGGGAATGAATACAGGTGGAGCGTGGGGAATGTACCCAGGTTCTGGAATGGGAATGTATCCAGGAGCAGGTGTTAATGCAGGATTCAACTTAGGTTGGGGTATTAACGGCGGTGCTGGAGCCGGAGGTTATCCAGGAATGTATCCAGGTGGTGTTGCTGGCGGAGGCTGGGGCGTCAATGGAGGCGGAAACTGGGGTGGAAACGGTGGAGTTTATCCAACTTATCCAGCACCAGGACAATATCCAGGAGCCGGTGGTAACGGAAACTGGGGAATTAACACTGGTGGAAACTGGGGCGGAAATGGAGGCGGAAATATGGCCTGCATGTGTATCTCTGCACCATGTTCATGTGGTAACACTTACCCAGGTGGAAATGGTAATATCAACGGTGGCTGGGGCGTTAATGGCGGCTGGGCCGGCGGAGGTAATGGTAACTGGGGCGCTGGAAACAACGGTGGCTGGGGAGTCAACGGTGGAACAAGCTGGGGTCTAAATGGTAACGCTGGCGGTGGCTGGGGTGCTAATGGAAACTGGGGTGTTAATGGTGGAGGAAACTCTGCATACCAAACACAACAATTCCAAAGCTATATTAATGGACTACAGGGACAAGCTGTTGCTCAAGGTAACTACCAAAACCAAGCAACTGCAATGTATGCAAATCAGGCCCTTTATAGAAATTTACAGAATGCTCAGCAGAATATCTATGCTAATAATTACTCTGGAATGTATAACTCTGGTGTAAATTACGGCTCAATGGCCGGTGGAGCACTTAATGGTCAATTCAGTATTGGTGTCCAAGGTGGCGCTGGAATGAATTGGGGAATGAACTAGATTCTTTGACAAAAGATAGAGAGATATAAGATTTAAAAGCCTCCTGTATGGGAGGCTTTTTTGCGTTGGGCGCACAAATAAAAAAAGAGCTTATTAAGCTCTTTGTATTGCGTTTTTGGCGAACTGAGAAACCTAAAGGTTTCTCTCTCGTATATACCCTCATTTCAAACGAAGGACGTACAAATAAAAAAAGAGCTTATTAAGCTCTTTTTTTATTTGTTATGCATGAGAACTTTGATTGTGCCGCGGAAAACGACTTCGATCTTATTGGCATCCAGGTTCTTTTCAACTAAACCAGGGCCAAAAGTTGGGTGGCCGATAACATCACCAATTTCAAATTTTTGGCGAATATTGTACTTGATTGGATCACCATCAAGCTTTGCCATTGCATCTTCCCAAATGTTGATAATTTTATCTTCAGTAGAAACACGCTTCTTTCTAGTTCCTGCCTTCTTACGAGCAGCACTTGGAGAAGCTACTTTTTTAGCTTTGTATGCGTGAGTTGACTTACATGTATTACACAGAACTTTATGTGGAGTTTCTGTATCTTTCATTGCTACGATTAAATGAGCAAGATCGAGTTTACATTTGCTACAATATGTTACAATTTCCTTACCAACACCTAGTTTTGACATTTACCTCTTCCTTTTAATGATCTGATCAATTTAATGGGGAATAGTGTTAAAGTAAAGAGAATAAAAGGTTATATGTAGATAATTATAATGAAGAAAAATACTTTACAGCTTCTTGAAAAAGCAAAACATTTACCAACGAAATCCGGCTGCTATTTGATGAAACGCAAGCGAGCAGGCGTCGAAGAGATCCTCTATATTGGTAAAGCGAAGAATCTTAGAGCGAGAGTTTCTAGTTATTTTAATAGTTCAGAGAAGTCACCGAAAACACAGATCCTAGTCTCTCATATTCAGGA
Source organism: Halobacteriovorax sp. (assembly GCF_048381875.1). Lineage (NCBI taxonomy): Bacteria > Pseudomonadati > Bdellovibrionota > Bacteriovoracia > Bacteriovoracales > Halobacteriovoraceae > Halobacteriovorax > Halobacteriovorax sp. The sequence continues at coordinate 685,429 of NZ_JBLXBP010000002.1, read as the reverse complement.
CTTTGATTTCATCATGACTAAGACTGATGCTGAAGCATATATCTTAGAAAATAACTTAATTAAAAAGCATATACCTAAGTATAATATTCAATTAAAAGACGATAAGAGTTATCCCTATATTCAAATCGATCTCAATGAAAAGTTTCCACGACTAGTTTATACTCGAAGACCTAAGAGAAAGAAGAAGGTTCGCCTTTTTGGTCCTTTCACCACAGGTAGTAATATTCACAAGATTTCTCGTATTTTAACCAAGTCATTTACATTGAGAGACTGTTCAATTGAGGAGATGCGCAGACGAAAAAGGCCGTGCCTTATCTATCAAATGCGACAATGTTCTGCTCCTTGTGTGGATTATATTTCACGTGAAGATTATGAGGTTGATTTAAATAATGTGATTAATTTCTTTGAGGGAAGAAGTAGTCAGGTTTTAAAAACTCTTGAAGAGAGAATGTTTAAGGAAGCTGAAAAAGAGCATTTTGAACGTGCTGCTGAAATCCGCGATAGCATTGAAGAATTAAAAGAATTCTCAAAGGCCTATCAAAAACAAAATGTAGAATTATCTACTGAGAAAGACTTTGATATTGCCGCTTATCATGTGGGAGAGCTAGAAGTCGATATTTCTATTTATATGATGAGATCGGGAATTTTATTAGGACATAAGAACTTTCATTTTGGGAAAGGGGATAGTGACAAAGAGAATCACGAACTTTTTCAAACATTCCTATTTCAGTACTATTCTAATACTAAAGAAAAACTTCCAAGTCGCATTTATATCGACGAGAAAAAGAATGATCTTGCAATGATTAGCGAGGCTTTTAAAGAGGTTGTGGACGAAGAAATAGAAGTTCAAAAGCCAATTGGAAAAATGAAGTCCCTTTATGAATTAACGTATGATCATGCAAAAGAGCATCAGCGCTTTCGCGTTAAAAATATGGATGGCCCTTGGATCGGTTTAAATAAGTTAAAGGAACTTTTAAAACTAAAAGAGACACCAAAGATTTTAGAATGTTTTGATGTTGCCATTTGGCAAGGTAAGTCTCCAACTGCTTCTCAAATCGTTTTTCGCGATGGAAAACCCGATAAGACTCAATACCGTTACTACCATTTGGAAGAGAGGCCTGAAGGTAATAACGACTTTGCTATGATGAGAGAAGTTCTCGCAAGAAGGCTTAAGAAAGGAAAGCTACCTGATGTTTTTATTGTCGATGGTGGTAAAGGGCAGGTTTCAAGCTTCTTAGCTGTTTTGGAAGATTTTGAATTAGATATTCCTGTTGTTGGAATTGCAAAAATAAAAACAAGTAAGAGTGAAACTTTTAAGGATAAAGAGGTTTCAAGTTCTGATGAGCGCTTAATTATTCCTAATCGCATTAATCCATATATTTTAAAGAAGACGCCTTCACTAATGAGAATTGTTGTTCAAATGAGAGATGAGGCCCATCGTTTTTCTCGTAAGCTACATCATAAGAAAGAAAAGGATCGAATTTTTACTTCATGGTTTGATGATATTGAGGGGATTGGAGAGAAGACTTTAAAAACTATTCACGAGAATATGGATTTAACTTTAAAAGAGCTTGCGCAATTATCTTTGATTGAAATTAGCCACAAGTTAAATGTGAAGGAGAGTATTGCTGAGAGAATTCAATTAAAACTTTTAAAAGAATTCCCTCAGAAATAGAGTGCTAGTTGATATGGTGAATTTTTTTTCGATTGCCGTGCCCGCAATCAGTACATCTCGAATTCTCGTGTATGTACAAATTCTTATAATCTGATAAGTGTGTGTGAACCATATTTGAACCACAAACTGGACACTCATTTAATACTTTATGTACTTGCTCGAAATCCCCAAAAAGTTCTTCGAAATTTTCAAGTTGGAAATCTGGATCGAAAGACATGTAGTAGCTCCTTTAAAATCTAATTCCCCGTAACTTTGGACTCTTTGATGCAGGGTGTCCTCAGTGGGTATGCTAGATTTATCGGAGGCTTATAAATCTTCTAAAATTTAAGCTTTTAATTTTAGTGCCTTAGGGATATTTTACCCATAGGAAAGAATTGAATGGCACAGCAACTAATTTCAAAATTAACTAAAGATTTCAATAATAAGCTAAAAATCTCATCTAATGAGAAGCCGAATTACTATGCAAAAATCTTTGAAAATACCCTGTGGTTTCCTAAGTTAGTAGGTCGTACTCTTAGCTCAAATGAAGCCTCTAATAAGCCTAACCTGACCAAGAAAGAGTCTTTTGAGGTGAATGTCCCAGAGATTGCAGCAAGGCCTCAAGAAACGAAAATTGAAGTTCCTATAGAAGACAACCCTGCGCCAGTAAAGATTGAAGTGGAAAAAAAGGCCAGCTCATCTTTGGTTAAAGTTGATACATCGTTCATAAATTTAATTCAAAAATATAATGAAAATTGGAAACTAGAGACAATTCCTGGTTATCAGGACTATCAAGGTGAAATTGATATTATCTTTTTTGGATTAGATGAAATAGAGGAGTCTGAGTTTCCTGATTTTCTTCCGCTATCAATGATTGAGTCTGATCAAGATATTATGGGAAGAATGATTAAGGCGATGAAAATCTCTTCAGGGCGCTTTATTCGAGTTCCTTTTATTAAAAAAGATGCAAAAGAATTTATTTTTTCTTGTTGTGCACACTTTAAGCCTTCTCTTCTTGTTCCTCTTGGAGCGGCTGCCACTAAGCTGTGCTTAGACAAGCAGGTTCGATTGGCAAATGTCCATGGTGTATTCCATTCTATTCAAACTGAAGTTGATGGAAAAACTCAGGTAATTGAAACAATGCCACTTTTCCACCCTAAGCTATTAGAAGTTAATGAGTCGATGAAGAAAACGGCTTGGGCCGATATGCAAAAGGCGATTAAATTTCTTACAAGTTGAGTAGTATAGTAAAATCATATATCATTTTAATAGATTAAGTTGCTTGGCAAGGATGCCGCACGAATCAGGACGATGATATTTGAGAAGTCTATTCTTACTTTTTATTCTTTTATTCACTTTCAATTCTTTTGCAAGAATTAGTCCACTTCAAAATTTTAAGTCAGGTCACACTATTAAAGTGAGAGTCGCTAAGAACTTAAACAAGGTCTTTCTAGAAGGTGTTGGAATAACGAGAGAAGTTATTGCAACTAATAAATCGAAAAGCTTTAAAGGCTTTAAGAAAATAAAAATAAATTGCGGAAATTTAAAGCATGCTCGCTCGATAAGGCCACAATATCTCGCTTCTTTAACTTCAAAGACAGGTCTTATTGGTTTTGAAAAAAAACAATTCATGGGGCAGATGCACATTGTAACAAGTGAAGATGGAAAGTCATGCGATGTTGTCAATGAGATGGAATTAGATGATTACATTGCAACACTACTAGCAAAAGAGATGAATGCTTCTTGGCCAGTTGAGGCCTTAAAAGCTCAGGCCGTAGCAGCTAGAACATATGCAATTCATCATATGATGAGTTCAGGACTTCAAAATGATACACTCTACGATTTAGAGAATTCAGAAAAGCATCAAGTAAACGGAACATTTAATGATGTAACAGCAAGTACAATTGAAGCTGCTAGAAAAACAGCTGGAATGGTACTTACTAATAAAGATGGAAATCTAGTCCCTGCATTTTTTCATGCAAGTTGTGGCGGAAATACTCTAGAGCCTGACGATGTATGGACAAATGAAGTTCATGGTTACTCCACTGTAAAGTGTGCCTATTGCCAAAGAAAGAAGAACTGGGATTCAAAGATCACTCAAATTCGTTTTAAAAAAATGATTGAGTGGGGTATGAGAAAGGGATATGTAAAAAAACAAAAGCTACACAAGAAACTTTCAATTTATCCAGACAAGAAAAATGCGAAGGCCATCTATGTTCGAAATGGAAAGAATAAGATAAAGATTAAAAAGAGTTTATTTCGTCGCTATTTTGGTCGAGTAGACTTTCCTTCTAATTACTTCTACCTTGTTGATCTTGGCCGCGAAGGACTTCAATTCGTTGGAAAAGGTAATGGCCATGGTGTGGGCCTTTGTCAGGTAGGTGCCTTAGGTCTTGCCCAAAAAGGAAAGGGCCATAAAGAAATTCTGGCCCATTATTTTCCTAAATTAAATATTTTAAAATTGTATTAAGTCTTACTGACATCCCGGAGGAGCAAAGTTGATTGTCAACGCTGTTGCTTGTAACGGTACACCATTTGGTGAAGTGTACTGTGGTACATAAACGTAGAATTGACCAGCAGAGATTACATTTGTTGGACAAAATGCAGTTGCTGTTAGAACTGAAGGTGAAGTCATTTGAATACCGTTAACACCTCTTTCTTTTGCTAATAGAGGGTATCTTCCAGTTCCATATTGATTATCAGTAAAGTAGCGCCCACAAAAAGAGAAATAATAATTGAATCCAACATTATTTCCATTTGTTGTTTTAGCTATAATGAGAATATCGCTATTACCATTTGCTCCCGCATAGTAATCACCAGTTTCTCCACCCATGGCACCTTGTTTTAAATTACCAATAATTCCCGTTCCATTTGTTTGGGACGTTGTTTGATAACTATCAAGATAAGTACTCATGAAAACTCTTTCTGTACTACATGGGAAGTGGCCTTCAAGGCTATTGTGAAGTTGTTCAACACCTCTTGCAACATTACCGCTTCCGTTAGATCCCCAACCAGTGAAGTTTGTAGCACCGCCACCGCCACCTGAGTCACTACCGCAGCTTGTAATTAACATTGAAGTAATTGTAGCAACCATCAATAATTTAAACTTTTTCATAATATCCTCAAATATTAATATTCACGCTACTTCCTGTATCGGCGACTCTGAAGATTTTCTTTAGAAATTGATAAAATTAATTAAGAAATAAAGAACATGAGCCGAAAAGATATGTAATTAAAACAACTTATAGAATTACTTATGTACGAAAATTTCAAGAAATCAATGTTTAATGTCGTAGCACAATCCTTAAAAGACTTTAAAAAGGATGACCAGGCAAAGTTTCGTTTGAAGCTAGGACTCATTTTTGCCGTTCTACCTTTTCTATCAATCATTGCTGGCTTCATCTTAAATTGGTTTCTTTTAAAGTCGGCAGTTATCTATATTACTACATTTAGAAAGGATCTTGATTACATTATTGATGATCTTATCTTAGACTACCTACAAATAGGCTTAGTCGAAGTTTGGCCATGGGTGATCTTTTCATTTATTTGTCTCTTAATTGCAGGAATTATTCTTGCTCAATTAATGCTTCGACCATTTGATGAGATAGCAGACTATTGTAATGAGTTTCTATGTGCAGAAAATAAAGATGCAACATTTGATGCTGATTTTAGTTCTGAGCTAAGATTACTATCGAATTTTAGTGACTGGTTTTTTACAACTACTGAAACTTTTAGAAAGAGTGGAGTTTTAACTAAAATTGAAGTTCCAAATAAATACAAAAAGATACACAAGCCTGTCTTTGAATCAATGTTCTTCCTTAATAAGAGTTTCTATGTTGCGATTGTTTGTATACTGATGGGAATGATTATTACGATCATAAACTTTGCTCTTTTTGACGCCATTATTATGGTGGTTAATCATATCTTAACAGATAGTAAAGTTTTTAAAGATTACTTAGTTAACATGGCGTTACTGCAAAACGACATTCTCTACATCACAATTATTGTCAATATTATTTCTTATGGTATTTTTCTACTCTATCTCTATAACAAGGTTGCTACACCTGCTTTCGGGATTTTTGCCACAATGCGATCATTCATTAGTGGACGATATGCCTCAAGAGTTCATTTAATCGGTTATAAGTATGTGCGTAATCAAACACGTGTCATAAACCGCTATCTCGACTACATGGAAAAAGAGTACTCTGCAAAAGATGATTGAGTATTTCATTTTGTTCAAGTAGAATTCTAATAATAACTTGACGTGAAATTATTGTTTAAAACAACAAAAGGGATAGTAATGAAAAAATCAATCGGCATTGTAATGTCACTTCTTCTACTTGCCAGCTGTGTAGGTAAAGATCAAATCAAACAAGCTCTTAAAGACGATCCAACTATTTTAGCAGAAGCAATTAAAGCAAACCCTGCTGAAGTTATGGAAGCTCTACAAACAGCAGCTCAAAATGCAAAAGCTGAAATGGCAAAGAAAAGAGAAGAGGAAGAGAATAAAAAACTTCATGGATTTATTGAGAACCCTCTTAAGCCAGAAATTAGAGAGGATGAATCTATCCGTGGTACAAAAGGTGGAGCGATCACTCTAGTTGAATACTCTGATTTTCAATGTCCATATTGTACAAGAGGGTTTGAAAATGTTGTAAAGCCAATGCTTGAAAAGTATGAAGGTCAAGTACAGTTTATTTATAAGCACCTTCCACTTTCATTCCATTCTGAAGCAAGAATTGCAGCAGAGTACTATGAAGCTCTTCGTCTACAAGATCCAAAGATGGCATTTGAATTCCACGATATGCTTTTTACTCAAGAAGGTCAGCAGAAACTTAGACAGTACAAAGAAAAGTACCTAAAGCAAGCAGCAAAGAAAGTTGGTGCTAACATGACTAAACTTGCTAAAGATGTTAAGTCTGAGTACGTTGTAAATAGAGTTAAGGCCGATGAAGCTGAAGCAAGAAAATTTGAAATCCAAGGAACTCCTGGTTTCGTAATCAATGGTGTTCCAGTTAAAGGTGCTTACCCAATGTCACACTTTGAAATGATCATTGATCTATTAAAAGAGAAAGGGAAGCTAAAGCTGAACTAATTCAAATATACATTTCTATATTTAATAAGAGGCCTGCATTCATTGCAGGCCTTCTTATTTGGGCAAAATCTAATCTTCTGTTATACTAGAAATAATGGAGGTTAAAAATGACAAGCTTCTTTGATCATAACCAAGTAAAAATTAATAAAGAATATATGCGTGAATCTGCTAAGCAGATCGATTATTCTCTATCTGATTTTTTACATGATGATATTCCTCATAACCTCATTGAACAAAATGTACTTGATCATGCTTATATCAAGCATGTTTCATCTCTACTTAAAACTGACTCGATTTATAAACTTGCTCATGAAATCTTAGAGCTTGAAAAAATTCTTGATAAACTTTCCGAGCACCTTCCTGTTGATATAAAGATTCCTAATATGGAAGTTTTCTATCATCAACTCGGCCCAGTCTTCATTCAATTATTTGTTGAAATTGAAGACATAAAAGAGCACTCTCAATTAGAGCTAGAGTGGCTTAAAGCCGTTAGAATCGCACTAGAGGAAGAAGTGGTAGTTTGGCAAGAAAAAAGTCTAAAATAACCTAAAAAATAAAAAAAATAACTTAATTAAAAAAAAAGGCTTAAAAAGCCTTGTCAAAGCGTGTTTCAGGCCTCATCCTATTTTTACAACAACTAAATAACTAACTATTTGGAGTTTACATGAACAGAAAAGAACTTGTAGAAGCAATCTTAAAGAACAAAGAACTTAAGCACCTAACTAAGAAAGATGCAGATACTTTCGTATCAACTACTCTTGAAACAATCAAGAAAGCTGTTAAGAAAGGTGACGATGTATCACTAATCGGTTTTGGTACTTTCACAAAAGTAAGAAGAGCAGCTAGAACTGGTATCAATCCAGCAACTGGTGAAAAGATTAAAATCAAAGCTAAGACTCTTCCAAAATTCAAGCCAGGTAAAGCTTGGAAGGAAATGTTCTAATTTTAGATTTAAATTAGTTTCATAATAAGAAGCCTCCCTTTGGGAGGCTTTCTTATTTCTAGAGGGGAAAAATTTGCCTCTCAACTCAATAAGCGTCAAAAAAGCGTCGACATTTTGACACCGGCCAATTTTTACATACAAGCTAAACGGTTAGAATTCCTTTAAAGGGCAATAGAATGTGGTAGAACATTCTTTACTATCTTGTAGAATTTGCCGGTAGGATGTATAATTTTTGACGAGGCACAGTTTATAAAGGAATTTTTTTCTGTGTGAAGTAAAGGATTTATAAGTATGGCAGATGGAAGTGCTGATAATACAAACCAAGGAAGTGGTAAAAGCCCTCTTTTAACAGTAGCTCTACTACTGAATATTATCTTAATGGGTGTAATCGCTTATTTTCAGTATCAGACACATGTGAAATTATCGCAGCAATCTTCAGTAGAAGATCTTGTTAAGGCCCAAATGGCCGAAGCAAATAAGGAAGCAGACGTTGTGACAACTGGTGAAGCACAAGAAGAAGAAGGTAAGCTCTTTCCTCTTGATAGCTTTACAGCAAACCTTTCACAAGGTGATGGGCCTCAACGCTACATTCGTTTAAATGCTGTACTTAAGCTTTCTCTAAATGCAAAAGAGGAAGAATATAAAGCAAGAAAGCCTCAGATTAGAGATACAATTATTAGTATTCTAAACTCAAAGAGGCCAAATGATCTTCTTAAAGTACAAGGTAAGGAATACCTTAAAGAAGAAATTAAATCAGCGATTAACTCATATCTCGTTGATGGAAAAGTTTTAGATGTTTACTACGTTGGTTTCCAGATCAACTAGTACATAAATAAAAGTTTAACTTTTGGCAGGATGCCAAGATCATCAAATCCTAGGAGGGGAACGATGGCACAGGTTTTAAGTCAAGACGAAGTCGATGCTCTATTAAACGCTGTAAACGATGGTGAAGCAGATGATTTTTTAGGTGATGGTGGCGATTTCGATGATGAAGCTGAAGATGAGAATATACAGCCCTATGACTTAACTAATCAAGACCGAGTCATTCGTGGGCGAATGCCTATTCTTGAAATCATCTACGAAAGATTTATTCGTTCATTTCGTGTATCACTTTCAAATTCTTTAAGAAAGATTTCAACGATCTCAATGATCTCAACTGATCTTCTTAAGTTTGGTGAGTTCGTAAACACACTACCGATTCCTTCGTGTATGTGTATTATGAAGTTCAATGAACTAAGAGGTCCTGCTCTTCTAGTTTTTGAATCAAAGTTAGCTTATGCAATTATTGATTCATATTTCGGTGGAACGGATCGTCCATTTACAAAGATTGAAGGAAAGGAATTCACAGCAATTGAACTTTCATTCATGAGAAAAGTTATGGATATGGCCATTGCTGACCTTGAGGAAGCTTGGGCACAAGTTCACAGAATTGATGCACAATATGTAAGAACAGAGATTAACCCACAATTCGTTGGGGTTGTTCCTCCATCAGATGTAATTATCGCAACAACTCTAGAAGTTGAATTTGAGTCTGCATCTGGAACGATTATGATCGTTGTTCCTTACTCAACAATTGAACCAATTAAGCAAAAGCTTTCATCTAATTACCAAACTGATAACGACATGGCAGATAGTATCTGGACAAGTGCAATGAATGAGCACATTAAAGATACGAAAGCTGAGATTGTGGTCAAACTTGGTGAGGCACAGATGACAGTGGGTGATCTTCTTACTCTTCAAAGTGGAGATATTATTCCATTGAACCAAGAAGCTTCAAGTGAAGTTAAGGGAACAATTCAGGGAGTAGAGAAGTTACAGTGTTTAATTGGAACATATAAAGGAAGCCGAGCGGTACAAGTCACACATGTTGATAAAACACCGAAAGTTTCTATGGATATCGAAGTAGAGTAATAAAGGGAGTATATAAATGAGCGATCAAACAGAATTAAATAATGAAGTACAAGGTCTAGAAAATTTCAATACGATGGAAGTTGAAAAACTTGCTGATGAAATTAGGGCCGGTGATGATGCGATTAATAAATTAAAGGTACAAAACCTCGATTTTATCTTAGACATTCCTCTAAAGGTAACAGTTGAACTAGGGCGTACAGAGGTAATTATTAAAGACCTTCTGCAACTAGGACAAGGTTCTGTACTTGAACTTGATAAGTTAGCTGGTGAGCCTCTTGAGATTTTAGTAAATGGGAAGCTTGTCGCTAAAGGTGAAGTTGTTGTTGTTAACGAAAAGTTTGGAATTCGTTTAACAGATATCATTTCGCCAATTGAGAGAATTGAAAACCTTAAATAATAGGAACTTATTATGGCCAAACGATTTAAATTATTATTTTTAGCACTTTCTTTAATAACAGCAAATGCTTATGCAAGAGTTGAAATTGGAAAAGTTGAGTTAACTAAAGATGGAAGTACTGGTGTTGTAACCATTGCGTTAAAAGGTAACTACCGAGATACTCCTGAGTTAACAATTAAGGATGATATTATTCAAGTTGCTCTTGATGGAACAATTGTTTGGCCAAAAATTGAAAAACAAGTTTCTGTGAATAATAAATTTGATACGAAACTTATGGCGTATCAATTCAATAAAGATGTTGCTCGTGTACGTGCCATTCTTCCTTATGAACTAAGAGGTAAGGAAGATAAAGTAAGTTTAGAGGTTGGAGATAACCAAATTAAAATGTTCTTTCCAATTTCAGCTTCTAAAAAACAAGTTGCTGTAACAAGAGCAGCTACTCCAAAGAAGGCTCCTGCTAAAACTAAAAAAGCAGAAGCATATGATGAAAGTTACTTAGAAAAACTTTTAAAAGATAAAGAAGAAGTAACAAAGAACGAAAAACCTAATAATAAGAAACTAAATGATACAAATGATTCTCTTCTAGCATTAGCAAAAGAGAAAAAACAACAAGTAGAAGATAGCGTAAGCTCTCTTTCTTCTGGAGTTGAAAAGGGTGGATTTCAAATGTCGACTTATATTTTTAAATTTATCGGATTCTTCGCTCTTTTTGCTGCCGGTATCTTCTTTCTAATGAACTTTTTTAGAAAGGGAATGCTTAAGAAAGGTGGATTAGGAATCTTCTCTAGTGCAAAGATGGTAGAAGTATTATCGACAACATATCTTGCACCAAAAAGAAGTCTTCTTGTTGTTAGAGTTCAAAAACAAGTCTTTTTAATGGCACAGTCAGAAAAAGGAATGGATTTTTTAACAGAGATTGAAGATACATCAGCTTTCTTTAAGGAAGGTGAAAAACAAATTACTGGATCTAACTTTGATACAAACCTTGATTCTGCAAATGAAGGTTCAAAAGAGTTTAAATTAAAAGAGGTAACTCAAAATATGCATGAAGCAAGCAACTCTACAAGATCTTCACAGGAAGCAATTTTAAATAGTCTAGCAGGACAAGCAACAAGTGAAGAGAAGGTGAGTCTTACTGCTCAAATTAAGAAAAAAGTAAAAGACATGAAGTCTTTACAATAGATATTTGATTTAAAAATCAATTCAATAGGAAGTTGAATGAAGAATCTTTTAAAAGCATTATTAGTATTTAGTATCGGCGGATGGCTAAGTACTATCTTTGCACAGCAATCAACAAACCTGGGACTTCCTGGTCTTTCTGTTAATTTCGGACAAGGTGTTGATTTAGTTGACACGATTGAGTTAACTGTTCTTTTTACTGTCTTAACGCTGGCGCCTGCTATCTTAATTCTTTGTACATGTTTTACAAGAATTATTGTGGTTCTTTCATTCATGAGGCAAGCAATAGGTACTCAAAGTATGCCGCCTAATCAACTTCTTATTGGTTTTGCTATGTTCTTATCTGTTTTTGTTATGCAGCCAACAGGTGAAGAAATTTATAGTAACGCAGTAAAACCATATATGGATAAGAAGATTTCGACTACTTTAGCTCTTGATCGTATTGAAACTTCTCTTCGCGGTTTTATGAATAAGCAAGTTCGTAAAGCCGATATTGGATTGTTTTACGATGTAACAGGAAGGCAAGCTCCACAATCAATTAACGATGTTCCAATTCATTTTTTAATTCCTGCATTTATTATTTCTGAACTTAAGACGGCCTTTCAAATTGGCTTCTTACTTTATATTCCATTTCTTATTTTAGATATGGTTGTGGCTTCAGTTTTAATGGCGATGGGGATGATGATGCTTCCTCCTGTTGTTATTTCATTGCCTTTTAAATTATTACTATTTGTTCTTGTCGACGGTTGGCAACTTGTCACAGGTTCACTTTTAAGGTCTTTTAACTAAAAAGCATAGGAGAACAGGATGGACTTTTTTTCAGACATCGCAAGACAAGCAGTTACTATTGGTTTAATGATCTCAGCTCCAATGCTAGCAGGGGCCCTTATCATGGGTATTCTTGTTTCTATCTTTCAAGCTGTTACTCAAATCAATGAGCAAACACTTTCTTTTATTCCAAAGATCCTTGTAATTGTTGGAGCTCTTGTTTTAACAGCTCCTTGGATGAGTGATCAGTTAACGACTTTTACAAGAGAGCTGATCATTAGTATTCCTCAACTTGTAACTGGTAGGTAACACTAATTTATGACAATTCAAATTACTGACATTGTCCCTATAATCGCCTTTTGGTTAATCTTTACCAGATTATTAGCTATTAACTTTCAGCTACCGATCTATGATAACTTACCAATCCCAATGATGGTTAAGATCCTTTCAACTCTTGTTATGAGCTTTTGTTTCTTTCCATATCTACAAGAAGAAGTTACTAAAGATATCATGTACTTAGGGAAGGATAACTTCTGGGCCCTCACTATTATTTACACACTCATTGGATTGATAATTGGATATTTGGTAAAATCAATCATGGGTATCTTCCTGTCAGCAGGTAGTATTATTACCCAGCAAATTGGATTTGCAGCGATTCGCTATTTTGATCCTTCTTCAGGTCAACAAGTGGGTCCTTTCGAAAAACTTATACAATGGACTGTTCTTGTAATGGTTATATCTTCCGGAGCACTTTTACCGATGTTTAAAGGGATTTTTCAATCTTTTTATTCAATTCATATCTACGATATGGGTGTCTTTGCGAAGTCTCATATTTTCTATATTGAAGCTTTTAAATCAATTTTTGTTGCTGCCATTATGCTTGCAACACCATTGATTTTTACAAATATGCTCATCAGTTCGATTCTAGGAATTATTGCTCGAACTGTACCACAAATGAATATCATTATGGTGAGCTTTGTCGTTAATATTGGCCTAGGTCTACTAGTATTCACGGCAACAAGCGATGAGTTCTTTCACGTTGCATTTAAAATGTATACGGAAAGATTAGGCGAGTGGTTTAACTTTATACTTTAAAGGAAGTAAGTCGTGGCCGAAGAAACAGATCAGGAAAAAACGGAAGATCCATCCCAGCATCGAATTGACGAATCGAAAAGAAAGGGTGAGGTCGCATCCTCAAAAGAACTAACCAGTGTGTTAGTACTGGCCGCCTGTATCATGACATTGGGTCTTTCTCTTCTTTTCATTTATCAAGAAATGGAAGAATTCATTAGATGGATTATGTATCTTGATCCTGCTACGGCATTTACTGAAAAATCTTTAAAGACAATTGCCAATAAAACAGCTTCAACTGCTCTTGTATGTGCTGCACCTGTTTGCTTAGTCGCTCTTTGCATGGGAATCGTTGCAAATGTTGCGCAAATTGGCTTTATCTATGCACCAGAAGTTTTAGAGTGGAAACCAGAAAGAATTGATCCAATTAAGGGAATAAAGAAACTATTCTCAATGAAAGCAGTTGTTGAGGCCGTTAAAGGTGTCTTGAAATTTGTTTTCATTCTAGGAATTGTATATTTCTATATGAAAGAAGATATTGCATCTTTTGTAGGCTTTCTTCATGTTGACTTCTTTCAAGCATTTATTATTGGTAAAGATATTCTTATTAAACTTGGTTTTACAATTCTTGCTGGTCTTGTTGTTATTGCAGCTGCTGACTTTGCTTATCAAAAGTATTCTCATAAGAAGAAACTCATGATGACAAAAGAAGAAGCAAAAAGAGAATCAAAAGAACAAGATGGATCCCCTGAAGTTAAACAAAGAATTCGTAGTATTCAAAGAGAGCAGGCCCAAAAGAGAATGCTTGCAGATATACCGACAGCAGATGTAATTGTCACAAACCCAACACATATCTCAATTGTTTTAAAATACGATCAAGAAAATATGGTGGCCCCTGGGGTTGTTGGAAAAGGTGCTGATCACCTTGCAATGAGAATTAGAGAAATTGCTAAAGAACACAATATTCCAATTGTAGAAAATGTACCTTTAGCAAGAGCATTATATAAATCAGTAAAAGTTGGGGAAGGAGTTCCTCGCACTCTTTATAAAGCAGTCGCTGAGGTATTAGCGTTTGTTTATAAGCTTAAGAGAAAGAACAAAGCTCTAAGTTAATTGAAGTATTAGGAAAAGTATCATGGATGGTATCTTTAAGAGATTAAAAGTATTAACTGAAAATTCAGATCTTGCAGTTGCAGTCGGGATTCTAGCTGTTCTTGCAGTCATGATTATTCCTGTTCCACCAATTGTACTTGATTTACTTTTAGCGACAACTCTTTCATTTTCAATCATTATTCTATTAGTTTCTGTTTATACAAAGAAGCCATTAGAGTTTTCTACTTTTCCGGCCGTTCTACTTGTAACAACACTTTTTCGTCTCTCTCTAAACGTAGCATCAACTCGAAATATTTTACTTCGTTCTGGAAGTGAGGGGACAAGTGCTGCTGGTGAGATCATTAGAAGTTTTGGTGAATTTGTTGTTGAAGGGAACTTTGTTGTTGGTATCATCGTTTTTATCATCTTAGTAATTATTAACTTCATGGTAATTACAAAAGGTGCTGGAAGAGTTGCAGAAGTTGGTGCTCGTTTCACGTTAGATGCAATGCCTGGTAAACAGATGGCCATTGATGCCGATTTAAATGCCGGACTTATCAATGATGCTGAAGCAAAACAAAGACGAGCTGAAGTTGCTGAAGAAGCTGACTTTTACGGGTCGATGGATGGTGCTTCCAAATTCGTACGAGGAGATGCCATTGCAGGTATCTTAATTACTGCAATTAACGTTATTGGTGGAATTATTGTTGGTGTTGGCCAATATAATATGAACTTTAGTCAAGCAGCTGAAACATACACTCTACTGACTGTAGGTGATGGTCTTGTTTCTCAAATTCCAGCTCTAATTATTTCAACTGCAGCCGGTATTATTGCAACAAGAAATACAAGTGAAGATAATCTTGGTGCTCAAATGAGTAAGCAATTTAAGCTTCACCCAAAAGCAATCTTAATTGCAGGTTGTGTGCTTCTTATTTTCTCACTTATTCCAGGGCTTCCAAAGCTACCATTTATTGTTGTCGGTTTAGCTCTTCTTTTTGTTTCAAATAAAATGGAAAATGAAATTGCTCAGGAGAAAGTTGCAGCTGAATCAGTTGTTGAAGACGAGAAGAAATCGACTCCAGAGTCACTTGAGGATCTCCTTAATCTTGAACTTGTTGAATTAGAAGTTGGATATGGACTTGTAAATCTCGTCGATTCATCACAAAACGGTGATTTACTTGAGCGTATCACATATATGAGAAAGCAATTTGCTCTGGATTGGGGTGTTATCATTCCATCTGTTCGTATTAAAGATAACCTTGAACTTGCTCCAGGTGGCTACTCTTTAAAGATTAAAGGTGTCGAAATTGCTCAAGGTGAACTTGTTCCTGATCACTTCCTGGCCATGGACCCTGGTAGTGTTATTGAGAAAATTGATGGAATTGAAACAATTGAGCCAGTTTTCGGTCTTCCTGCCGTTTGGATTACAGAAGATCAAAAAGATGATGCAGGATTTAATGGTTATACAGTAGTAGACTTATCAACTGTTCTTGCAACTCACTTGACTGAAATACTCAGAACTAATTTACATGAATTATTTGGACGCCAAGAACTTGTTCGTGTTCTTGATAATTTTAAAGAACATTATCCAAAAATTGTTGCGGATCTCGTTCCAGATATTCTTCCTCTAGGAGCTGTTTTAAAGGTATTACAGAACCTTTTAAGGGAAAATGTTTCCATTCGTGACCTAAGAACGATCTTAGAATCTTTATCTGAATATGGAGTGAAAATTAAGGATACAGATCTTCTGACAGAAAATGTCAGACAATCGTTATACCGCACTATCACTGAGTCTATTAAGTCTCCAAATGGTGATTTGCCGATATTTACGTTAGATCGTAAAATAGAAGAGCAGGTTGCTGGCAATCTCATACAAACAGAAAATGGTCAACAAGTTTCTTTAGACCCAAGAATTACCCAATCGATTTTGGCCAGTTTAAATGAGAAAATAGAGGAGGCAACGAATATGGGTGAAAAAATGGTTGTTCTATGTTCACCTGTTATCCGTGGCCACTTTAAGAAATTAACAGAAAAATTCATACCAAACTTAATTGTAGTAAGTCATAATGAATTAAGTCCAGATGTGAATATTAGATCGCTTGGAACGGTGAGGTTATAGGATGTACGTTAGGAAATTTGAAGCAGATTCTTTAGATGAGGCATTAGCAAATATTAAGGCCGAGCTAGGACCTGATGCAATTATTCTTAAAACACAGACGAATAAGGGAATAAAGGGTGCTTTCAAAAAGAAAAAAATTGAGATCACTGCTGCAATCTCTGAGAAGAACTACACGAAAAAAGCTCAAGTTGATAGCGTTTTAAATCCTGAACAAAAAGATTCTTTTTATCAAAATAACTCATCTTATATAGCAAATATGATAAATTCACATGATCAACATAAACAAAATCAAGGCACTAGTAAAAACCCAATGGCCGGTTATGGAAGCCTTGGGTTAAACAAAAGTGTTAACTCTCTTGAAGAAAAATCGACTTCAAATTCTGCATCAGGACTTGATGATTTCTTAAGCTCTATTGATAGAGAAGAAGTTAAGAAAGCAACAGCTAATGCAGACTCTGAAAACTTCAATGATTTCTTAAATGGAGATTTCTCTCTTGATGATGAGATTGAAGTTGAGGAGCCAAAGGTTGCTCAAGCTAGACCAGCAATGCAAGACAATTATGTAACTGGTCCATCTACACCATCAATTAATAATGAAGAAGTAAATCATTTAATTGATTCACAAAGAAATAAAATCGATGATCTTGAAAAAAAGATTTATGAATTAACACAAAGTGTACAGGGGATGACTAAGCCGCAAGCACTTGGTGTTAAGGAAATGGTAACAATTTTTAGAAGTCTAGATATTGAAGAAAGATATATTCAAAAAATTGTTCGCAAAGCAAATTTTGATCTTTCTGATGATGATAAAGAAAATCCAGATACAGTTTTCGAATTTGCTCTTAAAGAGATGATGGGTGAAGTAAAGACGGCGATGCCACTTTTTTCTTCAGTCGATAACGAAGCTTCAAAGACTGTAACAGTACTAATCTCTGATGCTACTTGTGGGCAGAGCTCGATGTTAACGAAGCTTTCTGCTCTTAAAGATGATTCAGTGATTATTAGAAATAAGGGAAAAGTTGGATATAAAGATAATACTTCTTTCTCTGAAAAGTTCTTCAATGTTGAATCAAATGTGTGTGAAACAATTTCTGAAATCGTTGCGCAAACAAGAAAATCAATAGAAACCAAGAAAAATGTTTTTATCGACTACAAGGCAACAAATCAAGAAATCAATGAAATCAAGAAGTTCGTAGATGGCCTAAGACGTTCATTTGAAAATGTGGAAGTTTTAATCTGTCTTTCGGGAATCAACACAGAGTTGTATAATAGAAAAGTACTTAATCGTTATGCAAATATTGCTAACGGTCTCGTGGTGACGCATTTAGATCAGTGTTTAAATTATGGATCACTCTTTAATTTAGCAATTGATTTTAACTCGCTACCATATAAGTTTTTTGGAACAGGTGAGATTGTTCCAGATGACCTCGAAGCTGCAACTGCCGAAAGGATTTTGGCAGGAATATTTAAGCTGTAGCTGATTTTATTTTTTATATTTAAATTTTAAGTTTTGTTTAGGAGACAGGATGTCCAGAAACGATCTTTCAACTTGGTTGATGTCACATAGAAGTGACAGCGATGAGATCTCTAATCTAGAAGATCTTAACGTAAAAGAATCTCTTAATTTAATCAGTGACGATTGCGAAATTATAGCTGTTGGTTCAGGAAAAGGTGGAGTTGGTAAAACAACGACAGCTTTGATGTTGGCCAATGAATTAAGTTCTAAAGGAAAACGTGTTCTTTTAATCGATTGTGACTACAATCTTTCTAACACGGCAGTTAAGCTAGGGCTTCCTTTAAATGACAACTTTTACTCCCTTATTTCTAATGAGAAGCCATTTGAAGAATGTGTCTATAAATTAGGTAATATAGATCTTCTAAGTGGATGTAATGGTAATAGCGATCTCTTTGAGAAATCTTTCTCTCACGATAAATTCATTATCGATATTATTGCTGAACATCGTACGGAATACGATCATATTATTCTTGATTGTCCAGCTGGTGTGAATAGGGAGACGATCAATCTTCAAGCCTATTCTGATTACCGATTCATGGTTGTAAATCCAGATCGTTCATCAATCACAGATACATACGCACTAATTAAAATTCTAAATCAAAAATACAATATCAAAGACAACCATTTAATCGTAAACAAAGTAGAATCGAATCAACAATACAATAAAGTTGTACGTTCGCTCGTTGATACTGTTTCAAGCTTTATGCAGGCAAACTTGAGTGTTTTAGGTGGGGTTAAAAATATCGAAATTCCATCTGATAAATTTGATCATGCACTTTTGAAAACGGAAAAGAATTCCCTTTCAAAATATTACACAAAGATCATTAATAAATTTTCCGACGAGGACGATAGTCGTATTACACCGGTAATCCTAAATGGATTTAGTGAGTCCGGAACTAGTCCACAACAGTTAGCCTAATCAAGGAGTGAGAGAGATGTCATCGTTGGCCAAAAAATTAAAGAATTTAAAAGACTACCGCTCAACAGTAGATCCAAAAGTAAAAGATGAAATCGTTGTGGAATATGCACCACTAATTAAATATATCGCACAGAAAATTGCTTCACGTCTTCCATCTAATATTGAATTAGATGATCTTATTTCATGTGGAGTTATCGGGCTAATGGATGCAATCGAGAAATTCGATCCAACTCGTGATAATAAATTTAAAACATATGCAGAGTTTAGAATAAGAGGAGCTATCCTTGATGAATTACGTTCACAGGACTGGGTACCTCGTTCAGTAAGAGAGAAGGCAAAGACTATTGATCGTGCTTATCAGAAGCTTGAATCAGAATTAGGTCGTCCTGCTACTGATGATGAAATGTGTAAGGAACTTGAATGTAGTAAAGAAGAGTTCCATGAAATGCTAAATAAAGCAAAATCAGTTTCAATCTTAAATATTGATGATTCGGCAACTTTTAATCGCAATGATAAGAGAGCAATGGCCGGTTTAAATGAAGACAGTAAATCAATGAATCCTTTTACTGCTGTTTCTAATAAAAACTTTAGAGATAAAATTAAAGAGGGTATTGAGCAATTACCTGAGAAACAAAGACTAGTACTATCACTGTATTATTATGAAGATCTAAATCTTAAAGAGATTGGTCAGGTATTAGATGTAACGGAATCACGTGTATCACAACTTCATACACAAGCTGTAATGAAGCTTAAAGCTAAGCTACAAAATATGTTTGAAGGTTATGAAGAACTAGTAAGCTAATAAAAAATAACAGATCAAAATAATCAGGCCCTCTTTGAAAGAGGGCCTTTTTTTTCCTATAAATTAAATGAATTAACCCTTTAAAAACCCGGCAAAAAATAGCATAATAGATGTAGAAATTCTTACGTTCACAGGAAGTGAAGGACCGTTAACATATGGAAGTGACTTTCCCTAGCCGCCATTTAGGAGATAAATAATATGAAGCTTCGTTTCAGCAAGCCGTTGTACATCTATTTCTCAGTTTCTCTTATTCTAACGACAGCTCTTATATCCGCTGGTGTATGGACCTTTTGGAAAAAAGGACCTGCTAATTTTGAAAGAATGACGATGATCTATGAATCGACTTCAAAATTTGATGAAGTTAAAAATTCAAATGCCCTAACAAGTATTAAAGAGCTTGTTCGAGTTGATCGTACGAAAGAAGCGATCTCAGAATTTGAAAGATTTGAAGCAGGTGTAAATGAATTAAATAATATTGCTAATATTGAAGAATATGAAGCTTTGAATGAGAACTTCTCTAATTTGAAAAAGAAGTTAAATGATATTACAGCTTCTGCAAATAAGTCGACATTGATTAATGTTTTAAGAACAAAGGTGATTGGTTTTCAAAACTTTGTCGTCCACAATCAATGGCGTACATTAACAAGAGTTTCAACAAAGATTAAAACAAAAATCTCAGTAGGCACAACAAAGAGTTCTAACTTTTATACATATTCAAATTTAAAGAAATTACATCAGTCGATTTCATCAGATGTTAATTATATGGAAAGAGTAACAATGAGATCGGTATTATCTGATGAAGATAAGAACTTGATTGTTATCCGACTTGGGACATTAAAAACAGAATTAAATCTCTTAAAAAGATCACTAGACTCTCTTAGAGATTTTGGATCAATTTGGAACTCAACAAATGAATCATATAAGATTTGGAGTGAGAAATTTGGTCCAAAACTTACTTACCAAAAAATTGAATTAAATGAAGCTTCTAAAACTACGCTATATGGCCTAATTGCAATCGTTGGTATCCTTACTCTCGTATTTGCAGGTGGAATATTTATGGTTGCCTACACTGAAAGAAGGGCATCTAAGATCTTAGAAAAAACTTCTCTAGATCTTATCAAAGATGGAGTTATTCCAGTCAGTGCAAAATTAGAAGGGGAATGGTCTCATTTATTTAAAGAAGAAATTGAAAAGTATCGTGGTTATATTCATAAGAGAATGAGCTTTGGATCAATCTTTCAAGACGCAATGCCATTTTCTTCTTTATTACTTGATTCAAACTTAAATGCTGTTTGGGCAAACTCATTATTTTATGAGCATTGGAGTATTGATAATACTAAAAATGATCACAGTATTACTTGGGACTATCTAAGCACATTTACAAACCTCGGTGAAAACGATCCTGTTATTAGTGCTGTAAGAGATGGTATTGCTGGAATTTATCAAATTCAGGTAAAAACAGAAAATGATAAAGAAGCTGCTCCTTTTGAAATGTATGTTTCACCGGTTGAATATGCAGATCAAAAAAGAATTATGGTTATCTTCTATCCATTAAGAAGTTTAGAAGAGACTTTAACAAATCAAATGAAATCAGTCGTCTCACCGGTGTGTAAGTCTCTTGATGCTTTAGTTGAAGCTAGCTTCTCAGGTGAGTTAAAAGAAAAGTTACAACAAGACTTCTCTGCTGCTGGTATTGATAATGTATATAATAAATTCACAAAAGTTAACGATCACTTCTTAAGTCAAAAAGCATCTTTCTTAAAAGAGGTAGAGCTTCTTGAAAATAACTTATTTGAACAATATAAGATAATCGATGATGTAAGAATTATTTTTGAAGGTCAAAAGGACTTACAAAAAGAAGCAATCAATAAGTTCAAATCTGCTAAGGATAAGATTGTATCAGTAGTTGAGATGAGAGCTAAGTTTGAAGAAATGAATCGTTACATGGTGGAGATGAGTAATCGTCTTTTCAATGAAGAGATCGAATTAGCGACTCGTTCAAGTGAGATTGTTGAAATTATAAATGAAAATAAGGCTGCCTTTGCTGGCCTTGTTAAATCTCGTGATCAATTTAAGTCACTTAAGTCACAAGTTGAACTCTTTAGAGCACGAAGTTCACAAATCGTTGATCAAATTCAAAGAGGTGTAGCGACAGATGCTACAATTGAAAAATTTGCAGGTGAGCTTAGGGACTTTAATTCAACTCTAGGAAACTTCTCAAAGGTATCAACTCAATTAGATGTTGGTCTTTCTAAGGTTCAGATTATTATGGACAGTAAAGAAGTTCCTGATGTTGGAGCAATTAAAGAGACATTTAAAACAATCAGAGGCGAAATGAATGAAGTTTCAACGCAAACTCAACAATTATCTCGTTTCGCTCAAGAAGAAGATGAAGAATTAATTTCATCACTTAGAGGACTTTATGGAAGTTTCCAAAACTTAAGAACTCAAAATGGTGAAATTGAAAATACTGTTGCTGACAGTCACCCTATTATTTAAGCAACCGCAAAATTGACTAGCTCAGGCCAGTCTATTGTTTGCGGTGCTAGCTCCCCATATCTTTAGCTAGAAAATAATATTCAACAAGCCGGGGTCAAGCCCGGCTTTGTTGCCTCAGGAGCAATGGGAAAGCAGTCGCAAAAAAAAGCGACACTTTAGCGAAGCTAAAGTTAGTCCAACCCAAACTAATTTTAGGACCGCGTAACTAAAAGTCAAAATGATCTAAGAATTGTTTTAAATTAAGATCCTCAGCGCTGCCAGAGTTATCAATGACATAGTCAGCAAGTTTGGCCTTCTCTTCAATATTGATCTGTTTAGAAAGGATCTTACAGGCAAGGTCCTTTTCGATTCCATCACGTGCCATTAAACGCTCTACTTGTTTTGCTCTTGGGCAATACACCACGACTTTGAAATCAATAAATGGTGCAAGATTTTTTTCAAATAAAAGAGGAACGTCGTAGATTATAACCTTTGGAGAACCAAGGTCTTTATATGCATTGAGAAATATCTCAGGTAGTTGGCGATAGATTAAACTTTCGATATCGTTTTGAATTTGAATATCTTGAAAGAAGTATTCTCGAAGGAGCTTGAAATTAATTTCATCCTCATCGTTAATTACTTGTGAATAATACTTTTTTAAATGCTCTATAGACTCTTTAGATTTGTAGACTTCTTTAACCAATGCATCCGCATCAATAATAGGAAAGTTCTTTTCTTTTAGAATTTTTGAGACTGTTGACTTTCCTGTGGCAATTCCACCAGTCAGACCAACAATTGGGCATGGCATTTCGTAAAGACGCTTGTCTTTTTTTAGAGAAATATATTTCTTTTTTAATTTAATGGATGATTTCATATTATTTATTTTTTTCAATCTCTTTTACACGAGACCAAAGTCCTTCTAGTTCTTCTTGTGAACTTTCTCGAATCGCAATACCTTCTTGTCTTGCTATATCTTCTAATTGATTAAATCTTCTTTTGAACTTAAGGTTGGCCTCTCTAAGAGTCATTTCTGGATCAAGATCCAGGTGTCGTGCTAACTGAGCAACTGAAAAAAGTAAATCACCCATCTCTTCTTGAACACGTGCCTTATTTAAGTCGCGTCCTGGAGTTAACTCTTCTTTAAGCTCTTGCCACTCTTCTTCCACTTTATACATAACCTGAGAGTATTCTTCCCAGTCAAAGTTTATTTTACTTGTCTTCTTTCCAATCTTTGCTGAACTTGTCAGGGCCGGAAAAGATAGAAGCTCATCGCATATTTCATACTTCTTTAGACTTTCTTCTTGGGCCTTCTCAGCTTTCTTGATGGCCTCCCAATTGTCTTTGATTTCTTTAATATCGCGGGCCTTATTATTCGTAAAGACATGAGGATGGCGTCTTACCATTTTGTCAGCGATAGTTTTAGCAACAGAATTAAGATTAAATTTTCCTTCTTCACTAGCTAGTTGAGAGTGGAGCACGACTTGTAGGAGAACATCACCTAACTCGTCTTCCATTTTTCTATAATCACCATCTTCCACGGCGTGCATGTATTCGTAAGATTCTTCCATTAAATATTTAAGAAGTGACTTATGAGTTTGTTCCAAATCCCATGGACATCCATCTTTAGGATCTCTTAATTTGGCCACAACCTCTTTTAATCTTTCCATTTCGCTTAGTGACATAATCTAGCCTTGGTAATATAATCTAATAACTGAATATTACACCCAGAATGAAGAGATTGGAAATAATGGCCTACACTAAAACCATTCAAATTGATAAATCAAAATTGGTTATTCACTTAACAGATAACGCTAGGTCTAAATGGGGATTAGAAGCATGTGAAAAGATGATGCAGGACTCACTAAAGGTCTTAAGTAATTTCCTTTTCTCAAAGAATACTTGTTTAGATAAGAAGATTCATCAAGAAATAGAAGTCGATCTTCACTTCTGTGGCGATAAAAGAATGCGTCAAATTAATAGTGAGCATCGCAACAAAGACAAGACCACTGATGTCTTGTCGTTTCCAATGTATGAAAGCCTTAGACCAGACAGTACGGATTTCGTTCTACCTGGACCTGTAATGCTTGGTGATATCATCATCAGTCGCAATGTCGCTAGGAAACAAGCACGTGAATTTAACTTAAGTCTTGAGCAAGAGGTTATTCACTTATTTTGTCACGGACTCCTACATTTGTTAGGATATGATCACGAAATATCTGAAAAAGAAGAAGAGATTATGGAGTCGCTTGAAAAAGAGATTCTCTTAAAAATAAAAAAGGCAAGAAAGTAATGGAAGAGAGTACACGTATTGGCCTTAGTGAGAAAAAATCACTCATGGCGGATTATAAGGATAAATTAGAAAGTCTTAGGAGGTCACTTTGATGTAGACCAAAAGTCTGCACGTATCAAAGAGATTCAAGAGATGGAAGCAATGCCTGGCTTCTGGGATGACAATACTAACGCAACAAAAGTTCAAAAAGAAAAAAACCTCTTAGAGGATGTCACAAATACATATACAAAATTAAAAGATCTATACGATGAATTCGATATTCTACTCGAATATGCTGGAGAAGGTGATGAGGAATCAGCAGAAGGTGCAATAAGCATTGCTGATGAATTCGTCGATGCTTTCAATAAAGCTGAACTTAAAGTCTTACTTTCAGATGATGCCGATTCAAATAATGCAATTGTAAGTATTAATGCTGGTGCAGGTGGGACTGAATCATGTGATTGGGCAAGTATGTTATTTCGTATGGTCAATCGTTGGGCCGAACAAAAGAAATTTAAGGTTCAGGTCTTAGATGTACAAGATGGAGATAGTGCTGGGATTAAATCTGCAACTATGCTGATTGAAGGAAATTACGCTTACGGAAATTTAAAGTCTGAAACAGGAGTACATCGCCTTGTTCGTATTTCTCCGTTTGATTCAGCAAATCGTAGGCATACTTCTTTTGCTTCAATTTTTGTTTCACCAGAAGTTGATGATGATATCGAAATTGAAGTGGCCGATAAAGATATTCGTATTGACGTGTATCGCTCAGGTGGTGCCGGTGGACAGTCTGTAAATACGACAGATTCTGCGGTTCGAATTACACACCATCCAACAGGACTCGTGGTAACATGTCAGAACGAGCGTTCACAACTTCAAAATAAGATTCAAGCAATGAAAGTTTTAAAGTCTCGTCTCTATGAACTTGAGCTTGAAAAGCAAAGAGCTGCGGCCGCTGAAGAAGAGGCCAATAAGAAAGAAATTGGTTGGGGAGCTCAGATTCGCTCTTATGTTCTTCATCCATATAAAATGGTTAAAGACCACCGAACAAATTTCGAATCTTCTCAAGCTGAAAAAGTACTTGATGGGGATATTGATGGATTCATGGATGCATTCTTAAGATGGTCTGTTGATGGTAAGAAAGAAGGATAAGGAAATATAGCATTGAACTTTTTTTATCTTTTAAAAGATTTCCAATTACTCTTTTTTCGTGATCGTTCTTCACGTTACTTTATTTCTGCTACTATACTTGGCTTAATGTTTTCGTTGGCCGTTATTTTATGTAGCCTTGCTCTAATGGATGGCTTTGGGGTGACTCTTAAGAAGTCTTTAAATGCAGGTAGTGGAGAAATCATTCTTACTGCAAATAGTGGTTTTTTTGAGTTAAATGAAAATGAAGTAAAAGACCTGAATAACTTTCCAATTCAAACTAAAATACCAATGCTTCGCACACAATCTTTTGCAAATAAAGACGAAAAAGGAAAAGCTGTCTTTGTTGTCGGTGTTGATGAAGGTGTGGAAAAACTTGATAATGGCCTATTCATGCCAAAAGAAAATGAAGTTATTATCGGGGATCTGTTGGCCGAGAATTTGGGGGTCAAAAAGGGAGATACTCTCAAGTTTAGTTTTTCTGCTGGGAAACTAGGAGAGAGGTATCTTCCCACAAATGCTGTTTTAAGAGTTGTTGATATTATTCCGTTTAAAATTCATGAATATCGCAATCGTTTTGTTTACGTGAATTTAGATCATATTCAAAAGCTTCTTGGAGTTGGGAAAAAGATTAATATCATGAGCCTCAGGCTCGAACCCGAATACCGCACAATTAATAAGATAAATGAAGTCGTCTCAGATATGAGAAGTGTTTTCTATTATGAATTTACAGTGGCCCCTTATTGGAGTGACTTTGCAACGTTTTTAAAAGCGGTTGAATTTGAAAAGTATATGATCTCAATTGTCTTTTCAATTGTTGTCATCTTGGCAATATTTAATTGCCTGGCCTTTATCATCTTTTCTAAGGAAAGAAGATCTCAAGAAATATTCTTATTATATGCGATTGGATTGTCTCCAAGTAAGTTTAAGACTCTTTGGGTTGTTCAAAATGTTGGCATCTGGCTTTTGGCATTTTTAGGTTCTTTAATTTGTGTTGAAATCTTTGATTATCTTTTAGGGACTTTAGATATTTTCTCATTACCGACAAATGTTTATCACTTAAGCCGTATTGAGTTGTATCTGGCTTTCAAAGATATTTTCGCTGTTGGGGCCATCTCATTAGCTCTTATATTATTTTTAACTTATCTCGTTCTAAAGAGATTAGATTCTAAATCAATGGCCCAAGGCCTGAGAGAGGAGTTTTCATAAATGGCTGTTTTAAATGTAAAGAATGTTCAAAAAGACTTTGGAAACTCACATATCTTAAAAGGTGTGGATCTTTCACTTAGTGAGGGAGAAAGATGTGTCATCAAAGGTTCATCTGGTTGTGGTAAATCAACACTGCTTTATTTGATTGGTGGCCTTGAGAATATTACTGCAGGAGAAATTACTGTCGATAACCTCAATATTGGCAAATTAAATGACGCGGGGCTTGCGAAATATCGTAATTCGAAAATAGGATTTGTTTTCCAATTTCATTTTCTTCTTTCATCACTAACTTGTTTGGAAAATATTTTATTGCCAGCAAGACTAGGTGGGCACAGTGTGTCGAAGACGAAGAAGTATATTGAGTCTTTAGCAAAGGCCCTGGGAGTCCAGGAGTGTCTTAAAAGATACCCATTTGAGATCTCTGGTGGCCAGCAACAGCGTATTAACCTGATACGTGCTCTATCACTTAAGCCTAAGATGTTACTATGTGATGAGCCTACAGGTAATCTCGATTCGAAAAACTCTAAAATCGTAGCGGATCTAATTTTTAATCTTTCAAAAGAATTGGGAACAACACTTCTTGTTGTTACTCACGATGAAGAAATGGCCGCTAAATTTGAGAGAACTCACACGATGGTGGATGGAATATTGCATTAAAACACAATTTTGTGTCGCACTGTGTTCGTTTTTCTTTTTGTAACTTTGTAAGATTGTTGATATTTTTTTACTCAAGTATTTTTTGTCAGCATGCACACAAGACAAAATCACGGAGACTGAATGATTAACTCTTGGAAGAGTTTTATATATATTATTGTGTTTTCAATAACCTTCAATGTTATTGCAAATGAAATAGGTCCTACTAAACGTCTGTTTAAAATTTCAGATGTTCAAATTCAAGGTCTAAAGAAAGTAGAGAAAGAAGCTGTTCTTGATAAGCTTCGCGCGCGTAAAGGTCTTACTCTGACAAATGAGATTCTCTTTAACGATATCGAGACTATTTATAACTTAAAATATTTTGAATCAGTTGAAGCTCACCAAGAGGGGCAGAAGCTAATTTTCAAAGTTGTCGAAAAGCCAATTGTGGCAAAGATCATTTTTAAAGGAAATGATGAAGTTGATAAAGATGATTTGAGTGAAGGTCTAAAAACCAGAGAATACTCAATCCTTGATGTTAACTCAATACAGGCCGATGTTCGTAAGATGGAAAAGACTTACGAAGAAAAGGGCTTCTACCTTGCAAATGTTTCATATGAAATTAGAAGAGTTAATAATGAGAATGTTCATCTAATTTATCACATCAGTGAGTACGATAAAGTTCGTGTTAAAAAGATTACCTTCCTAGGTCTTACAGCGTTTGCTGAAGAAGAGCTTAAGTCAATAATGGAAACAAGAGAGGAGAGTATCTTCTCGTTCCTATCGGGTTCTGGAAACTTTAAAGAGCTAAATTTTAAAACAGATATTGAGCGTCTTAAATACTTCTATTCAACGAAGGGTTACTTACAAGTTAATGTAGCCGTTCCGGAAGTTACAGTTTCAGAAGATAAGAAATGGGTCTTTATTACTGTAAAAATTAAAGAGGGACCAAAGTTTGAAGTACGTGATATTTACTTCCAAGGTGAGCTTCTTTTTACAGAAGAAGAGCTTCTTGAAAAAACTCAGCTTAAGGCCGGAGAAGTTTATTCTGAGGAATTACTTAGAAAAGATATTCAACGTCTAACAGAATCTTATCAAGATCTTGGTTATGCTTTTGCCAACGTTATTAGAAATATTCAATTAGTTCCAGGTGAGAATCGAGTTGATATTCAATACTCTTTTGAGAAAGGAAAGCTTGCTAAGTTTGGTCGTATCTCAATTACTGGTAACTCAAAAACTCGTGATAAAGTTGTTCGTCGTGAATTAAAGATTCATGAGGGTGGCAAATATTCTGGTACAGGCCTTAGAGAATCTAAAGAGAATGTTAATCGTTTAGGTTTCTTTGAACCAGGAAGTGTTGTTTTCAATACTGTTTCAGCTCCGGGACAGGATGATGTTCTCGATGTTGAAATTAGTGTTAAAGAGAAAAGTACTGGACAGATTTCAGTTGGAGCCGGTTATTCAACTGCAACAGGTGGATTCTTCCAAGCCTCTGTTTCTCAAAATAACTTTAGAGGACTAGGGCAACAGCTTTCATTCTCTACCAATCTTGCAAAAGAAACACAGAACTTCTCTCTGTCATTTACTGAACCTTACTTTATGGACTCTAAGTGGACTTTAGGTGGAGAGATTTTTAGAACAGTCGATACACAACTTGACTCATATGATTATAAGAAACATGGTTTTGCAGCTCGAGTTGGTTACCCAATTTTTGAATACACAAGACTTTATACCACTTATAAACTTGAAGAAACTGAACTTACAGATATCAAAGACCAAACGGTTGATGAAAATGAAGCGGGTGTTACTTCTTCTGCAAGAGTTGCTGTTGTTAAAGACAAGCGAAATAACCGTTTTGAGCCAACTGATGGTTACTACTGGAATGTGGCAACAGAGTACGCAGGTATAGGTGGTGACAAGAAGTGGTGGAAGAATGAAATTGATATTCGTTACTTCTATCCTGTTTGGAAAGAGTTAGTCTTTAGAAGTCGTCTATATACTGGTAAAATTGAAGACAAGGGTGTTCCAATTCCACGAAATGAGAAATTCTCACTTGGTGGTGCAAGAAACTTAAGAGGGTACGATATTGAAGATATTGGACCTAAGGAGACGGCAAAGAACTCAGATGGTGAAGATGAAGAGTTTAATATTGGTGCTCCATTTACAGCATTTACAACTCTTGAGTTAGAGCATCCTCTAGCAAAAGAAGCGGGACTTAAGTTTGTTACTTTCTTTGATGCTGGTACTGCTGCTGATTTCAACAATGTTGATAAAATATATATGGATTATGGGTTTGGTTTCCGTTGGTTCTCACCAATTGGTGTACTAAGGTTTGAGTGGGGTATTCCTATTAACCCTGATGAGGACATGAACGGCGGGACGAAATTCCATTTTGATATTGGGCAATTATTCTAATTCGTAAGGAGACGATATGAAAAACTTATTAATGGTTGGATTACTTTTTTCTTCTTTAACTGCAAGTGCGATGAATATTGGGCGAGTTGATGTTCAAAAAGTTCTACTATCTGTTAAAGAGTCAAAGCAAATTAAGGACAAGCTGCAAAAAGAAATCGATAAGAAGCAAGCTGAACTTAAGAAAGAAGAAGAATCTCTAGTAAAAGAGAAAGAGAAGTTTGAGAAACAAGCTCTTGTTATGAATGAGAAAACAAAGCAGAAGAAAGGTCAGGAACTTCAAAAGAAATTCTTCACTTTTCAACAAAAAATGCAAAAGTATCAGGGTGAGCTTGCTAAGATGGAACAAAGTGCAAAAGGTCCTATCTTAAATAAAATTAAAGCTGTTGTTGAAGAAGTTTCTAAAAAGAAAGGTCTTGATTGGACATATGAAACATCAACAACTCCAATTCTTTACATTAAGAAAGTTACTGACATCACAAATGATGTTATTACAGCTTACGATAAGAAACATAAGTAATTTTTTACTGATATAGACTCTTTTAAGGGAATACTTTATGTATTCCCTTTTGTCGTTTTAAAGGAGGAGGTAAAAAGTGAAAGTTAGTCTTGAAAGCCTCATCAAAAATGATTCAGATTTAAAGTTATTAGCAGGAAATAAAGATTTATCTTTGAATAGTATTTCTTCAATTGAGGAAATTAATGATGAAGAGGTCTTATTTTTAGGAAATAAAAAATTCTTTAAAAAATATCAACAGGCCAAAGTCGAAAATAAAATTGTAATTATTATCGATGAAAAGCTTTATGAAGAATTAGATCAAGAAGATAGAGAGTCTCTCTCAAATAATACACTTGCTCTGTTAACTTCTAGTAATATACCAATTTCAATTACAAAAGCATCAAAGGTTTTCTATGAAAAGCAAAGAGGTAGTATTGCTTTTGAGCTTGATGGTAGAAAAGATGGAAGTGCTAAGATTCACCCTTCTGTAAAAATTGCTGAAGGTGTTTTCATCGGCGAAAATGTCGAAATTGAAAGCGATTGTTTTATCATGCCTGGTTGCGTGATTATGCCAAATGTTAAAATCTCTCAGGGAACGACTCTTTATTCAAATGTGACAATTTATCCCGAAACTGTCATTGGAAAGAATTGTCGAATCCATGGAGGAACTACTATTGGTAGTGATGGCTTTGGTTATAATTTCCATCAAGGCGTTCATCATAAAATCTGGCACTTCGGTGGAGTTGTTATTGGTGACGATGTGGAAATCGGTGCGAATTCTTGTGTGGATCAAGGAACATTTACACCGACACGTATTGGAA
The DNA here is from genome assembly GCF_048381875.1 of Halobacteriovorax sp. Lineage (NCBI taxonomy): Bacteria > Pseudomonadati > Bdellovibrionota > Bacteriovoracia > Bacteriovoracales > Halobacteriovoraceae > Halobacteriovorax > Halobacteriovorax sp. Next base: position 654,493 of record NZ_JBLXBP010000002.1, on the reverse strand, counting down.
GTGGAACTAAAATAGATAATCATGTTCAAGTTGGTCATAATGTTCAACTTGGGAAAGGTGTAATTCTGTGCGGACAGGTTGCAATCGGTGGAAGTACAAAGATAGGTGATTATGCTGTCTTTGGTGGTAAGTCTGCTGTCGCTGACAACTTAGAGGTAGGAATGGCCGCTCAGATCTCTGGTGGATCAACTGTTATCGGTAATGTGGCCGCGCAGGAAACTGTTGGAGGTTATCCTGCAAGGCCAATGCGTGAATTTTTAAGATCAATTGCCTTTATTAGAAAGAATATTAAAAGGTAGGTAAGGTTATGCATTTAAGCAAAGAAGAAGTAATGAAAATTCTCCCTCACAGGGAACCGTTTTTATTTGTTGATGAAATTACAAGTGTTGAAGCGACTGGTGAGGTCAATGATATCAAAGATCTAGTTGGTGCTGTTGTTAAAGGAAATTATACAACGAGAGAAGACCATCCAATTTTTGCTGGTCATTTCCCTGGGAATCCTATTCTTCCAGGAGTTGTTCAAGTTGAAATGATGGCCCAGTTCACTTCATTCCAGTTAAAACTTTATTATAAAAATTTAGAAGAAGGTGACTTCGAAGTTGCGCTATTATCAATTGAGGGTGCAAAGTTTAGAAAGCCTGTCTATCCAGGGATGAGATTAGAAATTGAGACTGTTTGTACAAAAATGCGAACAGGGTTTTTACAAAATGATTGTAAGATTTTTCACAATGGAGAATTAATGAGCCAGTGTCAGGTCTTAGCAACTTTTAAAGTTAAAGAATAACAAGCAAGGAGCTCATTATGAGTGATATGAATGAAAGATTCCATCCGACTGCACTTATTTCTGAAGGTGCAGAAATTGGAGAGGGGACAACAATAGGTGCATATTGCATTATTGGTCCAAATGTAAAGATTGGAAAAAACTGTGAAATTAGAAATCACGTTATTATAAATGGTCATACTAAAATTGGTGACAATAATAAGTTTTATCAATTTTGTTCTATTGGTGAAGAACCACAAGACTTAACTTATAAAGAAGATCCAACAGAAGTTGAAATTGGTGATAATAATGTAATGAGAGAATATGTCTCAATTCACCGTGGAACGATGAAGGATCGCCAAAAAACATCTCTAGGTAGTAATTGTCTTCTTATGGCAAAAGTTCACCTGGGTCACGATGTAGTTGTTGGGGATCGAGTAATCATGGCCAATTCGACAAACCTAGCAGGTCACGTAAAAGTCGGTAATAAAGTTATTATTGGTGGTGGAACAAATATTTCACAATTTGTTAAAGTTGCAGAGGGAGCATATATCGGTGGTGCTTCTGCAATTGATAAAGATATTCCTCTTTATTGTACTGCTTATGGAAATCGCGCAAAGCTTCGTGGAATCAATATTATTGGTCTTCGTCGTGCTGGAGTGGAAAGAAATGCTATTTCAGAAATCGTTGATTTCTTCCGTGATATGGAAGCTTCTACGTATTCTCCTCGTACATTTGTTGAAACAGAAGAGCTTATGAAGCCATATGCGAATAATGAAATTATTGCACAAATTAAAGAACATATTATTTCGACGAAAATGGGAATTGCACCATTTTTAACTTAAGAACTAGGTTTTAATTATGACAAAAGTAAAAGTTGCTTCAATTGGATTTGGTCACCTCGGACAGTGGCATGCTCAGAAGGCCCATCAATTAGATGGATGTGAACTGATTGCTATTGTAGAGCCTTATGAGCCGAATCAGAAAAAAGCACAGGAAAAATATCCAGAAACCAAAATTGTTTCAGATATCAAAGAAGTGATGAAAGAGATTGATGCTGCTGTTATTGCAACACCTACAAGTTATCACTATGAAATAGCTAAAAGCCTCCTTGAAAATGGAAAACATGTTTTTTGTGAAAAACCTGTAACGGTAACAGTTGAAGAAGCTAAGGAATTAAAAGAACTAGCTTCTAAAGCGGGTGTTAAGTTACAAGTTGGACATAGTGAAAGATGTCACCAGGTTTGGGAGAGATTAGAAGAGTTTGGTGAGATCGTTAAAAATAATAGCGTCGCAACTATTGTAAGAAATTCTCCTTTTAAAGGAAGGGCCGCAGATGTTGGAGTTGTTGAGGACTTGATGATTCATGATCTCGATCTTGCTCTGATGTTATTTGGTAAGCCTAAGTCAATTAGAGCTTATGGAATGAAGGTTCTCACTGATAAATTTGATCATGTTAAAGCACTATTAAATTACGGTCATTCTGTTGTAACAATTGAGAACTCTCGAAATGATGTAAAGACAGAACGAAGTGTTCAGCTAAATTCAGCTAATGGAATCTTAAGAGTCGATCTTCTAAATAATAAAGTTTCTTATTCAAAAGATATTAAATCTGATAGTGAACAAGAAATTCACGAGTTTGACTATGAGAAGAGAGATCATCTCTATATTGAGCAAGAAAAATTCTATAATTCAATTACAAATAATACTGAAGAATTTGTAACAATTGATGATGGGATTGCTGCAATGGAATTAATTGCTGCCGTAAATACTTCATTGAATGAAAACAAAGAGGTTAACTTAGTTTGAAAAGCTGTCTAATTATTGCTGGTGAGAAATCTGGTGAAGAACATGCAATGACATTTCTTCCGTCCCTTAAAGAAGGGGCTTCGGATATCCATTTCTATGGAGTAGGCGGTAGTCAGATGAAAGAGTCTGGCGTTGAACTACTATATGAATTAAAGGACTTCTCAACTTGGGGAGTCACTGAAGCAATACGAAAGGTTCCTTTTTACTACAAGGCATATCGTCATCTTATCGATGAAGTAAAGAAGAGAGAGACTAAGGTTGCTATACTGATTGATTTTCAAACCTTTAATCTAAAGTTAGCAATGAAACTTGAGAAATTAGGCGTAAAAGTTCTCTATTATGTTGCACCTCAGGCATGGGTTTGGAAAGAATGGAGAACGAAGTATCTCCAACAATCTGTTGATACGCTTTTTTGCATCTTACCCTTTGAAAAAAAGTGGTTTATGGATCGTGGTGTAAGTAAGGCCATTACAATTGAGCATCCTCTTTTGAAAAAGACAAAGCCGCTTCTTAAAGATTTTACACGTAGATGTGTAGACTTTAAGAATGAAGAATTTAACTTACTTCTTCTTCCTGGTAGTCGTCGGTTTGAAATTGAATTTATGCTTCCAGAGTTCATAAAGGCCGTAAGAAATCTTAAAGAAAAATATAATTTTAACTTAACTATTGTTAAAGCAAGCTCTGTTGATAATGAACTCTTCTCTCGCTTTGAAGATGAGTTTGATAAAATTTATCGTGATGATCAACTAGATGAAGCATTAAAAGAAGCCGATTTTTCTTTTGCAACTAGTGGTACGGTAAATCTCTCACTTGCCTTATATGGTGTACCAAGTGTTATTTCTTATGATTTAAATTTACTCAATACTTTTATTGCTGAGAATATCGTAAAATATAAGGGATTTGTTTCAATTCCTAATCTTATTCTCGGACATGATGTCTATCCTGAGTTATTAGGAGATGCTTTTGGCCATTATAATTTAGAGAGGAAGGCAAAAGAGTTATTTGAAAATAAAGAACGTTATGAGTTTGTTATTAATGAACTCAAGAAAGTAAAAGAATTAACTGAGGGAGAGGATATTGAGATCTCTCAGTATTTGATTGATAAGCTTAAGCAAGCTTACCCTGAAGGATAATAGGAAAAAAGACTCATGAGTCAGTTAAATGTAAAAGTTTTCAACATGCTATCCCTGCTTCTTACTCCAGTAAGTTTCTTGTGGGAATGGATCTATCGTCTTCGTCGTTTCGCATTTAAGATGGGAGTTTTTAATTCTTCAAAGTTTGAAGTGCCTATTATTAGTATTGGAAACCTATCTCTTGGTGGAACTGGTAAAACACCATTCACTTTATGGATAGGGAATTATCTAAATGACTCACTAGAAAAAAAGACAATGGTTCTAACAAGAGGTTATAAAGGCGAGCTTGAAAACTCTAGCGGAATTATTAAAACGGGAAAGAAAATATCTGAAAACCCATTTGTTTTTGGAGATGAGGCCCTAGTTTTAAGTCGAAACTTAAAGAATGCTAGTGTTGTTGTTGGAGCTGATCGTAGAGATAATCTAAGACGCTACTATGAAGAAGAAAAGGCCGATATCGTCCTACTTGATGATGGGTTTCAGCATTTAAAAATAGAGCGTGATTTAAATATCGTACTATTTGACTCTCTTTTGCCGATTTCAAAATATCATTGTCCACCTAGGGGATATCTTAGAGAGGGACTAAGTGCTCTTAAGGAAGCAGATGTCGTCTTATTTGGACGAGCTGATTTGGTTGATAGAAGCGAATTAGATGAATTGGAGAAGTTTGTCCTTACTCACTGTAAGAAAGATACACCAAGTGGTCAGTTTAAGTATGCACCTGGGGCGATTAGAAATCTCTTACACGAAGAAGATATTGCTCTTGATGAATTAAATGGAAAGAATGTTATTTGTGTATCTGGGTTAGCTTCACCACAGTCTTTTTTAAAGCTAGTTAAACAGCTAAACGCCAATATAGTTGATGATTTTAATTTTCCTGACCATCACCTATATAAAGTCAATGAGTTAGAAAGCTTAGTGTCCTTAGCGGAAGAAAAGGATGCCATCATTCTTACAACAGAAAAAGATATTGTTAAAATGAAGAGGTGTTCAAGTAGTGAGCGCATCCATTACTTACAAATTGGAATTGAATTTCTAAAGGGTGAGGAATTAGTAAAACAAAGAATTGATTCTGTTATTAGAGACTCTAGGGGGCAAGTTGAATAAACTTCTTTCAATCATACTTCTTCTATTACTTGTTAGTTGTGCTGGGGCACTTATGCAAGGTGAGAGTGATGAAAAAGATCTCGTTGAGATCTTTGAAAATGGTGACCGTGAAACCTTAGAAAAGTTTAAAACAGAAAATCCTGTTGCTGAACCATCATTGAAGTCTGCAACTCAAGAGCCAACTAAAGAAGAAAAAGAAATCGTTAAAAAAGAAAAGGCCAAAGAGAAGAAGCTTAAAGAAAAAGTAACCAAAAAGAAGATAGAGAAAAAAGAAGAAAAAACCATAAACCCTCAGACTCTTGATGATTATCCTGAGCAATATATTGCGATTGATGAAAAATCTAAAGAGTATTGGAAGTCTTATCGTCCAATGTATTTAATTGGTGAAGAATTTAAGTTTGAAATTGGGTGGTCAATTTTTAAAGCAGGTACAGCAACCATTAGAACAATGCCAATGGCGACAATGGGCGGTAAAGAAGTTCTCCATGTTAATGGGCTTTTAGAATCTGCAGAATACTTTGAAGGTATTTATAAGTTAAAAGATACACTCGATGTTTATGTTGATATTGAAAAAGGTGGCTTTTCACCTCTTAAGTATGAAATGAAGCAAAGAGAGTCTGGTCAGCTTGTTGATGATCTACAATTATTTGATCATGATAAGTTAAAGACTTATTTCTTTTATCATCGCTTAAAAGATGGAAAGACTAAGAATAAGAAGATTCAAGAATACTTACCACGTTATTTTACTGACTCTTTCTCGGCATTATATTTCCTGCGCGGGCTACCAATGAAAATTGGTTCAAAATTTGAATTCCCAATTGTAACAAGAGGGAAGGTTTGGATCCTAAAAGCAGAAGTGGATAATGTAGAAGAAGTCGAAGTCATGAATAAGAAGTTTCAGGCTTATCGAATAACAGCTCAAACTCAGTTTCCTGGTGTTTTGAAAAAGTCTGGAGATATTAACTTTTGGTTCTCAACAGATGAGAGTCGAATGCTTCTAAAATTTGCCGCTAAAATTAAAATAGGTGCTGTAAAAGGTGAGCTTATTAGTCATAAGAAAGGTGAATATAAGAAATAATGATGATTAATATCTTTAGAAAACAACAAAATATTCTCTACGTATCACCTACGTATAACTCTGGCTCTAGAGAGAGAATGCTCATTAGAGATTGCTTACTGCTAAAAGAAATTGGGCATAATATTTTTCTATACTGTTTAAAAGACTCGTTTCTACATCGTGAATGTAAGAAGGCGGGGATTGATTGTATCTTTCATACAGGGACAACAAAGCTTCGTGTCTGGAATTGGTATAAGTTAAATAAACTTAGAGGTATCATCAAAAGATACGATATTAATATTGTTCACTGCTATCAATTAAACTTTCTTTGGCCTTTAGCCTCTTATTTAAGAAAGAGAAACCTTACTGCCTTATTCTTTACAATTAATTTTGAAATGAAGAAGTTTTACAAGCAGTTCTGGTATCGTCCATTAATTAAAAGAATTGATCTGATCTTCATTCCTTTTAGAGAGATGATAGAGTCGATCAATGCTCATATGGATGTTCCCGTAAGAAAGATTTATTCTTCAGGTCTTGGTGTCGATAAAATTAACTTTGATCAGAAGTATACTTTCGATGAGGAAAGCCTAACGCACCTATCTTGCTGGGTTAATGATCATGAAGTTGAATTAAATGACTTAACTGTCTGTCTTGAAAGTTTATGGGCCTTAAATCTCGACAGCACAATGCCAAAGCGCTTTAAATTACATATTTTCTCTAATCGTAAATGGAAAAGAAATATTCTTTATAAGCCGCTTCAGGAAAAAATTGCAGAATATAAGCTTGAGAATTATGTCGAGTTTCATGAGGCCGATGATATTTACAATGTACGCTCTGATATTTGGATATCATATACTTCAAAGTCACCAATTGAAGATTATGCACTCTTGGCCATCTTAAAAGGAATTCCCACTGTTGTGCCGCGCAATGCCACAACTCAGGAACTTCATCGAATTTATCATGGCTCCCTTGAAACTTATCGACAAGGAGATGCAAGAGAGCTTAGATCCAAGGTAAAAGAGATCGTCTTAAAGAATAAAGAGTATAAGCAGGCGTGTTTTAATTCTCGTGATGAATTATGGAATGAGCACGGTATTGATGGCTATAAATACAATTTATTCAAACTCTACGAAAAGCACCTTAATAAACGTATAAGATTCTATAATTAATAGGTTTTATTGTTGACGTAGAGTCCCAAAAATCATAAGATGCGCAAAATCAAAAAATGTAAATTGTCTTCAGTAGAAGAGATTTGCGCTAAAGGCTTTGCCTTTAGATATCAAAATTAAGACGCTGATTGGACACTTTCAGTTGTCTGCCGTGAGGTAAATTATGACAGATTTAAACAATCTAAAACAATCTTGGATGCAAGATTACGAAGTTGTTCTTGGTGAAGACATCGAGACAAAGGAAGAGACAGAGTTTTCGAAACTATTAGATTCGACAGAAACTCCAACTTTCACAGAAGGTGAAGTTTTCAAAGGTAAAGTTGTTAACATTTCACCAGACTATGTTCTTGTTGACATTGGTTACAAGCAAGAAGGACTAGTTCCAAAAAGAGAATTCACTAACTACGATGGTTCTCTAAAAGTATCTATGGGTGACGAAATTGAAGTTTATTTAGATAAGCTAGAGTCACACCTAGGAAACCTTGTTCTTTCAATGGACAAAGCTCAAATCCTTAAAGCTTGGGATAAAATTTCTGAAGCTTGTGAAGATGGTACTCCAGTTACTGGTACTGTTGTTGCAAAAGTTAAGGGTGGTCTTTCTGTTGATATCGGTGTTAAGGCATTCTTACCAGGTTCACAAATTGATGTTAGACCTACAAGAAACCTTGATAAGTACATCGGTAAAAAGATGGAATTCAAAGTTATTAAATTCAACAAGAAACGTGGAAACATCGTTCTTTCTAGAAGAGCTATTCTTCAAGAAGAAAGAGGTAAACTACGTGGTGAAGTTCTTTCTCAAATTGAAGAAGGAATGGTTGTTAAGGGTATCGTTAAAAACATCACTGATTACGGTGCATTCATCGATCTAGGTGGAATTGACGGTCTTCTACACATCACTGATATGTCATGGGGACGTGTTAAGCACCCATCAAATATCCTTACTCTAGGTGATGAAATCGAAGTTAAAATCCTTAAGTTTGATAAAGATAAAGAAAGAGTTTCTCTTGGTCTTAAGCAAGTTCAAGAAAACCCTTGGGAAGCAGCTCAAGATAAGTACGTTGCTGGTACAAAAGTTAAAGGTGAAATCGTATCTGTTAAAGATTACGGTATCTTCATTGAACTTGATGACGGAATCGAAGGTCTAATCCACGTTTCTGAAATGTCATGGACAAACTCTATCAAGAACCCAACTAAGCACTTTACTGTAGGTGAAATTGTTGAAGCTCAGGTTCTAGAAGTAGATGTAGAAAACAAGAGAATCTCTCTTGGTATCAAGCAACTTCAAGAAAACCCATGGGATGCTCTAGAAGCTAAATTCCCTGTTGGTTCAAAAGTTAACGGAAAAATCAAATCAATTGTTGAATTTGGAATCTTCGTTGACCTTGGAGAAGAAGTAGATGCACTAATTCACGTATCTGATTTCTCTTGGACTAAGAAGAATATCAACCTAAACGAAGAATACAATGTTGGTGACGAGATTGAAGCTGCTGTAGTTTCAGTTGATAAAGAAAACCAAAAATTCTGTCTAGGTGTTAAACAACTTAAAGAAGATCCTTGGAAGAAGATTGAAACAAGACTTCCAGTTGGTACAATCGTTGAAGCTCAAATCGTTAGAGTAACTGATTTTGGTGCTTTCGTTGAACTTGAAACTGGTATTGAAGGTCTAGTTCACATCTCTGAACTATCTGAAGATAGAGTTGAGAAGCCAGAAGACGTAGTTAAGAAAGGTGACGTAGTTAAGGCTATGGTTATCTCTCTTGATAAAGATGCGAAGAAAATCGCTCTTTCTATCAAGTCTGCTCTAAACTCTGATACTCAAGGAATGCAACAAGATGTAGTTAAGTCTGCAACTCTTGGTGACGTTCTTAAGGGTTTCAACCTAGGAAATGAGGAGTAAGCAACCGCAAAATTGACTGGCTAAGGCCAGTCTATTGTTTGCGGTGCTAGCTCCCCTCAAAAGGAGCAAGCAACTGACCGAGAGGAGTGCATTTATGCACGACGGTTCGACTAAGGAGCAATGGGAAAGTTGGCGAGCAGAAAGCGACACTTTAGCTACGCTAAAGTTAGCAAAAAGAATATCTTCATAAAAAAGATATATAAGGCCACCGAAAGGTGGCCTTTTTTATTTGTGGTAAACAACCGAATCACGCGAGCTTCGCTCTTTGATTCTTGAATCACATCCATCTCTGCTTCAAAACTGCCCGTTGGGGCACTTTTGCCGCAGGATGTGCAAAAAAAGAATATCTTAAATAAAAAGATATATAGGGCCACCGAAAGGTGGCCTTTTTTGTACAAGTTCCCGAAACTACATGAAATACCTACTACCATAAAATCCATTTATCCACTAAAATGTACCCATGCTTAAATTTACGAAAAATGAGAATGGTTTTACCTTAATGGAAATAGTTATTGCTGCGGGACTTTTGGGTTTCTTAGCTTTAGCATTTATGAAATATCAGCAAAATCAGATTAAATCGACAAAGACAAATATCAATAAGACCGAGTTAAATAACTACTTTCAGGGGATGAAGGCCTATATGGGGAAGCCTGGAACTTGTAAAAGAACTCTTGAGAAGCTTGGCCGCTTAGAGAATCGATTAATAGTAGAAAAGATTTTAAGACCCGATGGAGAAGCAAAGTATTCTCTTGAAGAAAAAGTGGCCGGTACTAACTATATTCTTTCATCGATGTATATAAGTGATCTATTTGTTAATAAGATTGAAGACCGCGAACTTCACCGCGGTGAGGCCGTCTTAAACGTTGAACTTACACGAATAAATAACGCTTCCTATGGAGCGAAAAAACTAAATAAGAGTTTTGAGATTGATATGTATGTTGATAATGAGGATAAGATCTCAGATTGTGGTGTTTTAGGAGGGCTTTATCTCCCACTTGGTCCTTCTGTAATTTCTAACACGGAAGCCACTAATAAATCTCAGGATGATAGCAGTAGTGAGAGTTTAAGTTCAAAGGATGATATGGACAAGGTCTTTCAAAGGTCTATACAAGAAGCAAGTCAGAAAACGGGACAGCAAATTTCACAGGAAGATATCAAGAAGGCCGTTCAAGATAGTCCTGAACTTCAAAAGGCAATGGAGTCTTTAAAGGTACTTCAAGAATCAAATAAGAAGATGGAAGCCTTGATGAACGAAGAGTTTTAGCTCTTATTGATGAATTTTTCCATCGGGAAGACAAATTGAGCAACTACCTTCTTCTTCGATATGGGATGCAATTTCTTCATCCATCATTTCTTTGAGTTTTTCAATTTTATCAGCATTTGCACCTAGAGATTTAATGAGTGTTTCTGAAACTGAAGGGATAATAAGCTTTATATCAAGCCCCATTTCCTCAAGTTCCTCTGACTTCTCATATGCACGGTCTGCGTCTTCCATTGAAAACTCATATAGGGTAGAATTAGATAAGTTATCAATAATTTTAATGCGACTCGACATAAGATCTCCATTTCGATTATTGTTTTAATGTAACATATCAGGACCTAAACGTGAAAATTAAAAAACTATTCTTTCTATCCGACAACCAAATGATGATCACTGCTATAGAGGCTTTAGGTAAAGAGGTTGGAGGAGAGTTTTTTACGCTTTCAAATGAAGATGATGCTTTCCATTTCATCCGAGATATTGTGCCTGAAGTCATTCTCGTCGATATTTCAACAATTTCAGCTGAAACAATTAAGAGGATTGAAGCTGAGTTTTGTGAAAAAATTCCAGTTGTAGAGCTCGTAACTAAGGGAGAAGAAGGCGCAAAGCGTGTCATTCAAGCACCTCTTGATATTGCAAATCTCATGTCTAATCTCGATCGTATTTGTGGAGACTTCAATGGAGAAGGATGAGTTTTACATGTGGCTGGGACTGGCCGTTATCTTACTTGTAATAATAGGAACATACTATTGGCGATTTCATTCTTAAAAAATCTATTCAAAGGAAATAACATGAGCAAGATTCGTTGTGCCCACATATTGGTGGATCAAGAATTTGAAGCAAAAGACTTATTAAAAAAGATGCAAGAGGGGAAGAGCTTCGAAGAGCTTGCAAAAGATTATTCGAATTGTCCTTCTGGGCAACAAGGTGGAGACCTTGGTGAGTTTGGAAAGGGAATGATGGTGGCACCATTTGAAAAAGCTGCATTTGCTCTTGAGGTTGGTGAAATGTCACCAATCGTTAGAACGCAATTTGGCTACCACCTAATTAAGCGATTGGCCTAGCTCTTAAGGTTGAGCAGGGCACTTGCTATCAAGAACTAGTACTTTACCTTCTGAATCATTAATAGCAAGGCATGAGCTCTTCTTGGCTTTGATATTTTTGATTATCTCGTTATGGATTGCTATACAATGTCCATAGCCTGGAAGAGTGAAGATATCATGCCCTCTTGTACTATACATATTGAGGCCATTAATAAAGCCTTGGCAATCAAGAACAATTTTATCGTATTTCTTATTCTTGATTAAGAACATAAAGTCCATATCAGTTCGATGATATGATTCTACGTCGATTGTTGTTATTCCAGCAGAAGCTGTCGATGCTATAAAGCTAAATATTAATGCGAGTATAATTTTCTTCATACTCGCTTGTCGGATTATTTAAGATTAAATTTAGATTTCTTTAAGAAGAGGGTCGTGTGGCCCAAGCTCAAATTTTTGTAAACCTAATGGATTATAAATAAAGTCAGGTACTTTAACTTGATAATAGATCCCTTTTTCATGATTAGTTGTCTTAATTACGTTAGTTTTTGAAACAACGATTGAATGGGCAGCTCCAGCATCATAAGGAATAAATAGGTCGTAATTATTTTGTTTTTCTAAGAAGTAATCCACGACATATTGACGTAAATTATCAATGTCAGCTTTATCAAAACTTGAAATTACGAAGCTAGTTGGATGCTTTCTCTTAATAATATTTTCAGCTATTTTATCATTTAATTTATCTTTCTTATTAAAGATAATGATACGTTCTTTGTCTTCAAGCCCTAGTTCTTTAAGAACATTGTTAGTAACTTCAAGATGTTTTTCGTAATTTGGGTCACTAATATCACAAACAATCATAAGAAGATCAGCTTCAAGAGCAGATTCAAGAGTTGTTTTAAAACCATCAATTAGAGTATTTGGTAGGTTTGATAAGAAACCAACCGTATCGATAAGGATCATTGGCGGTTTTGTATCTGGATTTAACATCCTAAAAGTTGAGTCAAGTGTTGCAAAGAGCTTGTCTTCTTCAAGTACATCAACACGACATAGGCGATTCATTAAAGAAGACTTACCTGCATTGGTGTATCCAACGAGTGCTGTCGTAATTGCTTTTTTTGACCTGCGCTTCTTTTGTTCAATACGAGACTTTTCAACTTCTTTAAGTTCGCGTTTATAGAACTCAATTCTTTCGCGAATAATACGACGGTCAAGCTCAATTTGTTGCTCACCCTCACCACCGCGGACACCAATACCACCTTTTTGACGGCCAAGGTGTGACCAGAATCCGGCCAGTCGTGGAAGAATATATTGAAGACGAGCAATTTCAATTTGAATACGTGCTTCTTTTGTTCTTGCGTGCTCTGAGAAGATCTCAAGAATAATGTGGCAACGATCAACGACAGATAGCCCTGTCAGCTTCTTGATATTTCTAATTTGCGAAGAAGTTAACTCACAGTCAAAAACGAGTAGAGATGAGCCTTCGGCCTTTGCCGCTGCTGCAATTTCTTCAAGCTTTCCTGTTCCTAAAATCGTTCCAGCATCAACAGTCTTCTTATTTTGAATATACTGTTCACCTGTTTCAATATTTAAAGTGCGCATTAGCTCTCGAAGCTCTTCTAAACTTCGAAGAGTATCTTTTTCTGTCGCATGTTCTTTAAACTTAGGACAAATTAAAGAGACAAGGGAGGCCTTTGCCTCACGTGAGATATAAAATTCATTATCAAGCATATGTAATTTCCACTAGTCGGTTATCGATGATTCTCGTTGGACGATCTCCAACAAAATAAGCTCCAGCGATAACGACTTCTTTTGTATTTTGATCAACATCTTCAAGAGTCTTGCTATCTAGAATATCTAGATAGTCCCAGGCCTTATCACTTAGTGTTGATTCTAGTATTTCATTTAATTGTGCTCCAGCGTCTACCCAAGTATTGAACTTTAAAAGAGATTCAATAACTTCTAATTTTATAGGTAGATTTAGAGCGATTTCTTTTTCTTCGTTTGATAAGTAACCATTTCGAGAAGAGAGGGCAAGTCCCGATTCTTCTCTTATAATTGGTACGGTTTTAATATCGATATTTAAATTTAAGTCCTGTGCCATCTTACGAATAACACATACTTGTTGGTAATCTTTTTGTCCAAAATAAGCACGAGCAGGATTTATTAGAGTAAATAGTTGGTAGACTACAGTTGTCACTCCTGCAAAATGAGTTGGACGACTCTTTCCACAAAGCTTTTCAGTTATTCCAGAAACACTAATCGTTGTATTGAATCCTGGAGGATAAACTTCCGCATTACCCTCTGGCATGAAAACGATAATATCGTTAGCACGATTGCCCGCAGTTTCTTTTATCTTATCGAGATCTTCCTGAGGAGTTCTTGGGTATGTTGAGAGGTCTTCATTTGCACTAAATTGTTTTGGGTTAACAAAAATTGTTAGAACAACTTGCTGACAGTCATTAAGAGCACTTTCAAGTAAGCTCATGTGTCCAGCATGAAGATTACCCATTGTTGGAACAAGTCCAAGACTTTGGTGGGAAACTTCCTTCATTGTGTTAATAAGTTCATTACGTTTTGTGATAACTTTCACAATTTAATCCTCTCAAATATTTCTTTGGCCAATTGAAGCTTTGAAAGTTCTCCTTCAAAAGCAACTTTTCCATTTTCAAGAATCGTATATGTTGCACTATCATTGCCAAATCCTTGGCGTGCCTTATCACAAAGTCCACTATTTACATGAGTACCTATTAATAGCTTTGTTGGTTTACGATTATATTTGCTTTCCAAGACTTCTTTAGTCATTTGTGTCTCAGCTGCAAATCCAACAATACATTGAGAAGGACTTTGATTTGAAACTACATAGCTTAGAATATCCTGTGCTTTTTCAAATTCAAGTGAATTTGAGAGAGTGTCTTTCTTTAACTTGTCACCAGCGGTTTTAAATTTAAGATCACTAATAGCGGCAGTTGAAATATATGTATCAAAACGATTCTCAAGAGATTTCACTGCTTCATACATCTCATCCGTTGTACGAACCTTAATGATTTTAACTCCTGGAAGTTTTGCTAGGTGCTTAAAGCCATCGCATGAATTTTCTCCTAAAAGAACTGTGGTGCGATTGCCAAGGCGAAGGGATTGTTTTGCTATCTCAAGTCCTGTCTTTCCTGATGAAGGATTCGTGACAAAACGAACAGGATCAATTGGAGCAACTGTTGCACCTGCTGTAATGACAACATGAGGAGAGTTATCAGTGATACCAAGGTTTATGGCATCGTAATTTGTTAGCACTTCTTCTACATCGGGAATTTTTCCACTACCAGTATCACCGCAGGCGAGTGTTCCACTCTGTGGTGGATATATATAGATATGATCATGCTTATCAAGACGATTTATTAAATCAATATTTTCTTGGGTAATTGGATTGGTCCACATCGAAGTGTTCATGGCCGGGTAAATAATTGTTTGAAACTTATCCCATCCTGCGAGGAAGACACTACTAAGTAGGTCATTGGCCTGACCCATGGCAAGCTTGGCTATCGTATTGGCACTGGCCGGGTAGATATGGAGCTTGTCGGCCCACTTTGCTAATTCTATATGAAGTACACTCTTTGACTCAATACTGCCGCTAAAGTCAGCACTCGCTTCGTAAAATTCTTGGGCGCCAAGGTATGAGTATAGGTTTGGGCAAACAAATTTCTTTGCTCCATTTGTTAAAATGACTTTTACTTGGTGGCCGGCCTTAACAAGTCCTCTGACAAACTCAATTGACTTGTAAGCGGAAACTGAACCACATACACCTACTAATATTTTCATATAGTTAACTTTATGGTTGTTAATACCCTGAGACTCCCTTATATATGTTTTAAAGGGTTTAGGCCATTGAATTTGAAACGATGTAACAAAGGTAAGTATATGAAATTTGGTAAGTTTTCGATTATTTCACAACGCGATGTTCAAGCATTGGGAGATACTTGTGAGCCAATTTATATAAACTATGATCACATTGTATCAATGAAGCCAATTAATATTGTTATTGATGGTGAAGTGCAAGAAGGTTACTGGATTCGACTAAGTAATGGGAAGAAGTACCGAGCTATCGAAATCCCTGCTAAGTTCAAAGAGAGCATGGTGCATTAGATCGCCTTGTTCATCTGCACAGTCTTGAAAGTTTCTAGCGTCACCACCGGTTACGATAACTTGATCAGTCTGAAATTTCTGAATTTCATTTTTAATCATTGAAAGATATTGAGTGAATGCTGTGCTAATGGCCTCTTTCGTATTTGCACATTCTCCTGCTTTTACATTATCAACTAGAGGAAGATTTTGTGAAAATGCCGGATAAGCTTTGAGGTAATTCCCAAGTCCAAGGTAGATGGGCCCGCCTCGATGGATTCCACTCTCTATATAGTCAAAAGTAATAAAACTACCCGCATCGATAATGAGAATATTTTCATTTGGAAACTTCTTTTGAAGATAATGTGAAATGATTTTTCGATCCACACCAAATGTTGATTGATCATAAGTAGACTTGAAGTCTTCTATTAGCTCAGCTGCAGCTATGGCATACGATGGTAATTTGTGGATAATATTTTTGGATACATTTGAAAAAATGATTTTTTCATCTTTTTGAAATGTTGGATTAAAGTCTTCTGGCGTATAGCGAGTGATCTTTGAAAGAATATTATTTTCAAACTTCGCTACTTTAATAAATGTGTTGCCACTATCAATGGTGTAAGTCGGCATTATCAATTCCTTGAGGAATTTTCTTATCCTGAATATACTTTGAAACAAGCTCTAGCTTTAAGTCGTAAAAATTTGCAATTGGCTTACAGAAATTAGGGTACTTTCCTGGACCCATCTTTAAAAGGTCGTTGATTACGAGAACCTGTCCATCTGTACCGTTGCCTGCACCAATGCCAATTGTTGGAATTGAAATCTCTTTTGTAATAAGATTTGCAATCTCTTCTGTTACACACTCAAGTACTAGGGAAAAACATCCGGCAGCTTCTAAGTCTTTTGCCTCTTTTAAAAGTCTTTCTTTATCGGCATCAGTCTTACCATGAGTATAGTATCCACCTTGTTGATGAACACTTTGAGGAGTTAAACCGATATGTCCCATTACAGGAATTCCACTTTGAGTTAAGCGGTTGATTATCTCAAGTTGATGAGGGAAAGCGCCTTCAAGCTTTAAGGCTTCAGCTTTTGTTTGTTGATAAATCTTGGTCGCATTTTCAATGGCCTTATTAAAAGTAGAATAAGAACCAAAAGGCATATCGACAATGACGAATTTATTAGGAGCACCTCTTTTAACGGCCGCTCCAAAGATTGCCATTTCTTCTAAGCTCACTTCAACAGTTGTATCGTATCCTAAAACGACATTTCCAAGGCTGTCGCCAACGAGAATCATATCTAATTGAGTCTCATTTAACATTTGCGCTGTTTGGAAGTCATAGCAAGTGAGAACTTGCAGTGAAGTTTTAGTCTTTTCGGCTTTGAAGCTTCTAATTTTTCTCGTTGTTAACTTTTTCATTCACATGAACCAATTTTTTTCCAAAGCGTTGATAAACTTTGGAAATTTCAAGATTATCCCACTCACTTATAGCTTGTTTCAGCTGCATTTGGAAATCACTATGAAGAATTTCATGGGCAAATTGGCCATTATCGATTTCATTGTAGATTTTATGGAGTTTCTGCTGATACCCTTCATCAAATATCAGTGACTTAGCTTTCTCTCCACCCAAGAAAGCATTAGGTGAAATTAATTTAAGAAGAGCACTTGGCCCGTGTTTAATCATAGCATCAGCAATGAGTTTTACCTCATGCCAACATTCGATATACGCAATCTCCGGCGAGTGACCCTTATTTACAAGAGTTTCAAAAGAAAGGCGTGCGGCCTGTGGAATGACTGAGCAAAGAAGAGACTGCTCTGAAAATAAATCACAAATTGTTTCTTCTCTAAAACTGCTCTCAATTGGACCAATAGTAATACCCAAATCTTTGGCCAAGCTTCTAAGGGCATCTTTAGACTCAGCATCGCTATTGATAACAGCAGTTAAAGGAGCTTTTGTTTCATAACCAAATCTTAATTCACTTGCGATGGCCTTCGGTGCTAAGAGCATATGTTCGTGATGGGGAAGTAGCTTCCTTAGCTCATCGTATATAACACTGTAACCATGGGCATAAATAAATTTTTGCTTACTTTTCTTATTAGAAAATTTAAGTGAAGTTAAAATCTCTTTATGGGTATCATCAGGTGTAAGGATAATGATAAATTCGTATTGAGGTAGTGCAAGATTTTCAATATCAAGAACCTTAAAGCCTAATTCGTTGGCCAGCTCTATAGAAGAGCTATTTGATCGAAGGCCAATATGAATATTTCGCTTTGAGTCTCTTAGGTTCATTGCCCAAGATTTTGCTTGAGAGCCAAATCCAATAATTAGAATTTCTTGATTATCACTATCTGTCATCATGATTTTTAGATATCATGTTTTATAACAATAAGGAAAGTTATGGCACAGGAAGTAATCTATTTTTCGAGAAAAGGTTTATCGGCAAGAGATGCATTTATTAATGAAGGGAACTTATGGGGGAATTCATTCTTTACCACGGCCCTTGTTCGCTCAGGTAAGGCCATATTTTGGGACCAACATCGAGCTCGACTTGAAAAGTGCTTCGAGTTTTGTTGGCCTAAGCAATTTGATAAAGGTCTTATCGATGAAGCACAATTAGCGACGGCCCAAATATTAGATGAATTTGTCCACATTGATCATGCTTATTTGAGAATAACTTTCTATCGTGAGTTATCTGGTGATATTCAGTTTTGGATATGGGCCTTAGAAAAAGAACAGGTGACTACACCTTTAAAGTTAACAACTCATTGTTATTATCCTGATCGAAATTTTCCCGACTATTTAAAACGTAGCGATTATCAATATCAGTTTAAGATAAGAAAAGAGGCCATTTTTAATGGTTATGATGATGTTCTCTTACTAGATCATGATTCGTATTTATTGGAGCTTCCCACGTCAAACCTAATTTTGAAAAAAGGGGATACTTATATAACTCCAACAGCAGAATATGGAGTCTTAGATGGAATCACTCTTGATCGCGTAAAATTTATGCTAAGTGAAACAGGCCATGAATTTAAAGAAATGCGAGTACATGCTGCTGAACTACATGAATTTGATAGCTGTTTTGCGACGAGTTCATTTAATGGCATAAGGCATATTTCAAGTATAGGTGAAGTAGCATATAATGAAGATAGTAAGATAAAAGATATGATCAAAGAATTTTACGGAGAAATTTGGTGACAAAGAAGTTGAATGTTAAGTGTCCTGAATGCTCACAAGAGTTTAATTATTATGAAAGTGAATTTAGACCATTTTGTAGTGAAAAATGTAAGATGGTTGATTTAGGGATGTGGCTAACTGAGAATTATACAGTGGCTTCACATGAGCCTCTTTCAGACTCAGACCTTGAAGCAGTTATAAAGAAGAGACAGGATGAAGAAGATTACTAAGAAAGATTTATTAGCTTATGAAGCGCAGCTTATTTCAATAGCAAAGGGAGCAGGTAAGATTCTTTCTCCTTATCAAAAAGATTTAGCTAATCTGAAGATTGATATTAAAGAAGCTCAAGGGGCAGTCTCTGCAGCAGACCATGCTTCTGAAGAGTATATAATTAAAAAGCTTAAAAAGTTAAATCCAGAGATTCCTGTTTTGGCCGAAGAAGACTTTTATAAGAAGTATCAAGGCAATTATAAATATTTAAAAGAATATCAAGACCATGATTATATGTGGGTTATTGATCCTTTGGATGGTACGAATAATTTTGTTCATGGACTTGAACATTATTGTATTAGCCTCTCCTTAACATATAAGCTTCAACCGGTTGTTGGAGTTATCTATATCCCTGAACGCAAAGAGATTTATTGTGCAACTAAAGGCAACGGTTCATACTTTATTAAGGGAAAAGATAAGAAGAGACTCAAGCAAAATAAATCTCGTTCAAAGGGTTTCTTATTAGCAACTGGCTTTGCAACTGAAAAAGGCAAGCCGTTCAATGATGAATTCCGTAAGTTTAAAAAAGTCATGACAAGTATCTCCGCTGTGAGAAGATTGGGCTCGGCGGCCATCGACTTATGTTATGTGGCCCAAGGAATCTTTGATGGTTTTTGGGAGAAGGGGCTTGCTCCTTGGGATGTGGCCGCAGGAAAGATCATTTGTTTAGAAGCTGGGGCAAAAATAACTGAGTATAATGGTCATGATCATAATATTTTTTCTAAGACAATCATAGTTGGCAGAAATCCTCTTTATAAGAAACTTAGTGAAATGGTTTCTGACTAAAAAACTCACCTTATAAATGGAAATAATGGGTTCATAATTGCTCTTTTTTCATATCTTTTAAATAATGCTGATTATGTTAAAATAATCAAAGGTTTATCTAATTTAAAAGGAATAAAGAAGTGACTGGTACTATTACAAGATTATCGAGAGAAATGATGTACGTTAGTGATAACGTCTTCTATATTTTGTTCTCAGTTCTTATATTGTTAATTTGTGTCATTGTCGTTTACTGGTTTTACACAAGAAAACGTATGCAGGAATTACAACATCAAATTCCAGCAAATGTATTAAAGAGCTATCTCGATTCAGTAATTCAAAATTCAAATGCGTTAAAGTCATCTCTATTTAGAGGTGGAGGGCTTGAGGCCGGAGAGGGGATACCATCTGTTGTTCCAGGTGGAAGTTTACCTACTGGTAATGTTGATGGGGCCGAGCTTGCAAGTAAGAATGCCGAAATAGCTGCCTTAAAAGGGCAAGTTGCAAATAAAGAATCTCTTATAAAAGATCTTGAAGCACAATTAAGTGCAGCAGGTAGTAGTGATGATTCAGAGTCAGCTGCAATTATTACAAAGTTAAATACAGAGATCGCAGACCTTAAGGCACAAATTGCAGCACTTAAAGCTGCTGGTGATTCTGCGGCCGCCTCTAATGAAGAAATTGATGCTCTTAAAGATGAAAGAGACGAACTACAGTCTCGTCTTAAAGAATATGAAATGATTGAAGGTGATCTTGCCGATCTAAGAAAGTTCAAGCAAGAAAACGAACAATTAAAAGCTCAACTTGCTCAAGCTGGTGGGGATCCAACTCCTGCTCAGCCTGAACCTGAAATCGATCCAACTCCGGCCGAAGAGCCTGAGATTGATGTTACTCCTGAGCCTGCTGAAGTTCCAGTTCCTGAAGAAGAGCCTACGACTCCTCCTGAACCTGAAGAAGTTCCAGCACCTGAGCAGCCACAGCCAACTCCTGAGGAGCCAATTGCAGAAGCTGCACCAGAGCCAGTTGCTGAAGAAGCTCCGGCACCTATTGAAGAAGCCGCGGCCCCTGCTGCTGAAGCTGCACCTGAAGAAGCTAAGGATGATGGAGCAGGTGAGCAGAAATCAGCTGAAGAGTTACTAAGCGAATTTGAAAAAATGTTAGGATAATATTTAGAGCAAATTTTTTGCAGACAAGGATGTCTTTTGAAGAAACTACTTTTAATTGTAACGATACTTGCAAGTTTAAATACTACTGCCGCAGTTAACCAAAAGGCACAGCGTTCTGTTCTAACTCAAAAGCTAGAAAGACAATTCAAATATAATATGAAAACAGCAGATATGGATAAGCTTAAGAAACAAGTCTTAAAGCTTAAAGGAAAGTCTGTTGCGGCCCTTATAAATGTCATGAAAAGTGATAAGTATCCAGATAAGAATCGTTGGATGGCAACATTTTTACTTGGAAGAATTATGGGGAAGAAGTCGGCACCATTTATTTCAAAATTCACAATGCACCCAAATTGGGTAATGCGAATGGCCGCCTTAAAATCTCTACTCGCTCTAGGGCAAACTGAATATACTGATATTTACAAAAAGTCTTTAAAAGATAATTCTCTAATTGTTCGTTACCAAGCACTTGAAAACGTAAAGAAGCTTAATCTTACAGGGCTTGCTCCAAATATTTGGGCAATGCTTTATGATAAGAGAAATTATCATATTAATGAAAAATTAAAGTCATCTAAAAGGGCCCATATTGTAAAAGAAATTATTAATACAATTGGAGACTTAAAGTTTGAAAAGGCCCAAGGTCCACTTTTATCGATGATTCAAAAGCCGAAGTATTCTGATATTCATTCTGAAATATCTGATACGTTAGAAAAGATTACAGGACGCCGAGCTCCTGCAACTAGTCTTAAAGAAAAGAAAAGATTCTGGTCTAAATTTGCTCAAGCAAAAGTGGTTATTCGCTAATATTCAAAGTGATGAATTTGTAGGCTTGGGTGGTGGAATTTAAATGAATTTCCAGTAGGCTTTATAATTACAACTTCACATTCATTTTCTATATCGTATTGCTTATCAAGAATAGAGATAAATTGATTGATTTCATTCTTAGTAGGAGTCTTTGGTATCTGACTAAAAATGATATTAAGTTGCTGTCCAAAGTTTTTTGAAAAGAAGAAATGAGAATAATCTTCTTTTATTAAATCTTGATTCTTCTTTTTTAGAATTCGTTCTTCTAGAGTTCCGTCAACCAGATGGTTAATTGCCTCAATCACATCGATAGAGTTAGAAGATGACTGGTCATATAGACAAATCACTGCTCCTACTTTTTCGTTTACTAATGTGAAGATCTCTTCTTTTACTGACATATCGTTAAGACTTACTCACTCTGTCTAAAAGGCCATTTACAAAGTTCTTAGAGTCTTCTTTCCCGTAACTCTTTACAAGATTTACATATTCATTGATGGCTACATTATTTGGTGTTTCTTCAAATTTAATCTCATAAATACCAAGGCAGATAATAGCTCTTTCAATAGCATCAACAGAGTCAAAACTTCTTTTTAGAATACACTCCGAAGCTGTGGATTTAATGCTTTCAAAGTTTTTGATAACACCTGTGATAAGCTTATTTCCATAATTTTGAACACTTGGATTTAATTCATTATCACTGTGTTCATCATCTTCTTTAATATATGACTCTTCAAACTCTTCAATATCAACTTTTAATTTCTCAAGGTCAGATTGATAGTCACTTAAATCATTTTTGAAATCTTTAAGAAAGAGTTTGTAGATGAATTTAAATGCAAAGCTTCTAGCAGCTGATTTATTATTGAATGCTTGGTTTTTCACTTAGTATATCCTTATTGATAAAAATCTTTTCTTTTATATTTGTAAATTGCCCAATACTTTTTTGTAAACTTTCAATGAAGCCATCAATGTCATTAAAGTTCCAATAAAAAGAAGCATAACGAACATAGGCAACAGGGTCTAATTCGTATAACTTTTCCATCACAACTTCACCAACAACCTTGGCCACAACTTCAGTATTATTCTTTTGAGATAAAGTCATTTCAACATCATCAATTAATCGGTTAATTTGTGCTGTTGTTAAAGGTCTTTTTTGACATGCCTTATTGATACCTTTTGAGATCTTTTCACGATTATATGGCTCACGTCTTTTGTCATTTTTAACAATGGCCGGAACCTGAAGCTGAAGCTTCTCATAAGTTGTGTAGCGAAAATCACACTTTGGGCACGAACGTCTACGGCGAACAGCAAGTCCATCCGAAAGATGACGCGAGTCGATAACTTTAGTGTTTGGTGTTTGGCAATTTGGGCAATACATAATTATTTCTATCATAATTGAGATGCATTGCATATTCCCATTTTAGTTTTGAGAGGAAATGGTTCGAAAATTTTCCTCAAGGTCTTCTAGAACTTCTTTACCATTTCGATATAGTAGAACTGTGAAGAAGTCTTTTTCTTCACCGGTGCGCTGTGTAATCTTATACGGAGAAACTGCTTCTTGTTTATACATATGTGACTTATCCCAATTTACTTGAGGAAAGCTGTCAAAGACGAGCTGCGCAAAAGATACTTTCTCTTTAACTTGTGGATTCATTGAGTAATCATAAGGTTTTCCAAGATTGCTAAAGGCAAGAGTTAGGCCTTTAACTGTTTCTTCGTAGCTAAGTCTTCGTTTTCTAACAATTGCAATATCGTCTTGATTTAATATCGAGCTCATATTCTTAAGTTTAACCCCTTGTCTGGTTGAGACTAGGAAGTTTAACTCTTTCGTTTGAATTTTTTCTTGATGCTCTTTGATCAGAGGATGAGTGGAAAGTCCTAATTTTACAATATCGTCCCAGCTTCCAATCCAGATTCCTACATTATCCCAAAACTTTTCAACAACAGCATTGTTGAAATTATTTTCATTATGAATAAAGACAATATCCATAGGTTTTAGTTGATAGAGTAGATGTGCTTTTTCATTCTTACCAATTTTTGTCACTTCACCATAAGTTGGGTTTTCAAACTTGATAGACTTCTTAAAGTAAACGGCAAAGCGCTTGTCTACTGTCGTTGCCATCTTTGCAACTATATCGTGGATCACTTTAGTTTCTTGATTCCATCTCTTTTTCTTGTGAAGCTCTTTGTGAACATTACTATAAACTAGAGTCTCTTCAATTAAAGGGTCAATATAGTAAGAAAGTTTTGATTTTGTTTTTGCCTTCTCAAAGATCGTGATATCTCGATACATCGATAAGAGATTTGCTAATTTCATATGTGAAGGAGAGTTCTTTAACTTCTCTTCTAACTTCTCATGATATAGTTCAAGTTCTTTTTGAAGTGTTGGGTCGGATTCAATTTTTATTGCCTCTGCAATTTTTCTTTTAAGTAAAAGATGATTTTCATAAATCGCAATATTAGCAATGAGACCGACTTTTATGGCCTTAAATGTATCTTGTCCAATTTCATCATAAGGATTGATTATAGCAAAATCGACATCTCTTTCTTTTCTTTTAAGCTTTCGATTTCCTACGAAATATATTTCTTTTCGTTGTTCTATCGATGAAATTTTATCAGTGCGTATTTCAAAGCGAGTAGTAGGGTCTGTTACCCAGTCAATATTCTTCAAAAAGCGATTTAGATTAGCAGTAATCTTTTGGTTTTGATTAAAGTAGGGAGAAATAAACTTTAAGGAGTTTTGATCTTCTTTCTTTTTTGCATTAGCAAAATTCTTTCTCCAAACTAAATTCAATTCGATTTCTTCTTGTAGCTTATAGAGATTATCTTTATTAATCTCAAATTCAGAAGGATGGTATTGTCCTTTTACTGAAGCGATGTAGCGGCTAACAGAGTTACGATAATTATCATAGGCCATCTCAATTTGATCGACACTAGCACATGAGCTCAACAGAGAGCTTGCTGATAAATATAGTAGTAATTTCGAAATGTTAATCCTCATCAATCTTTCCTCACTGAAAGACTTATCGGATAGCTAAGACAATAAATTTAGGAGATGAAAAAGGGAGCTGAAAAGCTCCCTAATGTATTGAAATTAGTATACTGGAAATTCTTTGCAAAGAGCTTGGACCTGTCCTTTTATATCTGCAAGAACACTTTCATTCTCTGCATTCTTAAGGGCCTCAACAATCCAAGTTCCTATCTTCTTCATTTCGTCCTCTTTCATTCCTCTCGTTGTAAGAGCTGGAGTTCCAAGACGAATACCTGAAGTAACAAATGGTGATCTTGTATCACCTGGAATCATATTCTTATTACAAGTAATACCTGCTTGCTCAAGGGCCTTTTCTGCCACTTTACCAGTTACTCCTGCTGGATCTGTTTTCATAAGAACAAGGTGGTTATCTGTTCCACCTGAAACTAATTCCATACCAAGATCTGTTAACTGCTTAGCAAGGGCCTGTGCATTTGTAATAACTTGTTTTTGATACTCTTTGTATTGTGGATCAAGTGCTTCTTTGAAAGATACTGCTTTTGCTGCAATAACATGCTCTAGTGGGCCACCTTGAATTCCTGGGAAGACATTAAAGTTAATTTTCTTTGCTAGCTCTTCATCGTTTGTAAGAATGATTCCACCACGTGGACCTCTTAACGTCTTATGAGTTGTTGATGTGACTATATGAGCGTGTGGAAATGGTGAAGGGTGAAGACCTGCGGCAACAAGACCTGCAATATGGGCCATATCAACTAATAGATAAGCACCAACTTCATCAGCAATTTCTCTAAATTTTGCAAAATCAATTGTACGAGGATAAGCACTTGCACCAGCTACAATTACATTTGGCTTATGTTCTTGAGCTGCACGTCTTACATCTTCATAGTCAATCATTTCAGTTTCTGGATTAAGTCCGTAAAATTTTACATCAAAATACTTTCCAGAAAAATTAACCGGTGAACCATGTGTTAAGTGACCACCTTCAGACAGGTTCATCCCTAAGATTCTGTCACCAGGTGAGATGATAGAAAAGTAGGCTGCCATATTAGCACCTGATCCTGAGTGTGGTTGAACGTTGGCAAATTTACAACCAAAGACTTTACATAGGCGATCAATTGCAATTTGTTCTACCGTATCAACAACTTCACAACCACCGTAGTAGCGTTTCTTTGGAAGACCTTCAGCGTACTTATTTGTAAGAACTGAGCCTTGGGCCTGCATAACTGCTTTTGATGTATAATTTTCAGAAGCAATAAGTTCAAGACCTTCTTCTTGTCTTGCTAATTCTTTATTAGTTAATGAGAAAATTTCCTCATCCATTTTTTCTAGGCTAACGGCGTCTTTATGAAACATCTTAATCCTTTTTGACTTTAAACTTTCTTTAATACGAGTGACGAATTTGTCGAACCGAATCCAAAAGAATTGTTAAGCGCATATTTAATATCTTTTTTAACGGCCTTATTTGCCGTGTAATTAAGATCGCACTTCGGGTCTTGATTGTCGATATTAATAGTTGGAGGAATCGTTCCAGTGTGTAGCGCAAGCGCTGTGAAGACTGTTTCAATACCACCAGCTGCACCAAGAAGGTGACCAGTCATTGACTTTGTTGAAGATACATTAATTTTTTTTGCATGCTCTTCACCAAGAACTCGCTTAATAGCACCAGTTTCAGCAACGTCTCCAAGAGGAGTCGAAGTTCCGTGTGCATTAACATATTCGATATCTTCTGGAGAAATTCCTGCGTCTTCGATTGCTTTTTTCATACAACCGTAAGCACCATCTCCCTCAGGATGAGGAGCTGTAATATGGTGAGCATCTGAAGTTGCTCCATGTCCTGCTACTTCAGCGTAAATCGTTGCTCCACGCTTAACAGCACTTTCATAATCTTCAAGCACTAGAATCCCAGCACCTTCTCCCATAACGAATCCATCACGATCAATATCAAATGGTCTTGATGCTTTTGTTGGCTCATCAACTCTTTTTGAGAATGCTTTCATATTAATGAAGCCACCCATACCTAGGTTACAGATTACAGCTTCAGTTCCACCTGTAATCATTAGGTCATGACGGCCAGATCTAATCTCTTCAACAGCATTTGAAATAGCGTGGCATGAAGATGCACAAGCAGATGAAACAGTGTAGTTAACACCCATAAATCCATGCTTAATACTTAATACACCTGATGCCATATTTGGAATGATAGCTGGAATGAAGAAAGGAGAAATACGTCGTGGCCCTTTTTCAACAAAAGCTCTTGCTGTTTGTTCAGTAATAGGGAAGCCACCAATTCCTACACCAAGGATTGCACCTACTTTATACTTATCAAACTCTTCAAGATTAACTCCAGAGTCTTTTAAGGCCTCATCTGTTGCATGAAGAGCAAAGTGTATAAAGCGGTCATATTTCTTGGCCTCTCTTGCTTCCATTATATCTTCTGAAAGTTCGAAGTCCTTTACCTCTCCAGCAATCTTGATTGCAAGATCTGGTACTGGCCAACTTTCAACTTCTGAGATTCCTGACTTTCCTTCAACAATCCCATTCCATACTTCTTTTGTGTTTTTACCTAGGCCACAGATTGTTCCTAGTCCTGTTATAACTACACGGCGATTTCTATTTGTCGTCATATACATATCCTTATTTTTTCCTAGTATTTGATAATTTTGAAGGCCATTTGACAAGTCTTTGAGGCTCTTAAATTTTACAGAATTCAATGGGTTCTGTTTAAATTTAAACGATATTTCAATAAGTTATAAGAAATAGCGAATTTAATTCTTAATAAGTTAATATTTTTAGGTAATTACCCCGATAATGCCTCTATGACTAAAAATATTATCCTATCGGTTTTGTCAATTTTTTCTATTTATACACATGCAGCATCAGTTGTCTTCTCTGATGATCTCAGCTTTGATAATTGTAAGGCTCCTTCAAATGTACCGGTTGTCGTTTGTGAAAACGGTGGAAAAAGAGCGATTGTTCAAATCAATAGCAGGGGACATCTTTTAGGTCTTGTTACTGAAGGTGGGACTTCAAAAACATTTGCTGTTAAGCAGATCGTTGAAAATGGTGTTCCGACATATTACAACAGTTTAAGTGATAAGATTAATGAGGAGAGAGCAACCTCAGAATTCACAACACCTATTACAAAGTTACAAGAAATTGCAGAAAGAAAAAAATCAATCGAACAAGCGATAGAAATTGCTAAAAAAGAAAATAGTAATATTTTAGAAGATCTTGAAGATTTTGATAGTGACTTAGATGATAGCTTAAATAAGTTAAAATCAGTTGTTGCTCAGGCTTCAAACTTATTATGGGTTAACACTAAAAAAGATGGAAATATTCATTGTGAGATGAGTACAAAGTGTCCCATTAAAAAGTGTGGAGACAACCATTTCTTTATTTTTGATCCTTCTCGAAATATTTTCATGCCAATTAACTACACTCGTGACTCACGAGGTAATGCAAAGTTTACCAAGAGTGATTCTCAAATAACTATAGCAAGAACAATGAATGGTGCAGTCCTAGAATTAAATGACGATTATAAAACATCTCGTTTAACAGCTGCAAGAAAGGCACCTCAAAACTTACAAAGTAATCCTACGGCCTATTTTAGTTTTCAAGATGCCCGCTTTAGTGATTATCTCAAGACAATCATTCCACATTGTTCTCAGAAGATTAAAGACGATATTATTAGCCTTGGTGTACAAACTAATAATGAAAGAGCAAACCTAGACTTTGTTCATCTTGTTGAAGTTGTTAATGGCACTATCAATAGTCAGTATATTAATAAGAAATTCCTTCCAAAAAATAGCTGTCGTGATGGTGATTCATATTACACGGCCGAAAGTTATAAAGAGTCGCAAGAATTTGTTCCTCGATCAAGTGGCGTTATCTCTTGGAAAAAAGCAGGAGAGCTCTTTGATAAAGCAAAGAAAATGAAAGAGTTAACTTGGCGTTATACAGCAGATGGTTGTTATGCCAGAGCTGAACTTATGGTTAATATGATGGAAGAAGAAGGAGTCATTGCTGATAAGGCATGGACCTCTGGATATTTGAAATCAAAATCTTCACCTCATCCATGGTCTTACCATGTTGCTCCAGTAGTATATGTTAATAATGGGCGAGGTCATGTACAAAAAATGGTTATTGACCCTGCCGTAGCAGATCGCCCAGTTGAGCCTGATGAGTGGTTAAGGCTTATGGGTGTTAATGAAAAGAACCTCGATCAAGTTGGCTTCCCACCAAGTTTAGATGCTGTCTCAGTTGGTCGAAATACATTTACGATTTCTGATCGAAGTACATTTCATCCTCAGGACAAGACAAGACTTACAAAAGAGCAAAGGGTTACTGCCGCGAGAGCTCTTTTAACTGATTTAGGTAAGAGGTTACAATAATGCACAAGGTATTTTTAATTCTTTCAATATTATGTAGCTCTGTTTTTGCCTCAAGTATTAGTAGTGCAAAGTACACTGTCTCAAAGATTATTAATAAAGATGGAAAAACTCTTGTTTCCTTTATTGAAAGTGCAACTTTTTATAAGGCAAATGAAAAAGAGTTAAAGTGTATTCAAGAATCAACTAAGAATGATAGAAAAGTTAAAATAGATTACGACTATAAAACATATGAAATAAAGTCTTGTAAGATTGTAGAATAAAAAAAGCCTGCAAATAGCAGGCTTTCTTTTTATCTAAAATTTAAATTAGATTATTGCTTAGACTCAAGGTACTTAACAACGTCTTGAACAGACTTAAGACCTTCTGCATCTTCTTCTGGAATTTGAATATCAAATTCATCTTCCATTTTCATCATAAGTTCTACGATGTCTAATGAGTCAAGGTTTAGATCATCTACGAATGATGTTGAAGCGTTGATTTTTGCGATATCGATTTTTGTTTGATCCGCTACTAGTTGAATTACTTTTTGTTCCATATTTGTCTCCTAATTAAATATTAAGCTTTAAACTCAATCTCTCTCTATTAGTTATGTTAAATTTTTAATTTTAGTATATTAATATTTTTCTAGATATAAAGTCCACCGTCAATTTTAATTACTTCACCAGTTATATATCCTGACGCTTGGCTAAGAAGAAAACAAACAAGGTTTGATACATCTTCAGTTGACCCAAAGCGTGAAGTTGGAATTGAAGCAATATAGGCTTCTTTAGCCTTTTCTTCGAGAGAATCAGTCATATCAGTTTCAATAAAACCTGGACAGATTGCGTTACAGCGAATGTTGCGGCTAGCTAATTCTTTCGCTACTGACTTTGTTGCTCCAATTAGCCCCGCTTTAGAAGCAGAGTAAGCTGTTTGTGAAATATTACCCATTAGGCCAACAATTGAGCTGATATTAACAATTGATACATTCTCGGCCTTTAGGAAACCACGAGAACAAATACTTGTTAACATGATTGCACCCTTTAGGTTTGTATCAATAATTGCATCCAGATCTGCTTTTCTCGTTCTAAGGATAAGGCTGTCTTTTGATACTCCGGCATTATTTACTAACCCCTCAAGTGGGCCATATTCTTTTGTGAAGTCGTTTACTGCAGTCTTCATTTGTTCTTCGTTATTTAGATCAAACATGAGTCCTGTTACATTTGAAGCACCAAGCTCTTTTAGTTTTGCTTCTACTTCTTTTGCGACCTCTTCTTTACCCTCACGATAATTGAAGACAACGTGAGCACCTTGAGTTGCAAGAGATTTTGCAATCTCTAAACCGATACCACGGCTAGCACCAGTGATTAGAACTTTCTTATTTTTAAGGTCATTATAAGTTGCAATCATATATGCTCCTATGAGTTTAAAGCTTCTTTTAGCTCGTCAAATGCACCGTCTTTATCAAGTGAGATGACTTTTATATTGCGGTTAATTTTTCTAGCAAGTCCCATTAGCACTCTTCCTGGCCCAACTTCAATACAAAGAGTATCGTCATCAAGACTTTGGAAACTTTGAGTCCATAGTACAGAACCATCAATTTGCTTAATGAGGTTGTCTTTTACGATGTCACCGTCTGTACCAATTTGATACTTTTTGGCATCGATGTTGGCAATATAAGGAATTGTCGTTTTATTAAAAGTTACGTCATTAAAAAATGCTGCCATATTCTCTCGAGCTGGCTTCATTAGGCTTGAATGGAAAGGAGCACTTACTTTAAGTTCAACAGTCTTATGTGGATCAGAAAAGTTTTCTGAAATCCAAGCAACGGCCTTATCACATGCATCAGCATGTCCTGAGATAACGATTTGACCAGGTTCATTGAAGTTTGCTGGCATAACTTCATTACCTTCTGATGAAACTTCTTTACATGCCTTTTCTACAATTTCTGCTGGCACTCTCATGACAGCATACATTTTACCCATTCCTGCTGGAACGGCTTCTTGCATATATTTTCCACGATTGTGCACAGACTTTAGTGCGTCTTCAAAACTTAGAGTACCGGCAGCGACTAGCGCAGGGTATTCACCAACTGAGTGACCAAGAACACATGATACTTCAATTCCTGCTTCGTCTAAAATTTCTTTGGCTTTTTGATAAAGGCCAATTGAATAAGTAAGAATTGCTGGCTGTGTATTTTGAGTTAGTGTTAACTCTTCAGCAGGACCTTCAAGCATAATTTTTGAAAGATCATAACCAAGAGTCTTATTTGCTTTTTCTAGTAATTCGAAAGAAGGGTGTCCTTCAAGACTTTTTCCCATTCCAACATATTGTGATCCCTGACCAGGGAAGATTAATACTACTTTCTTCATATCAATAAACCTTTTAATTAGTATTTAAGTAATGTAGCACCGCTTGTTAATCCGGCACCAAATGCATCTAGTAATAATAATTGTCCGCGCTTAATTCGACCGTCTGTAATTGCTTCGTGCATTGCAATCGGTACTGTGGCCGCAGATGTATTGGCATACTTATCAATATTGATAATAACTTTTTCAGGATTGATTCCTAAAAGTTTTCCTGTTGTTTCAATAATTCTCACATTCGCTTGATGAGGAATTAGCCAATCGACTTCTTCAAGATCCTTTCCTGCTTTTTCTAAAACTTTCTTTGCATTGTCTGCAAGTGTTCTAGTGGCAACACGGAACATTTCTTTTCCTTTCATTTGCATATAGTGAGTTCTATTTTCTAAGTGCTCAGCTGTGATTGGATCAATTGCTCCTCCAACTGGTTGGTCGAAGAATTCTTTTCCTGAACCGTCGGCACCAAGCTCAAGTGATAGGATATCTGAATCATCACCATCTTCATTGGCCCCAATAATAGCAACACCACAACCATCTCCAAAAAGAATACAAGTGTTACGATCTTCCCAGTTAACTTCTCGTGATAACATTTCAGAACCTACGATTAGTGCATTTTTAATTGCACCCATTTTTATCAGTCCTGTGACCATATTGATTCCGTAAACAAATCCAGAGCAAGCTGCTGCAATATCGATTGCCGCACACTTATTTGTAATGCCTAGTTTTTGTTGAAGAATACATGCTGTATTTGGAAGCTTGTAATCAGGTGTAACAGAAGCAAAGACAATCATGTCGATATCATTTGGTTCCATTCCAGCTGTTTTTAATGCATCCATTGTTGCATGATAGGCCATATCACTTGGCCATTCTCCACCTTCAGTAGAGCAGATATGTCTTTGGCGAATACCTGTTCTTTCAAAGATCCATTCATCACTAGTTTCAACCATGCTTTCGAGGTCGACATTTGTTCTAACTTCTTTAGGAACGTAGATCCCTGTTCCTTTAATTTTAACTTTTGTATTCATTTAAAATTCCTAACCTTGGTTATAAAAATTGGCCCTATTTTAGGTAGTATAGCAATGATGGGGAAGGGAAGGGGCGTTATGAATTGATGCGCAGTGTTTTTGTATAGGTTTTACAAAAAAAGGCCACTGATGTGGCCTTTCGTTCATATTATTTAGTTTGTTTACTTGATAAATCTTCAGATAGCCCTCTGAGACGCTTTGTTGCCAACCCTGTTCTGAGGAATTGAACGAGGTCAGCCTTCTCGTTTTCAGTCAGACTCAGTGGACGTCTAATATCATCATCACTTATTAACTGAAATCTAAGTTTATTGTTAACAAAACTTTCATCTTTTACGATTTTTTCTTCATAAAGGGCCTGAATTGTTTCGGAAACATCGTAGTTTCTGATAGCTCGTCGAGTGTGATTATAATGATCAACAACTTCTTCTAATGTTGAGTAAACCCCATTGTGCATGTACGGAGCTGAAAGATGAATATTTCTAAGAGGAGGTGTCCTAAAGTTATATTGATCGGCCTTGGCCCCTGTTACTTCATATCTTCCCTTATCGTTTAGAGAAGCTTGAGCATCAATAGGTCCAATTTCAGGTAGTCCAATCGATTTATAATCCCAATCTGTTAAATGACGACCACTATGGCAATTGATACATGCTCCTTTATCAAGGAATACCTTTAATCCGCGCTTCTCGCTATCATTCATGGCATTTAAGTCTCCATCAAGGTATTGGTCATATGGTGTATTCACAACATTGAAGTTTCTTGTAATAAAAGCTGCAAGAGAATTTGCCACATGAGTGATATCTATTTTTCCCTTTTTATAATCTTGAGGGTAGGCGCGCTTAAAGAGGTTTTGATACATGGCATTTTTCTTACCATTTAAAAGTCGTTTGACAAGTCCATTCCATTTTTCTAAGTCACCTTCAAGTGATGCAATTTCATTATTTTCACCAAGCATTTCTTCGGGCGAGAGTAGTGGGAAGATAACTTGAACAGCAAGAGAGCCGCTAAACTTGCTCCATAAGTCCTTTCTTGCATTAAGCTCAGTACTTGGAGACATAAACTCTTGTTTTGATTTATCGTAGTGTACTCTTCCATCCCAGAACATATCAACAATATCATCGTAACCAAGATTTATAAGAGTAGGTGCGTGGCGCTTAATAATTTTACCCTTACCATCTTGAACACGTCCTGTTCCTAGGCCTTTTCCACCTGTTCCAATTGAGAAAGGAAGATCATCACCTGTGCCAAGCATTGGATGGTGACAGTGCATACAAGTAATGTCGTTATTTCCACTTAATTGAAGTTCAGCAAAAAGCCTCGAACCTAGGATAACCTCATTCTGGTTTTGTAATTTTGACTCTGGAAGTGATGTCAGTTGATGCTTTTCAATTAGGGTTGCAAGTGACTTATCTAGTGGTGACATTGCTGATGCATAAACTGTCATCATTAGAATGATTAAAATTTTATTCATGTGTGTTCTCTCTCTGAATATTTTCTATCTTTATACAAGAGAAGAGTTTGATGGGTCAAACTGATTTTTATTAGCTTTAGAAAGATATTAAACACAAAAGGCCCACTCAAAGAGTGGGCCTTTCTTATATGAAAAATAATGAATTATCTTATTCTTCTGTTGTTTCTTCTCTATCCGCTTTAGTAGTGAAGATCTGCTTACCTTTCCAGTAACCTGAAGGAGAGATACATCCCTTCTTAGTAAGTTCACCAGTTGTTGAATCAGCTACAACTACATTGTTCGCGTAAAGCTTGTGTGTTTGTCCAGCTCTTCTTAGGCCTTTTCTTGAAACACTTGTCTTCTTCTTAGGTACTGCCATTTTCTACTCCGTTATATTCAACTACAAAATTATTTCTTTTATAAATGAGCTTATGTAAATACATCACTCACGTCATTTTTACAAGCCAAAAGAGGCCTTGTTTTTATCTATTCTTAATTCGCATGCTCGCAAGTCTCTGAATTTTGGTCAACACCACATATTTGGCAAAGACCTTTACAATCTGCGTCATGTAGAGGGTAGTGATTTACTGCCAAAAAGCAACATTCTGCCAAGGCTTCTTTTAAGTCGGCCTTTCCGCGATTATGAAAGTACATATCTGCCATTTCATCACTTACAAAAATCTCATCAACCTCTTCGTACTCAGGATCGTCTTCGTAGCGCTTATTTACATATGCAGCTGTGAATTCAGAATCAAAAGTCTGTGGTGTATCAATTAAGCAGCGGATACAAGTTGCTGTATACGCCCCTGATACCTTTCCTTTGACGATTAAGTGCTCACCAAAAGTATAGTCTCTTGCATTTTTTAGTTGTAGCTCTACGCTTAAGCCTTCAAAACCTTCCGGCTTAACTTCAGGTTCAAAGTCTT
Source organism: Halobacteriovorax sp. (assembly GCF_048381875.1). Classification (NCBI taxonomy): domain Bacteria; kingdom Pseudomonadati; phylum Bdellovibrionota; class Bacteriovoracia; order Bacteriovoracales; family Halobacteriovoraceae; genus Halobacteriovorax; species Halobacteriovorax sp. Next base: position 619,849 of record NZ_JBLXBP010000002.1, on the reverse strand, counting down.
TTGTGATTCCATCAAGAATCTCTTTTACCCAAGTGCAATCTTTATCAGTAAGATTGTAAGTTTCAAACTCGTCTCCAACTCGTGAGATTAGGATTGTCGAATCTTTTAGAAAGCTATTTTCTTTATTAACTATTTGCATATTTCCTCTAAATTTAGATGTCCTTCTGTGTATATTGCGTAAGGCCAAAATGCAAGAAAATTAGGACATTATGGTGGGAATCGTGTAGTTTTTTACGTATGAGAATCTTTATAACGGGCTTTTCTGGAGCCGGCAAAACAACTTTTGGTGAGAAACTATCTAAAGATAGTGAATTTCAAGTATTTGATCTGGATGAAGAGATTTTTAATCGAATGGGGACTGGCTACGACAGTCTTGGGGAGTATATCCAAGAGATCGGTATTGATGAATTTCGTAAGGATGAATTTGATATGCTCAAGCTCCTACATCAAAATATGAAGGATAACTATATGATTACATTAGGAGCAGGTGCTCTTGATGAAAAGAGTGTAGCAGATTTTATAGAAGAGATTGGTGGAAAAATAGTCTATTTAAAATGTGACTTCGAAGAGTGTTGGCAACGTTTAAAGAAAGATGGAAATCGCCCTCTTGCTAAATATGGCCGCGAGTTTATGGAAAATCTCTATAAAAAGAGAGCTCCTACTTATGAAAAGAGTCATCTTTTACTTAATCAAGAAGAAATTCTTGAAATAAATACAGTCCAGGACCTCTTAAAATTGCTATAGAACGTCTCTTTTGATACGATTTTAAGCGATGTTATGTCCTTAGAAGGAGTTTTTGCGCCATGACAATGAATAGTCCAAAAGTTGCGATCCTTTCATCAATGATTGATGACTGTAAATCATTTTCAAAAATTTTCAAAAGTATTAATACAGTTGTCGACTCATATGACACTGTAGACTCTTTCTTAATCGCTCACTTACAAAAGCAATACGACCTTGTTATAGCAAGTGCAAATGATGCGACATTTGAGGGACAATTTCTTTTTAATCGATCTGAGTTAAAGGCCGTTAAGAGAGCTTTCATTGTTTCAACGAATTCAGAACTGAAGACTGTTGCAACGAATGAGAATATTGGAATTATATATCGCGATTTAGATTTGCTTGCGCAAATTAGACATGTACTAAATCAGTACAATCAACAAACATCGTTAAAGAGACAATTAGCTCAACTTGAATCATTTCATGATAAGTACCGTCACCGTCAAGAAGCACTTGTTGCGAGTCTTGAAAGTGAAAGAACGAAGACTCTTTATGGGAAAGACTTCTTTGAAGTTTGTGACAGCATTAATTTTAATAGAGAAGAAAATGATTTAACTTCTCTTATAACAAATGTTTTTGAACCTTTAGAGTTTGTCTCAGGTTATACAATTTTTGAATTAAATCAAAAGACCAATAAGCTTTCACCTTTAAAGCATGATGGGCATAAGTCTATTGAAGTTCCTGAGGTTTGGCTTGGTCATATTAAACTTAAAGGTGTTAATGAAAATGGAATGAATATGGTGAAGAATATTGTTTCTAACCTAGTTCACAATCCTGTTGTTACCTTAGAATTATCGGAAAATGGTGTCGATACAACTAGTGTTGTAGCACTTGAAGTTGATCGCGACTATTTATTTAACTTTAATTGGCAGGTCATAGAAACACTTTTAAGTGGGATTTATTCTCAAATAAAGAATTCATTAACTCATGTTTCTTCTATCGCACAGGCTAAAGGGCCATTTGAATTATTATCAAATATCTCTGAAGTTAGTCATGGAAGGAATTTAATATCGATTGATACTTCTGAAATTACAGATCTAATGGAGTTAAGATCAGACTTCTCATTTGACTGGAATACATTTTGGAAAGATATGAAAGTTTATCTTTCTCAAATCACTAGTATTGGCAATATTTACAATATCTCTTTTGAATCAATTGTACTGGATGTGGAAAATGACTTTTTTGATGAAAGTTATGCAGCCGCTCAAGACCTTTGTAAGAATATAAGATTAGGAAAGTATTTTAGCGGAAAAGATAAGAGTCTTATTCTATCAATGCAGTTAAATGTTTCTGAAATTCCTTACTCTGGGTATTCAATGGTGACGACATCACGAAAGTTGAGAGGAAAAAGAGCGTTTCAAGATAGTACCTTATGAGAATAAAAAGTAGTATGGAGGTTAATGTCTCCACTCTTGCGCAAAACTATCAACTTTTAAAAGAAATTTGTCCTAATAATGAAACTCTCTTTATGGTCAAGGCCAATGCCTATGGACATGGACTGGTGCCAGTTGTTAAGTTTGCTTATTATGAGCTTGGCATAAAAGAGTTTGGCTGTGCCAGTATTGGAGAGGCTCTTAGGCTTCGTGAAGAAATTCCAAATGGAGAGTTTGAAGTTTATGTCTTTTCTGATGTGAACCTAGACCTTCAAGAAGCAGCAGATATTTATTTAAATAATCGAATTATCCCAGTTATTTCAAATGAAACAAACTTAGAGTTCTTCTTGTCTCATGAGGAATTTCGCTACTTCCCACTTTGTTTAAAATTTAATACGGGAATGAATCGACTCGGAATAAAAATGGATCGAATTGATTATGCGATTCAAATAATCAAAAAGCATGGCCGATCAAGTATTTATCATTTGATGACCCACTTTTCGAGCTCAAGCTTATCAATGCAAAAAAATAAGAGAAATCTAACTCAAAAAGAGAATTGGAAAGAATTAAAGTCTCAAATCAATAGTTCTGGAATTGAAATTCATAAATCATCAATTGCAAACTCTGGTGCAATTGAGCAAAAGGTTGGACTTGAAGAGTCTCATGTTCGTGCAGGATTAATGATGTATGGCCCGTCTTCTTTGTTGCCTCAGTATAATAAGTTGAGTTGCTGGAAAGGAAAGTTGATCTCTAAACTTGAGACAACCTTTATTGATAGTTTCCAAGTTGATCGAGGTACGCCTATAGGCTATGGAGCAACCCCATGCCCATCAGCAGGTACAGTAGGAGTTTTTGCTCTAGGATATGGTGATGGTTTTTCAACTCGCTATCAAAATGTTCACCTTAATCATGGAGAGTATGAAGGGCAAATTGTAGGGCGAGTTAATATGGATATGGCACAGATTTTGTTTCCTAACACAAACTTAACAATCAAAAATGGAGAAAGGTTTGTCGTATGGGATCAAAATGGTCAAAACTTTTCTAATATATGTGTCGAATCAAAGACTATTCCTTACGAAGTGTTCATTCACTTAACTGAAAGAATTCCCAAAATATATCGACAGTAAGTAGCAGTTTCATTCTTTTTCCATTAGAATTTAAGTAATGAATCTTTTACTTAGAACATTTGTTTCCTTTAATGAAAATATAGGAAAATTAGTTATTTTCAATTTGGCAGGTCTTGGCAAAGTGATGAAGTTCATTGTGAACTTTTTTTACTGGTTAACGAAGAGGCCGTATCGTTTCAAATTATTTTTTGAACAAATGGAATTTGTCGGAAACAAAAGTCTATTTATTATTTTCTTGGCCGGTGCATTCACGGGAATGGTTATGGCCTATCAAACATACTTTGGCTTTAAGTTAATCAATGTTGATTCTCTTGTTGGTCCAGTTGTTGCAATTTCTTTAGCAAAGGAATTGGCTCCTGTTTTAACAGGGCTAATTGTTGCAGGTCGAGCAGGGGCTGCTATGGCAGCACAAATTGGAACGATGAAAGTTACTGAACAAATTGATGCTCTTGAAGTTATGGGTATTAGTAGTATGCAATACCTTGCTGTTCCAAGAATTATTGCTGGTACTTTATCAGTTCCACTATTATCAGTTTTCTTTTTATTAGTAGGGAATGTTGGCTCATACATTGTCGGAACCTATGCCTTGCAGATTGATGATGCCATATACTTGTCTAAGCTTGGACAATTTATGTATGTCTCAGATATTTTCCAAGGTGTAATTAAAGCGACTGTCTTTGGTTTCGTTATTTCAGTAATTGGAACTTACTTTGGCTTTGCTGTCACAAAAGGTGCACAAGGAGTCGGTAAGGGGACAAACCTCGCTGTTGTATGGGGAATGATTTCGGTTTTAGTTTTAGATTATTTTTTAACAAGTTTCTTAGTGCAGGTGATGTAGATGTTAGAGTTTGATGATCATTCAGTACGAATTAGAAACTTAACCAAGACTTTTGGTAAGCACACTGTTTTAAGTGAATTAAACTTTGATATAAAACGAGGAAGTATTACTACAATCCTCGGCTTTTCAGGAGCTGGAAAATCAACACTCTTAAAGCATATCCTAGGACTTCATCATCCAACTTCTGGATCAATTGAGGTTTTGGGAAAAGACTTATCAACTCTTCAAGAAGATAAGCTTCGTGAATTCCGTCAAAACTACGGAATGCTTTTTCAATATGCGGCACTTTTTGATTCAATGACAACAATTGAAAATGTGGCCTTTCCATTAATTGAATTCACAAAATTAAATGAAAGTGAAATTAAAGAGAAAGCAGCTTCTTTATTAAAGTCAGTAGGTCTTCAGGAGATCTCTTTTGATAAACTACCAAGTGAATTGTCTGGTGGTATGAGAAAAAGGGTAGGTCTTGCAAGAGCACTGGCCCTAAGTCCACAACTTATGCTCTATGATGAGCCAACAACTGGACTTGATCCTATTACAACTAAAATGGTCAACGATTTGATCATAGAAACAAGTAAATTACATAAAGATATTGGATTAACCTCAATTATTATTTCGCACGACGTAAAAGCATCGCTTGAAATTTCCGACTACGTTGCCTTTTTAAACCGTGGTAATATTGTTGAGTATCTACCTGCAAATGATTTTAAAAACTCAGACCATCCATTGGTTCAAGAGTTTATTAATTTATAGGTAGTTCCAGGGAAGAGGAATTATATGAATGAATTTAAAGTCGGCTTAATGGCCTTGGCCGCTATGATAGCTGTTGTTGTTATGTCCTTAGTTGTAACTTCAAACCAATCTGGTTTTGGAGCTTATAATGATTATTACACAACTATTAATGATGCCTCTGGTATCTTTCCAAAAACTCCAATCAAAGTTGCTGGTATTAATGCGGGACGAATTAAAGATATTCAACTAACTGGAAATAAGGCCCGTATTAGTTTTGAGGTTCTTGAAAGAGTTAAGATCACAAAGGGCTCCAAACTTAGAATTCGATCAGTAGGTTTCTTAGGTGATAAGTACTTAGAGATTTACGTTGCTAATAATGATGAACTTCTTCCTGATGGTTCAGAGCTTCTAGCAGAAGAAAAAGCAGGTATTGAAACACTTCTAAAAGATGCAAGTGAAGTTATGCAAGATGTAAAAGTTCTTGTTGGAAGTATTAAAGAGTCTTTTGTTCCTGAGGGTGGTGAGCCAGCGATGAAAAAGATCGTAGCTGATGTTCAGGAGACGATAACGAATACGAAAGAATTAACAGGTAAACTTAATGATCTCGTTGGAAGGAATAATCAAAAACTTCAACGAATTATTGATAATCTCGAAGACTTTACTGCTCAAATAGCATACCAGACAGATGCAAACGAGCCAGCAAGTGCTGTTGCAGATGTAAAAGAGATTCTTAAGAAAGCTGATAATATGATGGCCGATCTTGAGGACCTTGTTCAAAATATTAAAGATGGGAAGGGAACAGTTGGTAAGCTTCTTGTTGAAGAAGAGATTGCTGATGAAGTTAAGTCAACTCTATCAAGTGTTCAAAAAGTAATTGGTCGAGTTGATAGTATCCGAACACAATTGTCGGTTTATACTGGTGCAAATACGAGAACTGATCAAACAGACACAACTGCTGAACTTCGTATCTTTCCATCCCCTGGCCGTTTTTACCTGGTAGGTGTAACGACTTCTGAATTTGGGCCAGAAAGACGAAAGATTACAGAAACAACTGTTGGTGGGACAACGACTATTGAGGATGAGAAGGTTAGAAAATACAATGACGTTCTCCTCAACCTTCAATTAGGACGTCGTATCGACAATTGGACATTCCGTGGAGGACTTATCGATTCTTATGGTGGTCTTGCTGTTGATTATAATTTTGATGACTGGAATACCATTACAAGCCTTGAGGTTTTCGATTACCGAGATAATATTGGGCCAAATATTCGTATCGGATTAGATTTTCAACTATGGAGTGTAATTTATGGTAAAATTGAGGGTGAAGATTTAATTAATGATCCTGGTATGGTTTATAGTTTAGGATTAAAGTTTAATGACGAAGATATAAAAGGCTTAGTAGGGATTTTCTTATAAAGAATAAGTAATGACGGAAAGAAACTGGTTAATTAGAACAGAATCGAAAAAAATACTCGGTCCACTTTCAAAGCAGAAGGTTGTCGAGTTTGTACAAAATGGAACCCTCTCTGGAGAGGATGAGATTTGTAGCGGTAATGGTTACTGGTTTTGGGTCAAAGAAGAAGACCTATTAAATAAGTTTCTCTATGGAGATGAAGAACAAACCTTCAATCCTGTAGCAGAGGCCAAGACGAAAGTTGCAAATAGCGTAACAAAACTTGTTAAAACAAGTGGTATCGTAGAAAAAATTTCTAAAGAAAATGGGGATGAAATCCCTGCAACACCATTATCTTCTGAAAACCCTGCAACAGATATTTCAACAACAATTAATGATGAAGAAGAAATATTACTTCCTGCTGAAGATGACTTAGATTTTCCAGAGCCAATTGATTACAGTGATACAGCAGTTGCAGCTCCAAGTAGTGAGCCTAATATTGTTCAAGAAAAACCACTGGCAGATGTGGCCAATGACGAATCAATCAGTTTAGCCGAAGCAACAAGTGCTATGGATATCGAGGAAGAAGAAGTAATCCTTCCTTCATCGGATGATCTCGATTTCCCAGATATTGGCGGTGTTTCAGAAAGTACACCTGCTGAGGAAGTTGCACAAGAAGCTTCTCAAGTAAGCCAAATTGATCAATTTGTTGAAGAAGTAGAAAAGAATAAAGAAGATGAACTAGCTGCTCAAGCAGAAGAGATTCTTAAGTCTGAAAAAAAACAACCACCAACTGCACCGGATTTAGATAGTATTGAAGATGATAATATCGAGCCTATGAAGGCCGTCGAAATGCCTCGTCCTTCAAAAAAGAAGAAGTCAGGTGCTAAGAAAAAATCAAAAGCTAAAAAGAAGAAAAGAAAAAACGATTATAGCTTTGTCTATATTGCTATTGCTGTATTAATTGTTCTTCTTTTCTTTATTTCAAAATTCTATTCAAAGCTTGTAGGTAAGGAATTGTTTTCTGATATTCAATTTAAAACACCAACTAGCTTAGTTTACGCGCAAGAGTTTAGATCACAGGATAAAAAAAAAAGATTTTTCTAAACTATGTGAATGTTTCATATAGTTTATCATTAGAAGGTGTCGAGTATATACCGGACTTTATTAAAACACCTCCTAGTACTTGTGATAAAATTACACAATTTGAGTTCAATTTGATTTATGCTTTTACGACGTCAGAACTTAAAAGTGACGAGAAGCCTTGGGTTGAGTTTCAGGCCAAGTGTCAGCATCTATTTTATCCAGATATCGTTATAAAGTCTTATGTTGAGTCTCGTTCTGATAAGCCTATTTTGGAGTTTGAAGAAGCTTTAAAAATGAAGTTTGATAGTAAAAAAGTAGCTCATCAAAACTTCTTAAAAAGTTTAGAGAGAAAGAATATTCATCAATTACTTTTAGAAATAATAATCGCTTCTTCGTTAAATAAAAACGAATGGCTAACCACTGTTATTATCGACTTATTAGGTAGAGATATTACAAATTATTCTGTTTGGATTAATGAAAATATCATTCCAAATTCAAGACAGAAGTATGCAAAATATATTAATAGAACATTTGAATTGGTAAACGAGTCCAGTATAGATGAATTTTATAAATTAATGTTTTTTAAAAAATTCACTCATATATCTACTGGTGATAGTCGATTAAAGTTAACACAGCTTTTAAATCAAACTTTTGGAGCAACTCTTGAGTTTGATATAACAAGTTATAAATATGGAGTTAAGATGACTCCATTTTGGGTGCAGGAGCTTGAGAACTTTAATGAAAAGAAGCGCTTAGTAGAGAGGTTCTTTGCGACTCCAGCTGTAAAAGAGTTATCTGATTATAATGGCCTATTATTCGAATACAACCTACCAAAGGTTGGAAGTGGCCGAGATAAGATTATCGATAAAATAGCTAGTGAGTATAAGGATTATAATTTTGATAAAATGATGTCCTTGATTTCTGGATTGCGTAACCCTGTTTTTAAAAAAGAGTTGGTCAAACGTGATAAGTATTTTGAAAGGCCAATCTTTAGTATTGAAAGAACTTTTCTAAATAAGAAATTAAGAGAAAAAAAGAGTAGCTGGCTTGCGTATCAGCTGTTATATCTTGGACAAAGAAACGAAGAAATTATTAAAAACTTAATGGTTGATTTATGAAAGACTTATTCATTTATCCAACGGATACTGTCTGGGGAATTGGAGGAGATCCATTCTCTATTGAAACGTATGAACTCATTGCTCAAGTGAAGGGAACTTCAATTAGAAAGCCTTTGAGTATATTAACTAATGATGTTCAAAATTTGATTGATACTTTTCATGGCTCAGAATCCTATGCAGCTCTTTTTGATGACCTTTTCAAATACGAAATCACAGTGGGACTGCCGAAGGCGAGTTTATCCCTTCAATTTCCTGAAGGTCCATTTGATGAAACGGACTTTATATGTTTTCGAGTCATTCAAAATGAGATCATAGATGAGTGTATTAAGGACTTTCCTGGATTCATTACTTCAACAAGTTTAAATAAAACAGGTCAGCCTCCGATTTACGATTCTGAAGAAGCAAATGAATTTTGGCATCGATATTGTCCTGATAGTAATTTCATTAGTTCAGATTTTCTTAAACCGAGTGGGCATTCATCAACTATTATCTTAATCTCAGGATTGACGGCCCAAGTTGTTCGAGAAGGTAATCATATTGACAATATTTTAGAAGTGTTAAAATCTCATGGCATTAATTACTGATTATTCCCAGCCTTCCTTTTATCATTTTTCTCGTGATTCAATTGAGTTAGCAAATTGTGTAGCCGAGCATATTGAATTTCATGAGCTTGTCGTTGATAAGCTCGCTGATCTCTGCTGTGGTTGTGGTGTCATTGGACTCGAGATCTTACAAAAACTAGAAGAAGAACCTCTCAGTTCGATAAAAGAGATTCATTTTGTTGAAGTGCAAGATGATTACAACTCTCATCTTCATCGTAATATTGAACAAGTTAAAAGAGGAATAAATGGCCTTGAATATCAGGTTCATTTCGAAAATATTCTTCAATTTAATACAGTAAAAGACTTTGACCTTATTGTGATGAATCCACCATATTTTAAAAATGGCCATGGAAGATCAAGTGAGAATGAAAAGAAAAGAACTTGCCGGGAGTATTCTGGTGATGAGCTTAAGAGTTATATCGTTCACGCTGCTAATTTACTGAGCCAAAATGGTGTTCTATTCTTTGTTTGTCGAGAAGATGAGCAAGTAAAAGAATTACTAAGAGGTATTTCTAAGATCTATTATATAGAGAAGGTTGAGGAGGCGGAGGGCTTTTCGATTTTCTTACTTCTTCGTTCTCAGTTGCATTAATATTGAAGTTAATGACTTTTTGAGCTCTTCATCTTCAATATCTGAAAATTGTTCTTGAGCATCTCTCATAATGGCTTTGTATTCTGGAGATTGTGGATGTAGACGATTTTCAACTTCTTGTTTTACTATCTCTTTTCTTTCGACTTCCGACTTCTTTTTCTGGAAGAATTGATTATCTACTTGGAAGAAGATTTTCTTAATCTGTCCTTTTGTTGCAGGTAGAACATTTCCAATTGATTTTATAATTTCTGTTTCCATGTATTTAAGCTGTTGAGCGTAAACAGGATGTGAAGTTAAAATCGTTAGAGATTTATTTTTTAGCTTAAGTGGAATAGTGAATTGAGAAAGCCTTGGCCCTACGATCTTATTCCAAGAACTTGAGAGCTCGAGAAAGTCAAAGAGATCAATGGCCTTATTCGCTTTAAAGTTAGATTGTTTATTACTATAACTACCATAACTTGAAACGCTCGCAACACCAGCGTTTTTACTGAAGTCACTATCGATATCTTTTAAAACATCTTTTAAATTTTTGAGATTTTTCAGCTTTTTCACAAGATGCATCATATATTAAAGAGGTCTTACCAGTCAAAGTAATAGACGATTGATTGAATCATAGGCATATTATTAATATGAGGTTTTTCGTATTAACTTGTTTAATTTTACTTTCTTCTTGTGCAGGGTATCGTTTCAGTGAGTCAAATAACCCATTTGAGGCCCAAGGAGTTAATAGTATTACAATTTTTGTTGTAAAAAATCACACTGGAATATCAGGTCTTTCTCAAATATATACTGATGAAATTGTTGAAACTCTTTCTTCTTTTAGTTCTTTAAGGGTTAGAACAGGAAAGAATTATGACAGTGATGCAATTTTACTTGCAGAGATCACTAGTCGAAAAAAAGCGGGGAAAGAAGTTACTGAAACTGGTGACACCTTAATGAATGATGAGCAGAAGAATCAATTGGGTGGAAATAGAAATGCCTTCTATCTAGCTACATCTGGAAGTTATCAATTTCAGATACAAGTGACAGTCTTTAAGAAGCCAAATAATGATGAAATTCAGTTCTATGAATCATTTTATAAAATTGACCACTCTCAATTTCCTCGTAGTATCTTTTCAAAGACTTTTAATATAAGTGATTCTTATATTATTGAAAATACAGTTGGTGGAATTGACAGTGCTGCTCCTCTTAGAAGTGTAAAGAATCGAGGTACTTTTAAGAAGTCCCTAGCTGATGGAGCAAGTGATTTCGGTGATGACTTTAGAGAGGTTCTTCTTTATGCCTTCTAAAAAGCAAAGCTTTGATATTAATAGCGTTGATCAAGTTTCAAAAGTTCTTAGTGAATTAAATGGCCTATACCATTTAGCTGTCCCAGATGAATTTATTTCAAAAATCGTTTGTGACAAATTAAAAGGTGAGACAAAGAAGATGTGGCCTAATGAGTTTAATATCGACTTTGTAGAGCAAGAGCTTCTTGCTGGAGGCGGTCTATTTGGGACTAATGGCCCTTATGTTGTTATTGATGCTCAGGATATTAAAGCTAATGCTTTTGAAGCATTTAATAATAATCGTCACTTAATTGAAGACTCAATTATCTTCATAACGAAAGGGCGTCTGCCTAAAGCTTTTCCTAAAGATATGAATGCTTTGGCCATCGCTGCACCAAAGCCATGGCATTTTGGCCAATACTTAGATATTTTTGCTAAGTACTTTGGTTTTCAAATGAATCCTCAAGTGAAGAATTTTATTGAAAAGTCAGTCCAGGATAATGTTGGTGATTATTTCAATTCATGTCATATTCTTTCTCACCATGTGGACGCAAATGGGAATATCTCTCTTGCAAAAGCCAGAGAGCTTATAAAGGTGAGAAAGTTAGATTTCTTTGATCAGACAGATCTTTTTAATCAGCAAAACTTAAAAAGGTTCTACCTCAACTTATTATTAGTGGAAGATGATTTTAGTTTATATATGGATTTCTTCCGTTCATTTCAGGGCCATATATCAAAAATTATTGACCCTAGCTATTTGGCCACTAAAAAATCCCTTAGTAAGTATGATAGGGGAATTCAGTTAGCATCTAAAAAGTGGAATTTTGAAGAGTTAATCGATATTCAGCAGAAGATGATTAATTTTGAAGTGCTGGCCAAGTCTAAAGACCTTTGGCTTAGAGATCAAATCCGTAGAGAATACCTCTGTCTCTAAAATTATAAGAAAAAATTAAGAAGTTAGTATTTTAAAAGATATAGCTACAAACACAAAAAGCGGAGATTGCTCTCCGCTTTTTATATATCAAACTATCTAATTAAAGATTAAAGCTTGTTGATTTGGTTTGCTAGTCTAGAAGTTTTTCTTCCAGCTGTGTTAGTTTTAATAACACCGTGCTTTGCTAGACGACCAAGTAGCTTTTGAGCTGTAACTAGAAGAGTTGATGCTTCTTCTTTCTTACCTGCTTCAATAGCATTTCTTACGTTCTTAACAGCTGTTTTTACAGCAGTTCTTCTTGAAGTATTTCTTTCGTTTCTAACAATTGCTTGTCTAGCTCTTTTCTTTGAAGATTTGTGGTTTGCCACAATGGACTCCTACGTTTAACTTGTTCAACATCTAATTAATAAGTCACTTTTTATAATCCGCACAATGCATTTTTGCAAGAGAAAAGTGAATATTACACATCTCTACAATAGGATTTATGGACCTAGCTCCTTTTTATGATTAAATGATTCATGGCGTCTAAGTATTTGATATATCTGAGTGAAATAGTAATTTAATGGACGATCCTTTATAATTTAGGTACTTTGAATGCCAATACAAAGGAGACACAATGATTAAACAAATTGCCGTTATAGGAGCAGGGCAGATGGGTCGAGGAATCGCTCAAGTTGCCGCTATGAATGACTATAAAGTTTTTATGTATGATATCTCAGCTGAAGGCCTTGAGTTCGGACAGAGCTTTATAAAAAAGCAATTAGAAAAAGGTGTTTCAAAAGGTAAGTGGGAACAATCATTTGTTGATTCAACACTAGCTAACTTAAGTGCAACTTCAGAAATGAATGATCTTAAAGATTGTGACCTTTTCATTGAAGCAGCTACTGAAAATAAAGAGATAAAATTCAAAATCTTTAAGCAATTAGATGAGATTGCAAAACCTGAAGCAATCTTAGCTTCAAATACATCTTCAATTTCAATTACTGAAATTGCTGCAGCTACTTCACGTCCAGAAAAGGTTGCTGGAATGCACTTTATGAATCCAGTACCTGTAATGAAGTTAGTTGAAACAATCACTGGGCTTGAAACAAGTGCTGAAACAATTAATGCTGTTGAAGAAGTAGCAACAAAAATGGGTAAAACTGTTGTACGTGCAGATGATGTAGCAGGCTTTGCTGTTAATAGAATCCTTATGCCAATGATCAATGAAGCTTTCTACACTCTATACGAAGGAGTTGCTGAGGCTAAAGGGATCGACGATGCTATGAAGCTTGGATGTAACCAGCCAATGGGACCACTAGAGCTTGCTGACTTTATTGGACTTGATACATGTTTAGCTATTATGGAAGTTCTACATGATGGCCTAGGTGATACAAAGTATCGTCCATGCCCACTTCTTAAGAAGTATGTAACAGCTGGTCGCTTTGGTCGCAAAGTAGGGAAGGGTGTTTATGAATACTAATTTTGAAACAATTGCTTTTGAAAAGCTCGATGAAATTGGGATTTTAAAAGTAAATCGTGAAAAGAAATATAATGCACTTAACTCACAAGTACTTCACGAGTTAAAAGATTTTTTATCTTCACTAAGTGAAGGTCATGAGCTTAAAGGGATGATCTTTACTGGAGCTGGTGACAAAGCTTTTATTGCTGGTGCAGATATTGCTGAAATGAGTGATATGACAGTTGATGAAGGGCATGACTTCTCAACTCTTGGGCAAGATGTAACGCTACTTTTTGAAAGTTTAAATATTCCAGTAATCGCTTGTGTAAATGGTTTTGCACTTGGCGGTGGTTGTGAAATGGCCATGGCATGTGACTTTATTTATGCAACGAAGACAGCAGTTTTTGGGCAGCCTGAAGTAAAACTTGGTCTTGTTCCAGGCTTTGGTGGTACACAGAGATTAGCAAAGTTAATTGGACGCAATCGCGCTAAAGAAATTATTTATAGTGGCCGTAATGTTGATATTAATGAAGCAAAAGAAATCGGGTTAGTTGTTCGTTCTTTTGATTCACAAGATGAAATGATTAGTGAGGCGATGAAGACATTGGAAGCAATTTCTAAAAACTCACCAAATGCAGTGGCCATATCAAAACAAATTATGAACGAAGGAAATGACCTGACTAATGAACAAGGTCTAGATATTGAAGCTCGCCACTTTGGCGATATCTTCTCTTCTTATGATATGAAAGAAGGAACAAAGGCCTTTGTTGAAAAAAGAAAACCAGAATTTAAGGGAGAATAATAATGATGTTAAGTGACTACCAAGAACTTAGAGACCTTGTTTCTAAATTTGCTGATAGCGAAGTAGCTCCTCTAGCGGCTTCAATTGATAAAAATGAAAAGATTCCAAGTGATCTCGTTGGTAAGCTCGGTGAGAATGGATTCCTAGGTTCATATGTTCCAGAAGAATATGGTGGAGCAGGAATGGATTATGTATCTTACTCGATCATCGTAGAAGAAATTTCTCGTGCTTGTGCTTCAACAGGGGTTTTAATCTCGGCACACACTTCACTATGTGTTTACCCAATTCTAAACTTTGGTAATGAAGAGCAAAAGAAGAAGTATCTTCCTAAGCTAGCTTCTGGTGAGCATATTGGTTGTTTCTGTCTGTCTGAGCCAAATGCTGGTACAGACGCAGGTTCTCTGACAACATTTGCTGAAGATAAAGGTGACTACTTTGAGATTAGTGGAACAAAGAACTTCATTACAAATGGTAAAGAAGCTAATATCGCAGTTGTTTTCGCTAAGACATCAAAAACAGATAATTACAAAGGAATCTCGGCATTCATCGTTGAATGTGACTCTGAAGGTTTTGAAGTAATGAAATGTGAAGATAAGTTAGGGATCAAAGGATCATCAACAGCTCAAATCGCATTCGATAAAGTAAAAGTACCAAAAGAGAATCTTTTAGGTGAGTATGAAAAAGGTTTCAAAATTGCGATGAATACACTAGATGGTGGACGTATCGGTATTGCTGCTCAGGCACTTGGTATTGGTGAAGCTGCATTCCGTTATGCTAAGCATTACTCAAATGAAAGAGTTCAGTTTGGTAAGCCACTTCATGCAATTCAAGCAATCCAGTTTAAGTTAGCTGATATGAGTACAAAACTTGCAGCATCACGTCTTCTTATTTGGGAAGCATCTCGTAGAAAAGATAATGGTGAAGAGTACTCATTACAATCTGCTCAGGCCAAGCTTTTTGCTGCTGAAGCTGCAATGTGGATTACGACTCAAGCTATTCAGGTTTGTGGTGGTAATGGATATACTAAAGAGTATCCGGTTGAGAGGTTCTTCCGTGATGCTAAGATTACTGAAATTTATGAAGGGACTTCAGAAATTCAAAGAGTCGTAATTGCCGCTAACGAGCTTAAGAGCTTAAAGTAGGCGTTGTTCTATTGAAAGAGAAGTGATACGGTTTTAACTTGTTATGTTAAAGAAAATCTTGGAGAAAGTAGGCATGGCCAAAAAGAAAACTACTAAGAAGAAAACTGCGAAAAAAGCGGCTAAAAAAGTAGCAAAGAAGACTACGAAGAAAAAGACTGCAAAAAAAGCGGCTACTTCTTCTGCAAAGAAGAAGGTAGCAAAGAAAACTACGAAGAAAAAGACTGCAAAAAAAGCGGCTAAAAAAGTAGCAAAGAAGACTACGAAGAAAAAGACTGCAAAAAAAGCGGCTAAAAAAGTAGCAAAGAAGACTACGAAGAAAAAGACTGCAAAAAAAGCGGCTAAAAAAGTAGCAAAGAAAACTACGAAGAAAAAGACTGCGAAAAAAGCGGCTAAAAAAGTAGCAAAGAAAACTACGAAGAAAAAGACTGCGAAAAAAGTGGCTAAAAAAGCAGCAACTTCTTCAACAAAGAAGAAGACAGCTAAAAAAGCCGCTTCTTCAGTTAAGAAGAAGGCAGAAAATAAAGTAGCAAAAAAGGCTGAAGCGACACCTAAGAAGAAAACTTCAAAAGCTAAAGCAAAGAAGGAAGAAGTAGTTGAGGCAGTTGAAGAGCAGCCGGAACTATTTACTGAAGAAGAGGTAGTTGAGGAAGTCGTTGAAGAGAAGAAGCCTGCACCAAAGGCCAAGAAGAAAACAAAAGCTGAAGAAAAGAAAGAAGCTGAAGAAGACCGTATCGAACAAGTATTTGATATGGCCGATAATTTAGATTATTTCCTAGGTGATACTGATGATTGTCTAGCTAAAGGATGTGATAATCCAGCGACAACGGCCGGTTACTGTCGTCTTCACTATATTGGTTATTGGAAAGAAATTAAAAACAAAATAACAATCCTTGAAGAGGGAATGCTACAGAAGTTTGTTCGTGAGATCACTTCTAAATATCCAGTAAAAGTTATCGACGAGGTTTTAAAAGATCTTGCTGATGATAAGTCTTTCGTTGATGTTCTTCGTGAGATGGATATTGAAGCAGATGAAAGCTTTGATGAAGTTGATGATATTGATGCAGAAGATGATCAAGACATCGCCTTCGAAACAAAGTCATCTGTTAAAGCTATTATGGATGAGGAATAGCGTCATTGTTTGCCCAAAGGCAAACTATTGGACGCTATGCCAGCTCCCCATGCAAAAGAAATTAAACTAATTCAACAAGCCGGGTTCAAGCCCGGCTTTGTTGCCTCTGGAGCAATGGGAAAGAAAACGCAAAGAAAAAGCGACACTTTAGCGAAGCTAAAGTTAGCCAAAACCCCCGCAAATAAAAACCGACATTTTCACGAAGTGAAAATAAGCAAAAGAACCCCGCAAAAGAAAGCGACATTTTTGCGCAAGCAAAAATTAGCAAAAAGCAACGCACTGTTTACGTAAAAGTCTGCTGGAACCCGAAGAACCCGAACCGGAACCCTATGAGAGGAACCTATGGGAAACTCTATTCCTCTTGAATATTCTCGGCCCCATCAAATAAACTAAAGATCAGTTTATTGATATCTTCCAACTCTACAGTTGTATCGTCATTAGGAGCTTCAGAGTAATCAATTCCTGCCTGAGCAAATCTCTCCCCAAGCTGATCCTCTGAATAGCCAAGTGTTGCTAAATTTACGTTCATCTCTTCATATTTCTGCTTATTTTCTTCAGATAGAAATGAATTTTTCATTTCAGCTGATAGGGAAGCGGTGTTTCGGTTTTTAACTTCTTCACCATCTTCACCAGTACTAGAAACCTCAAGAAATGATGAAATGATATTGTTATAGTGAACTAGTTTTGAAAAGTTCTCTGGTCGTGATTCAATATCTTTAGCAATCTTTGCGATTTTTTCAACATCCTGGGCATTATTAGCATCAAACTCATCACCTGTTGTTGTATGGGCTTCAATCTCTTCTCTTAAAGAAGCAAGGATGGCATCTTTCTTTGCTTGATAACGACTCTCAACTTGTTCTTTTACACCTTGAATTGTTGCAAGTTCTTGGGCCTGCGTTTCTGTATAACCTTCTTCAATTAGGATCTTTGCGATCTCTTCTGGATCGTTTTCACTATTTTTTAACTTTTCAAGAGTCGCTTCTTGTTGGACTTTTAGCTCACCTAGAAGTGCGTATTGTTCTTCTTTATCTGTTGCTAAGTATTGACTACAAGCTTCAGCATCTACAATTGCTCCGTCTTTATAGCACTCTTCCATTTTTGCAACATCTTGCTTGTGACCTTCTGATAAGGCCTCAAGGGCCTCACCTGAAGAAATCGTCGTTAGAGCATTGATACTCTCGTCTTGATTCTTAGTTGAGTCATAGAATTCAACATTTTGAATTCCGGCCATTCCGGACTTCTTATCGAGTTTGGCTACGATATCATCTGTTTTAAGAAGACTTTGCTTAGCTAGTTCAATATATTGAACAACCTGGCAGGCCCTCATATTAGAGTTATCGACAATTTTCTCACATGTTTCAGTTTCATCTGCTGTAGGGTCTTTTCCCTTCTTCATGCGGTCTTCACATGAGCCAAGAATATCTGAATACTTCTTTGAATCTTTTTGTTTCTTTGTTGAAACATCATATTTCTTATAGGTAACTTCATCTTTATTAGCACTCGAGCCAATAGCACAAATTACAGGTAGGTTTTGAATACATCGTTCCCAATTTGAATATGCACCTTTTTCGATGTCTTGCTTATTAAGACTAGCGATATTTTTGTTCTTATCACCACTCGCTTTTTCATCACTAAAATGAATAAGGGGATATGCTGGTATTCCTGTTTGATGTATTTCTGTAGCGTATGGCCCAGTCTCAATACAATATGATGTCATTGAAGCAATAATATTTTTACCAAGTTGAGTTTTATAGAGTTCAAAGAAAGTTCTTTGATCAGCGATTTTTTCAAATCGGCCTTTATCACTTTGATACTCACCGTAAAGGGCCTCTTCAAGGCGTTTTTGGAAAAATTCCTTCAGGCCTTTTAATCCTGCCGACTGTTTCTTTGTCGTTTCCATGGTCGTGCGATAGCGTCCAGTACCTTCCTCGCCACTTTGCTCATTAACAAGCTTCATGACTTTTTCTTTAATACCTTCATCCGCTTTGATGCGATCCCATAAACAATTACTTAATTTATTGTCGCCATCTTCAAGCTTTCCATTTTGCGCATCAATTTGATAACACTCTGAATACATTTCTCGAACGCCTTCAACTTGCATAGCACTTTTAAAAAGAGGATTTTTACTACTGATAACTTGTAGATACTGGGCCTCTCCATTGTCATTTGCAAGGGCCGTTGTCAGAGACAAGAGTGTGAATAGCGTAAGAGTTTTCCTCATAACCATATTATACTACTCGGTTATTTGAGGCAGAAGCTTTAGATAAATTTAATGTGATTTTAACTAGTTAGAAGAGAGCTAAGGGTTTGAAATTGCAAAGAAAATGAGGTTTAACCATCATCTCCAATGGCCTCAACTGGGCATGCTTCAAGGGCAGAGATACATTCTTCTAATTCAGCATCGTTTGTTGGCTGGAGTTTTACGAAGGCGTGTCCTTCATCATCATTCATTTCAAAGAAGCGAGGAGCCTCCATCACGCAAGCATCACAGGCGATGCATTGGTCATCAACATAGAATTTGCCATCTACATTCTGATCAAATTTTGCGCTTTTATCGGCCATCTCGCTTCTCCAAAAATTCTATAATTACTGTGGTAATTGAGCGTATTTATTTTGTTTAAAAGTATATTCTTTGCTTAAGTTATCTAGCAGATTTTTTATCATTTGTTGAGAACTAATATTTGTAAGACCTTCAATATTATAAGATTTTACATCTTTTTCATCAGCTGGCTTTGTCGCAACAATTGTTGTTTGTGTTGCTTCATCAAAAGTGAATAATCCGCTATCTTTTGAAAAGATCTCAGCTGTTTGCTTCTCATCTAATGCACCTGTTGGACCGGCACCTTCAAGCTTATTAATATTTTGATCTTTAATAGTTAAGTTGTACTTTTTCTTTAAACGACTAAGAGCTTTACCGCTTCCAGCTGCATTTTTAATCTCATTAGTTGCCTTGGCCACCATGTCTTTTATATCGATTTCTTTTTGTAAGATTTCTTTTGCAAGACTTCTTTCATGATTTTCAAGTTTAGCAACGACTGCATCTTTGCGATCTTGAGCATAGATAATATGATAACCATATGATGTTTTAACTGGCTCAGAGATTTCACCCTCTTTTAAAGCAAAGGCTGCTTTTTCAAATTCTGGTACCATTTGACCGCGCTTTACCCAATTAAGATCACCACCATTTTCTTTACCTTGTGGTTCTTGAGTATACTTCTTAGCAAGACGAACGAAGTTTTTAGGATTAACTTCCTTTCTAATCTTCTTTGCCTGCTTAAGAGCTTCTTCTTCATTACCTTCATCAACAGTAATAAGGATGTGTCTTGTTCTTACTTGTTCAGGTGTTGAAAGAACAGGCTTCTTTTCATTGAAAAGAGCTTCAACTTTTGACTTATTTTCTTCATTGCTTAAAAACTTAGTAATCTCTTTTTCTGAAACATTAACAAGCTTTCTAACTTCACTATGCTTTAAAGAAATAATTTTTGCATTTCTTTGGTCTTGGTATAATTCATTTAATTCGTTTTCTAGTCCTTTTGATAGAGGAACGTGTTGAACGATATTTTGTAGTCTTCTTAGGGCCACACGATCTTTCGTTTCATTCTCATAATCTTCAGGAGTGAATTTATTGTATGAAAGTAGTGCTTTATACTTTGTGATATCAAATTGCTTATTTGTTTGGAAATATGGCTGGTTTTGAATATCGTTGATAACTTCTTCATTTGAAACAACAATTCCTAGATCATCAGCAACAACAATTCTTAACTTTTGAAAAACAAGGTTTCTAATAGCATTGTCATAAACTTTATATTGAGACATTTGTTGTGATGTTAATGGTTGTCCACCATTTAGAATATTTGCGTAGAACTCAGATTGTCTTTGAACTTCAGCATTGAATTCACGAACTTTTATATCATGACCTGCAACACTTCCTATTGAATCAGGTGTACCTGTATTAAACATTGGTCCTGAAACCATAAATGAAATTACAATAATCCCGATAAAAAGAGTCAGGAATATCTGCGATGATTTTTTCTGAAAACTAGATGACATTATACCACTCCATGTAATTTTTGATTTCCGATATTATCACTTAAATAAGGTGGGTCGTAAAGATTATTGGCAGTTTAAATAATCCTGTGTACGATTTTAATATAAAAAAAATTAGCAACTTAGGATTAGAATGAAGCTGATCGCATCGGAAGGATCTCGAACCAAATTAATCATTAATCTCGTTGTCTTATCACTTGCATTTTACGGCGTGTCAAAACGTAAGGCCCCTTATAAAGAAGCCTCTATTTTCGAGAATGTAATGATGGATACACTAGCACCTCTTCAAAGAGGGATTTCCAACGCATATGGAAATGTCGCGTCTTTTTTTGAAGATTATATGCTCAATGTTAATGCGTCGAAAGAAAATGTTGCACTGAAAGAAAAAATCGGTGCCTTGAAGCAAGAGGTTTTTGCACTAAAGCAATTAGAGCAAGAAAATCGACGTTTAAGAGATATCTTAAATTTTGGAGAAAAGATAAAACATGAAATGATCTCTGCTCAGGTTGTGGCCTGGGACTCGTCGAGTGACTTTCGTGTAATTCGTATTAATAAAGGTGTTGAAGATGGTATTAAACTTCAGTCAACAGTTGTTACTTCTGAAGGTGTTGTTGGTTATGTATACCGTCTAACAGATCACTTCGCTGATATTTTAACGATCCTTGATCCAAGTAATCGCGTTGATGTTATTGTAAATCGCACAAGGTCTTATGGAATACTTGAAGGTTATTCTGGCTGGAGAACAGTGATGAAGTATGTCGTTCGTACTGATCCTGTTCGCCTAAATGATCTTGTTATCACTTCTGGTCTTGGAAATATTTATCCAAAAGGTATTCCTGTTGGAAGAATTACAAAAATTGAACGTGAAAGTTATGGGATTACTCAGCACCTTGAAGTAACTCCTGCGGTTGATTTTTCAAAGCTTGAAGAAGTTGCAGTTCTTGTAACGACAAAAGATCAAGAAAGAAAGAGAGTGGAGTGGCAAGCTCTAGAGAATAACGCTGAACAAGGAGATGACAAATGATTAAGTCATCAGATATCCCAATTCGTTTATTAATTACGGTTTTAATCCTTATTGTCTTAGAGGTTTTGGCAAGTGCCTTTCTTCCTTTATTTGGACTTAATAAGTACATGATTCCATTTAATATCTTAATTGTTCTCTATGTTGGGTTTAAATTAGAAACTCCTTACTTAGCTCTTATAATTCTCTCTCTTCAATTAGTTCATTCACTCTTCTCAATTGAAGGTTGGGAGTATGGGACTATTGCAGGTGTTCTTATTTGTATCGTCATTGCATATTTAAGAGATCTACTTCATTTTACAAGTAGCTTCATCACGATGCTGACTACATTTATATTTCAAATTCTTTGGTTCTTAATCAGTTCATCACTACTGTATTTAAAGTTTGATAGTTTTGATTATATTGTTCAGAAGTTTTGGCGTTTTATTCCAGAGAGTATAATTTTATCTTTATTGGCACCAGTTTTCTTCTCTTTACTTGATAAGGTATGGAAGACGAAAGGTGAAGGCCTTATGGGAAGTAATGTTTAATGTTTGCTGAAGAAGAAGTAGTTCGCTCCCATAAGACACGAGCGGATATTCTATTTACATTAATTACTTTAGCTTTTGCGATTATCTTAATTCGCCTTTGGTATTTACAGATATATCAAGGGGACCTGTTGTATCAATATTCGATTCAAAACCGCTTAAGAAAAGAGACAGTTAAAGCACCAAGGGGGATGATTTTTTCTCGTAATAATCAACTTCTTGTTGATAACGTTCCTCGTTTTGACCTCGTTATTATTCCTCAATATTTAACGAATAAGAAAGAGACTATAAAGAAGCTCTCAAAAATTCTTGAGATGGATGAGAAAGATATTTATAAAACGTTAAAGAAGTATCGTGGCCAAGCAAGATACCGTCCCGTAAGAATTAAAAAGAATATTTCAAATAAAGAAGTGGCCATTGTCGAAACTGAAAATGAAAAGCTTCCTGGTGTGCAGGTCGAAACATTTATTTCACGTGAATATCGAGATAAAGAAGTTGGCTCACACTTACTTGGCTATATTGGTGAGATCTCTCAAAACCAATTACCAAGGTATCGTAAAAGAGATAATATTGATTACAAGCTAGGTGACTTTATCGGACAAGCCGGAATTGAAGAACGTTTTGATCGCTATTTACGTGGAGAAGACGGATACCAAATTATGGAAGTCGATGCCAGAGGACGTATGCGTCGCTCAATTGGTACGAGTAATCTTTTGGCCGGTATTCAAAATAAGAAAGCTAGACCAGGAAATAATTTAAGATTAACAATCGATCGTGATATGCAAATTACTGCCTACAAGGCCCTTGAGGAAAAGGTTGGTGGGGTTGTAGCAGTAGACGTTAGAAATGGTGAAGTTTTAACAATGGTATCACGTCCTTCTTTTGACCCAGGACAATTTTCTAAAGGATTAACATCAGAGTATTGGAACTCGCTAATTAATAATCCTGATCGTCCTCTAAGAGATCGTACAATTCAGGATCACTACGCTCCAGGTTCAACTTTTAAAACTTTTACAGGAATTGCTGCTCTCGAAGAGGGAATTATAAAAGCAAAAGATGAAATAATGTGTGGCCCTCGCTTCAGGTTAGGACGTCGTACTTATAATGATTGGAAGCGATCTGGACACGGGATTACAAATCTGTATAAGTCATTACGTCGCTCTGTTGATGTTTACTATTATAAGATCGCTGTTGAACTGGATATTGATATCCTTGCAAAGTATGCTCGTATGTTCGGACTTGGTGAAAAGACAGGAATTGCTCTGCCTCGCGAAACAACTGGCCTTATTCCAACTAGAGAATGGAAGGAGAAACGTTTTGGTGAGAAGTGGCAAGACGGTGAAACTGTAAGTTGTGTAATCGGTCAATCATATGTTCTTGCAACACCTCTACAATTGGCCGTCTCTTATGCTGCCATTGCAAATGGTGGGAAAGTATTTAAGCCGCAAATTGTGAGAGAAGTTTTTAATAATAAAGGTGACATAATTAAAAGTTATAAAGAAGAGCTCATTCAAACGGCCGACATTAGCGAGCAAACTTTAGTCGACATCAGACAAGGCCTTTATGAAGTTGCCAATCATCCAAAAGGAACAGGTTGGTGGGTACGTGGTACAGGTATTAAAATGGCCGGAAAGTCTGGTACTTCTCAAGTTATTTCAATGACGACATCAGAGCTATTTTCGAAGTGTAGTGAAAAACCATATAACCAAAGACACCACGGTCTATTTGTGGCCTTTGCACCATATGAGAATCCAAGAGTTGCAGTTGCTGCTGTCGTTGAACACGGATGTTCCGGTTCAGGTGCAGCGGGCCCAATTGTTCGAGATGTTCTTACGACTTATATGAAAAAGTATATGCCAGATCTTCATCAAATTTATGCAAAAGAAGATCGTGCCATTATGAAGAAATACTTTGCAGAAAGAAGACGTAAGAGAGAAGAAGCTCAACGATTAAAAGAAGAGAAAGAAAAGAAAGAAGAACAAGCTTCAGAGTCTGAAGAAAATGGACGCGAAGAGGATTAATAATGGATTTATCTAATATCAAAGAATTTTTTAAAAGATATGACTTCTCATTTTTTCTTTTGAGTTTTGTAATCTTTTTCTTTGGAATTCTAAACCTCTATTCTGCAACTCATGCTTCGGCCAGTACAGCTCATGCAAACTTATTTAAAGTTCAATTAGGTTGGTATGCACTTTCAATTGTTGTTGCCTTTGTTATTAGCTTTATTAATCCACAAAATCTATATCGTTTCGCTTGGCCGATCTATTTATTTAATATTCTCTTATTAGTCTTAGTACTAGTTCTTGGTCATAAGGGAATGGGGGCAAGACGATGGCTATTAATAGGGCCTATTAGAATTCAGCCTTCAGAATTTATGAAGATTTCAGTGATCTTTATTTTGGCCCGTTATTTTAGAAATTACGCTCCTGATATTGAACTCGGATTAAAGGATCTTATTAAACCTGCAATCCTTGCCATTATTCCGACCATTCTAATTGTTGTGGAGCCAGACCTTGGAACAGGACTTCTTGTTCTTCTTATATTTGCAACAATGGTTTTCTTTAGAAAACTCAAATGGAAAACACTTCTTATCTTGGGACTTGTTGGAGTTCTTAGTGGGGGAGTGATGTATCAATTTGGATTAAAAGAGTACCAGCGAAATCGTATTAGAACTTTCTTAAATCCTACGGCCGATGCTAAGGGGACAGGTTACAATGCGATCCAATCAAAGATTGCTATTGGTTCAGGAAAGATATTTGGTAAAGGTTTAAGAAAATCCTCTCAGGCTTCACTTAATTATCTTCCTGAAAATCATACTGACTTCGTTTTCTCAATCTATAATGAAGAACATGGCTTCTTTGGAGCGATACTTCTGATTGGTTTATACCTCTTTCTCTTTTTTCGATTTGTCTGGCTCTCCGTAAATGTCAGTAGGATCTTTGAATCCGTCACCATAATTGGAATTATGAGTATTTTCTTTTGGCACACCTTTATCAATATGGGGATGGTTATGGGATTACTACCGGTTGTAGGTTTACCACTTCCTCTTATGTCATATGGTGGGTCTTCATTATTGACCTTTGGAATATGTATCGGTGTAGCGACTTCAATTTCCAATACGAGAAGGTTTTTCTAAGATCAGCTTCGATTTGGCATTAATCCTGCAACTATATTAAAGAAAGCAGCAATATGGAGCAAAAATGGCAAAGAAGTTGATCAAATTATTTACAGTTGTCTCATTACTTAGCATTTTATCGGGTTCTGTTATGGCCAATTCATTCGGTCATAATGAAGAATTTGAATTATTTGATCGATTGAAAACTGATATGTGGCAGATGGGCCTTGACTTTGAATATGTCCAAACGGCCGATCTTAACTCACCAACCCATGGAATGATGCAAGATGGTGAAATTCAGCAAGAAGTTGCTCAGCAAATGTCTGCTGTAAAATCAGTACCTTATGATCTTATTCATGCCTTTGAAAGATCGTTCTAAAAACGTATTTAAATTTAGTACTAATATTTGACTATGGAGAAATGATCTCGCTACAATATTGCTGTAGCGAGGTATGAAATGAAAAACGTTTCAGCAATTGGTAGTCTCCTTAAGAGAATCTATCGCATTTATAGTAATCATATTTTATCTTATCTTCAGGATAAGGGTTTTACTGATCTAAGACCTAGTTTCCTCGAGATTCTTATTTATACATGTGAAAATGAAGGCCCAACAATTAAAGAGATTGGTGGAGCTTGTGGTTTAAAGAAACAAACAATGACAAGCCATCTCAATGAATTACAAAAACGTGGCTACATTATTCGCAAGTCTTCAGAAGTTGATAAGCGTGAGCAAAGAGTTTATCTGACGGAGTATGGTGAGAAGTTTAAGTTTTCACTTTATGACGTATTAGAGCTAATCGAGAATAATTATTCAAGACGTATTGGTGAAGTTGAACTTGAGCGAATTTTATCGACTCTCGATAATATGCACGACAAGCTTAATAACGTGGAAAGAGATACTCTTGAATCTCGTATCCAATTAAATCTTTCTCTCGATTTCTAGACGTATTTAGGCAACTTTCAAAACAACAGAACCTTGATTTGCTGGCCAAAACTTATAGCCACCAGAGATGTTATTAACGTTGAAGAATCCTTTCTTAACTAGCTTTTCACAAGCTTGTATAGACTTAAGGCCGTCTTCACTAATAACGAGAATTGGTGTTGTCTTATTTGTGATCTCAACATAGCGGTGATCTAATTCTTCGTAAGGAATGTGAATTGCACCTTCTAATTCAATTGGTTTGTCATAACCTTTAGAAGTAATATCAAGAAGAATATAATCCATATCCTTATCTTCATAAATTTCAAGTGCGCGACGAGGTGAGAGATCGTTATATGGAAGTCCCATTAAGATCATATTATCATCAATGAATTCACCATTTTTGACACGAATTAAGTGATTTCTTTGTAATGCAACTGAGAAGTCTAGTTTCTCATCTACCTTTGCAAGGTTACGTTCAATATTAGTAAGCCTTGTATTGATAAAATCTAGCATTTGAAAGTATTTTAAATCCACGAAATCCTCCTCATTCTACCAACCATTTCGGTTAAAAAACCTTAAAGATGAGAGAATGAGGCCGCGGCTAGAAGAGCGGGTAAAAATTTCCGTAATAGATATTCCCAGTAATAACCGTTGTTAAGAAGCATGAAGTGAAGAGAATCGCTCCCTCATAAATTCCATAACCGAGTTCAACATTCAGTTTTTTCTCTTCTGTTTCATCTTTCTTAACCTGAAGGTCATCTTGAATTGAGAAGACCCAAATAAGGCCCTTTCTAATAATTGGAATAATGATAATAGAAAGTAGAATTTTTAAGATTACCTGAATCGTATACCATTTAATATCTTGTAATGAATGGTCTAATGCTGAAGATATAATAATGCATAGGCCTAAAATAAAGCCCATGTAAGAAATTGCAACCGCCAAGCTTTTTTGAACTAGGAGTCGATTAAACGAGAGCTTGGATATGATCTGAAATGTCTTTGAACAAAAGCCGATGAGAACAATGGCAAATAGCCAGAGAAAAACGGTCATAATAAGAGAGCTATTTGAAACCTTAATAACAGTCTTTAGAATATAGGCTAATGAAATAGAATGAGAAAAACAAATGATCGCATAAGCATAGTTCTTACGCCTTAAAACTTCATCTGCGTATTCAAAGTTGTACAAAACAATACTCTCTAAAATATATAGAGAAGCAAGGTAGAGAATGATGACCATAATCGATTCAAGAAATAATTGTCCAAGAGCGAAGTAAACTCCATCAGATACATTAATGACAATATTTGAATAGATAATTCCAATACCGATGATTCGACCAAAGAGATGTATAGTATCTGTTGAATTTTTAGATGGAGCAAATTTCTTAAGAATTTGATGCTTTATTGAAGGATAGAGAATAAGGTGCGCTTGCTTATAAATATAAACAATAAAGCAAATAAGGAGCGCAAATATAACTCGAATAATTAATTTATCATAAAGCTCATTCATTCTTGAGGTCCCATTTAGGTATTTTGGTATATTTCTTTAAAATATCTTTGAAGTTAGTTTCTCTTTTGACATTCTTCTTTAACTTGTAATTTTCTTGAGTCACTTTTCCATCTGTTCCAAACTCATCATTTAGTCCGTAGAAAGGAGTATCAAGTTTTTCTAAAGCTATCATTTTTCGATAGAAGCTGTAAGTTGGTGTAAAGTCTCCCCAGCGAAAGATCATTGGAAAGTTTTTGTATGTTCGATGAAAGCGCCATACTTTTTGACCAGAGGCTGAAGTTCTCCATGTACCATATGCAGGGGAACCAATGTAGATTGAACCAGGAGGTAGGGGAACTGTTGAGATTTCACCGTTTTCAAATCTTCTAAAAAGAGACATCCCAATATTTTTCTTATTCTCAAGATGAAAGTCTCTTGAGATTCTAATATTGTATCTTTGTGGTGCTTTAAAGGCGTGAATGATTTGATATTGATGATAATAAGTTTTAATTAGTGCACCAGTAGAGAACTCTTTTTCAAGAATTACTGAAATAGGGGAGCCTTTAAAAATAGAGGCAAAAGCATTTGCATTCGGAATATAGATTGTCTTCTTCTCAGAGGGCGAGAAGCTCTTAGAGATTCCTAAATAGAGCAAAATTAATAGCACATAAAGTGAAAACTTATTCATATCCTCTTATTATAGACGAGGATGAAGAGTTAAGTAAAAACTTTCAAAGATTAATTTGCAGAAATTATTTTATTAATTTCGTCTAAATTAGCTTTGCTTAGCATCCCAAGGTCACAGTGGAGGCGATTAATAGCATGTGACTTTTGAAATTTGTGGAAAAGATCCGTCGCTTCATTGATATCGAAGTATTCTGTACGTCCACCCATTTTTGAATTTCTTACTACTTTCATCGTGTATTCGTTATTATTTGGCTTATCTGCTGCATAATACTTCGATAGACGGCCAGTTGAAGAAGAGCGGATGACTTCAATATTTAAGGATTCTAAGTACTTTTGAACTTCCTCTAATGTCTTTAGTTGTGAACTATTAAAGGATTCAAAAATCTTCTCTGGAGTTTGGTTGTTAACAATGGCCTTCGCGTAAGGATTGTTTGAATGACGAAGAACCTTCATTAGATGGTAATCATCGTGTTCAATATATTTTTCAATATCAGCAGGGATTAAATACTCATATGGTGAAGTTTTAAAATATCTTTGTAGAAGCTTTTCAAGACAAACAGCGCGGTAGTGGAAGTAAACCATAATAAACATGTGGTAGCGGCTTAGTAAGAAGTCATCAAATGTGATTACTGCTCTTTCCGAAATACCTAAGCTTGCTTTTCCATCGATAATAGCTGGTTCGAGATTATCAAGTAACCAGTCAAGATCGTAGGAACCGTAGCTAACTCCGCAGAAGTAGCTATCTCTTAAAAGGTAGTCCATTCGGTCACAATCAAGTTCACTTGAAACAAGTTGATGTAGAAGTGGGAAGTAGCTAATACCATTTATTGTGAAATATTCGTGGTCGCTTGTTTCTCCGCGAATTAAGTCTGCTATATACTTTCTTTCAACGCCAAAAGTCTTTTCAACTTCTCTTAGGCTATGAGCAAGTGAACTATCTGCAATGGCCTTGATAGTGTAGTCTTCGTGTGTTGCTTGACGATCGCTGTTAAGGTCTCTTGCTACAAGGTACTCTTTTGGTATTTTAAGGTCTTTAAGCTTTGGCATAACCACTTCTGTTGAGTGACTTAAAGGGGCATGTCCAATATCATGTAGAAGACATGCTAGCTTAAAAGTTTCTTTGATTCTTAAATGTTCTTTAGTAAGTTCAACGCCTTTGAAAAGACGGTCAAATGACATCTCTCCAACTCTCATTACACCGATTGAGTGAATGAAGCGAGTATGAGTGGCACCTGGAAAAATATATTCAGAAAAGCCAAGTTGTTTAATATTGCGAAGACGTTGAAAAAAGTCTGCACGAATAATTGGTTCTTCTTCTTTTAAAATATGGATTGATCCATGTACCGGGTCTCTAACTTCCATTTGGATTTAACCTCAAGCTTATTTTAGTTTTTCTTTGTTTTGCGTTAACCAGTTGATGATATCTCGCGACTCAAACATTGGTTCTCCATCAATGTATAAGCAAGGAACTGTACGTCGTCCTGTAGTCTTAATATGCCTTTCTAGAGCTGATGTGTCATTCATTATATCGCAATAAGTTAGATTAATATCTAGTTCTTTCACTGCCTGAAGGACAATTTGGCAAAAAGGACATGAGTCGTAATAGTATAGTTCTAGTTTCATAATTTTATCCCAAACAGAAAAAGCGGCCGAAGCCGCTTTTATCATTTTATAATCGATGTAAATAAATCTTAATATAAATCATCTTTATCATCATCAGATGTTTCTAGGCCAAGTGCATAGCGCTCATCTTCATCTAGATCATCTGCTGATACTTCCTCTTCTGGAGAGTCAAAAGCATCGTTATAACCCCAACCAAAACTCATATCATCTTTTTCGTCTTGCTCATCATCTGGGTTATATTCTTCTTGAAGATTTGGGCCTGGATCGTTGTAATTTTCAGCCGCTTCAAGAGCAACGCTTCCTTCAGCTTCCTCAATCGTTTCAACTTTTGCTTCTTCGGCTTCAGCTAGTTTATCTTCAATTTCATATTCTTTAAGTGAATCTGCTAATTGAGCTTCTAGTTCAGCTTTATGCTCAGCTTTGTATTTAGCAATGGCCTCTTCACGAGAAAGTGCTGCTGCCGCTTCTCTTTCTGCTTTTGTTTGTTTTTTCTTTGGAGAAGCTTTTGTTGCTTTTTTAGCAGTCTTTTTCTTCGTCGTTTTCTTCGTAGTTTTCTTTGCTACTTTTTTAGCCGCTTTTTTTGCTACTTTTTTCTTAGCAGCTTTTTTAGCTACTTTCTTTGCAGTTTTTTTCTTTGTAGCTTTTTTAGCTACTTTCTTTGCAGTTTTTTTCTTTGTCGCTTTTTTAGCTACTTTTTTTGCAGTTTTTTTCTTAGTAGCTTTTTTGGCTACTTTCTTTGCAGTTTTTTTCTTAGTAGCTTTTTTGGCTACCTTTTTCTTGGCCGTTTTTTTCTTTGTTGCTTTCTTTGTAGTTTTTTTGGCAACTTTTTTCTTGGCCGTTTTTTTCTTCGTTGCTTTCTTTGCAACTTTTTTCTTTGCTGTTTTTTTCTTTGTCGCTTTCTTAGCTACTTTTTTTGCAGTTTTTTTCTTAGTAGCTTTTTTAGCTACTTTCTTTGCAGTTTTTTTCTTTGTAGCTTTTTTGGCTACCTTTTTCTTGGCCGCTTTCTTCTTTGCCATTATTTACCTCGCGATAAAGTTTTAGAATCGACCCTAGTATATAAAAGAAATTTAAATTTTCGCAAGCTATTTTTGTTGACTTTAGGTCAATAGAGGCCATTTTAAGGGCAAATAGGAAATTTTGTTAAAAGAATAAGTCACTACCAAATTCACTAAGCTGTTCTCTTGGCAGTAGATTGTAAATAGTATCTGCTCCTGTCTTGATATCTTCAGGAGTACGCGGTGTTTCACCTTCTGGTGAAAAGCCCCTTTGAGACTCCAGGTAATTTGAAACATTATTCCCATAGCCGACATCTGTGCTAGAAATCGAGTCGAGACTTATTAACTTTGTAGAGTAGGCATTACGTCGCTGGTTACGGTCACGTCCTGATAGAGGATTTGATGAACGGCCATTATTTTCTGAACCATAATCCTTTCCTGGTGAGTATCCAGTTCTCATTAAATTATTATTGAGGAGTGGCGTTGGACCCTGTGCGTTGTTGTTTTGTCTATATGACGTTATATAGAACAAGCTTGAGCTTCCTCGAAAATTGTTTAAGTACTCACCAATTGTTGTTATTAGAGGAGCGGTATTACAATTATCTTCCGATGGTGGCTGGTCTTCACCTAATATAAAATAGCTAAAGCGAGAGGCGATACTTTGTTTTTGGCAATTTCCAAAAGGTCCACCAATTGTTCCAGTTGAGACATCGCTAGGATCGCCATCTGTATCTTCATTGAAGATGGCCTTTGAAGCGGCAACATAGGCATCTGCTTCTTGAGCAGGAGTTTCTCTTACTTTTTGAGCATAGGCTTGTAGTGCCTTACGATAAACAATAACTGAATCCTTTAGGCCTTCAATATAGCTGTAAAGTACTCCCTTTACATTAGACTGGTCTTTAAAGAGAAGGTTTGCGTGAAATAGCGGAGCGAAATATCCTATCGTTTCATTATCACGGTTAAAGTAGCGATGTGTTGAGTAGTGTTCAGCATCATCATCTGTCTCAAGCTCAAGAAGTGTTGGAACCATATAATTTAGAACGTCATAATTGGTAGGAGATCTTACATTCTTATAACTCTCAATTAGATCCTGAGCTGAAACACCGGCCTGCATCCCAGTATAATTAGGTATATTTCTTCTTAGGTCTTCGTATTGTTGTCTTGTGAAAAGCCCTGCTGTTACTGGCGCTGGACTATTGAGATCTGTATTATATGGGAGGTTTTGAAGCCTTCCATCGTTTGTTGTTTCAGAGTTGAGATTATAAATCATATTAGGAAGAGTGAACTTCGTATCGACATTTGAAGGAACACCACCAATTGCAATATCGGAAGAGCTTACATCTAAGAAGAAATCATTTGAAGCGGGAAGTGGTAGCCCCTGAACTTTGGCCCCATCTTCAAGTCTTGGGTCATTTGTAGTACTAAAGCCCATAATATAATCGGTACTACGTGATCCTCCGCTATTGTCACTTCTTGGAATATTGTAGCTGGACTCAGAATATTCAGAGCCTGGTGCAACTAGTGCTGGCCCTATTCTTCCACCAAAAGGCTTAGCAGCAGCATAAGCGGCCATCTCAATTGGTTTTCCAAATGGGTTTAAAAGACCTGTGTATTGAGCTTTTGCTTTTACTGCATAGTAAGTGACAACACGAGGGTTCTTGTAAAATCCTAGAATATAGCCAGGAACAGGAAAGGCCGTCTTAGTTGAGGCACATGAGGCTTCAGCGGCCGTTCCACTACTATCAGATACACCTAGAGTCGAAAGTGCTTCTGTCGTTGGTGCAAAAGTTGTAAAGAATGTTGAGAAGTTCATCACCATTGGGATGAGGTCAAGATATCTCTTGGCCGAAACAACCGTTTCTCCATTGGTATACGATGCATCGTTTGGAATTAAGAAATTAGATAGGGATTGTGGAGAAGGGTTATAAGTATCTGGTGCTAACTCGTAGAGAACAAATGTATTGGCAAAAGCGGTATTATTTTTAAAAACTCCACCGGAGATATTTTTCATGGCGGCCATATATGCTTTTAGTGGCCGATCATTCATTGGAATCCCCATTGATTGATTTTCATTATTAAGTACTTCCGGGTTAAGACAGCCGGGGGCTCCGCCACCACCACAAATACCTTCTGTTATAGGAGGACGGTTAACAATCATTTCAAGATTTCTCATGCGAAGGGCCAGTTCCATTGATTGAATCCATGAGCCTGTACGATCTGCTGCTGCTATAGGAATATCGTTTTGTGAAACACCCGCAGCAAAAGCATAATTCTTTGCTGCCGAGAAATTATAAGTTGAACGAACCATACAGTTCTTTGCTTTTAAATCAACAAAGGCACTCATCGTCGCTTCAAATTCTTCACTAACGTCAGGAATACCTGCAACATGAAATCGTGGAAGTCCTGGGATCTGATAAATAGTACAAAGGTTTTCATTATTTTCAGAACCGAAGTGAAGACATATTGATGGAATATTATAATGGTCGCCTTGAATACCACTACTGAATCCTGCTCCCGTCTCGTCAAATCGTTTAAGGGCAAAGTTCATCTGGTTTCCACCAGTAGTTTCATGAGTGTTCTCATTGGCCAGTTGACCGAGAACATAATACTTAAACATCCATTCCTTATAAGTATTTCTCATTTCCCAATTGAGGTAGGCGATATTGCTGAGCTGTCTTGCTTGAGCGGCCGCTCCTGACCATGCAGCAGAGTCAACTGCATTTTGCATATTGATCTTTGCTTTTACGAATAATCCAACATTAACCACAAAGGCTATAAATGAGAAAATTGCTACAAGGGTAACACCAAAGAAGACACTAATCTGTCCCTTCCTATTTTTAATTACTTGTGAATGATGCTTATTTTTTGCTTGTGTCATAATGCCTTAATTTTGCTGGTAACTTAATGCTACCGAAAGTGTCGTTTATGCGTCAATTCATATGAACACTTTCTATTTTCAGTTAGTTGCACTGAGTTATCTTGGCATTGAACTTGTATCTATTAAGGGTACCAAGGATATGGTGCCTGATCCCTGGATGTAGAACGTTGGTACAGGCAAGGCTAACCACCTTACTTTGGCCTTTCGGTCATTCTTTAAGTCCTTATTTCAGGGGCTTATCACTACCAGGCCTAGGCTTTGTTCGCTCATGGATGAATAAGGACAAGGCCTGGTACCTTTTTTACCTGCTTATAAATGCTCGTTTATATTGGTAAAATGGGGGAGTCGAAGTTTTTAACTTTGTCACTGCTTAGGAGGGCGACCATTGAAGACATTGAATTCTTTTAATCCATTAGAGTCGAGAACTTATAAGTTTAAGAAAGCTCATATTGAATTCTTCTGTCCTCTTTGTCGCACTCAAAGAGCGGTCGTTACCAATCCACATCTAGATGCAAAGAACTATCTACAGATGTTCATGCTGACAGTTGTGACAACTGCAATTCTTTATCCATTCATGAGTTTTGCTGGAGTCTTCTCTTTCTTTCTTTATTGGGCAGGATTTGAAGCAACTCTTCGCTTAACTTTTAAAAAAGAAATTCCATGCCCTCATTGTGGATTTGACGCTTCTTGGTATAAGAAAGATGTTCGCATTGCAAAGGCAAAGGTAAAAGAGTTTTGGCAGACAAAAGGTGGCCATGGAGAAATCTCTCCTGACAATGTTGACCAAGCTTTTGAAGACATGACTCAATAATATTTAGAATCTCCAATTTATTCGATATCTCATTTCGGGCTCTTGACGCAGCCGTAAGTAATTTTTTATTTGCATTAGCATTTATGACTTCTCAGATAGGTGAAAGTCGTATTATTCTAGTAATGTATTTTAACTAATACACAACCTTGCGGTTATAGCTGAATTCTAAAGGATTGTTTCGGTTATACGCGAAGAAATTGGAGGAACGAAATGAGTGTAAACAAGGTTATCTTAGTAGGACGTTTAGGACAAGATCCTGAGCTTAAGTACACGCCATCTGGAATGGCTGTTTGTAATTTCTCACTTGCAACAGGTGAGTCTTGGACAGACAAGAATGGACAAAAACAAGAAAGAACTGAATGGCACAGAGTTGTTGTTTGGGGAAAACTAGCTGAATTATGTGGTCAATACCTAGCAAAAGGTCGCCAAGCTTATCTTGAAGGTCAACTTCAAACAAGATCTTGGGAAGACAAAGATGGTAACAAGAGATACACAACTGAGATCAACGCTAGAACTGTACAATTCCTAGGTGGAAACGCAAGTGCAGGTCAAGGCGCTTCAATGGGTCAGCAAAATAATAACAACTCTTTTAACCAAGAGCCAAAGCAGCAAGATGATATGAACCAAGGTTATGATATCTCATCAAATGCTTCATTCACTGCTGATGACATCCCATTTTAGAAAATACTAAACATTTTCAATACTTAAGGCCTCCAATCGGAGGCCTTACTATTTTCTAAAGAAATTCTTAATTATTGGCGATAAGTGAGTTGATGAGTCAGTTAAGAATTTTAACATTACTTACTATTTTAGTGTCTTGCGGAAGTCTTGAGCAGTATGGAGACCTACTGCCTTTAAACAAGGTCGAAAGCAATGAGATGCTTTTATCAGAAACTGAAGAAGCAGAATATCGCTATCTTGCAGACCTTTATGGGCTTTCCGAAGAAGAGCTCAGAATTAAAGATGATAAGCCAAAGAGAGTTGTTCAAACCGAAAAAGATTGGGACCTTGAGCAAGTTAATCTAAATGAAATTGAAAATACTTCATTTGTAATCAATGATTATGAAGTTACTTTTGTGGAAGATAAGTTTAAGCATGAGCGTCAGCTTGTTGAGGAAGCTAAGGCATCTGAAGCGAGAAAGTCTCGCGGCATCGCTTCGATTCCAGAAGTAAGCGAAGTTCATAAGAAGAGAAGGCCAGCAAGTCTATTTGCCATGGCCAAAAAATCAACACCAGAGTCGATTCGCTATATTGTGAAGAAGAAAGGTCTTGATGTTAATAAGAAAAATGGTCAAGGGGATACACCTCTTCACATTGCTTTAAAGAATAATCGCTTTGAAAATGTAAGAGCACTTCTTCGACTAAAGGCAGATCCAAATATTCCAGATGCTTCAGGTAAGAGCGTTGCTCAATATGCGCAAGAGATGGAATTAAACTCAATTTTAAAATTAATCAATCGCAGATAAAAAAAGCTCCCATCGGGAGCTTTTCTTTTATATGAATTTCTTTTTGAAATTATTTTGTAGCTGGAGCTTGCTCAGTCTTAGTTTCTTCTGGAGCTGTCGCTGGTGCTTGAGCATCAGAGTTAAGAGGAGCTGCAACTGGCGCTGCTGAATCAAGAAGTGATTTTGTTTCTCCACCTGATTGAATCTTTGCTAGTAGAATACAATTACCTAGGAATAGGATCGTAAGAACAACAGTAACCTTGCTTAAGATATTTCCTTGCTGGCTACCTGTGAAAACGGCTTCTGATGCACCACCTAGAAGTCCTGCCTCAGCACCTTTACCAAACTGAAGTAAAACAGTAACGATAAGAAGGATTGAAATAACACCGTGAAAAATCATTAATCCAGTAACCATAATCTATATTCCTTTAAATATTTTAGACAAATTAACAACAATTTATATCAACTCAACTTGGCCATGACAAGTACTGTCTATGACCAAGTGAGTTATGAAATGATAATTTATTAAAATGAATGAATTTCGACTAGCGAGGGCAACCAGAGAAGACTTGTTTCTCGATATCAAAGAAGTAACAATCTCTTTTACGGTAAGCATCACGGAAGAACGTAGGTGCTGCTTGGTAGACAGCGCTACGAACTTCTTCAATTTCTGGCCAAGTCAGTGACACTGGCATTTTTGTATGAAGATAGATACGCCCATTATATGGTTTTGCTACACGGTCCCAAGCTTCTTTTGTTGGCCTATCGTTTTCGTCGCGGTTAAGTCCCCAAAGATTATCAAATTCACCTTTAAAGTCTTCAAAGAGATTTGAGAAAGTTTCTCCAGAGTAAGTGAACATATTGTCATACTGAGAATGCTCAGCAGTTTCAGATATATTATATGATCCACTCATTAATTTTGTCTTAGAGAAGTCATCTTCGTTATAATCAAAGATCATATACTTGTGGTGGTTTAAGGCCCAATGCCTTGGAGAAGGAGCGTGAGAATAGTACTTAATTCTTACTGGTGGAACCTTACCTTCGTTACCTTCAAGCTCTAACCAATCATTGACAAAATTTGGAACCATCTCTTTTGAGCTTGTTCCACTTTTATATTCCTGGTTATCAGCGACAATCCTTACATCAACTCCACGCTTTACTGCTTCAATTAAAGCATCTGAAACTTCTTCAATGACAAGGTGGTTTACGTTTACAAGAATATTTTCTTGAGCTTCATTAATAAGCTTCAGCATAGCATCGCGAACAAACCACGTTCTCTTTTTATTAACCTTTCTTGAAGAGACACGGTAATAGCGTCCACTTTTGTAGCTCTTTGTTGTCTTGCTATATTCGCTATATTTAAAGTTCATAGAACTTGAAACAAAGCTAGGATTCTCCTGTGCATCAGGATTATTTGTTAGATCAACTAAATCAAGAGCTGGTTGATTATCTTCCTTTGCATCTTTATTTGTATAAAGATCTTTTGAAGAGTTCCAAAGGAATTTGAATTCACGATTTAATGTTTTGATAACAAGGCGTCCTTCTGGACTTGTGTCATTATTGAAAATAAAGTTTTCAGAATAACGTGACTTGGCTCCACCTGAAAGATTGGCACTTGAGTTGAAGGCCCATACATCATCAACAATAGAAAACTTTTCATGCATATTTTTAACTGAAACTTTTACACCACAACCAGCATCTTCAATTGCCGTTGCGTAATCAATTACTCTCGACTTTCGTCTAAGGGCCGGATGGAGAACGACTTTTACATCAACACCAGAAAGACAAGCAACTTCTAGGTTTTTTGCAACAGTTGAGTCAGACCAACTATAGACTGTTAGCCAAACCTTACTCTTAGAGTTTTCAATGGCCTGATAAATTTGATTAAAGGCTTCTTCACCTTGATGAGGTGAGAAAAGGGCCCAGAAGCTTGTACCTGCAAAGATATTCGAGGCGAAAAGTGCAAGGATAATTAGCTTTTTCATGTATTCTCCCTAATTGGTTTCAGCTTTGTGTATCCTAGCTAATATAAGTTGAGAAGGACTCGAGAATATTTTTCAATAAATAAAATTACATAGACGTAAAATCAGCTACTTACTATTAAAATTATTTTGACCATCGGTAATCTCTTATCTACCATTTTTATATGGGAAAACTTAAGAGAGTATGGCCATGGTTGGCCTGTGCGCTTGTTGGTTTAAATATAGCCGCAAGCAGTTTAAAAATCACGACCTTCAATATTCGTTGGTATGGTCTTGGAGGGGAGATTAGTGGTCACCGTGGTGATGAATATCGCGACCCCTTTATTAAAGAGTTTCTCACAACTAAATATATCAATACTGACATTTTTGTTTTTCAAGAAATTATTGATACGGCCCGCTTAGCAGATCTAATGGATGGGCTTGGACATCATTGTGTGACATATAATCACGAGCAATTTAATCATCAACATTTAATGATTTGTTTAAAGAAGACTCTCGATATTGTTCCGGTAAAGGGTGATGATGACTATATTTTTCCTCTTATTGAAAACCGTCCCTTCTTAAGGCCTGCGATTTATGGAAAGGTAATTGATCGCTATTCTAAGAAGCCGCTACTTCACTTAGTTGGCCTTCATTTAAAAGCTGGCCCATACAGTACAAATGTTCGTATGCATCAAGTTGAAACACTTATTAAAAGAATAAAAGAGTTTAAAAATGAAAGTATTCCACTTGTTATAGCAGGTGACTTAAACTCGTATCCAACTTATTCGACAGAGCTTGAAAAATCAGACCTTGAGTTAATTGGAAAGCAGCTCGACTCAATTGGACTTTCAAGAAGAACTAGTGACTACGATTGGACTTATCGTTCAAATACCTCAGGTCATTCATTTGATCACGCCTTTGTTTCAAATCGTTTTAACTCTCGCTATGTTGAAGTCTGGCGCACTTGTGGAAAGAGTATCCCAAATGCAAAGAGGCTAGAGAACCTCTCATGGTATAAGAGATTTATTTCAGATCACTGTCCTGTAAGTTTTCGATTAGACCTGAAATAGAGTAGAAGCTTAAAGGTTAAAAAATATTAACAATTGAAATTAAGTTTTCTTAGGCCTGTGCGTTCATATTTTTGTGATAATTTCTTGGCCATGAAAACTATATTAATTTTGTCACTCTCAGTTTTGACGTTTCTTTCTGCCCAGTTCACATATGCTCAGGAAACAGTACCAAACGTCGTTTTATTAACTTCACTTGAAACCCCAAGAATTTGGTATCGTCCAAAAGATTGGAAAATCGATGGTAAACTAGAAAAGATTTTCAAAAAGCACTTTAGAAGATCTGGTTACAATATCGTCGTAAAACACGCTGTTGACTTTCATCAATTGCGAAGAGAACTTCACAATCCAAATAATATTGCTGTCTTTTGGGCATCTCATGCTGCTGGTACAAATCAGTACACGACGGGCTCAAATAATACGGGAGCAGTTTTAAGTATTAACGGAAAGGATGTTAAGGAGTTATTTAAATCAGTACATCCAAATTTAAGGTTTCTTGGACTTGTTGGTTGCGATGCAGATGGAATCCTTAGAGAAATTTATCGCCAGGGACATTACCGCTACAATCCAAACCTAATGACTCATTCATTTAAAGAAAAGATTGATGCTCGAAAGGGATTAAGGGAATCTCTAAAAGCTTCTGTTGGCTCTCTTGGCTATGCTAAGAAGCGCTTATTCTTCTTAAAAAAGAAGAAAGCTGATCGTTTGATAAACTCGATTCTATTTCGTAGTGACTTCTATGCTTCAGGAGAATACCTGACGGTTAATAAGTACTTTCGATGCGGTAAAGAAGATGGCTTCTATGTAAGCGGAGTGAGAATCTTAGAGAAGGACTCGGCTCCAGTTGCTATTAGAAACAATGAAAGAATTTTAAAAATTCTTCCAGGGGGAAAAGCTGGTGATCGTCAGGAGTTTAATTTCTATCTTCCATATCACCCAGATATTTCACGTCGTGATTTAAAACTACATGTTGATAGCATGATTCATTATTCAGATGATAAGCAATATTTAGGAGAATTTGATTTTAATTCTGAATGGGGAACTGATTGGCGAGTCTTTGCAAAACCTGATGGAGAAATCTTAGGTATAACAAAGAATCTCTACTTACCAAGGGGAACAGTTCCAGGGCATGAAGACTTAGTAACTTATGATGAGCTAAGTTGCAATGATTCAGAAGAAATGAAAGTGAGAGTTTACTAAGCTTTTATCTTACTAAACGTGTAATCCTAAGTAGCTGTCTGCTTTTAAGGCAGCACCACCTACAAGGCCTCCATCAATATCTTTACAAGATAGGAGGTCTTCTACATTTGCTGGCTTAACAGATCCACCGTAGAGAATCGATGTTTTCTCTCCATCAAGAGAGAGGTTTTCATTAATATATTGGCGAATAAATGCATGGGCCTCTTGTGCCTGCTCTGGACTAGCAGTTACACCAGTTCCAATTGCCCAAACTGGCTCATATGCAATAATTATTTTTTCGCTTGAAACTCCAGCTAAACCTTGGGCAAGTTGTGTTGCAAGAACTTCTTCAACTTTTCCAGCTTCTCTTTCTTCTAGTGTTTCACCAATGCAGAAGATAACAAATAGGTCATTTTCAAGAGCTAGCTTTGTTTTCTTATTAAGTGTTTGATCATCTTCTTTAAAAATTGAGCGTCTTTCACTGTGGCCAATAATGACAAACTCTGCACCGATATCTTTTAGTGAAGCAGGTGAGATCTCACCTGTAAAAGCTCCACTATTTTCAGTGGCACAATTTTGAGCACCAATTTTGAAGTCATCTGTATTTTGAAGGCAAATAGGGATGTGGATTGCTTGTGGAGCAATCCATGCTTCGTGACGAAGTTTAGTGCTGTCGATGGCATCAAAGAAGGCGATAACGTCTTGCGTATTTTGATTCATCTTCCAGTTTCCTACGATATACTTCGTTCTCTCAGTCATATTTCATCCCTTATTATTTCTTAGTTATTCAACACCAAATTTTAGAGCACTAATTCCTGGAAGGCTACCTTTCTCAATAAACTCAAGAGAAGCTCCGCCACCAGTTGAAACGTGGCTCATCTTATCAGCAAGTCCTGACTTATTAACTGCGCTTACAGAATCACCACCGCCAACTAGTGTGTAGGCATCTGATTCACTTAAAGCTTTTGCAATGGAAAGTGTTCCACCAGCATAGTCTTCATTTTCGAAAATACCCATTGGGCCATTCCAAAGAATTGTCTTAGCACCTGAAAGTATTTGTGAATATTTAGCTGAAGTTTGCTCTCCGATATCAAGTCCCATAAGATCGTTTGGAATACCAACTTTATCAATTACTTGTGGCTTCCCACCAAATTCAGTTGATCCTAAATGGTCAATTGGTAGAACGATTTTATGTGCTGTTTTTTGTGACAGAATCTTCTTTGCTAGTCTTACGTCTTCATCTGAACAAAGAGATATACCTACTTCATTTCCTTTTGCTTTTAGGAAAGGGTAGGCCATGGCCCCACCAATAAGAAGATTTGATACGTTAGAAAGTAGTCTTTCAATAATTTTAATCTTGTCACTAACTTTTGCACCACCAACGACTGCTACAAAAGGAGTCTCTGGTCTTTCTGTGATCTTTGTTAGGGCCTCGATTTCTTTTTTCATAAGAAGTCCTGCATATGCACGATTCTTAAAGAAAGCATTTATTCCATAAGTTGAAGCGTGTTTTCTGTGAGCAGCACCAAAGGCATCATTGACATAGACGTCTGCATATTCAGAAAGTTTACGTGCAAACTCACGGTCATTTTCAGTTTCTTCTTTATGGAAACGTAGGTTCTCAAGAAGAATAATCTTATTTGAATTAAGACTAAGTAGAGTTTTAATACCGCGATCTAGGCAAGATTCAGTAAGAGTTACTTCTTCTCCGAGCTTATCAGCAAGGTAAGTTGCAACAGGCTCAAGAGAGAATTCTTCATTTCTTTCACCTTTTGGACGGCCTAGGTGAGACATCATAATTAATTTTGAAGCACCTTTTTCTAGGATGACCTTAATTGTTTCAAGAGCATAATCAATTCGAGTTGAATCAGTAATCTCTTTCGTTTCTTTATTCAATGGAACATTGAAGTCAAAGCGGACTAGAACTCTTTTGTCTTTTATTTGTGACTCATCAATGCTGTCAATAAATTGTAATGCCATAGTTTTTCCTAATTCTTAAAGTTGGCTTCCGATGAAATTTGCAAGGTCGATAACACGATTAGAGAAACCAGCTTCGTTGTCATACCAAGTAACAACCTTAACGCTCTTTCCATCAATAACTTTCGTTAGTGAAGCATCAACACATGAAGACTCTCTCATCCCCATATAGTCTACTGATACAAGTGGGTCTGTTTCAAAACCTAGGATACCTTTCATTGAAGTTTCACTCGCTTCTTTTAGAGCAGCGTTTACTTCTTCTTCTGTAACTTCTGATTCTAGATTTACTGTTAAATCAACAAGAGAAACATTTGGAGTTGGAACGCGGATTGCGAAACCGTCTAATTTTCCTTTTAGTTCTGGAATAACAAGACCAACAGCTTTTGCTGCACCTGTTGTTGTTGGAATCATTGAAACAGCTGCTGCACGTGCACGACGAAGGTCAGAGTGTGAAGCATCAAGAATATTTTGATCCCCTGTATATGAGTGAACAGTAGTCATGTGACCATTGATGACACTAAATTTATCGTTAAGAACTTTTGCTACTGGCGATAAGCAATTCGTTGTACAAGAAGCATTTGAAACAACTGTGTGCTTTTCTGGATCGTA
Organism: Halobacteriovorax sp.; assembly: GCF_048381875.1. Taxonomy (NCBI): domain Bacteria; kingdom Pseudomonadati; phylum Bdellovibrionota; class Bacteriovoracia; order Bacteriovoracales; family Halobacteriovoraceae; genus Halobacteriovorax; species Halobacteriovorax sp. The sequence continues at coordinate 577,139 of NZ_JBLXBP010000002.1, read as the reverse complement.
TGTATTCTCATTGATACCCATTACGATTGTGTTATCAACATCCTTACCTGGACAACATAGGATTACTTTTTTTACAGATCCAGTAACATGTTTCATTAGAGACTTTTGATCCTTAAAAACACCTGTAGCATCAATTACGATATCAACTTTGTCTTGAGTCCAAGGAATCTCACTTGGGTCTCTATATTTGTGAAAAGAAATTTCTTTTCCATTAACATGCATTTTATGTGCTTCATCGACACTTACTTCACCATCAAATCGACCAAAAACTGAGTCGTACTTAATTAAGTGAACGTAGTCGTTGATATCACCTGGAGAATTTACAGCAACGATTTCTAAGTTTTCAATGTTGCGATTAAAAATTTCTCTTAGAACTGTACGACCAATACGGCCCATACCATTGATACCAATTCTGATTTTTCCAGACATACCTGACTCCTGTACTTAATTATTAAAATAAAATTCCCCTGTAATATGCCACAATCAGGAGGGATTGCCTACTGAAAGCACATATTTCTAAGGATATGCGACGTTTTTGCTCACTGCCCAATAAAGTGGTGAGCGCTGTATAATTTTACTAATGCAGACCAATAATCAAAGCACATCAAAACTTATTCACTATAAATCCAAAGCGGATTACGACAAGGGTGTTAAGAACGTCGTCAAAGAAAAAGCTCCTGAGTTAAAAGAGGCCGCTAAGGAAGTGGCAAAGAAAGTAGGTGATATTGCTGAAACTGCTGCTAAGGCATCGATATCTGAGGATGCTGTTGCGTTGGCCTCGGCAGGAAAGAAGCTGGCCGTGGATGCTGTGGCGACGATTGCAAAGTCAGCAGCTGGTGCTCCAGTGAGTAATGGACCTAGTGAGGCCCAAGAACTTAAAGATGCTTTAGATGCAAAATTACCAATAAATAAGCCTGCTATCTATTTCCTAGAAGGGCTTCACCTTTCAACATTGAATTCAAAAGGTGGACTTGAGGATATCGCTAAGTCCCTTTCTGATTCTGAATTTGTTAGTTGGCAAGATGAAGATCAAGTCTTTGAGGAGATTATGAGACGAGGTGATAATGAGCCTATTGTCTTAGTTGGTCACTCACTTGGTGGAGATGCTGTTGTTAATTTAGCAAATCGCCTAAATAGTATTGAAGGTGGATTTCGAAAAGTTGATCTACTCGTGACTCTCGATTCTATAGGCTTTGATAATGATATCATTCCAAATAATGTTGATAAGAATTTAAACTATATCCTTGATCGCTCATTTATTTTTAACGATGGCCCAAATGTCGCGCGTGATCACCAAAAAACTGATGTTGTTAATATTCTTAGGTCAGAAGGCCATACGGAAATTGATGAGGCCAGTGATGTGCACCGTGAGATCTATCAGGAAATCACATCGATTCTAGATCAAAATTTCATGAATAAGAGAAAACGGGAACTTATCTCATTATTTCAAGTATTTCGCTCTCCAGATGTGACTAAAGTCACAACATAACTCTTTTAATATCGTAGCTTTTTACTCGGCCATATGCTATGAAGTGTCATGCTTATTCGCGTCGTTTTAACATATCTTATTTTTACTGCATCTAGCTTTGCCATTGTTGGTGGAGAGCTAGTTGGTGCAAAAGACTATGAAAGTGTAGTGGCCCTCGTTAGAAGAGGAAAAGCATTCTGTACTGGAGTAGCACTTTCTCAAAATCATATCCTTACAGCAGCTCATTGTTTAGAGAGTAAAAAGGCCCATACGATTAAGGTGTATACGGGAGCCGGTAAAGATTTATCTAATACAAGAGATTATAAATTAAATGCACAATACTCAGTTAAAAAAGCGTTTATCCATCCTTCTGTAAAATTTCAATTTCCAGGTGGCCCAATTGAAAACCTAGCAGATGTGCGAACTGTAGACCTTGCTATCTTAGAACTTTGGAACCCACTTAGAATTCCTCGCTACTACTCGTTGCTTACAAATCCTGTGGATGTTTATAATTATCTTCGTCCTGGAAATTTAACAACAGCTGTTGGTTATGGATACACAGGAGAGTTGGGATTTCTTCCTTATGAAGAAATACATGATGATGTTAGCTACGGACAAAAGAGAAAGGCGCAAATTCCAGTATACGGAACTTCATTTAATTATTTAGATATGAGAAATAAAGAAACGGATACTTGCTATGTTGATAGTGGGGGACCAATCTTTGTTGATGTAAACGGTAAAAGAAAGATTGCTGCCATCGTATCGGCTTCTCTCGGCTTTTGTGCTGAAGGAAAGTATGCCACCTTATATGCATTAACTTATCATGCCGCATGTTGGATAAATGATGTAGCCGGTGTTGAGGATGAGTTTACTGATTCTTTATGTGACAGAGAGTATCGTATCGAAAGTAAGTGCTTCCATTTAAAAGATGAGGATGAAATTCTTCGTTGTGCAAATGGAATTTCAAATGATTTCTTAAGTCAATTTATAGAATAATTCTTTGGCATTTTTATTTGCAATTTCAATTAATTCTTGAGCATCTATGTCTTTGTGTTTTGCAATGTAGTCAGCAACACAAGGTAAGTAGAATGGAGCATTCTCTCGTCCTCTAAATGGGACAGGAGTTAGATAAGGAGAGTCTGTTTCAAGAAGAAGTTTCTCTAGTGGAACAATATCTAAAACATCTCTAACATTCTGAGCGTTCTTAAAAGTTACAATACCATTAAATCCAATGTTAAAACCTTCTGAGAGACAAAACTCAGCTAATTCTTTACTCGACGTAAAGGAGTGAATTACTCCCTTTCTTTTCAATGTTTGAGAAAAGTTTTTTAAAATGGCCTTTGTGTCTTCATCTGCTTCACGAGTATGAATAACAACTGGCATGTCACTATCAACAGCAATTTGTAATTGTTTTTCAAATGCTTCTTTTTGAATTTTGGGATCTGAGAATTCGTAGTAGTAATCAAGTCCAATTTCACCAACTGCAACGATTTTCTCATGGGAGATATTTGCTTTTATTTCTTCGTATGTATCAGGTGTAATCTCTTTGGCCTCGTGTGGGTGGATCCCTTGAGTTCCAAAGACAATATTATTCTCTGTTAATTCTCTGACCTTACTTAAGTTGCTAGGAGAAACAGCAATCGTCACAATTTGGTCAACACCATATTCTTGGCACTTTTCTAATGTATCAATTAACTCTTGGCCTTTAAGGTAGTCGAGATGACAGTGGGTCTCAATTGGACCCACTGTATATTTAGGAATAATTTTTTCTTTTTTCTTTTTACTCATACTTAGTTTTTAGCTTTCTCTAAAAGGTGATCCATGATCGCAGTGTAGTCACTTAAAGGTCTAACACCTTCAATCTTTACACCATTAATTAACTGAGTTGGAGTTGATTGTACATTGAAAGTATTGGCCTGATTGATCATATCAACAACAAGCTGCTTAGTTTCAGGCTTTGCCATACATTCAGTAACACCAAGCTCTTTTGCTCTTTCATCAATCCATGTTTGAGAAAGGTTTTGTTGATTTTCAAAAATCTCATCATGAACTGACTTAAATTTCTCTTCTCCTGAACAACTTGCTAGGTAAGCGGCCTGACATGCTAATTGGTGAAGTGGTCCTTGCATTCCATCGTTACAGTTGTGGTCAAGTGGGTAGAAGAAGTATTGAATATTGATCTTACCGTGATACTTCTCTTCAATCTTAGGCAGTACTAGGTTTAGAGCGTTACATGCTGGACACTGAAAGTCTGAAAATACAGATAATTGAATAGGTGCATCTTCAAATTTTTCAGTTGCTGAAGCTAGGCGATATGGAGAAGGGTTCGTTGGATTTCCCATACTCTTTAGCGCTTTAAACATTGTTACAATTTGAGCACTTCTTGCTGAAGACTTCTTTGTTTTTGAGCTAGTAAAGCTATATGCAATAGCACCACTAATAACCATACATAGAATAGCTATTCCAAAGAATTTCACATCAAAGTCACGAGAAGCATCATTCTTATACATCATATAGAGAGCTGCCCATGAGGCGATATAGTAAAGTGTACAGAATGGACATAAAGTTCCAAGCATTACAAGAGAGTAGATGAAGAGAACGAGACAACCAATTCCATTAAGTAGAAGAAGAATGAAGAGTCCACCTTCTGCTTGCTTCTTATTAACCATGTAAAAGAACATAATCATGGCACCGATAATGATACCGAATATTGAAATTGGAACTCCTGCAATATTTGAAAGAGGAGAAAGAGTCGCAGCATCACAAGTTAAGAATGAATTGATATTACAAGCTGATGCGGCCCCAAACCCTGTTGGGAATTTTACTTGGTAGAAGTGGTTTGTCAGATAGATTGATAAGACAAACATAACAAGACCCGTTACAAAGAATAGGATCTTTTTATTAAAGCTTAATTTGTTTAAAAAACTGTCATTCATATTTTAATTCCTTTTTAAAATATTGTAATTTCTCTTAGTTGTTTGATTTCTTCTAAAACTATTATAGTTGAGATTTGCAAATGTGCATATATTGGCACAAATGACTTGAGCACTCATAAAGTTTTTTCTAATTTGATCCTCGACTTCTTGCTGCATATCAAAGCACAGCCTGCCTTCTATCATCTTAAAGGCATTTGAATTAGGAAAGTTTTGTTTAAATTCTTCACTAACTTCGTAATTCTTAGCACTTATATGAGGGCCAATGAGAAAAGTATGTGGCCTAAGTGCCTTGATATCATCACTGATAACGATACCTTGGGCCAGCCCACGCCATCCGGCATGAAGATTTGCTACTCCCAACTCACCAATAACGACAATAGGAAGGCAGTCGGCAGTTTTAATGGCCAAAGGAGTTGCTAAGGTGAGTGAACTAATGAGGCCATCTGCTTCGATTTTTTCATTTGTTGGTGATTTTGCGATGTTGGAAGAGTGAATCTGCTTTACTTCATCAAATTCAAATTCAGGTCTATCGTCATAGGTTTCAAAGAGATATTCACCGATTTGTTTTTGATAAAGTCGATTGGTCATTATGATTCAGACTCCAAAAAATCCAGTACTTCTTGGAAGACTGGAGGTGGTGGCTCTTCAAAGTAGAGCTTCTCTTTTGTAATAGGATGTACAAAGCCTAAGATCTTTGCGTGGAGGAATGGATGCTCGTAATCCTTAATAATTGCTCTAAGACGAGTATCAACTTTCTTTAAGTCGTTCTTTGGTACCCCATAAAGAGGGTCCATTAGAATATGACCGTTTAAAAGCTGACTTAAGTGAACGCGGATTTGATGTGTGCGTCCAGTTTCAAGCTTTAATTCCACATGACTTAGATTTTGGTAATATTTTAGTACTTTAAAATTTGTTACGGCCTTTTTTCCATTGCGAACATCAACGGCCATCTTAAGGCGATTATTAGGATGGCGACCGATTGTTGATTCAAGCCTTCCTTCTGGCGGAAGCTTCGCACTTATACTGATTGCCTCATAGTAGCGATCGATATCATGGGCCTGAAATAAATTAACCAGTCCTTCATGACACTTTTGTGTCTTTGCTACAACCATTACACCGCTTGTTCCCTTATCGAGACGATGAACGATTCCTGGGCGTTTTTCATCGCCGACACCTTGAATATCTTTGCAATGGTGGAGGATCGCATTAACAAGAGTTCCTGTATAATTTCCTGGGGCAGGGTGGGTAACCATTCCAACAGGTTTTACAACGATTGCCAGATGCTCATCTTCAAAGAGAATCTTTAATGGAATATCTTCTGCTTTTGCAGTTGATTCTCGAGGAGGTGGAACGTCTACGTAAACTTGCGTTCCAACAGGAGGCATCTTCTTTAACTCAATCTTTGTTTCAGATGTAATAGCGCCTTTCTTATATAGTTCTTTAAGAAAGCTTCTTGATTGCTCTAATTTTGATGCCAGAACTTGATCGAGACGACTAAACTCATCATGGTCTTCTTGTGTAACAGTTATAACAAAAGAATTGGCCTGATCACTCATAGATTACTTTGCTTCTTTGAGGGCCTTAATTCTTTGCAGATAAGAGTTGGCAACAAGGTCTGGGTTTAATTTTAAAACCTTAGCGTATTGATAAACAAAGCCTCTGACATAGACTATCGCTGGCATTTTTTCAACATCTTCATTTTCAATATATTGAAGGTAAGTTTTAGAAATCTTAGTCATATCTGCAAGACGAGCAATATCAACTTTCTTGTATTCTCTAACTCTTTTTAAGAATTCGCCGGTATATTCAGAACATTGCTCAATTTCTTTTTCAAATTCTGTATCTTGCTCGTATTCAAGACCGTAGCGCTTCTTTGCCACAAGCTTATTCATCTGACTCATGACCTGACTTTCAGTCTCTTTTTCTTCTTTTGGCTTTGATGTGGCCATGAAGTTCGTTTCATCTTCCACAACAATTCCTCGAGCTTGATTATATTTCTTTCTCTTTGTTGGATTACTTAGAATATTATAAGCCTCTTCGATAAGCTCAAGAACCTTATGGGCCTCTTCTTCAGATAGAAGTGAATAGAGTGCAATACTATCTCCACTATAAGCAGTTTTAGCGGTTGTGTAGGCTTTGAAAATCTCATCTGCTGAAGCATTTGGTGCTACTTCTAATACTTCATAGTAATTCTTTTCAGTTGTCATTTTTATACCATCTTCTTTGTCAGGTTAAGAATACGATTGATTACATGCTCAAAATTCTTAACAAGTGATGAGTTCGGGAACTCAAGTATAAGTGGCTTTTTCTTCTTAACACTTTGCCATACAGTCGCATCGTATTCAAGGAAGCCAACGTAATCTAAATTAATACCAAAATATTTTTTTGAGATAATTCTCATGGCAAACCCAATATCAATGTCTGCTTGGGTTCTAGCTTGGTTAATTATGAGCTTTGGAGTGATACTTTCTATCTCTCTTTTTAGCTTTAGGCCTTGTTGCTCATTGATTTGCATGGCCTTTTCTATAATCTCTGATGGCTTGCGATTTTCGCCAACTTTTCCATTCATTACCTTATCAATCAATGGACCAAGCTCTAAGAAGTCATCAACTGATTGAAGTTTTCTATGGTAAATAGATTTTATAAAACGATAAGTATTCTCAATTGAAGTTGGCTCTGGCAGAGTCACAAGAATTCCTTCATCGGCCCCTAAGAAGAAGTCGAGAGTATTATTTGTCGTTCCAGCTCCAAGATCCAGTAGAATATAGTCTGCATCAAGTTCACGCAGGTCGTTAAGAACCTTTGACTTATGAGCGGCCTTTAGATTTGCCATACCAAGATTATCTTGTGCTCCACTGATTAGGCTTAAGTTTTCTAATGGAGTCGGTGTGATTAAATCAGATAATTTTGTATTTGGTTTTGTGAAATAGTCACTAAGAGTTCTGGATGGAACACTGACACCAAGGCAAGTGTGGAGGTTTGCTCCTCCGAGATCCATATCAATGGCAATGACTTTCATCCCCATTAGTGCAAGGCAAATTGAAAGGTTTGACGTCACAAGACTTTTACCTACGCCACCTTTACCACCACCAATGGCCCAAATCTTTTTTCCGTTATTTGATGCACCTAAGTACTTACCAGCATCTGCTAGGTGAGAATTAGAATTATTATGTGTATTATTTAAGTTGTTCAAAATACATCCTTGTATCGCTACTTAAGTTTTCTTCATTATAGCCAAAATTAAAAAGCCTCGAAAAGGTCTTTATTTTATTTTTCTAAAATTATATATTTAATGAATGGAAAGTATTTATCGGTTCCCAAGTAAGTTTGAACCACATATATTAAGAAAATTAGTCCACATCATTTCAGGACTAGGAATAGTCCTTATTTATCTTCTGACAAATATTGATTCTCTTTTATTTTCTTATATTGTTTTGGGAGCAAGTGCTCTTTTCACTTTGATCGAAATATTGCGTCTGAAATTTGACGGTCTTAATCAGGTATTTGTGAATGCATGTCGCAGTGTTTTAAGAGATTCTGAAGTTAACGGCTTTACTGGAACACCACTATTTCTGTTGGGAATAGGTCTTTCATTTCTTGCTTTTGATGAACAGATTGCTTTATTGGCAACGATTATTCTTTCTCTAGCTGATCCTGCCTCTTCATTTGTAGGAATACGTTATGGAAAGAGAAAGGTTTTAGAAGATCGTACATTTGAGGGATCGTATGCGTGTTTTATTATGACGTTCTTAGTTGTGGCAACATATGGGATGCTCTATTTTCCTCTAAGTCTAAAAATTGTCATCTTTGCTTTCTTTACGGGAGTAGCTACCGCTATTATTGAATTACTTTCAACTAAGATCGATGATAATTTTACTCTCTCATTCTTTACAGCAAGTGCGATGGCCTTATTAAATATTCTTTTAGTTCTAGTTTAAGAAAGATAATTTAATTTGCCTGTTTGAGTTGAAGTTTTTCACTAATAAATTCTTTATATGCTTGGGCCACGATAGGATCTTCTTGAAAGCTATGTTCATCAGTAATTAATGAATTTAGGATTTTGATCTGATCATTAATGCTTTTTTGTTCAAGTAACATCTGCCTGAGAATTCGACTTTTTATTATAAACGTTGAAACGTAGTTAATGATTTGGTGTGGGGTTTTAAGAGTCTCAATAAAGTGGTCGCGGTCTCGATCATCAGTGATATTAACATCAAGCCAGCTAAAGAGAATATTTTCAAGGCGATAAAAGTCGTCAATATTTCCCATAATAGAATGCTCATCCTCTAATACCGTTACATTGTAGACAGGGTAGGGACTAGATTGGGTGGGATAATTAACTTGGCACTTTCCCGTACATCGCATTAATACTTTTAAGGTATTACCATCGACTCTCTCAATCATAAGAGGTTTTCCGTAACCTAGAATTTCACAAGGATAAGAGAAGTATGTTTCAAAATCTTTCTCCATTGCAAGGGAGATTCCAATCGGATTTCCAGCACAAGTTGCCTCTTCAAATATATCCTGAAAGATTTCATCTACAACATATAGAGGAAGGGATGTCCCCGGAAAAAACACAATATTGGGAAGAGTTATAATTGGAATTTCCATACGGTTTGAGTGCTTTTTTGCCATGATTTATCATATCGACAAAAAGTCTGACGCGTATATTTAAACCTTATTAATAAAGGTAAAGCTAGCATAGTTAAGGTAGTGTTGGTAGGATATCTATATGATTTTAAAGCAGCTTCCACATTTAGTGACCACTGTTTGGGGTGGTGAAAAGTTAAAAAAGTTTAAGCTTCAAGAAGGCGAGTCCTTTGATGGCCCATTAGGTGAGACTTGGGAAGTCTCGACTCTTGAAAATGGACTTTCTCATTGTGAATCAGGTCGTAGTTTAAAAGATGATCTGGAAGGCAAAGAATTAACATATCTTATTAAATTTATCGACACTGCTCAGAATTTATCTATTCAAGTACATCCTGATAATGAATATGCTCACATCCATGAAGATGCTCTAGGAAAAGATGAGTGTTGGTATATCTTAGAGGCACAAGATGATGCTGGGATTTATCTCGGCTTAAAAGACGGTGTCACTAAAGAAAGATTACAAACGGCCATTGAAAATAATGAAGACGTTAATGAACTTTTAAATTTTCATAATGTTAGAAAAGGTGACTTCTTTAATATCCCTGCTGGATCAATCCATGCTATTGGAAGTGGTGTAACTCTTGTTGAGGTTCAACAAAACTCTGGAGTCACTTATCGAGTGTGGGATTGGAATCGAGTAGGACTTGATGGAAATCCAAGAGAGCTTCATGTGAAAAAGGCCATGGATGTTATTAATTTTGAACTTGAAAAGAATATCCCAGAGCACTTCCAATATAAAAATCTAGAGGAAAGTGGACTACTTACAAGTAATAAATATTTTAATGCCCGTTTAAAAATCTTAAAGGCCAATGATGAAAGTGTTCTTTCATTAAATGGAATTAGTTCTGTTGTGGTTTTAGATGGAGAGTGTGAGATTGATGGAACCTCATTGTCGAAATATCAGACTGCCGTATTAAAAGATATTGAGTCTGCCATCTTGAAGGCAACGACAGACTCACAAGTATTAGTTGTTAAGCAGGTTTAATCTTTTATAAAGCCTCACAATTTAGTGGGTAAGTTACCTCGTGACCTTTATCAGTTCTAATTGAAATATAAGTATTCATTTCGTTTGAATCAGTAATGTCATCAAAGTGAATTTGAAACTTCTGACCACCCATCGAGTAGTGATTCGTAACAGAGTTTCCAACCTTGCTAGTGCGACCAGTAATTGATTGGGCCGGCATACGACCTTCAGTCTTAATAAGGTTGTTCTTAATTTGAAATTCAATATTCTTGCGTTTTGAAGAACACTTAAAGTTAATCTCTGGCTTTGCTGCCATTGTAGACTGAGCTAGAATTAGTGTAAGTGCGAGAATGCTTAGTAATTTCATTTTTCCTCCAAGTTTTAAACACTATTTATAATGCACAGAGGATGCCAAGATGAATGTCTATAATTTCAGGTGTTTAGCTAGGTGATTTTGTGATTTTTTCAGACATCTGTCTAAAGTTTATTCAGCTTCTTCAATCTTTTCGATGCTATTTAGGTAGTATTCGGCCATCTCTTCATCTGAGACTTCTGTGATCTCTGTTTGGCGACGAAGCTCGTGAGGGACGTCACTTTTAGCGCTATCATGCTTGTCATTAAAGCCATAAGGGCAGTGAAGGCAGCCACTTTCACAGCAGTAGCCACGACGTAAGTGAAACTCTTCAGTAAAGACAGTGTTTCCGTCTTTATTTATATAGAAATCTTTCTTTGCGTCATTCATAGGCTTGGTTTAAAGATAAGGCCCCTAATTCAGGGGGCCTAATGTGTGTGTGGTGTTTTGCAAAACGGTCATTCTTATATCGAATAAAATTTATTACTTCAAGAACTTTTGTGAATATGTATGAGATAATGCAACGCGCGTACAGAATGCTTATTGTAAGTAGCTAAAAATTAAAATACAATAAAATGTACTTTAAAATTATTAATTATTAACAAATGGAGTTTTGCTGTGACAAAGCCTTGGTTAAAACACTATCAAGATGGTGTAGCTGAAGAAATTAATCCTGAATCGTACGCTTCAATTCCTTCTTTATTAGAAGAGAGTTTTGAGAAGTTTGCTTCGAAGCCATCATTTCATTGTATGGGTAAAACTCTTACGTATGGTGAAATTGATCACTTATCAAAGAAGTTTGCTTCATACCTACAAAATGATCTTGGTCTTCAAAAGGGTGATCGCGTTGCCATCATGATGCCAAATATTCTTCAATATCCAGTTGCTCTATTTGGTATTCTTCGCGCAGGTATGGTTTGTGTAAATGTAAACCCACTTTATACAGCAAGAGAACTTGAGCATCAGTTAACTGATTCACAATCAAAAGTGATTATTATATTTGAAAACTCAGCATCTGTACTTGCAGAAGTTGTTAAAAATACTCCAATTGAGCACGTACTTGTAACTCAAATTGGTGATATGCTTAAATTTCCAAAATCACTTCTAGTTAATTTTGTTATTAAGCATGTTAAGAAAATGGTTCCATCTTGGGATCTTCCAGGTGCTAAGTCATTTCTTGAGGCCCTTGATAAAGGTGACGAGTCTAAGTACAAAAGACCTGAGATCATTAATTCTGATCTAGCTTTCCTACAATATACAGGTGGAACGACTGGTGTCTCAAAAGGTGCAGAACTAACTCACAGAAATATTGTGGCAAACCTTTGCCAAGCAGGTGAGTGGATTTCTCCAGTAGTTGAAGAAGGAAAAGAGATTATTATTACACCTCTACCGCTTTATCATATCTTCTCATTAACAGCTAACTGCTTCACATTCTCAAAGATTGGAGCATTAAATGTTTTAATTACTAACCCAAGAGATATTCCTGGTTTTGTAAAAGAATTAAAGAAGTGGAACTTCACTGCACTTACTGGAGTAAATACTCTTTTTAACGGACTTTTAAATAATGAAGACTTTAAAACAGTCGACTTCTCTCACCTAAAGTTAACTCTTGGTGGTGGTATGGCCGTTCAACGTGCTGTTGCTGAAAGATGGAAGGAAGTTACTAAGACTCCTCTAATCGAAGCTTATGGACTAACTGAAACTTCTCCAGCAGCATGTATTAATCCGATGGACCTTAAAGATTACAATGGGATGATTGGTCTTCCTGTTTCATCAACTGATGCATGTATTAAAGATGACGATGGAAATACTTTAAATGCAGGTGAAGTTGGTGAGATCTGTATTAAAGGTCCACAAGTTATGAAAGGTTACTGGGGACGTCCAGAAGAGACAGCTAAAGTTATGACTACTGATGGATACTTTAAGACAGGTGACATTGGTGTTATGAATGAAGAAGGTTTCTTCAAAATTGTTGATCGTAAAAAAGATATGATTCTTGTTTCAGGATTCAATGTTTATCCAAATGAAGTAGAAGAAATTATCGTTACTCATCCTAAAGTATTTGAATGTGCAGCTGTTGGTGTACCAAATGAAAAGTCGGGTGAGGTTGTTAAACTCTTTGTTGTTAAAAACGATCAGTCTCTTACTGAGGAAGAGTTAATGGCATTCTGTAAAGAGAACTTAACGGGTTACAAGAGACCAAAGTTCATTGAGTTTAGAGATGAGCTTCCAAAATCAAATGTTGGAAAAATTTTAAGAAAAGACCTAAGAGGTCAATAGTAAAGAAAGGGAGCTTCCAGCTCCCTTTTTATTTAATGCTAAGTTAAATTTATAACGCCAGCTTCTTTAGTTGAGAAATAGTATCCTGATTGTAAGTGTTAATTCTTAAAGTGGAATAAGCAGCCTCTTTTACGACGGCATCAACATATTGTGGCTTTGTTGCTCCTGTTAGAGCATCTGTCATATCTGTTGGATGCTTAACAGTCTTGAAAATTGGTGGATTGATTCCAAGTAATAGGTGAAGGCGATTAATATCATCTTCCGTCATTGGCCTATGGAGTTTCTTTGTTAAACCAGTTTTAGATTTTAATTTTAAAAACTCATACTTAGTATTGTAAAATAGTGTGAAAATAACAGGAAGGCATGCGCTATTACATCCTGTTGTTGTATTTACTTCTCTTATGAAACCAAGTTTTTTACCCTCTTTATTGAAAGCGACCTGAATAGTCGTATTAATAGGGTTCTCACTGATTTTATCTTCAACTTTAATTTTCTTAACTTTAGAAATCTTAGGAAAGATGCTTTTGTAAAAACTGATATCATTTCCATAGATAGAAGTGCTTGTCATAAGAAATAAAGATATTATTTTCAACATAGGTCTACTCACATGAAATTACAGTATTGTATTTTCTTTTTACTTATTCTCAATTCTATGACTTTTGCTCAAGAATCGCAACGTGCACAAAAGGTCATTGAAAAAGTGAGCAATGATTCACAAAAAGGAAATTTTGTACTTGTTCCTGGCCCTTCATATATGCCTAGCACCAAGCTAGGACTCAGCTTAATCGGAATGTATCTCTTTGATGCCAATAGTGGAAAATATAAAAATCAAGATGTGAACGTACCTCCCTCTATACTTGGTGCATTCGCAAAAGTAACAACAAATGATTCGGCCATGGGTGCGGTTGGTACACAATTATTTCTAGGCTTTGGAGCAGTTTGGAATGAGGTCATTTTTACATCTGAAGGAAGTGCTCCTCTAGGTACTTCAAATACTGGCTTCAAGTTTAACTTATTCTATGACACTAGAGATAATACTTTCTCTCCTACAGATGGTTTCTACTTAAATACAAGAACTAGTTTTTATCGCAAGGATCTAGGAGGAGATGATAATATAACAACGATCGACGCTTCTTTATCTCAATACTTCTCTCTCTCAGACAATGGGCATTTATTCTCATGAATATATGACTCAAGCTTCAATCTTGGTGATACGAATCCTAATTACAATTATAATTTTGGTTCCCGTGGCCCAAGAGGATACACAGGTAAGGTGTTTGAAGGTGCAAATATGTTACGTTTTGAAGGAGAGTATAAGTATTATTTTAAAAGTATTTTATCCTCTCGCTTTGGATTAGCGGGATTCGCTATAAGGTTCTACCGAAACAAAATCTAAATATGCGAATTGACATGGCCTACGGGCGTGAAGATGTCTTTACGATGTACTTTGCACTCAATGAAGCAATATAGCTACACAGTGTTCAGAGTTTGAACACTTCTTCAGTCGTATCTACTTGAAATCATGTCTATTCACTAAAGAGATTTTGGCATTCATATTGCTCTTATATACCCATGGTATTTAAAAAACTTGTGACATTCTTTATTATTTCTCTTTGTTCATTTCAGATGGCATTTGCTCAAACTATTGAAAATACGAGACAAATTGCTAGCTATATCGATTTAGAAGATCTTAAAGCGCAGCTTGCCCAGGTAAAGAAAGAACTGAGAGGGAATATCTCGTCTGAACTTTCTGAAGAAGAACTGTCGGCCTATGAGCAAGCCTTTAGAATGCAAAATGATAATGAGTCACAAGGTGAGACTGGTGAAGAGAATGACTTCATTACGTTTCTTGGTTCTTTAAAGAAGAATTCTTGTGGAGTAAGGGATTATATCCAAGAAGAAAGACCTGAAGAGAAAAAAGAAGATGAGGGAAGAGGTAAGAGCCTTTTTACTGATATCTCAAAAGTTATTTCTGAAATCGAAGTTGGTGATTCTCCAAATCGTAGCCAAAAACGTTATATTCAAGGATATGCAAGAAAAGCAATTCAATATTTTGAAAGAGCAAAGTCTTTTAAAGCAAAGGTAGAAGACTTTATTAATGAAACGAATGAAGCTTATGCTGATAAAGAAGAATTACTTCTTGCTTACAACGATTCATTTGTAAAAGGTCTACATGATGTAAAGGTTTCATTAACTCCTTTTATCAATATGAGTAGTATTGATATCAATACTATCCTACCAAAGTTGACGACAGACTTCATTGAAGAAGAGACAGAACTATATAGTTTTCTTGTTAATGGAGAAATGAAAGATAAGATCTTTTTTAAAGTAAATTTTGAAGGAAGTGATGTAACTTTAGAACTTGATACTTTTCAAAACTTTAAAAGAGATATCGTAATTATTAATAAATCTCCAAGTGGTAAGAACTATCTTAGAGCACTTCGTATTTTAACAATTCAAATGATGGCAACACAAATTAGAAATTATGACATCATGATTGAGTCAAAAGAGAATCATGTTGTTATTCCAAAGAGTTGTCGTAATAAGGTTAACGGTGATTGGCCTCATCTATTAGAGCTAAAAGTAGATGAATCTGTAGCTAAGACATACCTTGATAATCTAATTAAGAATTCTGGACTTGCTTATGATGAGATGAATCTTGAACTAATGAGTGTCAAAGAAGCTCAGCAGCTAAATCCAATGGCCGAAACAATGGTTTCATCTACATCTATTGAGAACTTTTTAAGAGCAGCTAAAGGTAAGGAAGCTAAGGACTTCTATCGTAGAAGCTTAAAAGCTGGTTTTGATGAAGCTTTAGCATATGAGAAATTCATGAAAATGAAGATGCCTGAAGTATCTTCTGTATATATGAAAAAAGTTTATTCTTATAAGGGAAGAGCACGTACTTCAAAAGATGTTACAACTAAAGATATCGCTTTATTTAAGGATATTACGGGATCTGTTCCAGAAAATAAGACAATTGAAGTTGATATTTTTGAAGGAGATCAAAAGTATGTTGAGCAGATTTATCCATCAGCAATTAATGCATCTCCATATATCGCTTCGAAAATGGCCCAGGCTAGAACTGAGAAAATTGAAGACATCATAAGTGAGAATGTAAAGTCTCAGCTAAAGTCTAATACAATCATTGTAGATTTCCCATCACTTTACGCAAATGAGGGATATAGAAACTGGGGATTGAATACTCTTCATGATAAAGCAGTAGAGCTCTTAGATGATAAAAATTTCGAAATAGGATCACGCCATAATATGATGATGGTTGGTTACTGCTACAGAAAACCTGGAAATCTATGTAAAGGTGTTTCAAGACAGACTAATATCTTAAAAAGAGTTGCTGAATATATTGAGACTCTTAAGATTGATGGTAAGTATATTCCAGTTTCACGTCTAGATCAGTCAAAGACAAAAGAAAGCTATCAGGTTTTAGCTAAGATCTTTAACTATCTAAGATCGACTGCCAGAGTATTTCCTGAACTTATAACTAATGAATACGATTATCTTATTGCTCAAATGCAGGCCCTTAATCCACTAGCAAAAGTACGTTTAGGTTACTTAATTGCAAGAGAGGAACTTGAGAGTATTAAGAATGGTAGAGTTAAGACAATGAGAAAAACATCACGTGGGATGCGTGTTGACTATGATTATAGATGTTTTAACAATAACATGAAGAAGTATATCGAAAACCTAGATGAGGCAGCTAAAGTGCTTATGGCCGATAAGGTGATAACACCAAACTTCTTAACGAGAAATCTAGGCAAAGATGAGTATAAGAAATTATGGAATGATATCTTTGATGAATATAATAAAGATACAACTCAGATTATGACTGCTGAATTACACTCAGGTAAGAAAGCATATGAAGCAATTGAAGGACTATCAAACAAAGTTACAATAGAGCGTTCTCAAATTGAAGACGCTGCACATAAGGCAGTTGAGGGTCGCTTACTATATCAAACACAAGAAGATATCGATAATCGTCTTTTAGAAGAAGATGTTGAAAAAGTCGCATTCTTTAAAGAAATTCTTGCAGCAAAGTCTCACGAGGAAAGAAAAGCTATATTTGAATCTCGTCCACATACTATCGATATCTTTGATGACTACGAATTAGTACATAGTTTTTTAAAACTAAATATGGATCTAAAGACTCCAGTTTATAAAGATATTTTGAAAAGATCGGCACTTGAGCGTCAACAAGAGACATATCGTAAGCTTAACCGTTTCTGTCAAATCGAAGAAGATGATGTTGATAGTTTAAAAGAAAACTTTTATGCGACAGTAAAAGTTCAAGATCAGCTTAATCAGCTTCTTGGAATCCCAGCAGTTCCTAAAGAACTAATGGATCGTATGGGAGACTGGAATAGTGATGAAAAATGGGCAATGTTTAATGGTGTTTTTGGATTCCTTCTTGGAATGGGGGCCGTTCTAGCAGCTGGATCATGTACTGTTTTAACTGGTGGACTATGTGGAATTGCTATTGCAGGAGTTGGTACTGTTGGTTTTGGAATGCAGGCAAATGCAATTAGACTAGAAACAAAAGCAAAGCGTAGAGCAGATCGTAGTGAGGACTATGTTGGTGAGATGGCCGACCTTGGATTCACTGATTCAAATGCTGCTGAAAATGTAGCAAAAGGATGGATGGCCGTTGCATTTGAAGTAATTGGTACAATTTCAATGATCTCAATTCTAACAAGAAGTATATCTGTAGGATCGAAGATTTTTAAAGAGTCTTTAAAATCAATCGTTAGAAACCGTTCAAAGTTAGGAATTAAAGAATCACTAAAGCAATCAGGTAAAGATGCTTCAGTTATCGTAAATGAATCAGAAGTTGAATTTGCTAAGCTTGTTTTAGGCCTTAAGAAATATCGTGATGTATTTAAGAATATGCTTTCTGCAAAGACAATGGATGATGTTGCATACAACTTAAAGAATTTAGATCTAGATGAAGAATTTGTTGAAGCAACACTTAAGAAGATGAATAAAATTGAAGAAAGCTATAAAGCAGGAAGATTATCAAAGTCTACTTATAATAAAGGTATTCGCAATATCGTAAATAGTGTTGAAGAGGCCATTACAAAATCTAATGGTGGAATCTATCGTTACACAAGTGATGTTGTTGTCGATCTAGGTTATGCTGATGTGGATAGAGCGCTTGGACAAACTGTTGCAAAACTATTTAACGGAAGTCCTCTTGAATTGAGACACTACATGAGTAGCTATGTAAAAAGGCTGAATAAGTCGATGTTTAGAAATTCTTCAAAAGCAGCTAGAGCAAGACTTCGCTTAAGAAAAGCAGCTGAAGGTAAGTATCTAAAAGGGACTAACTGGATTGTGCATGCATGGAATGAAAATACAGCTAATCTTGCAAAAAGCCGTCGAGAGTTTTTAAGAATTTATGATGAGTTACAAAGATTACCAGAAGGTGAGCTAGTAGAATATATCTCTAAGAATGCAGACACTCTTACTGATATCTTTATTAAAATACCTCTTAGAAAGAGAGACTTTCCATATCTCTTAGTTCAAGGGGCACCTCATACTGGTGGGTTCTTTGGAAGAAGAGTTCCAGTAATCTCTGCAATCGGTGAAGGTGTTTTAATGAGAAAGATCTTTACAGCTAGAGCTAGGCTTACTTCTGAAGTGGCAAGAAGAACTGCAAGAGAAACACTTGGTCTTAAAAGAGTTCTAATGGCCGAGACAGTAGGTGATTTATATCGTGGACTTGAAGTTTCAGTACTAGAGGCTCTTCCTAAGATGAGTAAGAAGGAAGTAGCTGAAGTGGAAAAGATGATTGCTAAAGTTAAAGAAAAGGCAATCTCTGGAATCTATAATAACCTCGAAAGTGACCGCGCTATTATTCAATTTATGAATAAGCATGGCGTTAGCTTTGACGGACTTAGTCCTGAGCAAATCTTTTCTGAACTAAATAGAATTCTATATTCTCCAAGTGGAGAAGTTGAGAATGCATTATCTCGCTACCTATGGGCAAGTGCTGATGTTGAAGGATTATTCAAGTCACCAGAGTTCACAGGATTAGCTTATAAAGTTATGAGAGATACGATTGAAGAGAGTAATATTGGAAGTTTACAACGCTACCTTAATGCCCTCAAAATCCTACAAATTAAAGATAATGGAGCTTTAGGTAGCGTCGAGTTATTTTAGAAATTACTTTTTAAAACATTTTGCATCATCGCGTAAATATTCAAGTAACGCTAGCTTCTTTTGACGAGCTGCTGGCGTTCTTGCTTCATCAGCTTCTTTTTGAAGAACATCATAGAAAGCATCCATAGTACCTTTTTTAGACTCTTTCATCTCTTCTGCTGTCGCTTTTAGAATACGAGCTAATTCTGTCATTTCGTTGTCATTAAAACCACTTGATAGAAATGAATAGAACTTATGTCCGTTAAAATTACTAAAAAGATCTACCTTTCCATTACTAACTGATACTTCTTTGATTGCTGAGATCAGCTCCTTTTGTGCAGACGAACCATACTTTTGGGCCGTTAAGAAATATAATAGGGCCTCTTCATCTGTAGGGTTAAGCATTGGCACACGGGCAGACCATCCTTCATTTTTTACTTGAGAATATAACTGTCTTTGAACCTTTGCAGGTGAGTTATATCGAGACATAACTTTAAAGATTCTCGCCGAACTTTCATCTTTCATTTCAGAAAGAACAAAGTCGAAGCCATTATCAGATAGATTCTTATTCACACATGGTGCACATGATAGAATAGCGCTTTTTTTGTATCCATATCTTTGAGACAGATAGACAAAGCTATTAATAGCTTCTTTTAGCTCTTTTGCTTCAGGGTTTTCTTTGGCAAAGACTTCACTAACTTTTTGTAGTCTGGCCTTATCTTGAGAGCCTTTAACCATCATCTTTAAAGTATTAAAGCTAAAGTCCTCTTTTTTTCCTGTATGAGACAGGTCTTTCATTGCAAGATCGAGATTTTTAGTTACGACACTTCTAACTTCAGAGTCTAATACACCGCTTTTTAAAAGTAGTTGATTTAGCCCTTCGCCAGTCGCTTCAATTAGACTAAAAACAGAAGCGTAAGCCGAAGTGCTCGTAAGCATTAGGGCCATAATAAGCGTGTAAATTCTCGTTGATACTTTCATCAATTCCCCCATCAAGATATATCTAAGATCTTTATCGGCTATTTTTACTCAGATATTTAGCTTGACGCATGTGCTAAGACGAAAAAAATGATAAAAAACACTTTAGTTTCGGTGCCTTACAAGGCTTCACAAGGCTTGAATTAAGAAAATGACTTGGGTACAATGCTAGCTCACTCGGGGGAGAGTATTATGGTAAACTTATTTAGGGTATTAGTTTTATCTACTTTTTTATTGCCAAAACTTGTTCATGCAGAGCTTGATGGTGCTACTGAATCGGAAATTGAAACTTGTCGCCAATTAAAGGTCTTTCTTGATGGAAACGTTGGTGAAGTAGAGTGTCAATCAGAATACCAGATCTACTCTAAATTTGTTGGTAAATACAGCCGCTCAAAAGTTAAATCTAAATATAATCAAGTAAGAATTGCTGCCTTTAACCTTTTCAAGCCAGGTGCTACTCAAACTGAATACAAAGACCACCAACTTGTTGCTCAAATTATTGACCATTGGGATGTTGTTGCAGCAGTTGAATTAACTTCTAATAATGGCCTAAGTAAGAGGCATAATGAAGGTATCGTTGAGTACTATACTTCTCGTCTTGCTCAGATGACTGAGCAAGGAGCTGATCTTTCTGCAAGTGTAACGAGAAATGAACTTGCTCTTATTCGTGAACAATTTGATTTTCCTGGATATATTGAAGTTTTAAAAGAGCTACAAAAGCTTGATGCATCTTGGTCTCTTGTACTTTCTGGAAAGCAGGAAGGAAGCGAGAATTCGACTGTTAAAGAATTAACAGGGTTCTACTATCGTAGTAGTGTTGTTGATTTAAAGGCTACTCAATATTGTCGTGATAAGTATGGAAGAAACGGAAAGTATGGCTGTCTACCAGTCTTAGATGAAAAGACTTTTGGCCGTGATGTCGATGGACTTTTCTCAAGAAGGCCATTTCTTGCAACGTTTGAATCAGGTGAATTTGACTTCACTCTTTTATCAACTCACGTTATTCACAACACGCCTTCAGATGAAGATCTTCAAAAGAAAATTCTACGAAATGTTTATGGTGTAGAAGATTATAAAGATATTGGCCCAGGGGTAACTCAGTTAAAATTTGCACGCTTTGCTGAAGTTAGACTTATGGCCGAACTAGTTGAGTACTTAAAGAAGAGTTACTATGAGCAAGATTATATTATTCTTGGTGACTTTAATCTTGAGAGTACAAATGATTACTGGGAAACTTTCTTTAATGACTTTAGAGGGTTGGAGCTAAAAATTGAAGGTGCAACTTCAATGGCCTTAGGTAAGTCATTATCTGATGGAACAATCACTCATGGAACAAAAAGTAATTATGATCACTTTCTTTTTGATCCTAATGAAACAAGAAATTGCAAAGGTAGCAATACTGCAAAGATCTTTAACTTTATTGAAGGTGACTTCTCAAAGTTAATTAATCGACGCTACCTTGTACGCTCAAATGCAAAATACCAATCTCAAACAAGAGATGTCGAAATGTACCGCCTTAAAGCAGGTGGCCGCGAGAAGGTTGAAAATCTTGTGGATAATTACACTCGCTCAATTCAAAATAAGCTAACGGTAAAAAATAATAAGCTAGTTCCAAGGTTTGACATGGAAGAAAGTCAAAAAGAGTTTTACGATCGAGTTATTGATTCACAGCTTTTTGATAAGACTTATTATAATTACTTAAAAGAAGTTATTAGTGACCATTTACCAATCTATATGAATTGCTCAAATCAATACGATAATGATTAATATAAGAAGGCTTTCATAGGAAGCCTTTCTTCTAAGTTGCTGAAAATACAAGCTCTTCAAGCTGTACATGAAATAAACATCCTCTATAAAACTTCCAATTAAAAGGATAGAAACACTCTTTTTTATTAAAATAAATATATTGATTTATTAGAATAGAGAGGAGCGAATGTTTACTGGAAAGCAGTTAATTTATACGTCATTGATCTTATTAAATTTCATCTCATGCCAAAATAGCGAGGTCGCTTCTAGTAAAGAAGTGAATGTAGAAAGCTCTAATCAAATTATTGGTAGTGATGATCGCGCTGAAACAACTGGTCGCTTAAATAAAGAAATTGTTAAAAAAGTTGGGCAAATTAGGACTGAAATTGTTAATCCAAGTACAGGTGTTGCGACAGTAAATACGTGTTCAGGGACTCTAATTAATGATAGCTATATTATAACTGCCGCTCATTGTGCCTTTAAAGCAGAGACAGAAGATCTTTTACAAAACTCATTTTTCTACCCTGGTCTAACAAATAAAAATAAACCAAAGTACGGTCGATTTCCAATTGAGAGAGTTTATTATCCAAAAGATTACTCAAATATTTCACATTATCCAGATGAAGATATTGCTATTATGAAGCTAGGTCTAGATTCTCAGGGAAGAAGTGCCGGAAAAAGAGTTGGTACTGCCGGTTATTGGGGTAGGTCTAGTTTACCAGATGGAAAAACTCTAACGATAGGTTATCCAGGTGATAAGCCTGATGGTCAACAATACTTCCAAGAGAATTGTGAAATTGATCAAGCAAGTGACAAACGTCTTGATATTTATTGTGATGTAATAAGTGGCCAAAGTGGTTCACCAATTCTTGTCTACTCTGAAAAGTATGGCAACTCATATGTACATGGTGTGATAACTGGAGAAGATAGATATAAGAGCGTAAATTACGGATCATTTCTAACAGATGAAAGAGGGAAAATTGCACAGGCCATTTTCTCCGGATCATTTAGTGAAGATAACGACTTTATCGAAAAATGGGTTTCAAAAGAAATGAAACATGAAAGTATCATTAATGTTTTGATTAAAAATAATTGTTCATCAAAAGAGACTTTAATTGCATTTGATTATAAAAATCACAAAACCGACAGCTGGGAAGCGAAAGGTTTCTATACGCTTAAAGCAGGTGAAACCATAAGATTTTTTCAAACGAAGAATGGAGTGCTCTATTTACATGCACGCGATAGAAATAGAAATGTGATTATTGATGGCGAACATACGAGAAATGTTCCAGGCTCTGGCCGATTTGACATGAAGAGATATCGAATAAAGAAATGGGGTGACTTTAATATTGAAGTTCCTTGTTATTAGAATTGGCATTTTAGAGAGTTGATGCTTTCTTAAGTCGTTCTTAATAAACATCTTTTATTAACGCTTTAAACGTTCTACAATTTAGTAAACTAAATTATGGAGCGTTTTTTTGAAGAGTGTTATTTCTTTAAGTCTACTGATACTAATTTTATTTTCATGCGGTGAAAATGACTATGTTGTAGGAACAAAGTTAAATCCACTAGAGAATCTTTCTGTTGAAGAAGCTTTTCATATGGAGTCTGTTGGCAAATGCTCAGCTAATACTCGTAAGCATAAGGCCATGTCCTTCACAGGTTTAATTACAGAGGATGTTGCTGGAGATCGTTTTGTTTCCCAAGTTCTTATTACATTATATCGCCAAACTAAAACCTATGACTTAAGTTATAGCGAATATCCTTTTCCTTCAAATATTGATCAAAGTATATATTCAACTTCTTTTACTCAGACCTATGATGTTGTGGATAATGAGCTTATCTTAAATAACTTTGGAACAATTAGAGCAACAGTTGAAAATGATAAAATTTCTCCGCATATTAAGATTACTAACGTTGTCAGAAATGTGATTGAGACGAGCACAAAAATAGGTCGTGCGGTTTATTATTCAGATGATGATGTTGTAAATGAATGCTTATAAAAAAGCCTCCATTGTGGAGGCTTTTTTACCTTAGTTCTACTTTAGGGAATAGGGCCTCCGGTGGCTGAGGCGTATAAGTCGCGGCACCAAATTCCATAAGTTCAGTTCCAAGAGCACTTGAACCAATATATTCAAGAGCTGTTTTCGTACACTCTGGAAGGAAGGCCTGAAGCATATATGATGCTGCTGCCATACCGTAGAAACAGTTATAAGCGATTGGAGCAAATGCTGCTTCATCTTTCTTATGCTTCCAAGGCTCTTTATCATTTACGTATTGATTAAGGCTAACGATAAGGTCCCAAATCGCATCAATGGCCTTGTTGTGCTCACGCTTATCCATGAACTCCTTAGCACGCTCAAAATATGGAAGAGCATCGATTTCTTGGGCCACACCTTCTGGCGTGTAGACTTTATCTGGAAAGCTCTTTAGACCTAGTTTGATAACTCTCATTAAAAGATTTCCATAGTCATTTGCAAGCTCAGTATTGTGCTTATCAACTAATTCTTGTTCAGAGAATTTTCCATCACCAGATGATGAAATATTTTTTAGCATATAGTAGCGGAAAGTATCCGTTGGATATTTTTCAAGCATCTCAAATGGATCAACAACATTACCAAGAGACTTACTCATTTTCTTTCCATCTTCAGCAAGTACCATTCCGTGAACATATACTTGTTTTGGAAGTGGAAGGTCTGCGGCCTTTAGCATACATGGCCAAATTACTGAATGGAACCAAAGGATATCTTTACCTATAACGTGCATATCTGCTGGCCAGAACTTTTCTTTTTGATCTGAATCAAGAGCAGAGTAGTAATTGATAAGAGCATCAAACCAAGTATACATAACAAAGTTATCATTACCCGGAACCTTTACACCCCATCCTTGGCTTGGACGAGAAATAGCAAGGTCTCTTAGATCGTCATTTTCAAGGCGAGAAAGAATTTCTTTATAGCGTGCACCTGGAACAATAAAATCAGGGTTCGCTTTTAGGTGATCGATAATCCATTTTTGGTATTCACTCAGTTTAAAGAAGAAGCCTTCTTCTTCTTTGAGTTCAAGTGGCTTGTGGTGCTCAGGGCAGTTTCCATCAGGTGCTTGTGCTTCAGTGTAGAAAGACTCACAAGAAAGACAGTAATTACCAGAGTAGTGCCCGTGGTAAATTAATCCCTTCTCTTCAAGTTTCTTCCAAAGTTCAACACATGAATCTTCATGACGCTTCTCAGTTGTTCTGATGAAGTCGTCATGACTAATATTTGCTCTTGTACAAAGGTTTTTAAAAACTTCGACATTCTTATTAACGAATTCAAGTGTATCAAGACCTGCATCCTTGGCCGACTCAATAAGCTTTTGTCCGTTTTCATCTGTTCCAGTTAGGAAGTAAACATCTTTTCCAAGGAGTCGATTCCAACGTGCGTATGAGTCAGTTACGATCTTCTCATAAGCATGTCCAATATGAGGACGCCCATTTGGGTAGTCGATAGCTGTTGTTGCATAGAATGTATTTTTCATAGTTTATCCTTTAACTACAATGTTACAAATTCTTCCCGGAACGTAGATCTCTTTAACAATTGTTCCCGTGATAAACTTTGCTACTTTCTCATCGGCCTTGGCCTGTGCAAGAAAGTCTTCTTTTGAGATATCAGCAGGTACATCAATTGTAGATCTCGTTTTACCATTTACTTGGATGGCCATTGTGATTAGGTCATCTTTA
This sequence comes from Halobacteriovorax sp., assembly GCF_048381875.1. NCBI lineage: Bacteria > Pseudomonadati > Bdellovibrionota > Bacteriovoracia > Bacteriovoracales > Halobacteriovoraceae > Halobacteriovorax > Halobacteriovorax sp. The sequence goes on along the minus strand of NZ_JBLXBP010000002.1, from coordinate 551,894 downwards.
GCAAGCTCAGGATCAAAGGTCGGCCACGGAGCAAGTGAACAAGAAGTTGTTTCACCTAAGTTTGCCCACATCTCTTCAGCAGCGTGTGGAGCAAATGGAGAAAGAAGTCTTGTAAATGCTTTGGCCGTCTCAACTGAAACCTGACCAAGTTTAATAACTTCGTTATTCATTACCATCATTGCTGAGATCGCTGTGTTAAAGCGAAGGTTTTCTACATCTTCAGTAACTTTTTTAATTGTCTTGTGTAGGTGCTTTAGAACATCTTGATTCTTCTCTTCACCTTCGTAAGTATTTTCTGGGTTTCCATAGAAAGTGAATGATTTTCTAAGGAAGTTAAATACTCCTTTTACGCCTTTTGTTTGCCACGGCTTAACTTTTTCAAGTGGCCCCATGAACATTTCATAAAGTCTAAGAGCATCTGCACCGTATTCTTTGATGATATCATCTGGGTTTACAGTATTTCCTTTTGACTTACTCATCTTCTCACCATGCTCATCTAGGATAAGACCTTGATTGAAAAGTTTCTGGAATGGCTCTTTTGTAGAAACAAGTCCAAGATCAAATAGAACCTTGTGCCAGAAGCGAGCGTAGAGTAGGTGAAGAACAGCGTGCTCAACTCCACCAACATAGAGATCGACTGGCATCCAGTATTCTTCTAATTGCTTATCCCAAGCAACTTCAGAGTTCTTTGGATCAATGAAGCGTAGGTAGTACCAACAAGACCCTGCCCACTGAGGCATTGTATTTGTTTCACGTCTTGCTTTCTTGCCTGTCTTTGGATCAGTTAAGTATAACCAATCATCAATGCGAGCTAGTGGTGACTCACCAGTTCCCGATGGTTCATACTTTTCAACTTCAGGAAGACCAACTGGAAGCTCATCTTCATCAAGACATCTTACAGTTCCATCTTCAAATTTTAAAATTGGGAATGGTTCTCCCCAGTATCTTTGACGAGAAAATAACCAGTCGCGAAGCTTGTAGTTAATTTCTTTCTTTCCGATATTTTTTTCTTCAAGGTGAGCGATAACTTTTGAAATCGCATCTTCTTTATTTAGCCCATCTAGGAAGTCTGAATTAATATGGGTACCATCTCCAGTGAAGGCCGCTTCATTAACGTCTCCACCTTCAAGGACTGGAAGGATTTCAAGGTCGTATTTCTTAGCAAATTCCCAGTCTCTTTCGTCGTGAGCTGGAACGGCCATGATCGCTCCTGTTCCGTACGAGATTAGGACATAATCAGCAATCCAAATTGGAATCTCTTTTCCATTAAGAGGGTTGATTGCATAAGCGCCAGTGAAAACACCGGACTTATTCTTATTTAGATCCGTTCGATCAAGATCAGACTTAAGGGCCGCTTCTTTGATATAGGCTTCAATATCTGCTTTTTGATCTTCAGTGGTAATTTTTGCAACTAGGTCGTGTTCAGGAGCTAGGACCATGTACGTTGCACCAAAAAGAGTATCGGGACGAGTTGTGAAAACATCAATTTTCGAATTTGCACCTTTTACTTCAAAAGAAACCTGTGCACCTTCTGAGCGACCAATCCAATTTCTCTGTAACTCTTTTAGAGACTCTGGCCAATCAAGATCATCAAGATCTTCGAGAAGACGGTCTGCGTATTCAGTGATCTTTAACATCCACTGCTTCATTGGTTTTCTAACAACTGGGTGACCACCAACTTCAGATTTTCCATCGATTACTTCTTCGTTAGCTAGAACTGTCTTAAGTTCAGGACACCAGTTAACAGAAATCTCATCTTCAAAAGCTAGGCCTTTATTATAAAGTTGAGTAAAGATCCATTGAGTCCACTTATAGTAATCAATACTTGAAGTTGCGATCTCACGATCCCAATCATATGAGAATCCACAAGCCTTTAGTTGTCTTGTGAAGTTTCCAATATTTTCTTTTGTTATTACATTTGGGTGAGTTCCCGTTTTGATGGCGTAGTTCTCAGCAGGAAGTCCAAATGAATCCCAACCCATTGGGTGAAGAACATTGTGCCCATTCATTCTTTTAAAACGAGCTAAGATATCTGTTGCTGTGTATCCTTCAACGTGACCAACGTGAAGTCCTGCACCTGATGGATAAGGAAACATGTCCAATACATAGTATTTAGGTTTCGTCTTGTCTGTTGAGTCGGTTCTAAAAGTTTTGTTGTCTTCCCAAAACTTTTGCCATTTTGGTTCAATCTCACCAAAGTTGTACTGCATTAAAAGCTCCTGAATTTACTTAAGTTTTTGTGGCCGAATTATAAACCCTATAATGTAGAACGTCCATGTATTAGCCGTGCGTTATTGATGACGCGCAAGGCAGTAAGATTTGAGCTTGATACCTTTACGATTGCCAAAATCAGTCAGGACAATTATACTTAAGCCATTAAAAGTAGATTAATTTTTGGAATGGAGAAACGATGTATCGTTTAGTGCTATTTTCCCTCACTTTAGTAGGGCTAGTTCTTGTTATGAACTTATCAAGTTACCAGAGCGTTGAAGTCAACAATGAGAAATATAATTTTGAAGCAGCTGAAAAAGCTCATATTGCTCACTTAAAAGAAGTTGAAGAACTTGCAAAAATACACGCTGAAGTTACAGCTCCACCAGTTATCACTGATGAAGTAATCGAAGAAAAGACAATTATCCCTTTAGATACTCCACAACTTGAAAGAGCAGATAAGCTTTATAAGCAATGTATTGCATGTCACGCTAAAGATGGTTCAGGGAAAGCCGCTAATAAGGCACCTCGTATTGGTGGACAAATGGAATGGTATATTGAGAAGCAACTTCTTGATATGAAAAACGGAGTACGTGTTAACCAGCAAATGTTAACTATTGTTAAAAAACTTTCCCCAGAGGATATTGCTGATTTAGCAGCCTATCTTTCAAAGATTCCATGGGGTGGAGTTAAAGAAGAATAAAATTCAAATCTAAATAAGGCCGCTTTAAGCGGCTTTTTTTTTGGGAGCAATCATGAAGATATTTTCACTATCGCTTTTAATTGTCTTAGTTGCCTGCGCTTCTAAACCTAAACTCTACCCAAATAAGGCCTATCAAAAATATGGAAAGGAACAAGCTGATCGAGATATCTCTCTTTGCATGGATAAGGCCGATGAGTTTTTAGAAAGTGAGCGTGGAAGGCAGATGATTCGTGAAGGTGGAAAAGGTGCTGCATGGGGTGCTATTGTTGGTGCTGTAGCAAGTGCTGTCTTTGGTGGAAATGCTGGACGAGGAGCCGCTCAGGGCGCAGCTATTGGCGGAGCGAGTGGTGCCGCATCAGCAGGTCTAAGTGAAGATGAAGTAAAACAGCGCTTTGTTAATCGCTGTCTTGCTGAAAAAGGTTATGAAGTAATTGGGTGGAGATAGATGACGCTATATCGTTATAAAGGAATTGAACCAAGTCTTGGTGAGGGATGTTTTGTCGCCGACTCAGCAGATGTCATAGGAAGGGTCTTTCTTGGAAAGAATGTTTCTCTATGGTTTCAAGTTGTTGCTCGTGGTGATGTGAACGAAATACACATAGGTGATAATTGTAATATTCAAGATCTGACAATGCTTCATGTTGTTGAAGATATTCCGTTAATTATCAAAGAGAATGTTAGTGTGGGCCATAGTGTAACTCTGCACGCGTGTACAATTGAAGAAGGCTGTCTTATTGGAATGGGGGCCACTGTTCTTGATGGTGCTGTCATTGGAAAAAACTCTATTGTAGCAGGGGGAAGTGTTGTTCCTCCTGGAAAAGTTTATCCCCCTGAGAGCTTTATTATAGGTACTCCTGCTGTTGCCAAAAGAAAGCTCACACCAGAAGAGGTGAATACATATAGTAATCATTATAAGTCTTATCTTTTAACAAAAGATGAGTTTTTAAATGAAGTCGAGCCTATTTAATCTTTAGGAGAGAGTAGACCTTATCGATGAGATCATCTCTTGAAAATGGCTTTACTAAAACATTTGTTACACCAGAATTAATAACACTAACCATTGAGCGATTATCTAAAAATCCTGAAATAAGAAGATACTTCATTTTCTGATACTTCATTGATTTACTTGCAACATCGATAAAATAAGTTCCATCCTTATCAGGTAATTTATAATCAATAATAACAAGATCAAAATCTTCATTTCTAAGTTTTAAAAGTGCCACACTTACCGTATCAGCAGTAACAATATTTTTAAATGCACCAGTTTGCTCTAAAAATGTTTTGATAAGAAAGCAGATCTTTTCCTCATCATCAACAATGAGAACAGAAGGTTTTTTTGCTAATGGTGGACTTGCCGGAGACATTGCCATTAGTTATTCTCCTCACTCTTAATTCCAAGTAAATCTAGAATATCTTCTTTTTCAAAAGGCTTCTCAAGGAACCCTTTTATTTCCTGATAACCTGCTATCAAGTTCTTTTGAGCTACACCTGACATTATAAACACAGGTGTCTCATCTCCTTGACTAGCAAGCTCTTTTGCAAACTCAACACCATTCTTCTCAGGCATATCATAGTCTGTGATGATGGCATCTACATTTGTACCCAATAGAAGTCTTTGAGCTTCAATTGCATCGGAAGCAAAGATAAGATTTACTGGCCCATCTTTAAAATACTTTGCAAATAAGTTTAATATTTGTGGTTCATTATCAATTACTAGAACTCTTTTGAAATCTAAATTGATACTAAGTTCACTATCTGTAAATGAAGTCGTCTCCATTTTTGGAAGAGTGATTTCAAAATTACATCCGCTATCAGAATCCACAAGCTTTAAACTACCTGAATATGAATCGATAATTTTAGAAGAAATAGCAAGGCCAAGCCCTGTACCTTCTCCAACTTCTTTTGTAGTAAAGAAAGACTCAAATATTTGATCTTTATTTTCTGCATTAATTCCCGGTCCATTATCAATAACATTGATAATGTGGCAAACATCATCTTTTGTAATTGTTATTGTAATAGTAGGAGAGGCTACCTTAGCGTCTACAAGGGCGTGGATTGCATTAGTTACTAAGTTAATAATAACTTGCTCCATTTCAATTGGGTTGGCCAAAATAATTGAAGACGATTTGCAGTCAAATTCAACTTTGATTCCATCTTGTTCGAGTGGAACTTTCAAAAGGCTAAGAGATCTTTCAACTACTTTTTCAACAGAAATAAATTTCTTATTACTATCTTTATTATGTAGGAAGCTCTTTAAGCCTTTTATGATTTTTGTAATACGATCGATAGAGTCTTTAGTATCGTGAATACTTCCAGTGATTAGATCTTTTGATTCAATATTCTCATTACTAATTAGAGCATCCACTAATTCAAGGTTTCCAGATGCGATCGTAAGAGGATTTGAAATCTCATGTGAGATCGTAGCAGTAATCTCTCCGATAGTACTTAGTTTATCGGCTTGAATAATTTGGTTGTGTATCTCTTTGAGTTCTTCAATTTGATATCGATATTTTGTATAAAGATTCTTTTCAATACTAATATCATTAAAGCAGACAATCTTTTCATCATTTGCTTCAATCGCTTTAATAATAACGTGGTAAAAAGTTTGATCGTCAAGATAGATCTCTACTTCTGGACCGACTTTTACACCTTGAATATCATAGAGAAAACTTTCAATTTCAAAACCTGTAAATAAGCTTCTAAGTTTTGGTCCTTTCTTTAAAATTCGTGGTGACTTCTTAAAGAATGAAGCAAAGTAGTGATTATAATAAACAATTTCATTGCTCTTGTTTACAACACAGATAGGTTCGAAAATTGAATCGTAGAGATTGTAGTTGCTCATATTAGCTCATCTGTTTAATGAATTGAAAGTATTGTGCTTCGATAGCATCAAACTCAAGTTCTTCTCCTGCATCATTTTTCATAACAGGTGCTTTATTATCAACAACGTCACTTGTATTAATTAGAATCATTTTAACTTCGTCAGTTGATTCTTCGTAATATGGAGCATAGAAGCTCTCAACATCAATACCGGGCTTGATAAAGCCGTGGACCATATTAATTTGTTCGATGACACTTTGTGGACAATGAGAGTAGGTGATCTTGCCAGATAATTCACCTAGCATATTGATCCATTCTCTAATTCCACATGAGTTTATCATTTCAACATTGTTAAAGTTGATATGTAACTTTTTATCTTTCAAATCGAGAATAGGCTTTAGATCAGCATCCTCGTCAATTCTTCCTGTTAGATTAACAATGGTTGTGTCATTTTCTGTTTTGACTTCAACACTTAAGTTACTCATAGTTTTATTCCTTTAAATTATATAAGTTTATTGAAGGTATTCTTTTACTAATATCTTTGTATCTTTTGTTCTTCTCAATATAGACATAGAAGTCTGTTGATTCAGGATTTTGAACAACTTGCAAGCGATCACAATTTTGCAAGATGAAGTATAGTCCTAGTCCTGCTCCACGGCCCTCTTGCCTTGGTTTCTTCTCTTTAGCTGCTCGGTAAAGGGATGAAACAATTGAGGATTTCTTCACTTTAGTATAACTCTTGTAGTGGATAATAATCTTGTAATCATCTTGAGAAACGCGTATTTCTCCCTTTTTTTGGGTACTTGTCCTATGAAATATATCATTTGTGTAGAACTCGTTGGTAACTAGATTTAGTTTACTTGAGATACTCTCGTGATAACCATCGAAGTCAATATCTTGAAGAAGATGTTGAAGGCTTTTATCAAACCCATCTTCACTTTCAATAATTACTTTATTTTGCACCTTGGGAGCGATACGACTTTCGAGATTATTTTTTCGTTCATCATTTATAAAGTCCACGACAGATTTAATTTCATCTTTTAGGCTAGGGGAGTTTGCAATAATATGGTTTGCACCATTATCAACTAGATATTTTAAGTTAATAAGAGTGTCATAGCGGCTGATAAAAATATCACTGGCCTTTTGAAGCTCATCTCCAATTGCAATATTTTGATTTGGAGAATGGAGATTGAGATTTTCAATTTCTTCAAATTCTGAATGTTGGATATTTAACTTTATTCCCATAATTACATCACTTTACTTCAAGACAAATTAGCGTTAGATCATCATCAAATGAGTCAGACCCTCTGTGGTCGTGTACAATAGAAACTATTGTATCACGAATTTCTTTACTTGTGTTCTGCCCATAGGTCATAAGGATCTTAAGAAGTTTTCTAAGTCCCCATTGTTTACCCTCACTATTTTCAGCTTCAGTAATTCCATCCGTCATATAAACAAGAAGCTCACCGGCCTCTAGTTTGATCGTTTCATAAGAGTATGAAGATTCGTTACTTTCACCAAGTCTAGGTCCTTTAGCATCAATTAGTGGAATAATATCTGCTTTAGTGATCTCATTCTTCTTTGGAACTTTTAATACTTCCAAGTGACTAGCGTTTGTATATGAATACTCTCTTGTCTTGGTGTTGTAGACCGAAACAAATGCTGTAAGAAGAATTTTATTATTTGAAAGATCGATGACTTTATTTAAGTACTGAGTGATTTCAGCTGGAGAAATAAGAGATGTCTCTTCTTCTAGTCTTATTTTAATACTATTAAAAGCCGAATTAATGGCCGATGTTAGAAGCGCTGCTGGTAGGCCATGTCCTGTAGCATCTGCGATAATTGTTATGATAAAGTCACCAAATTCATGATGTCCCCACCAGTCACCACCACATTCACTTGCTGGTGCTGCATAAGAGCTAATACGGACATCGTTGGTTTCAATATCCTTAGGTGGAAAGAACTCTTCTTGGACAAGTTTTGCAACTTTTACCTCCTCGTCTAAACGGGCCTTCTCCTTCATCTTTTCAATATAGTCTAAAATATCGCGAGACATCTGGTTGAATGAATCGCCGAGAGTTCCTAGTTCATCTTTTGTTTTAATTTCTACTGTTGACTCAAAGTCTCCTTGTCCAATACTTAGTGCACGTCTGTAAAGTTTTTCAATAGGCTTTGAAATTGTTCTCGATAATAAGACGATAATAATTGTAGAAAGTGCGATAATGAAAATGGCAAAATATAAAGCTCTTTGAGTTAAAAACTTTGTTACTGAAAGAGCATCTGATTCAGAGATAGTGGAAACAACAGAAAGCTTAAAGGCCTTTGTTTGTGCTGTTGATATAAGGTAGTCATCATTGTTGAATCGAACCTTTTTAACAATATTATTTCCTTTGAATTCATTCTTATCATACTCACTTAGCCCAATAAGATCATTTCCTAGGACTAGCTTTCCATTTTGAAAGACGAGAGTATTATAGGTGCGGTTTTGTGAGAGTAGGTTACTTAAAATATTGGCCTTAATAACTATGGAAGCAAGATTGTCTTTAAACTTTTTAGTGAGAATAACAAATTTTTCATCTTCAAAAGTAAATGATGCAATTGAATCATTCCTTTGATTCTTTGGTATGGCCAATTTGAATTGGTTCTCATCTTTATCAAAGTCGCGATTAATGATGAATTCTCCTTTTTCAAGGTAGGCCAGAATATACTTTGTTTCACTAATTGCTTTTGATTTAAGCTTTTTGTTTTTTATTAGTGATAAGTTTTGAAGATCGGAAGTAATTCGATTAAGAGTATAATTGAATTCTTTTGCTACACTCGTAACGTTAAAGAGCGAGTTCTCGTAGAGATATGCTTTCTTATCTTTTTCAAATAAGTGCGTCGCATACTTTGTCAGAAAAGCAATAACAACAATCAGCAATGCAGTATTTAAAGTAATCAGTTTAAACTTGATCGGAAAGATCGGTTTCTTGCCCATTATTTACCTACGTAGAAGTCTCTTAAATATTTAGATACAATGATATTAACGATTTGCGCCATGCGCAAGAATGAGAAAAGAGTACCAGTATGGAAAGAGGATAGTGGGACGAGTTAATTCACTATTAGATACATTCGTTATCTTAGTATGTATTTGTGTTGCCGCCTTTGCTGGCAATCAAGTTTTTAATACTTCATATTATCCACCGATAATTGGTGGAGAGCGCATTACTTTAGGCCAAGTCTTTGAACTTCGAAATGATGTCCGTCGCAGAAGTTTCGATAATTTCTCATGGCATGATCTTGGAAGTAATGAAGCCTTATATCATAATGACCGAATCTTTACGGACAAGGACTCCACAGCTGAGCTTGAATTTAGTTCTGGAAATCGACTGAAAGTTTCTGAAGAAAGTCTTTTTAAAATTACGCAAGATACTGATGGAATTAATCTTAATATTGAGCAAGGTGTAGTCTTTGCTACATTAAGTAATTCTAGTGAAGCGTTTGTTGTAAAAGTAGGTGATCAGATTTATGAAATTAAGTCAGATAGTTCAAAGATTAAGATTTCAACAGATGGTAAGAATAAAGAACTTTCAGTATTAGAAGGACAGGCCAAGGTTCGCCTTGGAAATCGTGAGGAAACAATTGAAAAAGGTGTTCGTGTACTTTTAACGAATGACTCTTATACGGTAAAGAAAAGTTGGCCAAGCGATTTTACTCCTACTGATGGTAAGCTTTTCTACCTTGTTGAAAATAATCAAGTGAAGTTCAGTTTCAATGAAGATGTAGAAAAACTACATCTTTCAAAAACTAAGTCTGCATTTGAAAATGGGGAAGTCTTTGACGTAACAAATAATCAAATCGCAATAAAGGACTTAGGGCAGGGGATTTACTACTGGCAGGTTTCCAATGATAAAGAGGTTTCGACAGAGAAGTCATTTGAAATAATATTTGAAGAGATTCCAACATTTGAGAATTTAGAAAATGAATCAAGATTACTTGTTGGGCAAGAAAAGACAATTTATACACAGTCTTTTGATTCAATCGATTTTTTCATTAATGATGAAATTATTGAAGATGTCGATTATGATGATGGCGTTTTAAAAGTTAATTTCGATGAAGTTGGCTCTTATAAATTAAGCTATCGTAATAAGTCCATTGAACACCCATTTGCTTTAAAATCAAAAAGTCATTTAATTGAAGTTATTAAGGCACCTGAGAAGATTGTTCTTAAAAGACCGTTTAATGGTGAAGAATATTATTTCTACCAGAAAGATCTCGTTGAGTTTAATTGGGAAACAGCAGATCTTCCTGAGGGACTTGAGACTTATCTCGTTTTAAATGGAAAGAGACACCTGGTGGCCGGTCAGTCTTATAAGATTCCTATTGAAGAAAGTGGCGATTATGAATGGTCCCTAGAGTATTACTTTAATGGTGAAAAAGTATCAGCATCTGATGAGAATGAGTTTAGTGTAACATTTGATAATGATAACTCCGCTCTTGAAAATGGACGAAAGGTAGTCGTTAAAAAGCCAGGAGATATGATTGACTTAACTTGGGCAAATAAAGCTGCTCCAGGAGAGCGCTCTTTTCAGGTAGAGATTTCAAAAGATCGTAGCTTTAAAAATATTGTTCAAGAGATTGAAACAACTGAGGCCAATACAAAATTACTTATTAAAGAGCTTGGTGTTCATTATTGGCGAGTGAAAAATGAGTCTGGAAAATTTGTTCCTCCAGTAAAGATTATAATTGTTCCTCCACCGCCACCGCCAGCACCGAAGATTAAAAAGATAGAAAAGCGTGTTGAGATTAATCAGTTAGGGCCAATTGTTGGAAGAGTTTTGAATTGGCTTATTCCTGTTGCTCATGCAAAAGACGATATTGTACTTAAGTGGGAAGCTGTTAATGATGTAAAAGAATATCGTGTACAAATCCTTGATGGAGATGACATTGTCGTCGATGAGAAGGTGAAAATAAATCGCTATGAATGGAAGGATTATTCAGTTGGACATTTTCAATGGCGTGTATCTGCTATTGATTATTGGAACCAAGAGAGTGAATTCTCGTCTAAAGAAGACTTAATTGTTACAAAGAAGTTTGGTGGTGCTCAAGGCATTAATTTATTATCACCTAGACATGGTAAGAGATTTAAGAAAGACGATGTCATTGAACTTCAATTTGAACAAGTAAGAGGTGATAGGTTCTATATCGAATTCTCTAAAGATCGCTTTTTTAGAAATATTAAAGAAGTTAGTTTGGGGAAGGCGACGTCTTATCGATTTAAAAATCAGCTTGAAGAAAGCTTTTACTGGAGAGTTAAAGCAATTGAAAAAGGTGATGTCATTTACTCAAAGAAACGTCGAATCGATATTAAAAAAGAGATTAAAGAAAATAGAATTTCTAAATCAAAGCCTAAACTAGAAAAGAGTGAAAGAGATACCCATTGGTTTGTAGGGTTTAGTCCTGAATTATTAACTTACGATATTATTAGTAATTCAAAGAAACTAGAAGTCGATGACATGAATCTAATTTCTATCATTGGTGGTTATAAAACAAAGATTAAGGACTATGATGCTAAGTTTTCTCTCAAGCATTCAAGTGGAGTTGTTTTTGAAGATCTAGCTTTTAATCGTACACGTCTAGGGGCCCAAGTATTAAGTCCTTTAAACTCTGTCGCTGGGCTTAAGTATGGAGTCGTCACTCAAGTTGAATATCGAAATGAACTAAGTGTTCTAAGCGACAATTCTATTGAATCAAATGCTGAGTTTTACCTTAACCTCGCTCCATCTCTTAATTACAAAATAGGTAAGGTTTCAGCTGAGCTAAATTACTTTATTCTAAATTATTCTGGGCTAAACTTTGAAGTTTCTTACGAAATAAGTGATATGTATCAGGCATCTTTTAGCTATGAAGACTTTAGCAATAGCGACATCGAATCCACTCAGCAAAGTATGGCCTTTAATCTTCAATACAACTTCTAGGAAATGTAATTTATTGAATGGCCATAATACTGGTCAGTTTATAAGGGCATAAATCTTCATATTTACACCTAAGTAACTGAAATCTTGAAATTCTTAGGCCATTTCAGAACCTCACCGAACAGCCACTTATAATAAGACCAAGTTAAACTTAACTAGTGAGGGCTATTTTGAGGGGTAATAAGAAAAGGCCACATTCACATTTATATTTGTTGAAGACGTTGGTCTTTATACTTGGGATTTCATTTATCACATCTTCTTGTGTGCCAGAAAGTCTTGATGACTTAGTTGATGTGCCTGGGGCAGATCTACCAACTTTACCAAACCTAGATGTTGCCTGCTATCAGGATATTTATGCACCTAAAGAAGAGGATATAACGAGAAATATTGATATTCTTATCATTCCAGATACATCTGGTTCTATTATCGAAGAAAGGGCCGACATTGCTGAGGGATTCGATGCCTTCTTAGATGTAATACCTGCTGCTGCGGATATTAATATTGCAGTTATGCTAGGACACGGTTCAACCTCATCTCATTTTGGAAAACTTTATACAAAAGGTACTGAGCCAACGATTCTATCTAATCGTTCTTTAACAATTGAAGAGATCAAGACTCATTTAAAAACAAAGATGCAAAATCCAGCTGGAGATTATGCAACCGATGGTGGTGAAGCTGGTTTAGCTTCTCTTAATCGTGCTCTTGATGCCGACTATTTTGCAGCAATTCAGGAACAAGGATTCTTTAGGCCAGATGCCGCACTTGTTATTGCCTTTGTTGCTGATGAACAAGATATTTGTGCGATTTATCCAGATGGTGTAACTCCTGTCGCTGACCCACAAGGGGGAGAGGATCGTTCACGTTTAGTCGAATGTTTTGATGGTGAAACTCAAGTTGTAACGCCAAAGAGTGTTTATGATAAATTAAGTGCTCTTTATAATGACCGCCCACTTGTTACTGGTGGAGTAATTTATAATAATGCTTCAACAATGCCATTTGGTGGAGAAAACGAAATTGGTTATGGTTATAAAGAGTTTGTTGAATTCGGTGGTGGCTTCACTGTTGATATGGCAACAGGTGATTATGGTGATGGACTATCAAAGTTAGGTACACTTGCCATGACTCGTATTGATCCTATTAATGACTTTAATTTAAAAGTATCAAATATTGATACAAATACAATTCGTACATTTGTTGATGGTGGAGAGGTTCAGTATTCATATGATGCAGAAACTAATATTGTTTCTTTAAATGATGAGAGAGGACCTTTTTCTACAGCGGCAGTACAATATTGTGAAAAGCCTCTTGTAACAAAACAAGTAATTCAAATCGTGGCCGGTGGTAACCACTCTTGTGCATTATTAGCTTCTGGTGAAGTTAAATGCTGGGGAGATAATACTTATGGTCAATTAGGGCAAGGTAATACAGAAAGAATTGGTGATGATGAATCAATTGATTCGATTGCTCCAATTGATTTAAGTGGAGAAAAAGCTCTACAGGTCATTGCTGGTAACCTTCACACTTGTGTCTTAACAGAGTCAAATAAAGTTAAGTGTTTTGGAGATAGTGCCTATGGGCAGCTAGGGATGAGCTCTACTGAAAAGTTAGGCGATGATGAGCCTCTATCTTCTTATGGTTATACTGATATTGGTGGAATTGTTAGAAAGCTATATGGTGGAACTTATCATAATTGTGCTCTTCTAACGACTGGTGACGTTCGTTGTTGGGGAATGAATACATTTGGCCAACTTGGGACAGGTGACACTGAAGCAATCGGAGATGATGAACCTGTATCTACAGGTAGTCTAGTCGACTTAGGTGGTAAGGCCATTCAAATGGATATTTCATCGATGAGTTTCCATGCATGTGCAATTCTATCTGGTGGAACATTAAAATGTTGGGGACGTAATTCTCACGGACAACTTGGTCTTGGCCATTTAAATAATGTCTTAACGCCAGTTGAGCCAACATATACTCCAAAAGGAGTTATCGCTGTAACAACGGGAGGGATTCACTCTTGTGCTCTACAGTCTGATTCAACAGTATTTTGTTTTGGTAATAATAACTTTGGACAACTTGGTTCAAATCCTGGTGAGTCAATTGGTGACGATGAGACAACAGAGTCTCATTCAGCTCTTGATTTAGGTTTTGAAGCCGCTTCAGTTGTTGCTTCAAATACATCAACATGTGCTATCTCTAAAGCTGGAGAAGCTAAGTGTTGGGGTAGTGGTGCAATGGGGAAACTTGGACAACAAGACACTTCTAATATTGTAGATGGACTTGCCCAATTGCCGGCCATTGATCTAGGACTAAGTGTTTCTCAAGTATCTGGTGGTTTCCATCATCACTGTTTCTTATCAACAGATGAAGGTCTTGTGAAATGTATTGGTTATGGGACCCATGGTCAGCTAGGTAATGCTAATACTGATGATATTGGGGATAACGAGTCTCCAGCTTCAATTAGCTTTCTTAGTCTCTTTGATATTTAATCCAATCATTAAGATTAAAAGTAATAAGGCACCGAGGATCGTTTGATTCTTCGGTGTCATGTCTTCTCTTACGGCACACCCTGGTTCAATTCCTGAAGAAAGTGTTTCTAAACTTGTTGCTCCGTGAGTAATGATTGTAGGACTTGGTGAATATGAGCCACCGACTCCCGTTATTGTTCCATCGAGATCATCGAGTCGAATAATTCCATCTCCACCATCTCCACCTGCTCCAGCAAGGGCACCTCCTGCGGCACCACCTGTTCCACCATTTGCAAGTAGGGCAGAGTTTAGTTCAATATTTAAAGATGATTGTAAGAAGATGACTCCACCTGCTCCCGCACCTGAGCCACCAGATTGGCCGTTTGCTGAACTTGTTCCTGGCTGACCATTTCCACCTCTTACATCAATTTGTGCATTGATATAAATATCACCGCCGGCGGCAAGATGAAGTGCACCACCTCCTGCACCACCCGGTGTTCCACCTGGTTCAGTAAAAGTACCACTACTTTCACAACCATCTCCACCGTTTCCTCCACCGGAGCCACCTCGAATCTGTGTCTCAAGTGAAAGGGCCGAGTCATAAGTTGTGGTTGTTGATCCAGGGGCACTCATTGTATCAAGCCCATCTGTTGGCCCTGATGCCTGACCTACGCCACCATTTCCACCGAGGTTAACGTGAGAGCCTCCGGCACCACCACTTCCTCCGATATCAGCAAAACTAAAACCACCACATACCGCATTTGTAGCATCGCCACCTTCAGCTCCAGCAACAACTCCGCCACCAGCGGCTGCACCACCAGCTGTACCTAAGAGAGTTATTGTATGATCAATGGTCGCATCACCTTGAACCTTAATAATTAGTGGGTTTCCATCAGAGACTGTAATAGCTCCAGTTGTTACTAGAGAGGTACAATTGAATGCTGTTCCCGATACAGTTGATGTAACACTAATTGCACCACCAAGGGAGCAAGCTCCATCAGAACCATCACCAATATCAATTGCGGCGTAAGTACTTGATGAAATTAGTAAGAATATAGGTAGAATAAATCTCTTCACTGAAGAAATTTTAACATATCTTAAGGATTGCTTTAACTGGGAAGGATTGTGTTAGTAATTGCCTTGATAGAAGTTAAAACGGATATTTTCTACTTGTTTACGGCCTTGGTCGTAAGAGAAGAAGCTCTGTTTTTTCACTTGAGAGCGAACTTCAATACGCTTCTTTGCTCCATTGGCGATAAATTCAAGATGAACATTATCATTAGTAACTTTTAGGTATTCACTATTTCTTTCAATTTTAAAATCACCGATCTTACGGATAACTTTTTCAATAATATCCATATTTTCTTTAGCACTGGCCCCTATCATTTTGAACGGCATAATATAATTTGGAGACGAGTCTTTTTCTAAAGAAGAGAGGCAATTTTCAATGGCCGGACAAGTGAAGTTGTCGATACTTGATGACTCTTGAATAATGAATTCTTTTGCACATGAAACTAATAGCAATAAAGTCATCAAGTATTTCATTAGACCAGTCCTTCTTTTTTTATCTTAACTAGAACATATGGTTGAACAATTAAATATTTAAACTCTGTATTATTCTTTTCCCAAAGTTCAATTTGCTCGTCAGTTGGGCGATACATTTGGCCATCTGCTAACCACTTTTTAATATACTCAACTTGATCAGATGCCATTGTGTATCCGACAGCTGGTAGTTCAAGTTCATCATTAATCATAAAGAGGGCCTCTCTTTCATGGTGAGGTTTTAAGATGTCCCATCTTGCGTCATCAATTTCACTTGTCAGTCTTTCTAATAAGTTTTGATTATTTTCATCGCTCATAATGATCTCATTGAGTCCTTATCTTCTTTTATTATTGCTAGTAACTTTTCTTCAGTATCAATATAATTAGAAGTATGCACTTTCTTAGCAGCATCGATTAACTCATCTGAAATATCTTCTTGGTCGAGTTCCTTCTTAATTAAAGTAAAATATTCGCGCTCATTCTGATTCTTTCTTTCTTCTTTCTTACGATAGTAAGGTGTAAGTATGAATAAGAAGGCCAAAATGGCGATCATTGACCAAACAATATGATATATCTTCAACTTTTCTCCTCTAGTGTTTTGATGCAAAGTAGATGTACGCCCTTAAATATACTATGTTAGAATTGCCTTGTGAATGATTTAAAAAAACTCATTATATTGTCACAAAATGGTGATCAGGAGGCTTACCGCATCTTTCTTGAGGCCATTTCACATATTGTGAAAAAGATCGTCTCAGTGAAAGTTTTTAACGAGTCTCATCGAGATGATATATGCCAAGAAATATTAATGAGTATTCATCATTCACTACCGACGTACTCACCCGAACGACCGGTAACGCCATGGGTAAATTGTATCATTGAACGAAGAATTATTGACTACATCCGTAAGTACTCAAAATTAAAAGAAAGAGAAGAAGAGTTTCAGGAAGATGTCACAAATCCTCAAGGTCTTACGAATACAGGAATAGATAGTATTGAAAAATTGATTATTAACGAACAATTATCAGTACTCATAAACAAGTATTTAACTGAGGAGTTGAAACGGCCATTGCTCATGGCAAAAATTGAGGGCCATCAAACAAAAGAGGTGGCCGAAACTTTAGGGATCACTGAGTCAGCTGCTAGAACGAGAATATCTCGCGCTATGGCAAAACTTAAGAAAGTCGTAAAGTAGAAGTGGGAATATTATGAATGATAATAAATTAATAAATTCATTAGTTGATGACTTGAAGCCAATTAAACCACTACCGGCTCCATGGATTCGCACTCTTGTTTGGATGGGATCACAAATTATTATTAGTGTCGTAGCGATTTTTCTAAGTTCTCCAATTCAGCTAAAGTACATTTCAAATATACAATTTCTTTTGCAGGTCATCGTTGCCAATATTGCTCTGCTTGTAGGGGGCTATCTCGTTTTTGCTAATTCGATACCTGGGCTATTAAGTGAAAAAAAGAACCTTATTTCATTTATCCCGTTCTTACTTTTATTTTTATTACTGGGGATAAATTACTTCTTTCCAACAAACTTTCCAGTAGAGGAACATCATCGTCCACATTGTTTACTGGAGCTTAGTATTTTAATGGTAATAGGATTTGCGCAGAATTATTATATGCTTAAGAAAGGCTTTATTGCTTTTGAGCGCTCAATGCTAACACTGAGCTTTCTAACAAGTGCTATGATTCCAATTATCATACTTTATTTTGCATGCTCATTTTCAACTGAACACCTCTTAGTCTCACATTATCTACCGGTTGCAGTGATAACAGGAGTTGGAGTTTTATTTTTTAAATTTAAGAATAGAAAAATGTAACAAAACAATAAATAATTTCGAACAAGGAATAGAGAATATAATTTTATATTCTAATAAGGAGAAAAAAATGAATTCAAAAAAATCACTACTAATGGGTGCTGCTGTTGCTGGTCTTATGATTTCTTGTACTGGAACAGAAAAGAAGATGCCTGAGGTATCTGCTAACGAAGTAATGTGTTACGGGGTTAACTCTTGTAAAGGCCAAGGGGCTTGTCACGGAAAAGTTGATGCATGTAATGGGAAGAATGGATGTCAAGCTGAGACTAAGTGTGGTGGTCAAAACTCTTGTAAAGGTAAAGGTTTAATTAAACTGACTAAAGAAGAGTGTGAAGCTAAAGGTGGAAAAGTAGCTCAAAGATAAGCGAAGGTTATATTATGCATAAATATGGTGTCGGTCTTAGACATACTCATTTTCCATTCTTAGAAAAAGAAGAGAACTTGAACCACTCCGAAATAGAGTGGTTCGAGGCCTTATTGGAAAATTATATGGAAACAAAAGGTCGCCCATATAAGATGCTTGAAAAAGTGAGAGCGGATTATCCCATTGCATTTCATGGGGTCTCTCTTTCAATTGCCGCAGATGAAGACTTAAACCTTGATTATATGAAAAAGGCCAAAGAGCTCTATGACCAATTTGAGCCCTTTGTCACAAGTGATCATATGTGCTGGACTGGGCATGCACATTCAAATCTTCATAACTTACTACCGTTTTCATATACTCAAGATAATCTCGATCGCATTGCCGATAAAGTGATGAAGGCCCAGGACTTCTATGGAAGAGAGATGACTTTTGAGAATCTTTCGGCGTATTTTACTCTTAAAAATTCAACGATGACTGAAGCCGAGTTTTTAAATAATCTTGCTAATAAGACAGGTTGTAAAATACTCTTAGACTTCAATAACGTTTACGTGAATGCCATTAACCAAAAGTTTGAAGCGCAAGATTTTTTCGAGACGATTGAATCGAAGAATGTTTCCCAAATTCATCTGGCCGGCTTTTCTGATTTAGGCACTCATCTCTTTGATACTCACTCTCATCCAGTACATCAAGATGTATGGAAGTTATTTAAAAAGTATTGTCATAAATTTAATGTACCAATCCTTTTGGAGTGGGATGAAGATATCCCTGATTTTCCAATTCTTGAAAAAGAGCTTTTAAAGTCAAAGGAGATTTATGAACAACAGTAAATTTCAAAATGACTTTTTAAAAGGTGTTATCACAAAGGATATTTCAAAAGATATTCTCGATGAGATGATACCAATAGGTGAGTTATCGAGTTCTCAAGTGATGGAAGTCTATCAAAATGATTATCGTGCTCGCTTACAGGAAGTCCTAGGTGATAATTACGAAGCTTGTTGGTTTGTTTTAGGTGACGAAGACTTTCTAAGTTATTCATATGAATACGTGGAGTCAAATCCTTCAAGTTTTACCAATCTTCTTCATTATGGAGATGACTTTCCTGAATTTCTCGCAAAGAAGGCCCATGATGTTAGTTTTATAAAGGATCTCGCTGAATTTGAACGTGCCTTTTGGCATCTCTTTCATCAAAAAGATCGCCTACTAAGTTTTGATCCTCAAAAATATGGAGAGGCCATCTTTGAACAAAAGTTAAAGCTTATTCCTAATTCATATTTCTTATTTGAGAGTGATGTTGAACTTTCACAGCTTTGGCAAATGCGAAAAGGTGACGTTGATAAATCATTCAATGAAATTCAAAATAAAGAATACACTCTTTTATATAAGAATCATGAGCGTGTCCAAATTCAGATTTTATCAGAAGGACTCTACTTATTACTTAGAAACCTTGAAAAGTCTCAAACAATATTAGAGGCAGTTGAAGGTATTGAAGAAGACAAGTTAAGTGATCCAACGATATGGTCAATTTTCTTTGGCTTCATTTCCTATATTAGTAAGATCGAATTGAAATAAATCATTAGCAATATTTATACAATCCTCAGTTACTGGAGATGAGATTATGATTTCTTCTTTTGTAAAGGGATGGATAAATCTTAGCTGATAAGAATGGAGAAAGATTCGATAGAATTTATAATCCTTTCTAAAGATATTATTAATCGAAGAATGTCCGTATTTCGTATCACCTACAAGATTGTGCATTCTTCTTGAAAAATGTTTTCGAATCTGATGCTGGCGACCTGTGAATATCTCAATATCAACTAAGCTATACTCATCATTTGATGTAAGAGTTTTAAATGAAGTCTTGGCCTCTTGTAGTCCCTTATCTGTTTTAATGGGGAAATCATAGACACCTTCAGTCTCAGTAACTCCCTTTACCATTGCAATATAGTGTTTTGAAACATTCTCACTATTCCATTGTTCTTTCATCAGCCGAGTCGCTTCCTTACTCTTTGCAAAGAGAACGACTCCAGATACTGGCTTGTCGAGTCTGTGGATTGGAAAGAGGTAGAGATCGGTCTGCTTCTTGAGTGATCTAAGAAGGCTGCGACGATCCTGGCTTCTCGCCTTAAAAGGATGTACTAGCAGATCACTTGGTTTCGTGGCCGCAATATAGTGCTCATCTTCAAATAGAACTTGGATTTTCTTTTTCACCAAATGTTTATACCAGACTTTAACTAGCTAAGTATACGGATCTAAAAGGAAATTATAAGAAATATAAGGTTTTGGCCAAGATGTGACCGATAAGTAAGTTATGAAAATTGTGTCTCTAACGTCATTCTTATTACTTTTTGGCCTGTCTACATTCGCGAATGAGTCTGGTGTTATTTATCGCCATGAAAAGATACAAATTGAATATGATCGAAATGAAGATAAGTTCATCTTTAAAAATGGAAACTTTTTAAAGGAATACCCACGTTTTCGCTATCGCGATATGATTTTGGAAAAATTCATTCAAGTTCCAAGTGAGGATCGCCAGAAGCTTGAAGAGCGACTTAAGCTGATTAAGAATACATATCGAATGGGGGATGCTGCTCCTGAAGAAGTTCTCTCGTCAGCTCTTTCGGATTTTGAAGCCATTAATAATGCTAAAGATTACGATTGTGGAGATTCAAGAATCTCAATCAATGAAGAGAGTCCAGACTTTGTTGTTGATATGGAAATTCCAAAGATTGAATTAAAGAAAGATAGTTTTCTAGGTCTTGGAGAGCTTCAATCTGCAGAATTTGAGTTAAACACTAGTAATGATAATCCTCTGCATGGTGCACTAATGTTTGTTGGTGTAACTGAGTATGAAAAGAGGGATACGTTTGAAGGAGATGACCGAGGCTTAACCTTTGGAGCAAAACCTTCGGCCAGGTTCAAATATGAAAATGGAGAGTTGTCTATTAGTTACAGTTCTAAAGTCTATACAAAGCTAGTTTCTAAGCCTTGTGGAATAGTTGAAATTGGTGGACTGATGTATCAAAGACATTGTTATCAGAATGAGGACGGTACTTGGAATCAAGAAGCTTTGAATCGAGATGATTTAGATATCAAGGTTTATCGTCGCATTGGTGATGATAAATCTACTTTTGTTGAAGTTGGTGTTGGTATTACAACATTTGATGATAAAGGTCTTGCAGCATCGACTCAAAGAGGATGGCATGAGTTAACTCAAGAAAATGGGACTGTTCAATATGAGAATGTTGAGCATATGGAACGAGTGATGTCTCCTAAAGCAAATATAAGAATAGGCAAAATCATCGATCTAACAGACCCTGATAACAAAGTCTCCCTTTCTTCAGAGGTTTATACCGGTGGGCAAGTCTCTTATATCGGTGGAAATGAGAACTTCATTTCAATTGGTGGAGATTTAAAAATTAAAATCAATAATGATGACAAGACGAAGTTTCCAATTGTTGAGACGCGCTTTTATTACGATGCTCAAATAACTCAGTTGAATGAAGTTAATGAAAATTATGGAGTTGAGGCGAGAGTAAATCTCTATGAAAGAGATAAGTCGAGAGTGTTTTTTAAAGTTGGAATGGGTGTTGAAGATGATTATAATAATCGTTTATCTGAACTTTATGGACAATCTTTTGTCGACGATCGTTTAGACCTTCAACATTACTTGGGAATCGGCTTTGAACAAAGGTTCTAGGGATCTCTCCCTAAAACCTTGCTTATATTTTTACTTACTTTCTTGATATAAGTGAACATCTCTTTGAGGAAATGGTATTGAAATTCCTTCGCTATCAAAAGTTAATTTAACTTGTTCGTGTAGCTCAAAGTGAACAGTCCAATAATCAGCTGATTTAACCCAAGGTCTAACCGCAAAGTTAATAGAGCTATCTGCAAGTGCTAGGACAGCAACTACTGGTGCAGGATCATCTAGAGTTAGAGGGTGATCATTAACTAATTTATTAAGTATTTCCTTAGCCTTCTTAATGTCGTCATCATAGCCAATTCCAAAAACAAGATCCACTCTTCGCACATCTTCAGCAGAGTAGTTAACAATACTTCCTGATGATAGGCCACCATTTGGAAGGATTACTCGCTTATTATCTGGTGTGTTTAGACTCGTACAAAATAATCCAATCTCTCTAACTTTCCCCGAATAACCTTGGCCTTCGATAAAGTCACCAACCCTAAAAGGCTTAAAGAAAAGGATAAGAACGCCACCAGCAAGATTTCCTAGAGCATCTTTAAGAGACATGCCGACAGCAAGACCAGCGGCACCGAGT
Source organism: Halobacteriovorax sp. (assembly GCF_048381875.1). Taxonomy (NCBI): domain Bacteria; kingdom Pseudomonadati; phylum Bdellovibrionota; class Bacteriovoracia; order Bacteriovoracales; family Halobacteriovoraceae; genus Halobacteriovorax; species Halobacteriovorax sp. The sequence continues at coordinate 529,726 of NZ_JBLXBP010000002.1, read as the reverse complement.
AGAGCAACAAAGCTTGTCGTCTTAATACCAACCATACCTACGACTGAGATTAAAAGACCTACCTTTAAGGTAATGCTAATGATTGTTACGATAAACTTTCTAATTGAAACATCAACTTTCTTTTTAGTTAAAACCTTTTGGAAAAATTTCTCAATATAGCTTATAAGTTTTAAACCAACGACAAGTACAATGATGACCTTAACAAGGATAAACCCATATTCGGCCATTAGCTTTGTTACCTTTTCAATATTTGCTTCATTTAATAATTTGTTCATCATCTCTCCTAGAACTTTGCAATCAGACTAAGTGTTGTCTTATAGTCATGCTGATCGCGACCTTCTACTGGCTCATTCTCATATTCCCATAGTACAGCTGATTTTAATGTAAATGTTTTATTGATTAGTGTTAGTAGTGATGGTTCCATTTTTACAATATAGTTTTCACTATTTTCTAAACTTGGAATATATTCTACCCAGTACTTTGCTTCAATTCCTTTCGTGTAGATATAGCTAACTTCAGAATAGAAACGCAGTTTATGCTCATGATTATCTGGTTCGTCTTGAACAAAGTTTTCGCGAGTATAACGATAACCTGCATCAATTAAGACCTTTAGTTTCTCTTCATTGGCTAATTTATATTGAAGACCAATATCGATGTTATTTCTGGCCCAAAAACCTTTGAATTGATCAGACTCAAAAAAGTCTGCAACAAAGATATCAAGGCGAGAATTTAGGTCGTGATCAAATCTTAAAAGAGCGGTCCAATTATCATCATCTAAAACACCATCGGATTCTCCACGTGAGTATGATCCATTGAGTGTGAACTTATTCTTTGGCCATTTATAAGAATTTCGAGTGGCAAATTCATAAGTCTTATTATTTGTATTTCCACCTGAAGTGATAAATGTCAGCTCATCTTCCGAAGTGAATTGCGCAAATGCGCTCGAAGATAAGATCGTTGTAATTAAAAAAGCGAAAACTATTTTAAGCATGTAAAATCCTTTATTTATGTAAGTATTCTATATTTATTTTATAAACATTGCTCTTAAAACTGTCTAATATAATTAACTCAAATTTACTTTGACCTAAGCCTATACAATGTGATGCAGGGTAGTTAATGAGTTAACTTTGTTTTTTACTTCCAAAATACGATGAAAACTGCCAAGTATCTCTGTGTTTAGATAACCATTATTTGTCAGTGATAATAGTCTCGATGAAATATCAGATAGTTAAATAGTTAACTAAAAAAGTCTATTAAATGAATCAAGCATGAGGGCAAAATGGGTCTTCATTTGTAGTAAATGCTTTAACCAATTAAAATCAAATTAGTTGATAAGACGGAGATAGTTTTAATGGAGTTGATCGAGCCATTTTTGAATGCCTTGCTAGAAGTATTTAAGAAGCAGTTAAATATTCCTCTACTAGCTGGAGAGGTAAATCCAAATATTGAGTTTTCTGAAGCATTGGAAATTGTAGGTCTTATTACGATAAAGAGCGAAAGGATAACAGGGGAATTAGCAATCTGCTTTCCTAAAAACAGCTACCTAGCAATTTATAACCATATGTTCTCTGAACAAAGAAGCGAGATTTCAGATGATATCTGTGATTCTGCTGGTGAGTTCGTAAATATGGTATTAGGACAAGCTAAGGCCGATATCAATAAGATCACAGGCTTAACAGTTGAAAGAGCAACTCCTGAAGTCATATGTGGTGAGAAGGTTAATGAAAGTCGAATTACAGGGCCTCGTACAGTGACGATTCCATTTCAATTACCTGGCGAAATGAACGAGAAGAAGTTCTATATGAGTCTTACCATTGATGAGTAATTATTTTCTTTGAATTAAATAAAGTCCATCTCTTATTGGAAGCATTGTTTTAAAAAGATCATCTCGAGATTCAACGTAGTCATTGAACTCAGCTATTGCATTTACTGACTTGTCCTCACTTGGCATATCATCAGTTGCAACACGTCCTGCTCGTAAAACATTATCAACCACGATAACGCCCTTTGTAGAAAGTAGCTTAAGGGCAAATTCAAGATAATTCTTATAGCTTCCTTTATCTGCATCGATAAAAACTAAATCAAAGCTTTGATCAGTTAAACTTTCTAGTACCTGGTTTGCATCACCAAATAAAGCTTCAATTTTTTTACCATGTGGACTTTTATCCCAATAAGATTTTGCAAAAGTATTTATTTTTTTATTCTTATCAATAGTTATCACTTTACCGTCTTCTGGTAAGAACTCGGCCATCGATAGAGCTGAGTAACCAGTAAAAGTGCCAATATCAAGAATGTTCTTATATTCATTAAGGTTAATGAAGAAGCCCAAAAGTGAAGCAACTAATTCACCAGAGATCATGTGGCCAAGAGGATGCTTATCCTTTGTATAATCTCCAAGTTGAACACATAGCTCACTTGGAGTATTTGATTTTTTTAAGCAATATTCTTCAACTAATTCTAAATTTTCCATTGAAACTCGATTAATTTATTACCACTGATCTCATCGCACACGCTTGTTAATTCTTTTGAGAGAAATAACATTGAGATATAGGCATTGTATTTAATGATATATTTAAATCCAGGTGAAAGGTAGCGATCAAGACTTTCTTTGAGCTCCAAACACTTAGGTATTTGTGTCATATAAGACTTTTCAAACTTAAGTTGCTTTTGCCCTTTTTGTCTAGAGTAATCAGCACTATAAAAACACTCACCATCACTAGATTCAACATCAATAATAATTCTTCTCGTCGAGCCTGATATACCTAATTTAGTAAATTGGACCTCTAAGTCCTGAACTTCATAAGGAGCCTCTACCTTATCTCGAAAACTCTTGCAGGCAAAAGTCGTAAAATCAGTAACAAACTTCATATCGTTTGCACTTGGGGCCAGATCTGAGGCACTGACAGAGCATAGAGTTATGGCCAGGAATAAAAAAGAGAGTAGGGATTTTAAAAGCGTCATTTTGTTTGCCTTATTGTTCAATTGTTTGTTGGTTCAAACAATTAATACGCCCTCAAAATCAATCGGTAAAGTGAGTGTGAAAATATTAATAATTAACAAAATAATCCGATGTTTTCACTAAAGTTTTATGCCAATAAACCGATAAGATGCTTTGATGGAGCAGTTTTTAAATAATTTCCTTTTGGGGTCTTCAATTCTTTTACTACTAAGCGTGGTTTTGAGTAAGTCCTCAAGTCGATTTGGTCTACCTGTTCTAATTCTCTTTCTTATTATCGGAGTGCTTGCTGGTTCAGATGGAATCGGAGGCATCAACTTTAGCAATTTTGAACTAACTCATTCATTAAGTCTTGTTGCTCTTTGTTTAATAATTTTCACTGGTGGATTTGAAACTCCATTTAATAAAATAAAGCGCGACTTTGGTCGCGGTGTGGCCTTGTCGTCTCTTGGGGTTGTCTTTACAACACTCTTAGTTGGTGGCTTCACTCATCTTATCACTGATATTGGAATATTAGAGTCGCTTCTTATCGGTGCCATTCTATCAGCAACCGATGCAGCTGCAGTCTTTTCAGCTTTTAAAGATCCAAATACTCAAGTAGGTGATGTTAAAAATATTTTAAGATTTGAATCAGGAAGTAACGACCCGATGGCCTACTTTCTTGTTTCCGTTCTTCTGGGCTTTATTGAGCAGGGGATTGGAGATGTAAAGGATACCGCCTTTCTACTTTTTTCAAATCCGGCCATTGGACTTGCTGGTGGATGGGTTATTGCTCGTGCATTTATCCTAATTAATAATGTAATAAAACTAGACTACAATGGCCTATACCCTCCATTAACAATAGCTGCTCTCTTCTTCGGTTATTCTGTAACTACAAAGCTAGGTGGAAATGGTTTCTTGGCCGTCTATGTATTTGGGATGATTATTGGAAACAAGAAGATCCTACATAAAAACTTGCTAACACTCTTCTTTGATGGAATGACTTGGCTGTCACAAATCGGACTATTTGTTATGCTTGGACTTCTCGTCGTTCCAAGCCGACTACCAAGTATTGCTCCAACTGGTTTGTTAATTGCTGTCTTCCTAACTTTTGCGGCCAGGCCAATTAGTGTATTTCTTTGTCTTGTAAAAAGTCGCTTTAACTTAAATGAAAAGATCTTTGTTTCATGGGCAGGACTTAAGGGTGCAACGCCAATTGTTTTTGCAAGCTTTGCGGCAACTCACATGGGGGAGCGTGCTCACACTATTTTTGATATTGTTTTCTTCGTTGTTAGTATTTCTGCCTTAATTCAAGGCTCAACGTTGAAGATAATGGCAAGAAAGCTTGGGCTTATCGTTGAGCAAGAAGATGAAGCGAATTTCCCTGTGGACTTAGAGCTACTTGAGCAAACAAAGCACGGTATCGTTCAACTTGAAATTAGAGAGACTGACTTTGCTGTTGATAATCGTGTTGTTGATCTTGGTCTACCAACTGGCTCTGTTGTACTCTTCATTAAGAGGCATGGCGCTTTTATTATTCCAGATGGTGCCACTGTATTTGAAAAAGGGGATAAAATTCTTTTAGTGACTAAACTAAAAGAAGAATTAGAAAAAGCTCAAGAGTGTTTTATAAAAAAAAAGATTGAAGATTTGATTGAAGAAGTTGATGATACGGAGGAATTAAAAGTGGCCTAAACTTAGTTAAGTCACGAACTAAAGGATATTTGTGGAAGGAAGAGATCTTACACAAGGATCTGTCATCAAATCTTTATTTAAGTTGTCAGTTCCAATTGTTATGGCAAATTTTTTACAAACGGCCTATCAGTTGACTGATACATTTTGGGTGGGTCGCTTAGGGACAAATGCTATAGCCTCTCTTTCACTTTCATTTCCAATTTTATTTCTATTAATTTCTATGGGAGCAGGCTTTGCTGTTAGTGGAACGATTTTAGTTGCTCAGTACACAGGCCAAAGAAATACACCGATGGTTTCTAAGGTATGTCTTCATACCTTAATTATTATACTCGCTACATCAGCTCTACTTGCTGGGATTGCTTATGCAGTTATCCCTTATGTTATTGAGGCAATGACACCAACGGTAGAGATTCAAAAGATTACAACATCATATCTTAGAATATCATTCATAGGTCTTATATTTAGTTATCTTTATATGATGTTCCAGTCTCTTTATCGTGGTGTTGGAGATGTGAAGACTCCTTTTTATATTGTTCTCTTCTCTGTCATCTTAAACTTTATAATCGATCCGATTTTAATTATGGGATGGGGCCCAGTTCCTGCATATGGTGTTGATGGAGCTGCTTTTGCAACTATTTGCACGCAGGGGCTTTCTGCTATTATCGCCTTATATCTTTTAGCAAAAGGAAAAGGTGGAATAAAAATTAATTTTAAAAAGATTGATTTTGATTTCACTCTTGCTAAGAAAATTATTAATCTAGGTTTCCCTGCTTCTGCTGAACAATCTTCACGTGCACTGGCCATGACAATTATGACTTTCCTTATCGCTACTTTTGGAGATGTCGTTCTCGCTGCATATGGAATTGGAATTCGTGTATTAACTTTAATGATTATTCCAAGTCTTGGATTTGCCATGGCAACATCAACTCTAGTAGGACAAAATATTGGAGCAGGAAAGATAGAGAGAACAAAAGAAGTAACCAGTAAAGCATTATGGGTCATCTTTATTGTTCTAACCATTGCTGGAATTGGATTCTTTATCTTTGCAGAGCAAACATTGCAAATCTTTGTCCCTGGAGAATTTGCCGTCATTAAAGAAGGCGCAGTATTTATTCGCGTTATAGCTCTAACATTTGGACTCATAGGTGTTCAACAAGTATGTTCCGGTGCCATGAGGGGTGGGGGAAGTCCAATGATCTCGATGATGGTGGCCATCATTTCATTATGGGTAATTAGATTTCCTGTTGCTTATCTTCTTTCAAAACATACTCAATTAGCTCAAGTTGGAATCTACTTCTCATTTGTCGTTGGAAATATTCTTGGTGCGGCAATGGCAATTACAATTATTAAGAAGAATAGATGGATAAAGAACCTAACAGATGTCTTTACACCTCAAGAAAATAAGGTGATGGAAGAGGTTATTAAAGATGATATAGGCTATGAGTAGTCCTTTAAACGTCAACATTCTTTATTAAGTTTCGATCATCTCCTCCGATAAGGAATCTAGGGGGAGATGTGAGGTTATTCTTATTTTCATTGTTATTCATGCAATTATCGATACTTGCAGAAGAGGTTATTCCAACTTCTTACGAGTCAGATCCAGAAATTAGCACTGAATGTGCCCCAAAAGATGTCTTACCAGAGATTCAAATTATTCTTGATGCAATTGATGATGTTTTTGAAGTCACAGATAATATTTATCGTGGAGAAGAATGTAATTTCTTTGAGGACTTTAGAGACCAAGGTGTTCCTCAAGATGCACTAAAGCAGGCTCTACTTTATTATCGAGATCATAAAAATACTTTTAAAAATAAGAATTATATTTCAATTGCAGACTATTCACAAAGCTCTACTCAAAAGCGCTTCTTTCTGTTGAATATGAAAACAGGAGAAGTGGAATATAAGAAAGTTTCTCATGGTAGTGGCTCACTTGGTGGCGTGAAGTATAGTGACGCTACAATCAAAGATGGAAAAGTCATAAAGTCTTCTAATCATAATGGGATGATGAGACGTTGTCGTATCCCTCAAAATTCGCGAACAAGACAAAAGCATGACCAATGGGCAATGACACGTCCAGGCTTCTTTAAAACTGCAAACTTCTATATGTCTGCTTCTCATGACGAAAGGGTTAAGGGTCAAAGAGGTTGGCCAACTTTTAGTGTGAATGGGCGAAACTATAATGGCATGAGAATGGAAGGGCTCGTTGATGGAGTAAATGATAAGGCCATGTCACAAGGTGTTGTTATGCATGAAGCTTATTATAATCGAGGAAAGGTTATGGGGCGAAGCTTTGGATGTCCTGCCTTTGTTCCAGGTGAAGGTCGTGATGTAATGGAGAAAATTAGTAATGGCTCCCTCTATTACTCATACGTACCAATAGAGGGATGCCGTGAAGATCATAAGAAAGTTCTGGCCGAAGTTGAAGGCTGGCAACAGATGTGTAATTAGCCTTTATTAACGTCCAAAGAATTTCCAAACTCAAGTGTTCTAATAGGAAATGGGATGGTAATTCCATTTTCATCATAAAACTTCTTAATCGTTTTTACAGCTTCATGACGTGCCTGAAAATATGCATTTCCATTATTGTAGTGAACCCAAACTCTAGCACTTAAATTAATTGAACTATCGCCAAATTCTTTAAAGAAGACTTCAACCGGAATATCATCAATACGGCCTTTGATTGAAGATAGGGCATCTTTTGTAACTCGCTCAACCTTATCTAAATCATCGCGATATGAAACACCAACAGCTAGATCAACTCGTCTTCTCGGTGTACTTGTGTAATTGATAAAAGGCTTGGTGAACATATCCTTATTAGGAATAAATACCTCAAGGCCCTGGAAAGTTGTTACACATGTAATTCTAAATTCTATATTTGTAACTTGTCCGATAATAGTATCGATTTCAATGATATCTCCTAATTGATAAGGTTCGCGGTAAGCGATAAGAAGACCTGCTACGAAGTTTGCAGCAATTTCTTGAAAGGCAAAACCAAGAGCAATACCAATAACCCCAGCACCGGCAAGAATTGAAGTAACAGTCTTTTCAAGCCCCATTATTTCAAGAGCTGTAAAGATACCAATTAAAATGACAACGATATTTACAATTGAACTTACTAAGTTATTTACAGATCTCTTATAAGAAATTTTTGGAAGTACTTTATTAACTCCCTTTCGAATCACTCCACCTAGATAGAAGAAGAAAATAAGAACGACAAAGGCAACAACAAGATTGGGAATGTTTTTGATAACGGCTTCATACCAAAGAGAAAGCTTCTCTGTTAGAAGTGAAATCATTTTTTCGTGATTAAACAAATTAAACTCCATTTTAATTTATATCTTAATGATAACGATAAAATTATGAAAAATAAAAAATCATTCTCATAATTTAATTATTTAATAAAAATTTGAGAAAGTTTCTTTTTATAAATATTAGAAATAACGCGCGGTATCCTAAACGGTAGAAACTCAATGATCAGCTTTTTGAGAAACTCGAGATAATTAGCATTGCGATACCATGAAAGACTTGAAAGTGAGTCGATCATTGGCCTATAGCCTTCGTTTATGAGCTCTTCAATACACTTTGAGTTATTAAGACGATTATACTTACTAAGATCCAGGGATAGGATGATATCTGCATCTTGAATTTGTTCTCTTGTTCTTAAGTCAATTGCAATATCCATAGCATTGCTAATTATGGCAAATGTATCATCTGGTTCTTGGTATTTTTGTACACCATTTAAATCAACCGCAACGATAATTCCAGCACCCATTTTATAAAGAGGTGAGACGGGAACATTCTCCGTGATTCCTCCATCGACGAGGGTTCTTCCTTCTATTACTTGAGGAATGAAGGCCCCTGGCACACATACTGAAGCACAAATTGCATCGGCTAAATTTCCTCTGTGAAAGATTACTTGCTCTCCTGTTGAAATATCAGTTGTACAAATTGCAAGAGGGATCTGTGCATCTTCAATATTTACATCTCCCAGGTCCTTGATGATCATTTCCCTGATTGACTTTGTACTAAAGAAGCCTTTCTTTGGAATAGTCCAGCTTATTGAATCTTTATAATTTAGTTTCTTTGCAAGCTCTTGGAAGTCTTCATAATTCTTTCCAAACGCATAGTAGGAAGCGACAATTGCGCCAACACTTGTACCAGATACGTACGATATCTTGATATTTTTTTCTTCAAAAGCTTTAAGTACACCGATGTGGGCAATTCCTTTAGCAGCTCCACCGCCAAAGGCCACACCAATTTTAGTATTTAGAAAGTTCCATCTCATAGTCTAATCTTAACGGAATATGAGGAACATCTCTACATAAAATTCCAATTCCTTTTTCTTGAAGAGAGCTAGCCTTTTTGTCGAGATATCTTGCAAAGCTTAATGCTGAGATATTCATCTTAAGATAATTCTTTAGAAGCTTTTGAGGTGACTTAAGGCCAAGGCTCTTGGCATGTTCTATATAGTAAGGAGTTAGATATGATGTACGCCCAAGAGATTCAAGGACGTGTTTAAAGAGGCAATTATATGGCCCATATTTGATCTCATTTGAGAGTTCTTCTTCGATAAAGTCAGTAATATGGTGAAATCTGTCTTCACTTAGCATCTCTTTTAGATTCTTTTTAAGGTCTTTAGCTCCTATGCTATCTATTTCATTGTACATAAGAGTTGGAGGAGCTTGTTTACCTAGATAGGTCGGTGACTTACTCATTTCAATGAAATCAAGACAGAGAATTGGAATACCTGCTTCACGATAGGACCTAAGTTTCTTATTTAGGCCTTTTGAATAAAAGTGGGCGATTTTTTCAGCAAATATTAATTTATTTGAAATGGACTTACTTTTATTATTTGATATTGATGCATAGAGGCCTCTACGCTGGCGATTTTGTTCAATAGCTTCTTTTAAGTGCTCACTAAAACATTCTGATGCAAAAATTATTTGTCCTGAAATAATTGTGAAAAATAAGAGAATTTTACGCATCTTATACATGTATTATGTTTAGCATTGCTTAATGCTAGCGTCCATCAAGGCTAGAAGATTTTCAGGGTGCAGTGCGGGGGGACTGGAGGCCCTTCTCATTGTATAATTTGTGTAAATTCAGGAGTTTAACATGAAATATATCAAGCAAGAGGAATGTTATTTAATTCGTTTATATAAAGACGAAGATTTATTTTCTGCTCTCGAAGAGTTTGCAGTGGCCGAAGAGCTGTCAGCGGGAATGCTCAAAGGTATTGGGGCATTAAAAGAAGTTGAGTTAGGTTTTTATCACCTTGAGACAAAAACGTACGACAGAAAAGAATTCAATGGAGACTTCGAATTATTAAGTTTGGATGGAAACTTATCATATCTTGATGGAAGGCCATTCTTTCATATTCACACAGTATTAGGTGATGAAGACTTCTCTTGTAAAGGTGGCCATTTATTTAGAGCAAAGGTTGCAGTTACTACTGAAATTTATTTCTTTCCAATAACACAAAGAATTGAAAGAAAAATGGATGAAGAGATAGGCTTAAATTTACTTTCTCTACCAGAAGCATTTTCACGCTGTGGAATTAAGGGATAGGAATTAGGACTGAGAAGCTGTTATTTAAGCCACTTGGTAAAGCGGGCGTGATTACTTAGTTGTTTATTCTCTCTTTTAATTTTGAGTCTAACTCTTTGTTCAAGACTTAGTTCACTATAGATTGGCATATCAAGTATTCGACTTTTTGTGCCAATCTCTAAAGTTTCTAAGTCAATGTACATAAGATTGTTATTTGTCACAAAGAAGTAATTCAGTTCCCAATTCCAATAATAGCCATATTGAAGAACAAATTCATTAAGACGTTGTTGTAGTTTTTTTGCCTGGCCCGAAATTTCCTTATCGATTTTTTCTTCAACAAGTCTTGTTAATTTTCCGTTTGGAATATCAAAGAGCATTAGAGATTGCGTTTCTTTTAGAAAGGTCGGCAGTTCAGGATAATCACAGGAGAAATTTCTAAGCATCTCATGTGATTTTTTTTCAATTTCATTTTTTAAAAGAACCATGTAGTTCTCTTTCTCATGCTTCATAAAAAAGAAGTAATAACTACGATCATCAATGTATAAGGATACTTGATCAAAGCCTAGCTCTGATTTGATTAATTCTCTTTCGTTCACAGATATGTCCTCACTCTATAATAGAGTATAACACATATCTACTTTGTGGGATGGACCTTTCTAGTAGAGAGACCAAGGATTTTATAAGCTGGGCATACTCCTAAAACCCCTGTTATGAGAGGAATTAGACCAATATAGCCCCAGTTACTCTTGGGACCCACAAAAACTAGCGATAATAAGACTAAACCAGCTACGATGCGAAGAATGCGATCTGCATTTCCTTCATTAGTTTTCATTTTAGGCTCCTTTGAAATAATTCTTATTATGAAATCTTTATTTCATATTAATATTAATAAGGTTTAAAATTTCTTGATCTTTCTATGCTCTCATCCACCCCGTTAGAGAAAGTCTTGGCATATGAGCAGTCAGAACTTCATGGGGTAAGTCTTCAGAGATAAAAATTAAAAGTCGACCTTCTTTTGGCCGAATTGTATCAAGAACATTTTCGTGATGATTAAAATCATAGAGAACAACCTCTCCACCATCTCCATCATTCATATCATTTAGATAGAGAATAACACTTAGACGCCTCAAACCTCTTCCTCGATGCTGATCAACATGCTTCTTATAGAAGGCACCAGTATCGTAGAAGGCAAAGTGGCCCTCATAATTTCTAATCCCGAGATAGAAGAGAGGGTTTAAATAATCTTTTAATTGGTTAAGAAAGCTAAAATATTCTTTCAAGGCATTAGTCTGCTCATTTGTATCAGAAGAGATCCATGAGATTTTATCTCTTCGGATATGCTGATCGAGTCGTTTTGTGAGTTGTCTGCCAACTCTTGCTTGATCAAATTCACCAACTTCAAAACGACTAAGTGCTTCATCTTTTAAAGCACGCACTAGTTCGTTATTAATGAGTGTATCACTCACATAGTATCGATTCTTTGCTAGAGAATCGACAAGCCTATCAAGCTCTTTCATTTTAAATGTTCTCACAAGGCGCTTTATCAAAAAAGGCACCGAAAAAAGTGGCAGGAAGGATGGCCACTAAAACTGGATCAGAAAACTGATAAGAAGATTTATGCTGGAAACCTATCTAAGTCAATAAAAATGTAATAGCATTAAATAAAATAGGATCGATTATGATAAAAGCACTTTCTCACTTAGTGATAACATCATCAGATGTTATTAATATTTCAAGGTTTTTTACGGCCGTCTTCAAAGTTGAGGCCCATTTTGCAAATGAAGACTTCGCTGACTTTGTTCTACCAGACATGAGTCGCGTGGCCTTTTTTAGGCCAGTGGGCAAGGCCAAAGACTATTTTGATCTTATTGATAATCCTGCTCAAGTCTCTTACGGAGTTACGGTTGAAAATGTGGATCAATTCTATGAGCAGCTTATGAACTTAAAGTCTGAGTTTAGCTTTGAGGTGAGTGGAGAACCAAAGGATCATCCTTGGGGAGAAAAGAGTTTTCTACTCATTGATCCGGACAAAAATCGCTGGGAAATTACCCAATCTCCTAGTAAAGACGGGCACTTAGTGAATCTGGACTAAAGAACTCAACCAATTGTGTCGATAAAGTAATTATGCTTAATATAAAATTTGCGACACCATTATTCTTGTTAATATTGTTCACTGCCTTTATTGGATCATTCATGCAATATGATGATGCCGATGAGGTTACAACCTCCCGTGGGCCAGCTTCGACAACTCTTGGCCAAGAAGGGCCATTGATGTATGAGTGTGATATCTAATTATTATATGTCTTTCATATTTTTAATATAATTGTGATTTTGTTTAGTCTTGGATAAAAATGCCTCGAATTAAAAATTACGAGGTTGAAAATGTTGAAAGCGAAAAGTGTTGTTGTTCTATTATTAATGATTGTTTCAAGTGTCGCTGCTGGTCAGGTTGTGGCATGTCCTGAGTTAAATAATGTGGATCTGGCCTCAAGCTATGATCGTGATGAGTATATAGAAGTTCATTCTGAGAGTTTACCAAAATTAACAAAAGAAGAGTTCTCAAAGTATCCAGCATTTAAAGAATTTGATTATGAATATTGTGCAGATGCACTAGTTCTTAAGCAATTAGAGGCAACTCAAACAGGAAATATCTATACAATAGTTATCTCTATGGAAGACCATTGCGATGGTGGGAATTCATATGGAAATATTCTCGACGAAAGTGGAGAAATTGTTCTTGGAAGTATCGGAGACTCTTTTATCTCATGTTTCTAGCAGTTACGCTTCCAAGGCTTTAAGCTTTTGGGACTTTCACTATTAGGGTTGTATTTTTAGCGTGTGTATCGAGGGTTAATTCTCCTTGGTTTTTTTCTAGAATACTCTTTGATATTGATAGTCCCAATCCTGTTCCTTTACCAACTTCCTTAGTTGTATAAAAGGGTTCAAATATCTTCTCATGATGCTCTTGTGAGATACCATTTCCAGAATCTGTTAATTTAATAACTAGCATTTTTCCTTCTTCAAAAGCCTCAATTCGAATCCATGAATCTTCCTGTCCTTCAATGGCATCATAGGAATTACTTAGTAAGTTTAGAAATACTTGTGATAGCTGAACTCGATCAACCTTTACGAGAGTATCAAATTCTTCATCATCAAGACTAAGCTTTAAATCAATGCCATGGGCCTTAAACCTTTCACTACAAATTGAAAGAGCATCTTGAAGAATATCTCGAATTGGCACTTCTATTAATTTTTCTCCATTAGAAGAGTCTCTTGAAACAATCCTCAAGCTTGTGACAATTTGAGTAATTCTTTTCACTGTATCTGAGATTCGATCAAGATTCTTTTTTAATTCCTCATCACTTAAAGAATTACTTTGCATTTCTTTTTTTAGCTTAAAGACACTTCCGGAAATAATCGTAAGAGGATTGTTAATTTCATGGGCAATCCCACCGGCCATTTCACCAATTGCATTAAGTCTTGAGCTGTAGATTAAGCTTTGTTGTGCTTCTTCAAGATCTTTCAGGGTTTCAAATAGTTCCAGGGACTTATGTTGTTCTCGGCGATAACTTCGATCAACAAGTTTTAATATTTGATGAAGAAGAAAACTTAGCATTCCCATGACCCAAACATGAAGAGCTATTTCAGTTACTGGTTTATCAGGAATCAGAATAAGTGAAGCAATTACATAACTTAGGATGCCATAAATAGTCGTGTAAATACTGAATAGGTAGCCACGTGAAATTTCAAAGAAGATCGAGCTACTTGAAACAATCATGATTAAATATAGAAACCAAAATGGTGAAAAGGGCTCTTTTACCAAGACTAGACTTAAAGGACATAGAAAGGTTAGCGTCGTAAAGTGCCTAAAGACTTCTACAAATTGGGATTTACTCGTTCTTATACTGATTTGAGATAGAACAAGGTTGTAAATGAGAAAGAATAAGATGAATAGCGGACCGATTAGATCGAGACCATTAGTAAGATTATAGATAAAAATTGAAAATGATAAAATGGCCGTAAATGAACCTAGGCATAGGTCCATAATTCGAAGGACTTCTTTAATACTAGAAGTCGCAGTTTTTATATTATCGGCCATCTTGAGTCCTAATGGTAAGCTTTTCTTCATTTTATAATTATTGTTTTAGGTAAGACAAATTAATTAATATAACAAACTATAACTTTATCTTAGGCCATATGTTATTGACTTATTAAACTGATATTTATCACTAGCTTTTCTTTGGTCTTATATAACGAGATATGCGAAAATTTTTAGATATTAATCGGAGGATGTCTTGAAAAAGCTTTATATCGCATTAGTTATAATCGTTCTTATTGCTGTGGCCATCGGTGCTAGAGTCTTTTATTTCAAAAAAAACTTTGAATTAATTTCTCCTAAAAAGGGCGATGTGGTTGAGGCGATATATGGACTTGGTAGAGTGGAGTCAGATCAGGAATTTAACGTAAAGATTGGAGTGTTATCAATAGTTGAAAAGCTCTACGTTAAAGAGGGGCAAAGCGTAAAGAAGGGGGATCGTCTTATAAGCTTTGAAGGTCGGGTCCTTTTTAAAGCTCCTTTTGATGGAACAGTTACTCTTGTTGCAAATAAAGAGAGAGAAATTGTACTTCCTCAATTTACAGTTCTTACACTTAAAAATTTAAATCAAAAATACATAGAAGTATCACTTGAGCAAGATGCTGCTTTAAGAGTTTTACCAAAACAAAGAGCAAGACTTGTTTTTGAAAGTCAGTCTCAGCTTAAGTATGAAGGATATGTGAAAACAATCTATCCTAGAGAGGGAGAGTTTATAACACGTATTGAAGTTGAGGGCCTTGAAAAGAGCATTCTACCTGGGATGACGGCAGATGTTGTTATTGAAGTAGGAAAGAAAAAGGATGTACTCCTCATTCCAGTTAAGGCCATAAGCGATGGAAAAGTTCTTCGCATGAGAAATAAGAAACGAGAAAAAGTGGATGTCACAACTGGAAATAGTGATGGCATGTGGGTTGAGGTCGTCTCGGGTGATATCAATTTAGATGATCTTATTTTCATAAAGAGGTAGTGATGCTCTTTCTTGCGATGAAACAACTTTTTTCAAAGAAGAAGCAAACGTTTCTAATTTTATTAGGAATAAGTTTTGGAACCATGCTCTATGTTTCAATCTCTGGAATACAACTAGGGTTTCGCAAATATATTATTAATTCTCTACTAAATAATACGGCCCATATTCTCATCTCGGGAAGAGAGGATATTATCGATCGTAAACTTGTGGACGAATGGTTTTATGCTAATCAAACGGTGAGTTGGATTACTCCTCCTTATGGAAAACGAAGTGAAGCAAAATTAGAAAATTATCAAGGTTGGGCAAATCGTCTTTCAAACCATCCTGAAGTTTATGACTATTGCCCGCGATTAAATATCCAGGTCATGATTAAAAGAGGAGACCTTACTCATAATCTGGCCCTTGTTGGGACTGAGGCAAAACGTCAAATTAGAGTAAGTAAAATAGCTGATTATATGAGAGAGGGAGACTTCTCCTCTTTATCCAGTGGTGGGAATAAGATTATTCTTGGCGTAAAGGCCGCTGAAGAAATAGGTGTACGTGTCGGACAATTTGTAGAAGTGGTTACAGGATCTCTGGATCAGAGAAGTTCGTTTAAGGTTGTAGGGCTTCTTTCATTTGGAGATGAAAATGTTGATAAGTCCATTGCTTTTGCTCATATAGAAGATGTTCAAAAGTTAAATAAAACTCCTGGTCGTATCTCTGAGGTCGCAGTGGCCCTCTTTAATATGGATAAGTCTGGAGAGTTGGCCGATCAATGGTCTCTATTAAGTCATGATAAAGTTGAGGACTGGCGAGAGGCAAATCCCATGTTTATGGAGATGATCATGATGCAGGATATGGTTCGCTATTTTATTACGATAGCAGTACTTATCGTTGCTGCTTTTGGTGTTTATAACGTACTAACAATTATGATTAACCAAAAGAGAAAAGAGATCGCAATATTACGTTCTATCGGCTATGCGCCTAAGAAAATTTTAGAGCTCATCATGTACCAAGGAATCTTCTTAGGAATAAGTGGTGGAATTTTGGGAATGATTTTAGGTTATGTTGTCAGTAGATTAGTTGAAAGTATTGAACTTAATATTGATATTGGTGGAAATAATCATTTATTAATTGATTATGCACCATCGACATATGCTATCTCATTCTTTGCGGCCCTTATCGCTTCTTTGATAGCAAGTTTTTTACCGGCCTTATCCGCAAGCCGTATGACTCCAATTGATATCATTAGGGGAGAGTGATGATTCGAGCAGACAATATTGTTAAAGAGTTTGGTGAACCTCCACAACGCATCCTCCATGATATTAGCATGGAGATTAAAGACGGGGAGTTTGTTTCAATTGCAGGCCGTTCTGGAAGTGGAAAATCGACATTATTATATATTATAAGCTCACTAGATGACCCAACCTCAGGACATATTTATATTGATAATAAGAATGTAACACATATGAGTGTTGATTCTGTTCATGAATTTAGAAGTCGACATATTGGTTTTATTTTTCAATTTCACTATCTATTGCCGGAGTTGACTGCTTTAGAAAATATCCTACTACCTCCCCGAAATTTAGGCTTATTAAAAGAGTACCAAAAACGAGCTCGGTTTCTTTTAGAGCAATTAAATATTGGCTATGTCGCAAATAAATTGCCGAGTCAAATGTCTGGAGGGGAACAACAAAGGGTTGCAATCGCAAGGGCATTAATCATGGAGCCTCGCTATATCTTTGCAGATGAGCCTACTGGAAATCTCGATTCCACTAATGCAGAAGTGGTAATGAATATTTTAAAAGAAACTAATGAGCAAAAGGGAACAACTATTGCTTTGGTAACCCATGATCGCGGCTTTTCTAAAATGGCCGAACGAGAAATCTTTCTAGTTGATGGCCATGTCTCAGAAACTTATACTGGTGCATAATCAAGTTGTTATTCCAAGTGAGAAACTATCTTTTAAATTATCTAAGTAGCTAGAATTTCATGAGATAATTGGGTGTTTAAAGATTTTTCATGGCCTAAAGAAGTTACAGGATTGGATATAATTATTCATAATCTTGATAATATTAGGTCATGAAAAATCTATCCCCGAAACTAAAGAAAACTATTTTAACAGGAGTTCTACTCCTTTCACAAATCAACTATGCTGCGACTTTTATTAAGGCCGAAGAAACTGCTTTCAAGTATATCAAGGCCACTGAAATCGTAAACGATCGCTATATCTTTGAAGAATGTCATGGAAATAGGGAAGAGCTAAAATGTCGAAATCTATTTTCTGATTATCGTACCTTTGCAAGAAGTGACATTAAGAAAATGGCCGATATGAATGGCCGCCACGCTCTTTATGCTGCCGGTGCTGACGTCGCTATTTTAGCTGTTTCAGCTTATCTAGGGTTAATTATCGGAGCAAAAGCAACAGCTGCTTACTATATTGGAACAGGTGTTAGTCTTGATGGAGGTGTCGCTGCTGCTGGAGGATTCTTCTTTGGTGCGCCGACTGGAACAGCTGCTGGTTCTGCAATGGCCGCAGGCCTTGATGAATTAGATCCTTTTGTTCATAGAGATATGTCTATTGCATTAGAACAAGTTATCGGAGTTGCTGATGAAGATGATCTTGATGATGTAGAAGCGCAAAGAAGAAAAGAAGGAATGATTGTTGAAATTGAAGATATTAATTTTGATCAATTAAAGAATAAAATAAAAGGTCAGCTAGAAGATCTTGATTAAAAAAAGGCCTCGTTTGAGGCCTTTTCTTTTATCTTTACTCAGTTTCAACTGCTGGAAAGTATACGTCTTGTTCCCCAATTTTATGATTTTTAGGGAATTCTTTTGCAAGCTCATCAATCGAATAAACACTTTCAGGAAGGTTTAGCGACTTTCTTAACTTCTCCATTGTCTCAGGTGCAAATGGTGAGAGCATAATAAGAATATTTCTTAGGATATAAAAGCTTGAATAAAGAGCATCAGTACGCTCTTTCTCATCAAAGCGATCATCGTGAGGTTTATACTGATTAAATAGTCCGTTAATAATACGAGCATAATTCTCTAGTGCACCAAGGGCCTTTGGGTATTCTCCCTTTGCCATAAACTTCGTATATTGTTGAACGATCTTAAGAGTCTCTTTTTCTGTCTTACCAATAAGCTCACCCTTAGGAACCACGCCACCAAATTGCTTGTGACAAGCTGAGATTGGTTTTTCAAAAGAGGCATTCATTGGACCTGCAAGGAATGCATTCTTGGCATTGAAAACTTCAAAATCAAAGTTAGAAGCTTTCTCTGAAAGACTTAGAGTTGAAAGGAAGTAGCGAACTTGGTCTGCCGAGTATCCCATCTCATCAATTAATTGATCACCAGTATAGAAGTTTCCTTTCGACTTACTCATTTTTTCACCATTAATTTGTAGGTGAAAATTAGAGAAGATATCTGTTTGTTGGAATTCTCCTTTAGTCGCTTGTCTCATTGGGTCTTCTTGAGCACCAAACCACATCGCTCCTTGCATGAGAACGTAGAAGAAAACATTATCAGTTCCAAGGAATTGATAAATATTGGCATCAGGGTCTGTCCAAAAATCCTTATAAGTTTGCGGATCGAGTCCTTTTTTCTTAAGAGCTACTTTTGTAAAAGAAATCGGTGCAATTAAAGACTCTGGCCAAACGTAGAGAGTTTTTCCTTCCATCCCTTCATCAAGGTCAGTTGGCACAGGGATCCCCCATGAAACATCACGAGTAATCGCTCTATGTGCCCAAGCATCATTAAGTTCACACTCAATACCTTTATCTGTTAATTGTTTCTTACCAGTTTCAAGGTCAGCTAGGTTTTCAAATTGAACAACAACTTTCTTTCCTGGAGCGTAACGGCTCTTGTGCTTTGGAAGATCTCCCTTAATTTCTTTGTAATCTGCTTCTGATTTATTTGAAAAGATCACACTTGGATAAACTGTTCCAAATACTTCTTGAAGAACTGGTTTTCTCCATGTCTTTTGCTTTGTATCTAACCATTCAATAAGTTGGTCAGTCACTTTCCACATATTTAAATACCAGTGATCAGTTTCTTTAAGAACAGGAGTTGCATCACTTACTGTTGAAACAGGGTTCTTTAATTCATGTGGATCATAATTTTTCCCACAAACATCACATTCGTCACTATATGCTTTTGTATTTGAACATTCACTATTTGGACATTCACCTTGAACATAGCGATCAGGAAGAAACATATTTAATTCAGGATCAAACCATTGCTCACTTGTCTTCTTATCAAGCATCCCATTACCATGCATCTTTCTTAAAAAGTCTTGGCATAGTTCTTTATGGGCCTCGTAATTTTCTTCACGAGATGTTCCTGTATATGTATCAAGTCCAATAGAATAGCGCTCCATTGTTTTGGACTGCTTAGCATGAACTTCACCAATAAATTCTTGTGTTGTTTTTCCTAGCTTCTTTGCTGCTACTTCACTTGTTGATCCATGATCATCAGTACCGCAAACAAAGAGAACATTTTCTTGACCGATAAGAAGTTTTGTCCACCTTGCATAAATATCAGCTGGAACGTGTGCACCTGCTAAGTGACCAATATGAACTGGCCCGTTTGCGTATGGCATACCTGCAGTTACGACTGCCTTCTTAGGTCTTTCAACGCGAGATAAAATTGTCGGAATGTCCTGTTTTGGACGCATGTTTTTCTTTTGATTCTTGTCATTTGTCATGACAAATAATTTAACATTTGGAGCCTAGCATCGTCTATACAAAAGCTCCCTCGAGATTGAGGAGGGCCTCTTTCACTTGAGCTCCTCCAGCATAGCCTGAAAGTTCACCGGACTTATTTATGACGCGGTGACAAGGGATCAGGATGCATAGTGGATTTTTTCCGTTAGCACTTCCTACAGCTTGGACGGCATCGGGTGAGCCGACTTTTTGGGCAATATCTGAATAGGTCGTAGTCTTGCCATAGGGAATATTTAGAAGCTCGGACCAGACTTTCTTTTGAAAAGAAGTTCCTCTTGTTAGAGTTATTGGCAGCGTGAATTTCTTGCGGCTACCTGCAAGATACTCTTCAATTTCGCCTTCTGCATCGTGGAGATATTTGATAATTCGCTGATCATCATCTAGATGTGGAGGGTCGAGTTCTTGGTCTTCCCAGCCCATATAGGAAATTCCATTTGGATTAGCACAAATATAGATTGTTCCAAATTTCGAGTGATATTCTATTTGTCTTTCAGTGAAGCTTCCTATCATAGAGAAGATTATAGCATTCTTAAATCTTAAGAAGAACTTATGTTTTGCCAAGTTTGAGTGAAGAAGGAAGAGGAATATTAGAAATAATTTAAATATGATCCAATTGTATTATTTTTGCGTATATAGTTTTATAGGTTAAAGTTTAATTATTATTTATACACTGGAGTTATAATGAAAAGATTTATTCAGATACCTTTACTAACCTTAATTATGTTCTTTAGCGCTCAGGCCAAGGATGTTGAGCTAGGTCAAAAAGTTCCTGACTTCACAGTTAAAAATCATAAAGGGAAAGACTTTACTATGGCCTCACGTAAAGGCAAGTGGACAGTTCTTTACTTTTATCCAAAAGCTGGAACACCTGGATGTACTAAACAGGCTTGTGCCTTTCGCGATAGTATTAAATCTATTCGAAAGCTAGGAGCCGAAGTCTACGGTATAAGCGTTGATTCGGTAAAGGATCAAGCAGAGTTTCATGAAGAGCATGCCCTTACTTTTGATTTACTTTCTGATGAAAGTGGGGAAGTAACGAAGAAGTTTGGTGCAAAGATGGCCGTCTTTAATATGTCAAAAAGATGGACCTTTATTATTGATCCTAATTTAAAAATTGTGGCACTTGATCGCGATGTCGATCCGATGCTAGATGCTGACAAGGTGAGTAAAAACCTTGCAAAATTACAAAGCCAAAGCGGAAAATAAATCCTCAATAAATCAAATACAGTAATTTAGAACTAGTTCTAAGTTACTGTATTTATTAAAGATCTTTATATCTATTGAATAACTTAACTTTTCTTATAGTTAAAATCTATCATTAAATAGACAAAATAGAATGTATTTAAAAAGACTCATTCGCAATAATAGTTTCAACGAAATTATGGTTTTTTATTTTTCAAAGGAGCTTTAAGCATGAAAAGAAAACTTCCTTTGCTGATTGCCACTTTCGCACTTCTGAGTTGTGCATCAAACTCAGGGGACGGGATGCAACAGCAATTTGCAAAAGGTGAAGCAAAACCAAATTCATTTTGGTGGCCAAACCGAATCGATCTCTCTCCACTGAGACAACACTCACCAGAGTCTAGTCCTTTAGGAAGTAACTTCAACTATGCAAAAGAGTTTAAGAAATTAGATCTTTCTGCAGTAAAAAAAGACATCAGAAAAACACTAACGACATCACAAGATTGGTGGCCAGCTGATTACGGTCACTATGGGCCTTTCTTTATTCGTATGGCATGGCACAGTGTTGGTACATACAGAAGTCACGATGGCCGCGGAGGTGGCGGCGGTGGTCAACAACGTTTTGAACCACTTAATAGCTGGCCAGATAACGTATCTCTAGACAAGGCAAGAAGACTGCTTTGGCCAATTAAAAAGAAATATGGAAATAAAATCTCATGGGCCGATTTAATGGTTCTAGCAGGTAACGTTTCACTTGAAGATATGGGATTCAAAACAATTGGATTCGCCGGTGGACGTACTGATGATTGGGAAGCTGACCTTGTTTACTGGGGACCAGAGACTCAATGGCTTGCTGGAGACAAGAGATATAAAGGTGATCGCAAGTTAGAAAAACCACTTGCAGCAGTTCAAATGGGTCTAATCTATGTAAACCCTGAAGGACCAAATGGTAAGCCTGATCCACTACTTGCGGCAAAGGATATCCGTGAAACATTTGGAAGAATGGGAATGGATGATGAAGAAACAGTTGCTCTTATCGCCGGTGGACACACTTTTGGTAAGGCACACGGTGCCCATAAACCACAAGACTGTTTAGGGCCAGACCCAGCAGGAGCACCAATTGAAAACCAAGGTATTGGTTGGAAGAATAAATGTGGAAAAGGACACTCTGAAGATACAATTACTTCGGGTCTTGAAGGTGCATGGAATGCAACTCCAACTCAGTGGACAACAGGTTATCTCGATAATCTATGGGCATTTGAGTGGAAACTAACGAAATCACCAGCAGGTGCTCATCAGTGGATTCCAACAGATGAGGGTGCAGCGGAGATGGTTCCTGATGCTCATATTAAAGGTAAGCGTCATGCTCCAATTATGTTCACTACAGATATCGCACTTAAGAAAGATCCAGCTTATGCAAAAATTTCAAAGGCCTTCTTAGATGATCCAAAGAAGTTTGAGTATGCATTTGCAAAAGCTTGGTTCAAACTTACTCACCGTGATATGGGACCAAAGGCCCGCTATATTGGTAAGGAAGTTCCTAAGATGTCATTTCAATGGCAAGATCCAACTCCAAAAGGAAAGAAGATTTCAAGTGCAACAGCTAATAGTATAAAGAAAGCGACTCTTAATTCAGGGCTAACAGTATCTGAGCTTGTAAAAGTTGCTTGGGCCTCAGCTTCAACTTTCCGCTCTACAGATATGCGAGGTGGTGCAAATGGTGCACGAATTGCTCTTGCTCCTCAAAAAAGTTGGGAAGTAAATAATCCTAAACTTCTTGAAAAAGCACTTCCTAAGCTTGAAAAGATTAGTAAAAGATATGGAGCTTCTCTAGCAGATACTATTGTACTTGGTGGTGCAGCAGCTATTGAAAAAGCAGCTCGTGATGCTGGTGTGAAAGTAAAAGTTCCTTTCAAGTCTGGAAGAGGGGATGCGACTCAAGAACAGACAGATATTACTTCTTTTAAATTCCTTGAGCCAAGAGCAGATGCTTTCCGTAACTACTACACTGAAGAGTCAGGAAGAACTCCAATCTATATGCTAATTGATAAAGCAAATATGCTTGGTCTAACAGTTCCTGAAATGACAGTTCTAATCGGCGGGATGAGAGTTCTCGATGCAAATACTGACGGTTCAAAGCATGGAGTTTTCACGAAACGTCCAGGAAGATTATCAAATGATTTCTTTGTAAATCTTTTAACGATGGATAATAAGTGGGTTAAGTCGAGTATGCCTGGAATTTATGAAGGACGTGATCGTAAGACAAACGAACTTAAATATACAGCAACTCCTGTTGACTTAGTCTTTGGTTCTCATGCCGAGCTAAGAGCTGTTGCAGAAGTTTACGCTTCTAACGATGGTAAACGAAAGTTTGTAAAAGACTTCGTAAAGGCTTGGACAAAAGTCATGCAAGCAGACCGTTTCGATCTAAAATATAAATAACTAAAAAAATCCTGACCGAATATTTTCGGTCAGGTTTCTCTTCTTATGAAAATATCCATTCTTACAATAGTATTACTTTTCCAATTAAATACTTACTCGAAGAATTATCTCGTTAAAGCATACGAGGTGAAGGGGAGGGAGACAATGTTCTTCGAACCCAGTTATTTACAAATTAACAAAGGCGATACTGTAACTTTTAAGCCAATGGAGAGTTTTGCTCACCAGCCTCAATCTATTTTCTCTCCAGATGGTGAAAGAAAGTGGCAAGCTGAAAAAGGGAAGTCAATTACTGTAAAGTTTGAAAAAGAAGGTATCCATATCTATAATTGTAAATTTCACTTTGTCATGGGCATGGCCGGTGTTATTCAAGTTGGTAAGGCCACTAATTACGCTCAAGCTAAAAACTTTATTAAAACATATCAGTCAAAAGTGGCCATGAAAAAAGATCGTTTGATTAAGAGCTTTAACCAAGTAAGAAATTAATCTTTTGAATAAGTTTCAACAAACTTCTTTATATGATCAATATTCTCAAGAATATACTTAGCTTTTGTTAGGCCAAAACTAACAACAGTACCATATTTCTCAAGTTCATTACCTTCTTCATCAACTTTGTAGATCTTTAAAATCTTATTTCCCTTAAATTCCTCAACAGTTACGTTATGTGGTGCTAATTCATCGCTCATATTTGTCTCCTTAAGAAAAAAATTATCTTTATCTATGTTAAAATAATTCGAAAAGAAAGAGAATGTGAAATTAGAAAAATAATTATTAACCAAAACGATTAGGAGTGATTAATGAATGAAGTAACAAAGTTACTTAAGGTTGCAGATGAAGAACTTAAGTATATTAGTCTTAAGGATCTATGTGAGAAGCACAATGTTGATTTAAATAAACTACCGCATACAGTAAAAATTCTTTTAGAAAATATTGCAAGAAGAGTTGATGGGAAAGATGTTAAGGACTCTGATGTTGAGGCCCTTGCTACATGGCCAAATGATAAGGATTCTTCATTAGCATTTATGCCTGCAAGAGTTTTAATGCAAGACTTCACTGGTGTACCAGCTGTCGTTGACCTTGCAGCAATGAGAAGTGCAATGGCTAGAAATGGAGGAGATCCAAAGGCCGTTAATCCATATGTTGGAGTTGATCTTGTAATTGATCACTCTGTACAAGTTGATAACTTTGGCCATGCTGATTCATATGAAAAAAACTTAGAATTAGAATATGAAAGAAATGCAGAACGCTACGCCCTTTTAAATTGGGCACAGCAGGCCTTCAAAGATTTTCGAGTTGTTCCTCCTGGAATGGGGATTTGTCACCAAGTTAACCTTGAACACCTTGGTCATGTTGTTCAAAAGAAAAATGGATGGGCACTACCAGACACTCTTGTTGGTACAGACTCTCACACGCCAATGATTAATGGACTTGGTGTTCTTGGTTGGGGTGTTGGTGGAATCGAAGCCGAAGCAGCAATGCTTGGTCAGCCAATGTTCTTACCAAAGCCAATTGTTATTGGTGTTAGAACAATTGGTAGCTTACCAACAGGAGCAACAGCAACAGACCTTGTTCTAACTCTTACTGAAAAACTTAGAGCTCATGGTGTTGTTGGTAAGTTTGTTGAATTCTTTGGTGATGGGCTATCTAGTTTAAGTATTGCCGATCGCGCTACACTTTCAAATATGTCGCCAGAGTTTGGTGCTACAGCAACCCTTTTTCCAGTGGATCAAGTCACACTTGAATATCTTAGAATGACTGGGCGTGGAGAGAAGGTTGAGCTTGTTGAAAAATACACAAAAGAACAGGGACTATTTAGAGAAGATGGTGATGTGGAGCCAAAATTTAGTGAAATCCTTGATCTCGATTTAAGTAAAGTTGTTCCAAGTCTTGCTGGCCCTAAGCTTCCTCAACAGCGAGTGAATCTTTCTGATGCTAGAAAATCATTTGATGATAATTTCAAAGTTAATAAAAACGAAGGCAAGACAATTAAGCACGGTGATGTTGCAATTGCTGCAATTACAAGTTGTACAAATACTTCTAACCCGTCTGTCATGTTGGCCGCAGGCCTTGTCGCAAAAAAGGCAGTTGAAGCAGGATTAAAGACAAAGCCTTGGGTTAAGACTTCTCTTGCACCAGGTTCTCGAGTTGTGACAAATTATTTGAAGAAGTCAGGCCTTCTCCCATATTTAGAGCAACTTGGTTTTAATCTTGTTGGTTATGGTTGTACGACATGTATTGGAAACTCAGGTCCTCTTCCAGAAGAGGTATCTAAAGATATTAATGAGAATAATTTGGCCGTTGTTTCTGTTTTATCAGGGAATCGAAATTTTGAAGGGCGAGTCCATAGTCAAATTAAGGCCAGCTACTTAGCTTCTCCACCTCTTTGTGTGGCATACGCTTTATCTGGTACTTTCTTATGCGATCTTTCTAAAGAAGCAATTGGACAAGATGAGAATGGAAAAGATATTTTTCTTAAAGATATTTGGCCAACACCTGAAGAAGTACATGAATTAATCTCTTCTTCTGTATCAACTGAGCAATATGAGTATGAATACGGCAGAATCTTTGCAGGGGATGATAAGTGGAAGAGTATGGCCTCTCCAAAAGGTGATCTCTTTGAATGGGATAAAGATTCAACTTATGTGCGTGAGCCTAGCTTCTTTGTTGACCTTCCAAAAGATCCTGCCCCTCTTAAAGATATTGAAGGAGCAAAGATCATGTGTCTTTTAGGGGATTCGATTACAACGGATCATATTTCACCAGCTGGCTCAATTGGAAAAGATTCGCCAGCAGGCCAATACTTAATTGAACAAGGTGTAAAACAGAAGGACTTTAATAGCTTTGGTTCTCGTCGTGGAAACCATGAAGTCATGGTTCGCGGAACTTTTGGAAATATTAGGCTTAAAAATCAAATGGCCCCTGGAACAGAAGGGCCTTGGACAACTCATCTTCCTAGTCGAAAGCAGATGAGTATTTATGATGCTTCACTTAAATATCAAAATGAAAACGTACCTCTTATCGTTGTGGCCGGTAGTGCATATGGTTCTGGAAGTTCACGAGACTGGGCGGCCAAAGGAACTAATCTGCTAGGGATCAAGGCCGTTTTAGCTGAAAGTTATGAACGTATCCATCGTAGTAACCTTGTTTGTATGGGTGTTCTTCCTCTTCAATTTAAAGAAGGAGAGAGTATTGAGTCCCATAAAATAACAGGTCTTGAAACTTTTAATATCATCGGTGTCGACGGTGGTGTAAAGCCAGGACAAGACTTAAATGTTGAGATGATACGCGAAGATGGAAGTGTTGTTGAGTTTGCAGTTACTTTAAGAATTGATGCTGCAGCAGAAGTAGACTACTACGAACACGGTGGAATCCTACAAATGGTTTTAAGAGAGATGCAAAGTTAAAAATCAGCGTAAAATGTGATGAAAAATCTACATTATAGATAAAGGATTTGAGAATCTTAACTATTTTAGTGATAATAATAGTTCATATGCGCAAAAATACTTTTTTATATACAGCAATCATATCAGCAGGTCTTCATGGCCTGCTGCTTTTTGCATCTTCTACTCAAAGTAAAGAAGATAGCGCAAATCTTCATTATTCAAAGAATCAATCTCAAAGAATTCAAGTTAAGCGTATAGTTAAAATAAAGAATAGCCTTGAACAAAAGGTAGAAGAGAAAGTTGTAAAGAAGGCCAAGAAAGTTGTTTCTAAAAAAAGGAAGGTTGTAAAAGAGCATAGTCTTGAAAATGCACCTAATCCAAAAAAGGTCGTTAACAGTGGACAAGAAACGCAAAAGGCAAGATATCTAAAGAGAGTCAGAGATGAAATTCTTGCAAGAAAGCGCTATCCTAAAATTGCAAAAATGCTTAAAAAACAAGGTGTTGTGGATATATACTTTGAAGTCTCATACCCAAAGAATCTTTCAAATATTCGAATTAAAAAAGGTAGCGGCCATGCCATCTTAGATAAGTCGGCCCTTGAAACCATAGAAGACTTAAACGAGCTGCCTGAGATGCCTGACTTTTTGAAGTCTGAAGTTCTTAAAATTGCGATCCCAATTAAATACGAATTATTGTAAAATCAATATATTGTAATATCTAGCAAGTGCTTGAAAACCATTCCAAAAATTGGTTCATTTATGGTAGTTTGCTTCCATGATAAAAAAGTTTGATGGCCAATACACTCCTGTATTTTCAATAGTTTTATTAGGCCTTCTCACAAATTCACCTATTCTTGCACAAGACGTAAATCGTCTTGAGTCGATTTATATTACCGATGAAATTGAAAGTGCCCAAGAAGTTCAATCTAAAACTCTAGGCTTACAAGATGAAGTAAGCTCAGATGATTTAGAAGAAGAGGTTGCACAAAGTTTAGATGATGTCTTAAAGAAAACAGCAAGTGCCACAACAAAAGGTGGACCGCGCTCAATCGGTGAGACTCCTCAAATTAGAGGGCTTGAAGCAAATAAGATATTTGTTAATGTGGACGGTGTTAGTCAAACCTTCTTCTTTTCAAACCACAATTATTCACATCTTGCTATTGATCCAGACAGTATTAAAAAAGTCGATATCTTCAAGTCGAATACAGATTATTCTCAAGGGATTAGCCTTGGTGGAGGAATGTCTTTTGTCACAAAGGATGGGCGAGACTATTTGGCCAGAGGGGAGAAGGCTGGAAGTATTTTAAAATACTCTTATGAAGAAGCCTCTAATTTAAATGGGCAGGCCATTAAGACATTTGGTCTTATTGATAAGGGAGACTATCTCTTAAGTGCCAATGTAAAAGATGCAAAAGATATCAAATTAAGTGATGGATCGACGCTTAGAAATTCAGAGTTTGAAAGTTTAAATTTCTTGTCTAAGTTTTCTTTTGATTTAGGAAAGGCAAGGAGATTAAAAGTATCTGGTGAGCTCTATGAGCTAGAGGATGATTCGCCTCTAAATGCAACTCTAGATCCACCAAGCTCCCTTACAAGTCTACAGGGTAAGACAAATATCAAAAGGCATGCTGCAACTCTAAATTATATATCTACTGATATAAATGGATTAGTTTATTATTCTGAGCAATTCAATAAACAAGAGCGTGATAGTGATAATCGCACTGAAGAAAGAAATATTGAAACGATTGGAGCAAGAGCAAAGAAGAAGTTTAAAATCAATGATGAACTTTCTTTCTTTATTGGTTCTGATGCAACGATTGATAATGTGACTGGTAAGAGCTCAAATGAGAATGTCTCAGATTATCCAGATGGACAAATAACAGAACTTGCTGCCTTTGGAGAAGTTAATTATAAAGTTGGTGGGGTGATAATTGCTCCTGGGATTCGTTTCAGTGACTATGAGCTAGAGTCTAAGAAATTTGATTATCGTGATGTTAAAGATAGTAATCTATCATCAAAAGTTTTAATTAATTATGAAGTAGGTGGATTGAATCTCTTTAGTAGTCTTTCTCAAGGTTTTAATAGTCCTGATGTTCAAGAGGTTTATGCTACAGGGCTTCATCGTCCAGGAGATGGTTTCTTTATCTCTGATAATTACTTTGTTTCCAATTTAAACCTAAAACCTGAAACATCTGAAACAATAGAGCTTGGTGTCGAATTTAAAAAACAATTATTTTCAGATTATGATTTACTCACTTTTAAGGCGAGTGGCTATAAATCTGTTGCGAAAGATTATATTGATCAAGAGATCACTGATTACGCAATTGTGGATGGTAAAAATGGAACAACACAATTTGTAAATCGTAATCGAGTTTCATTGTACGGGCAAGAAGTGGAAATCGGTTATCTTTACGACCAATTAGAGGTTCGCGCAAATTACTCAAGAAATGTCGGTTGGGATGAGTCCAGAGAGATTTGGCTTTCAAATATGCCGGCCAATACATATTCATTTGGTATTAATTATCATCTTGATCAATATGGAATTAAAGTTGGATACGATGCTGTAATGGCAATGAGACAAGATCGAGTTAATCCAAATACTCTTGAGCGTACAACTGAGACAGCAGGCTATACACTTCATAATATCTTTGCCTCGAAAGAGTTTAGAAAAGGTGCCCTTGAAGGGATGACGCTAACAACAAGACTTGATAACTTAACTGATAAGTCATATCGTAGACATGGCTCTTATATTCCTGAAGTAGGACAAAATTTTAAATTAAGTATTCAATATAAGATAAAACATTTTTAACAATTCGGAGTTTTTATGAAAACACTTTTGGCCTTATTACTTACGGCATCTAGCTTTGCAATGATTCCACAGGGGACTTATCTTCTTGATCGTATTGAATGTACGACAGGTGAGACTCTTAAACTTGGAGGTGCATTCATGAGATACAATGTAACTCTTAAAGTTGAAGAAGAAAAAGCTGAAATGACTGCAATTGCTAAGAGTGCAAAGTGGGCACCATATCTTCTAAACTGTACTCAAATCAATTCAGGAGATTTTAAATATGTTGGGCCAGGTCAGTACCAAGGTGGACTTGAAATGTCTTACGTAGATTGTAACCTTGGAATATGGGAAGGAATACTTAAAAAACAACACTTTGGTGTAGAATCTAATGGCTCAATCTTTGATTACGAGTACAACGATGGAAAGCTTGTTATAAGTGTAAAAGACACTTTTACAAATTATAAGACATGTCGCGAAGCTGGTGGATCACCAGTATACTACTACAATAAAAAATAATTTTTCTAAGGTTGTGTCATCCTAGATGGCACAACATACATCTGAAACTCTTCTTCTGTTAGAATACCAAGCTCAACTGCAGACTCTTTTAAAGTAATTCCTTTGTGATGAGCATTCTTAGCTATTTTGGCTGCGTTATCATAGCCAATATGTTGATTGAGTGCTGTAACGAGCATTAGAGAATTATTTAGATGTTTTTCTATATTGTCTTTATTTGGCTCGATTCCAATAATACAGTTATCGTTAAAAGATTCCATTGAATCAGCAAGAAGATTTAGGGAATGAAGAAAATTATGAATCATGACTGGTTTATAGACATTGAGTTCAAAGTTTCCTTGAGATCCAGCAAAGCCAATGGCCGCATCATTTCCTAGTACTTGGACACATACCATCGTTATGGCCTCGCATTGAGTAGGGTTCACTTTTCCTGGCATAATTGAAGAGCCCGGCTCATTTGCAGGAATAGATATTTCTCCAATTCCACAACGAGGCCCACTTGCAAGCCATCTTATATCATTGGCAATTTTCATCAGGGCTGTCGCAAGTCTTTTCATTGCACCAGATCCTGCAACAATTGCATCATGTGCTGCTAGTGATTCGAATTTATTAGCTGCCGTAATAAACTTCTTACCTGAAATTTCTGAAATCTTTTTAGCGACTAAGTCTGCATAGTCTGGGTGAGTGTTTAGACCTGTGCCTACAGCTGTTCCACCAAGGGCCAATTCTCTTAAGTTATTTAGAGTGTATAAAATGTCTTTCTTTGCACTTTTAAGTTGTGCTGTATAACCAGAGAACTCCTGACCTAAAGTTAGGGGAGTTGCATCCATTAGGTGAGTTCTTCCAATCTTAACAATATCTTGAAAGTCTTTTGTTTTCTCATCAAATGATGAAATAAGTCTTTCGAGACTAGGAATAAGCTTATCTTCAATTTGCTCAACAGCAGCAATATGCATAGCTGTTGGAAATGTGTCATTTGAAGACTGTGATTTATTAACATCATCATTTGGATGGATAGGTGATTTTGAACCCATCTCTGCGCCACTTAATTCAATGGCGCGATTTGAAATCACTTCATTGGCATTCATATTAGTTTGTGTCCCAGAACCCGTTTGCCATACGACAAGAGGGAAGTGCTCATCTAATTTACCTGCAATTACTTCATCAGCGGCTTGAATGATTAGATCGACCTTATCTTTAGTTATCTTCTTAAGCTCTAGATTGGCCAGGGCCGCACCTTTTTTTAGAATACCTAGGGCACGGATCATTTCTCGAGGGAAATGGTCTGAGCCAATTTTGAAATTTTGAAGTGAGCGTTGGGTTTGAGCACCCCAGTAGTGATTAGTTTGAACTTTAATTTCACCATTACTATCTGTCTCAATTCGATAATCCATAAGCATCCTTTTTCGTCTTTTTTGGATTATCTCATGCTAAGAAATAGAAATCATCTTAAATATACTACTGTATTATAGTCGAGTTTAAGCACTTCGCTTCTTCTCATCTAAGATTCGATCAAGCCCATCAAAAACACCTTCACTTGCTCTTTCCATCTCATTGATGCCATCTGTAATATGCTCAATATTTTCTTTTACATTACTTAGATAGTCGAAGATATGCTTTGTGCCATTGTGAACGTGGGCATGATCATTTTCGATGTGAGAGTAAGACATTAAGTGAGAGAAACTATTCTTTCCGTCACCATTGTAATACCACTTTCCGAGTCGACAATTATGATGATCAACAAACTCAAATGCAGGTTTTTCTTCAATTATAGAAATATAAGTATTAATTTTCCAAATCACATGATCAATCTTTGCTAAGCTCATAAAGATTTCATCATTAGTTGCAGAGATATCATTAAGTGCATCTTTATTCTTTATAGTCGTGCCTGAGATACTCTCATCAAAGTTATTTATCTTTGTATTGACGTCTTGGGTCATCTTAAGTGATGCCTGTGCAGACTCTTGAAGAGTCTTTGATATATTTGAAAAGTAATCGGTTTTATCTTTTATATTTTCTAAGAGTTCGGTCGTTGAAGTTGCTAGCTTTTGAACTTCTTCTGCAACGACGGCAAAGCCTTTTCCTGCTTCACCAGCTCGTGCTGCTTCGACTGATGCATTAAATGAGAGCATTTTTGATTGAAAGGCTATTGTCGAGATCCCTTCAATTGCTTCAAGGATAGCATTTACGCCTTCTTCAATATCAATGGAAGACTTAGAAGTGTATTCCATATTACTCTCAAGTCCTGTGATATCTTTTAGAATACTTTTTGAGTCTTGGCGGAGCCCATCAAATGAGGAATCAACTTCATTTAATTTATTAAGGGCGTGGTGGCTATTTCCAACTGAATCGGCCATATTCTTTTGTATGAGAGATAAATTCTCTTTTAATTTATAATTTTCATTTTCTAATAATGCGACTTTCTTTCTTAGGAATTCATTTTCACTTTCTAGCTCAGTAGCATGTGCACGTGTCTCTTGTAGACTCCTTTCTTGAACGATCTGATCTTGGATCAGCTCTTTCACTTTTGTGGAGTCGTCTTTACTATCTCTATCAAAATATGTCTTAAATTTTAGAATTCCCATAGGGTTCTAATCGGTTGTTTGGTGGAAACTTTAAGAGAAAATTGATGATTTTTATCAGGTTAAATAAATTAAGGCGCGATTTTTTTCGCGCCTTAACTACTATTAATTTAAAATTTTGGTAATTCTTTTGCTTCTAAGGCACCAAGAAATGCTTTAATGCTTTCTCGATCTTCTTTTGTAATTTCAATACCTAATTGATATTTTGCCATGACATCAATAGTCTCATCTAATGTCTTTAAGCTACCATCGTGGAAGTATGGCCCTGTCTTTGTGATATTTCTAAGAGAAGGAACCTTAAAAAAGAACTTATCCATCTCATCACCAGTTACTTCCATACGGCCTGTATCTTTTGTTGGGTAAGGCTCTGCTAGTCCAAGCATTTGATACATTTCACCACCAACATTTGCTCCTGTATGACAAGTCGTACAGCCAATTTCATTGAACTTCTTTAGTCCTACTTTCTCTTTATAAGTAAGAGCATCATAATTACCCTTTAAATAATCATCATAGCGACTAGGTGTTAGAAGTGTTTTTTCAAATGCTCCAATTGCAACACCAACGTTTTTGAATGTAAAAGACTTTTCATCGCCAAAGGCCTTTTTAAAAAGTGAGCGATATTCCTTAGTGTCTATTTTCTTCATTGCATCTTCTGCTGATGCTAGGCCGTGCTCAACTGGGTTAAGTATTGGCCCTAGTGCTTGCTCTTCTACATCCTTTGCACGGCCGTCCCAGAATTGCGCAAAGTTTAGAGCGGCATTGTAGACAGTTGGTGAGTTTCGTCCACCTCTTGTCCCATCGTGTCCTGGTGATGTTGGCTCACCATCAACTCCATATTCATCTAACTTATGGCAAGAGTTACAAGAGATCGTATTATTTATTGATAATTTCTTTTCAAAGTATAACTTCTTTCCAAGATGGATCATATCTTTCTTGGCCTCTTCATTAATTAGTGATGAAGGTAGTGGGGCCAGTATTCCACTTACATCTTGAATTAAGTTCATGTCGTCAAATTTTGGTTCCGCTTTCTTTTCTTCTTGCTTTTGACAACTAATGGCAAGAATTAACATACTAAAAAGTACACACTTTTTCATCGTAATCTCCCTCTGCGATTATAATTTTATGAATGTATTCATTATATTTAATTTTTATTTGAGCAGAAGAGGGATTTATTTATCCTTTATTGCGTTCCTTATCATTCTCTCTAATCCCGGCTTTGTAAGGCCAGCATTTCGAGCAATTTTTGTTGCATCCTCTAAACTCATATTCTCATGAATGTAGAGATGGCTTAGGTACCAAGCCGCTGCACGGTTCCCACTAGAGCAGTGAATAAAGACTTTCTTATCCTTATTATCTTTGAGTAATTTTGAAATTAAGCTTAGGGAGCGCTTATTGATATTCTTCTTCTTATCAAAGAATGGAATATTGTAATATTTTAAATTCATTTCTGAGACATACTTTGCCTCATTGTAGTCTTTGAATTCATTTGGGTTTCTAAGATTGACAACAATTTCATAACCTTCTTTTTGGACATTATTTAATGTTTTCTTAGAAGGTTGAGCTGCAATGGCCAAGTTATTAACTAGCTTTGTGCTCTCTAGTGTATAACTCTCTTTTACGGCCTCTTTATTTGAAGTTGCATTGAGAGCTGAACAAGATGTAATGAATAAGCTTAGTGTAATTAAGAGAATTGCTTTCATTTTTAATAAACCTTTTGTTTTAAATTTCTTTAATAACTTAGAAGATGGTATTACAGACTTATTTAAAAAGATTTGATTGAAATCAAATATATTTTGATCATTCTGGAGTAAAATTGTCTCATATGAAAGAAGTACTTGAAATTATTAGAAATAATGTCCTCTATGTCGCTATAGGATTATTTTTTATTTGGAAGTTCTATAAGTATTTTAGGACTAAGAAAACACTTAAAGAGATAGTGAGTAAGGGGAATTATCAACTAGTTGATGTTCGAAGTATAGGGGAGTTTCATTCAAATTCAATACCGCACTCCCTCAATCTTCCTATTGATCAGATCTCCCAGGGCCATATGAAGATTGATAAGGATAAGGATATCATCATTTACTGTGCTTCTGGAGCTCGTAGTGCTATGGCACGACTTCAGCTCTTAAAGTTAGGTTATAAGAATATTGTTAATGGGGGAGGTATTGGCCATGTCTCTCGAATTATAGAAGGTGCTTTAAATGAAGAAAATCATAATATGTGATCATTGTGATGCTATCAATCGTATTGCTGTGGACAAGCTTAATTCTACGAAACCGATTTGTGGAAAGTGTTCGACAGATCTCAATACCAATCCAAAGATTAGGACAATCACTTTTGAGAAGCTAGAGACAATCGCTAGGCATGCCCAATTGCCAATCTTAGTGGATGCTTATGCTGACTGGTGTGGCCCTTGTAAGATGTATGGACCAATATTTCAACAAGCGGGAGAACTCCTCTGGAAGGAGGCCGAGTTCTTTAAAATTGATACTGAAAAGAATCCAATGTTATCTGTGAAATATGGTATTCGTGGTATCCCAATGACACTCGTTTTTAAAAATAATCAATTAATTAATACGCAAAGTGGTGTTCTTCAACAAGAGCACATTCAAGCTCTTATTCAAGCTACTAAAAATAGTTGATGGAAAAAGTTTCTGATTGCGGTCAAGTGTTTTTTATTTGAAAATTTATTATGACGAAAAAAACACAGCTACATCTAAATACGAATATTTTAAAATTAAAAGAGTCTGCGACTTTGGCCATTAATCTTAAGGCCCGGGCCGCAAGAAGAAACGGTGATGATATATGCCATCTCGGTTTTGGTCAGTCGCCATTTCATGTTCATGAAAAAATTCAGGATGAATTGGCCAAGAATGCTCATCAAAAAGACTATCTCCCAACGAAAGGACTGCCGGCCCTATGTGAGTCAATCGCTTCTTATCATAATAAGCGCTTTAGTTACCAATTCGATAAAGATCGAATCCTAGTTGGTCCAGGTAGTAAGGAGTTAATCTTTCAAGCTTTATATGTATTAGAAGGTCCTGTAATCGTACCGGCCCCTTCTTGGGTTAGTTATGGCCCACAATTAAATATTAAAGGACGTGAGATTGATCCTGTTATAACCAAGTCTGAGAATGCTTATAAGATGACAGCAAAAGAGCTCGAGGAAGCTTGTGAGCGTCACCTTGATGAAGAGCAGAAAGTTTTAATTTTCAATAGTCCTAGTAACCCAACCGGGGCGGTCTATACTGAAGAAGAAATCAAAGAATTAACTAAGGTCTGTCGTAAGCATAATGTCATTGTGATTGCAGATGAAATATATGCGTTAATCAATTATTCAGGAGAAGACTTTCCTAGTTTTCACCAGCATTACCCAGAGGGGACACTTGTATCAAGTGGTCTTTCAAAGTCTCACGCTGCTGGTGGTTATCGACTTGGCTTTCTCTATGCTCCAGAGGGAATGGAGTCAGTGATAAAGTGCTTAAGTGCAATGATTAGTGAAACCTTTAGTGCCGTATCAGCTCCAATTCAGTACGCTGCTGTAAAGGCCTATTCAATAGATAATGATATTGATAATTATATAAGAACTTGTACTAGGGTTCATGAAGTTTGTGGAAACTACCTTCATGATCGTTTCAAAAATATGGGACTATCTTGTTCTCATCCAAAAGGTGCTTTTTACTTATTTCCAGACTTTGGAAGTTTTAAAGAGAAATTAAAAAGTAAGAATATCCACAACGATGTGGAATTATCAGAATTTATTTTTGAGAACTATAAAGTTGCACTTTTGCCTGGTAGTGATTTTTATTTCCCTAAGGATGCGATGGCCGTAAGAGTCGCTAGCGTAGATTATGAAGGTGAGAATGTTTATAAAGAAGCAAGTCTTAAAGATTCAGATAGCCTAGATTATTCTTTTGTTGAAGCGAATTGTCCTCAACTTAAAAAAGCATGTGATCGACTAGAGGAATTTCTAAATACTCTATAAAGTTATGATAGAATGGTTAGTAGAATTTAAATAATTCAGCATGGAGAGTTAAATTGAAAATTGTCGTTACAGGCGGACCAGGTGGTGGAAAAACTACGGCCTTAGATCTATTTAAAAGAGAGTTAGTCACTGCAAAACTTGCGATTGTTCCAGAGGCTGCTTCTTCGATTTTTCAATCTGGTGTTGAAAGAGATAAACGTCCTGAAGTTGTTAAAGATATTCAAAAAATGATTTACGATTATCAAGTCAACTTAGAGGCAATTTATGAAAAGCAAAAGAAAGACCATATTCTTTTGTGTGATAGGGGAACTCTTGATGGGCTCGCTTATTGGCCTGCTGGTGGAGACGAGTTCTTTGATAAAGTTAAATCAAATTATCATGACGAATTAGAACGATATGATGCTGTCATCTTTTTTGAAACAGGGGCATGTTCTGGTGGGGATATTACTTCAAATAATATTTACCGCAATGAAACGAATAATCAAGCTATCGAGTTAGACCGTAAATTAAAAGAAGTATGGTCAGCTCATCCTAATTTCTATGTTGTATCTAGTAGGGATTCATTTATGCAAAAGATAAATGAAGGGATTGAAATTCTAAAACACGTCGTAAAATAATAAGACTTTATTTATAAAATAGTCTCAACGTGATTTCAGTTAGTTATGTTGTGTTCGGTAAGGCTTTTGTCGTTTTGGTGCCGTAATTCGGTACTTTTGTGTTGTTTCTTATTTAATGGTTCGGTATTGTGTATCTTACTTTTATCGGTTTAACAGATAGAGGAGATAACCATGAGAGATGAAATATTTATTGCTTTAAAAGAAGTTATTAAAAGTCGTGGAATGAACTATAAAGAACTTGCCCTTGAGCTTAATATGTCTGAGTCTGGACTAAAGAAGTTAATGGCATCAAAAGATTGTTCAATGAGTAAATTAGATCAAATCTGCGATATACTTGGGATGAGTTTTTCTGATCTCGTTGCTATTTCAAAAGATATTTCTGATGCAAATTTAGTCTTAAATAAGAAGCAAGAAGAGTTATTCTTAAAGCATCCAACACATTATCATTTTTTTACAGAGTTAATGGCAAATAATTATGAGTGGCAAAAGCTTATGAGCATATTTCAATTATCAGAGAAAGATTGTCATTCAATTCTAAGAGCTCTTGATAAAGTCGATTTAATTGAATTTGGATCAGGTAATAGGGTTAGGCCTTTATTTAAGGGAACTGATATTAGTATTTCGGCGCAACTTGGAGAAAAGGTTTCCTTTAGTATCGATCGTGCTTTCTTTGATCATGCACAAAGTGAATTTAAAGCAAAGAAGAGAACTTCTCACGGCGGGCGAGGAACACTTTATCTAAAGAAAGAAACTCTAAAAGAGATGCTTGATGCTTTCAATGAAGTGTCACACGAGTTTGCAAAAAGATCAAAAAGAGAAGAGTTACTTTATGGGCGAGATGCTCTTGAGGAAGTGACACACTTAACATACGTTGCCTGTGGATTTAGGCCATTTGACCATACTTTTAATAGTAAATAATATATCGTTGAATCAAATACTGAAGAGAAGATAATGAATAGAGCATTAAAGAAAGCCTACTTTGTTGAAATAAATAAAGCAAAAGATCTTTATAATAAGAAATTTTACGACCAATCTTTTAAAAACTTAGAAAGGGCCCATATATTGGGACAACAATCACTTCTTCCTCACCTTGAAACTCATTGGTGGATGTTTAAGATAGGGGTTAAGAAAAGTAATAATAAAGAAATATTTGGTCAAGCTTTAAGAATATTTGCATGTTTTCCTGGATATCTTCTTGGATGGGTTCCAAAGGGCAATACTGGTGGCGCCAATATTAGTGCGGTTAAGCCGATGCCAATTCCAGAAGAGTTTTCTGATTTACTTAAAAGCTATTCTGTTTGGAGAGATGTCGCTATTAGGCTCATTATATTGATTAGTATTTTGAGCGCATACTTCTTAGTGAAATAATTTAGAGAAAAGGTGCCATGCACCTTTTCTTTTTTATCCTGCCTTTGCTCTTTGTTCATCTAAGTTTACAATCGTACCAGAGCTAATAAATTGCTCCACTGCTTGCATAGCCTCAATTCCATAAACCACTGAAGGTCCTCCACCCATTAAAATAGCAACTCCAACTGTTTCTGCTATTTCTTCTTTTGTTGCTCCACTTTCTAGGGCATCGTGTACATGATATGAAATACATCCGTCACAGCGAACAGTAATAGCAATACCTAAAGCTATTAATTCTTTTGTCTTAGTATCTAGACTTCCTTCGGCCGTTGAGGCTTCATGTAATGAAGAAAATCCTTCCATCGTCTTTGGAAGATTTTTTCCTAGTTTTTCCATCCATGTGCCAAGTTCTTGGTAGTGATCAACAAAGTTTTTCATCTCTTCATTCCTTTCTTGCTAGTTTGTCTTAAATGTAACAAGAAATGTAGTTCTGTGGGGTGAAGTTCTAATAAACTTAGTTTAAAGAGATTAAGTTGTTAGTCGTTCATTAATAAATTGACGAGACTTGTATAAAAAGGGGACTAATAGAACATTAGAATGAGCTAATCATAATTAAGAATGTACAAATATGAACAATAGTTTTCAGAGTTTAAAAATCGATAGTCGCCTAACATCAAATCTAGAAGATTTAAAGTTTTTAGAAATGACTCTCATTCAACAAGAGTCTCTTCCTATTATTTTAGAGGGAGAAGATATTATTGCTCAAACCAAGACTGGAGTTAAGAAAGCTTGCGCTATGGAAAGATAAAGAAGTGTCGATTTTAATTAGGGGTTTTATAACTTCTTTTTTGAAATACCTAAATAAGATATTTAAAGTTTTTGCTTTCAATTGAGTTAATACTATCAAAAGTTGTTTGAGCGATATTATTCAATGCCTCATGTGTTAGAAAAGCTTGGTGAGATGTAATGAGAGTATTTGGAAAGGTCATAAGCCTTGCTAGATCATCATCTTGAAGTACATCGAGAGAATGGTCATCAAAGAAGAGATTTTCTTCCTCTTCGTAGACATCTAGACCTGCCGCTAGAATTTTTTTGTCTTTGAGCGCCTTAATTAGGTCCTTGGTATTAACGAGTCCGCCACGACTAGTATTGATAAAGACAACACCATTTTGCATCTTAGAAATACTAGAGTCATTGATAAGATGGTATGTATTATTGTTTAGAGGAATATGAAGTGAAATGATTTTTGAAGAAGCTAGAAGTTCATCGAATTCAACATAGCGAACTCCCATTTCTTCTAATTCACTGTCCTTGCTCAAGTCAAATGCTAAAACCTTACAGCCAAATCCTAGAGCAATCTTACAAAATGCTTTTCCTATTTTTCCTGTTCCAATAACACCAACAGTTTTTTGATATAAGTCAAAACCAACTAGGCCATCGAGATTAAAGTTATTTTCTCTAACTCGATTATAGGCTTTATGAGTCTTTCTATTCAGAGTTAAGATCATGGCCATTGTATGTTCGGCGATTGCCTGTGGTGAATATTCCGGAACTCTCGTTACAGGGATGCCTTTTGACTTTGCATGACTAAGATCAACATTATTAAAACCTGCACATCTTAGAGCGATAAGTTTAATTCCAAAATCACTTAGTTGATCGATTACATCTTTATTCACTTTGTCATTCGTAAATACACTAACGACGTCATGACCTTTTGCAAGAGTGACCGTATCAGAATTTAGTGGGCCACTAATAAAAGTAATAATGTGCTCATTTGCATAATGTAGTAAGTATTCTTTTTCAAAATTGTGGGCACTAAAAACAATTATTTTCATAATGATCTCATCGTTGGTGGTACTCTAAATACTATCATTTGAAATTAATATTGTGCAAACTCAAAGCTTTTCATATTCTTTAATACCTGAGTAGTTAATAATCAATTTACTCAAAGCGACATTGGGGTCTTCATTTGAATCAAATGTTATCGATGTAGGTGTATTAGTTGCTTTCTGAAAATGTATCGTGTGTTGCTTAGTTGGTTACCCGAAAGCTCCCGTCGTGGTCGCTTCTGGGTTGTCTTGCGTCATCTGCTCCTGCTCTTTGTGATAAAGAGTCAGTGCTATTAAAATGTGATTGAGATTGCAGGGTTGGTTCACCTGACCTCCCTTCCGGGTCGGTCATGCGTTGTTGAATAAATTTAAAGAAATTATCTAGATTGCGGGAAACCCTCTCTCCCTCGCATCGTGCTCGGTCGTCAGGGTTGCACGGCTTCAATTAGCATACTGCTAATTGCCGCCTCCAAAAAAAAAGCCGAGTGGGTTAACTCGGCTTTAATATCTTAGACTCCGAAGAGTTTAAAACTTGAATGTTACGAAATAAAAATGGCGGGAGCGAAGGGACTCGAACCCTCGGCCTTCTGCGTGACAGGCAGACGTTATAACCAACTTAACTACGCCCCCGCATTTCGTAAGAATTAATATAGGGATTTGGATCACATTCGTCAATAGAAAAAATAAAAAATTGTTCATCTTTTTTCGTCTCATCTATAAAATTTGTCTATCAACTGCCCAAAATTACGCAACTACGCAGGACGAACAGTGTTTGCTCTGCTATGATATGCTCAATAAAAGAAGGTAATTATGGGTTTTTTAACATCTCTTTGGAATTATATATTAGTATCAGCGCCATTTCTTATGTTTGGGCTTCTGGCCGCTGGAATCATTAAGGCCTTTATTTCTGTTGATCGCATCAAGAAGGCCATGGGTGGAAAAGGAATATGGGGAGCTTTTAAGGCCTCTGTACTAGGAATCCCGCTTCCACTATGTAGTTGTGCAGTAATCCCTACCGCTGCTACTTTAAAGAAGCAGGGAGCATCAAATTCTGCGACATCTGCCTTTCTTATTTCAACTCCTGAATCAGGTGTCGATTCAATTGCCATGACTTATGGAATGATGGATCTTCCAATGACAATAATCAGACCTATTGCCGCATTCTTTTCTGCAATGGTGGCCGGTGTTCTTCAACTTGTCTTTAAAACAGATAAGTTCGTTAAAAATGAAAAGCCTGAAGTTAAGAGCTGTTGTGCAAGTAAGAAGAAGGAAGTGGCCAGTGAGAGCTTTTCAAAGAAATTAAAGGACTCTTTTAAATTTGGTTATTTTGAGCTTGTTGATGATATGGCCGTCTGGCTTGCATTTGGTATCTTGGCCGGAGCCTTTATCGACTTCGCGCTTCCTGCAAACTTCTTTGATGGACTTCACGGTTGGGCCGGAAGAGGTGCAATTCTATTAGTTGGTATTCCTCTTTATATTTGTGCATCTGCAACGACTCCAATTGCCGCATCACTTGTGATGAAGGGAATGAGTCCTGGAATGGCATTACTTTTCCTACTTGTAGGACCTGCAACTAATATCTCAAATATTCTTGTCATAGGTAAGTATATTGGAAAAAGAGGAGTGGTAATCAATGTTGTAGCAATTGCTGTTGTCGCATTAGTATTTTCATTTCTAACAGATTATCTATATCAAGCCTTCACTTGGCCATTAGACTTTAAAGTTGCTCATCATGACCACGAAGTATCAAGTTGGTGGGAGATTTCTCTTGCTGTCGTTTTTACTTTGTTGATTTTAAGATCTTTATTATTAGTAGAATTACCAAGAAGATATAAGCTTTATAAAGCTAATAAGAAACAATCAAGTAGCTGTTGTGGTTAAACAGCTACTTGATTATGATTAGATAAGATTATTTGTGTCTCTTTTCAATTCCATCTTTTGATTTGTAAACCATACTTCCAACTGCATTGATAATCGCAGAAGAGCGTTTACCAAAAGCAACACCTTGGATATTAGCTTCAAAATTTTCTATATCAAAGATTTCCATCTTTTCTGAATCGTTCCAATCTCTTTTAAAGCGCTTTTCAAAACTTAGTACTTCACCTTTATCAAAGATTTGAGCACCAAACTCTCTAAAAGATCCTTGAAGAGTATCAGGATTAATATTTGAAGATCCACCTAGAACTGTAATCCCGTCGACTGAAGTGATCTTGCGATGGTTTTCTTGGTGATATTCTTTTGTTGTACCATCTGGGAAATTTGCTGTAATACCATAAGTTTTACGAGCACGAACTTCAATACCTGCATCAACAAGCCTCTTAACAAAGAGAGTATTTGGTAGCCCATTCATTCCAAAGTTTCCATTGTGGTCAATTACAAGTTTGATATCAAGTAGTGGATTCTGTCTTTTTGCCTTTATCAGTGCATCGATAACATATGAATCATAGAGAAATAGCTGCTCCATGAAGATATTCTTTTCTGCTTTTGAAATCATATCAATTAAGATATTTCGAACATTTTTGATTGTTCCATCGACATCGGCTTCAGCTAGGCGAATAACAGAGTCTCCTTTCACTTCGTATTTGTCCTTTGTGATACTCATATCCTTTAGAATCTGGTCTTTTTTTGCAAGATAGGCGCGATTATCAAAGCCTTGTTCTTTATAATAAAAGCCAAGTAATTCCTTCGGGTCTTCAGTTAAGGCCGCTTCTAGATCTCGATAATATGATGCTTGAACTAGTCCGGCTGCTGCACCTGTGACATAAATGGCGTCATCATAGTAATAACCACCACTGTGGTCAGTCCAGTTCTTTGAACCAAAGTATGCTTGTGCATTTTCAGTATTTCCATCAACCACAATTACTTTTGAGTGGTCAATTTTTGATTCAAAATACGTACTACCTGACTCAAAGTATTGAATCGCTTCCTTTGTTTTTGGAATTAGTTTCGTAATCCCAAAAGGAATCCCTGGAGGGTGACGTTGAATATTTGCCTGAAGAAGTGAAACATTATTTTTTAGCTCATCCTCTGTTTCAATACGCTTTTTAATATATTCAAATATAGGCATCATCTCATCAAGCATATTGTAATTTGTTGCATAGTCGTGGAGAAGAACAACCTTAAAATTAG
This sequence comes from Halobacteriovorax sp., assembly GCF_048381875.1. Lineage (NCBI taxonomy): Bacteria > Pseudomonadati > Bdellovibrionota > Bacteriovoracia > Bacteriovoracales > Halobacteriovoraceae > Halobacteriovorax > Halobacteriovorax sp. The sequence goes on along the minus strand of NZ_JBLXBP010000002.1, from coordinate 485,978 downwards.
GATTCTTCTTAAGCTTCTCTTTTGTCTGGTCAAGAAGATACTCTGAAAGAGTCGCACCTAGTGTTCCACCAAATAAGAAGATATCGATAAATACTGAATGCTCAGCACTATCAATCATATCGCGAATCTTAATATAAATTGGATCTTCTTGAAAAATGATATTTCCTGTTGGATCCTCTCCTGTTGGCATCTTGATATAATCAGAATCAAAATCTAGCTTTCCACCAGCAAAGATAACTCGTTGATTTAGCCAGTCAATTCTTTCTAGAGATCGATCATTTTCTGAAACAATTTCAGTTTTATTAGAAGGAACAAATCCCAGGGCCGAAAGCGAGTATGTATTGATATCCTTAAAATGTTCATTGAAGTCAATATTGATAATTTCATTATTAGAAAGTTCTTCAATGACATCTTTTGATGTGGCAATTTTTAAAGAGTGTATTTTTAAAGTTGAAAAATAATTAGAAATAGAATTTGATGTAATACCATCTCTTGTTATTTTCTCTAATAGCTTCGCTGCTTGGGCCTTATCTTTTTCACTTGTTAGTGGATTATCAATATAATCTCTAAGAATAAAGAGCTTGTAGGCCATATAGTAGTGAATAACTTCTGCAAGGTTCTTCTCATTAGGATTGACTTTAGCCCAATAAGTAACTGGCATCGCAATCTTATTTGGAAGAATCTCATCGGCTTTTTTCATGAACTTTACCGCCGATTTCTCTTTTAGCCCCTTGAGGTCTTTGAGCGCATCAAAGAAGCTTGGTGGATGAGAGTATTCTCTTTGTCCATAGAGAGAATCGTAGCTTTCAAGCATTAGCTTTTGAGATTCAATGCGATCTTTAATATTGAATTGACCAGCAAATGATTGCATCGCAAGAGCTGAAAGAATTGTACTCGTTAGAATCTTTTTCATATTCACAACCTAGTTATTGATAAATTTGCTTAAATTTAAATTCTTAATAATAAATTCTGTATTATCCTCAAGGAACGTCTTTTTAATCGCATGACGTAGCTTCATTCGTTGATCAAAATCACGAGGGTTTGCTGTTACACGACTCTTACTTGTGAATTTCTTCTCTTGATGATCGTAAACAAGTTTTTTGATCTGTCCCTTGAAGTTGGTTTTAATAGGGCCACTTGAGAAATCACCTTTGAAATTGAATTCTGATGTTTTAATATCGTTCTTCTTTTTAAAGAAGGTGAATAGTCTCTTAAAGAAGCTATCGTATTTCTTATCAAGAGAGACAATCTCACCAAAGTGAATAATTGTTTTCGTTTTCTTTGGGATAATATTTTTCAAATTGTATTCGTAAATCGTGTCAACTGTGACAACTTGAGGCATATCATTTTTTGCGTTGAAGTCTTGTTCCGTAATATTTAGGTACTTCGACTTGAATGAATCCACTTTTAAATCTGTTGGAGAATTAACTCGAAAGTACTTTCTTAAACGAAGAAATCCTTTTACACCATTCTTCTTAGGATTTGGGATTGGTTGTGAAATCTTCCAATCTGTATCAATAACTTCAGCTGCAAGGGTAATTGCACCACCTAGGTATTGATAATCTTCATTAGATACTGGAATAGGTGTTTCAATAATAGCGTTTGAAAAGTTTGCATTATATTTCTTATATTCTTTATAAAGGCTTCCAGTGGAGTCAATATTTACTAGTTGGTTTGTTTGTAATTCGTCTTTATAAGTAGCGGAGTCTTTTTCATAAGGAGTAAACATAATATCAAATTCAAAGTTTGAATCGATAAGCTTCACTACTTTTATAGTATAAACAAATGTATTTAAAAACTCTTTTGTCAGCTCAGGAAGAACTTCTGTTTTAAGTGTCTTTCCTTCATCATTTCCTTTTTTAATGAGTCTCTCAAAGCCCTTTGTTAAACCTTCTGAAATGGCCTCTTTCCCATTTTCAGTAAAGTATTTAGCACCTTTATCAGACCAGAAGTCTACGCTCATCTTATAATCAACGGTTCCATTAAAGTCATCGTATATAACATAGTCTTCTAATGGATAGAGTACTTCGTATTCTTTATAGTCACCGGGAGCCTTTTGTGAGGCTGGTGTTCGAGGTTGATGAATTTTCTCTTTTGAATAGACGCTATCAAATTGCGACGTTGATAAGAATTGATAGGTGACAAATGCATTAACACTGAGTACACCCACTAGTGCAATAATATTTTGCTTCTTACTTTGACTCATATTTATCTCTCTTAGTTTTATATAACCCTGCTTTCTTGTCGGTTATTAAGAAAAATAACTTTAGCCAGCAATGCTAAATACTTAAAAATACTTGTTTGACTTAGAAGCGCAGTAGAAACCGAGTTTTTAGCTTCTAAAAAATGGCCAACGAATTTTACTGAATCAGCAGAAAACAAATTACCTTTAATTAAGTTTAGATTTTTTACAGAAATAGCTATCGTTATTTACAACCAAAAAAACATGGAGGAAAAAATGAAAAAGATTATTCTAAGTTTACTTTTAGCTTCTGGTCTAACTTTTAATGCATCTGCAGCTGTAGGGATGTTAACAGGGAATGCTTATTTAGCATATACTGGTTTAGTTGCAATGAAAGTTAGTACAGGTTACTCAATTAAAGCAATCTTCTCAGGTGATACAAAAGATTGGGCTAAAGCAGCTAAAATTGGACTTGCTGGATTAATCGTTCTTGATGATGAAGGACTTGCAGAATTTGGTCCAGTTAATGGAACACTAAAAGGTGTGACAGCTGACCAAATCGCTATCTACAACTCTGAAGTTGAAGAGGCGAACCTAATTCTTGAAGAAGTCGTGACTCAAATTGATCGTGAAACTTCAGTTTCTGAAGCAAAAGCAATCTGGGCACGTTATGAAGATTCAGTATCTCCAGAAACACTAGATGTTATGAGAGCGATTGTTTCTGAATAATTAAGCAATCAAAAAATGAGGGCCCGGTTTCGGGCCCTTTTACTTATAAATTCTCTTCAAAAACTAATTGTTTTATATCTTTGATTTGATCAACGTAGAGTTTTCCAAATAAATGATCGATCTCGTGTTGAAAGACTGTGGCCAAAAATCCTTGTGCTTCAATCACAACTTCTTTGGCATTTTCATCAAGAAAAGATACGCGAATATGATTTGGTCTTTCTACAAAACCCCTAAGACCTGGCACAGATAGACAACCTTCCCAATATCCATCTTCTTCTTGAGTTAAAAATTCAATTTTTGGATTAAAGATTATCATTCGTTGACTAGCTTGGGCCTCTTCATAGCGAGACTCCTCCGGGACATCAATAATTGTAACTCTTTTTGAGACTCCAATTTGAGGTGCCGCAATTCCAATCCCACCAGCAGCTTTCATTGAATCTTGCATATCTTGAATGAGCTCTTTTGTTTCAGGAGCTAAAATTTCTTCTTTTGTGAACTCTTGTGTGATCTCTCTTAATACTGGATCACCCATTGTTCTAATCTTTTGTACTGTCATGAAAAATCCTTCGATTTACTTTCACCAATGATTCTATCATAATTCTATTATGAAAATCTTATTTGTTTGTCTTGGAAATATCTGTCGATCACCTGCTGCCGATGGTGTGCTTGTTCATAAAGTACGAGAACAGGGGCTTGAGTCTGTAATTGAAGTGGATTCAGCAGGAACAAGTGCCTATCACGCAGGAGAAGCAGCCGATAAAAGAATGCGAGAGCATGCTTTTCGTCGCGGTTATTTACTGACGAGTACTGCCCGTGGATTTAATAAGGATGATTTTGAAAAATTTGACTTGATCCTTGCGATGGATAAGTCAAATTATCGCAATATTTTAGAGTTAAATCCAAATCAAGAGCAAAAGAAGAAAGTTGAGTTATTCTGTGATTATTGCACGGGAGAGTATGCTTCTTATGAAGAGGTTCCTGATCCGTACTATGGTGGAGCACGAGGGTTCGAAGAAGTTTTAAACTTAGTGGAAAATGGAGTCGAGGAGATCCTTAGACGCTATGGCAATTAAGAAAGATAATTACATTACACCTAAAGGTTTGAAGAAACTTGAGGATGAGCATGAGCATTTAACAAAGGTAGAACGTCCTGAAGTGACGGCCACTGTAAAATGGGCCGCTTCAGTTGGTGATCGATCTGAGAATGCAGATTATCAATATGGAAAAAAAAGACTTCGTGAGATTGATCGAAGACTTCGTTTTCTCAATACGAGAATTAATGCGACCAATGTCGTTGATCCAACTGAAATAAAAGCTGAAAAAGTACAATTTGGTGCGACCGTGACCTTAGAGGATGAGCAGGGGAGCGAGCGAAATTATTCAATCGTTGGAGTCGATGAAGTTGATACAACTCGTGGACTTGTGAGTTGGAAGTCTCCAATAGCAAGAGCAATGCTTGGAAAAGAAGAAGGGGATGATGTCATTGTTCAGGCCCCTGAAGAAGATTTTGAATACACAATTGTGGAAATTAAATATATTGATATCGAGGTGTAATATGATTATTGAATGTCCAGTATCGCTAGGTGAGCTTGTGGATAAGATGACAATCCTAAAGATTAAAACAGAAAGAATTGAAGATCCGGAGCGTGTGAAACTAGCACAACAAGAATATGATCAATTGGCCAAACGATTAAATGAACTCAACTTAGAAGGTCTCGATAAGTATATGAGTGAGCTTAAAGAGATAAATGAAAAGCTTTGGGTGATTGAAGATGATATCCGAATTAAAGAAAAAGAGGGTGATTTTGGTGAAGGCTTTATTTCTCTGGCACGTAGTGTCTATGTGACAAATGATTTGAGATTTAAGGTTAAAAATTCAATCAATATGAGTTACAATTCTGGCATTAAAGAAGTAAAGTCTTACAAGTAATTTTTAAAATAAAAAAGAGAAGAGAGAATGAGTAAAATTCCAACGAATTTAAAGTACGAATTGTATGAAAAGTCAGTTCAGAATCATGAAGCTGATATTGAATTTATTAACAAAGAATATAAGAAAGTTTTTGGTCGCGAGCCAAAGACACTTCGTGAAGACTTCGGTGGAACAGCTGCAATGGCCTGTGACTGGGTTAAAGAAGGTAAGGATCGTCAAGCTTGGGGAATTGATCTTGATGAAGAACCACAAGCCTATGGTATCGAAAATCATTACTCTCGATTAACTGAAGAAGAAAAAACACGTATGCACTATATTCGTGGAAATGTTCTTGATGATTATGACTTTACTGCAGATGTTACTGTTGCATTTAACTTCTCATATTTCATTTTTAAAGAAAGAAATGTTCTTTTAAATTACTTCAAACAAGTAAAAAAGAATATGGGCCCTGAGAGTATCTTCATGGTTGATATCTTTGGTGGAGAAGAATGTCGCCAAGAACTAGAAGAAGAGACTGAGCACGAAGACCATACATACTTCTGGGATTGCGATAGCTACAATCCTCTTACAGAAGAAGTACAATATTATATTCATTTTAAAACTCACCACGATAATAAGCTTTACCGTGAAGCTTTCTCTTATAATTGGAGACATTGGTCAGTTGGTGAAATTAAAGACATTATGAAGGATGCTGGTTTCGAGAACGTTGTTACTTACTGGGAAGGTGAGGACGATGACGGAACAGGGGACGGAAACTTCTACCAATCAAATGATGAAGAAAATTGTGAGTCTTGGGTGACTTATATCATGGCCTACTAAGTATTTTTAAATACTTAGGTCATGTAAATTCGATCATTTATTCAAAAAATCTAATTTATTCACATACTTAATGTTAGAAGCTACTGTTTATTATTTTATTAAATAAGGCAGTAGCTTGTGAAAAAACTCGTATCATACTTCGTTGATAATAGCTTCTTAGTAAATCTTTTAAGTGTCATGATGATTCTATTTGGAATTATTTCATTAAGTCATATGAAAAGAGATCTTATTTCTAATTGGGCATCCAAGAGGATTCAAATTACTGCAACTCTTGTTGGAGCAGGGCCATCACAAGTTGAAAAGTTTCTCACTTATCCAATTGAGCGTGCCATTAAAGGTAGTGCTGGAATCGATAAGATTTGGTCGAATTCACAACAAGGCTACATGAAAATAAACGTTAATGTAAAAGATGATTACGAAGATATCTCTGAGTTAGAATCAAGAATCAAAGATGCAATCGAAAATATACGTGGAGATCTTCCAAGTGAGACGGAAGATATTGTTGTACGCCACCTTAAACAGACTGAATCTTGGTTTAATTATTATGCAATTGAAAACTTTGATGAACAAAATGATACTCACCAAAAATGGATGCTTAAAATTAAGGAGCAGCTTGAAAGAGTAAATGGAGTCTCAAGAGTTGATAATTACAACGCTGAAAAGAATTTATATATCCAATTAAATGAAGAAAAACTTGCTCGTTATCGTCTTTCTCCTGCTGATATCTATAGAAAGATCAATGATACTTTTAGAATTTATCCACTTGGTTCAATTACTAAGGGAAGTGATACATATTCTGTAGAGATAGAAAATAACGAATATGATCTAGAGGCCCTAAATAATATTATTATTCGATCAAATAATTCTAGCCACACCCTTAGGCTAAAAGATATTGCTTCTCTTGAGTACAGACTACCAAAGAAGACGAGAGAGTATTATACAAATGGAAAGCGTTCAAGCAGCTTTAATATCTTCAAAGATACTGAAGCAGACTCTATTACACTTAAGAATGTATTAGAAAAAGAAGTTGCTCAAATTAATGAAAATGCTCCAGAAGGGCTACATGTCATTAGTGTAGAGGATGGCCCTGCATTTATTGAGAGACAAATTAATGCTCTTCAATCAAATGCATTTTTAGGAATTATCCTCGTTGTTATCACTCTCTTTTTATTCCTAGGATTAAAAACGTCTCTAATGACTTCTTTAGGAATGCCTTTGGCGTATTTCTTCACTTTTACAGTTCTTGATACTTTTGGAATTTCAATTGATCTAATTTCTGTTGTTGGTCTACTTCTTGTTATCGGAATTATTGTTGATGATGCAATTATTATTGCTGAACAATATATGCAAAACTTAGAAAAGGGCGCCTCTTCACGAGATGCTGCTATTGGAGCAGTACTTTCTACTTGGAAGCCTATTTGTGGAACAGTTGCAACGACACTCATCGCATTTACTCCTATCCTTGTAGGAAAAGATTCGATGTCAAATATCTTACTGGCCATTCCTGTCGTTGTGTTTGCAGCACTTCTTTTAAGTTTATTTGAAAGTTTCTTTATTCTTCCAAATCACTTACATCACTTTGTTTCAAAGGCCAATATTCATCATGAGTCTAGCGTTTTTCAACGCTTTAAAAGAGGATATGTGAAGCTACTGGAGTTCTCTTTAAAGTGGCGCTATATCGTTCTGGCTTCATTTGTGGTTATCATGATCGCTTCGATGATTTTTGCTAGTAAGAATATCAACTTTAACTTCAACCTAAGTATCTCTTCAGAGTCTGTTGAGTTTATTGGAGAGTTAAAAGAGACGAAGGGGCTTAAGGATACTTATAAGCAACTAGCTCCAGTCGAGAAGATCATGGAAGGTATTGATAAGGATAAATATAAGAATTATCAAATTACAGTAGGTCAGAATTATACAAATGGTAAAAAACAAGTTGGCCCGCAATACTTTAGCTACCGTTTATCTTTTTCTCAGCTAGATGATAATGTGGAAGCTAATAAGAAGGATGTCGAAACCTATTTAAAAGATAAGCTTGATAAGCTTCAAAAGACAGGTGTCTTTAGCCGATTAGAAGTGAAGATAGCTAAGGGTGGAAATGATGAAAGTCGTGAAAACCTAGTTGAGGTAACAATTCGTTCACAAACTCCATTTAACGTGGAGAAAGTAACTACTGATACAAAGAAGACAATTGAAGATCTAAAAATTGAGGGGATTAAGTCAGTCGATCTAGACGACTCTCTATTTAAAGATGCATGGATATTTACACCAAAGAAGAATGAAATCCAATCAAGGGGCCTAACTCTAGCTCAGGTTTCAAATCAACTAGTGCAATTCATTAATAAGAATGAGGTCTATGAGTATGCAGTAGGTAATCGTAAGATTAAATTCTACACATATGTAAAAGACGGTGATGAATTGAATTTTGAAGACCTTGGAAAACTACCGGTTGTTCTTTCTAATGGAAATATCATTAGAGCTTCTCAGCTTGGATCTTGGAAGAAGGAGAAGAGGCAGTCAGTGATTAAGCACTCAAATCTTATGAGAAGAGTTGTTGTTGATCTTCCTTTTGACAAAGAAGTGATTAAAAAAGAAGTCTTAATTAACAAAGTGAAGCTTGTTACAGATGAGCTTTCAAAGAAATATCCTGATTTAACATTTAACGCTCAGGATGCTGATGAGCAGTCTCGTAAGAATAAGGCATCCATGGCCAAAAAGTTCGCTTTTGCACTACTTGGTATCTTCTTCATTTTAGCAATTGTTCTTAGAAGTATTATGCAACCGATCCTAATCTGTACTGCAATTCCATTTGGTGTAATTGGTGTTATCTGGGCATTCTACCTACAGGGATTAGATATTAGCTTAATGGCCATTATTGGAATTATCGGTATGGCCGGTGTTGTTGTAAACGATAGTCTTCTTCTTGTGGTAACGATAAATGAGAATCGTAAGGACTGGTTTAGCTTTCACCGCCCTGAAATTATTGATGGGGCAGCAAGCCGTCTAAGACCTATTATTCTAACTAGTATTACAACTCTAGGTGGTGTTTTTCCAATGGCCTATGCAATTGGTGGAGATGCTGGCTTCACTAAGAGTCTGGCCATGAGTATGGGATGGGGTCTACTCTTTGCGACAGTTCTAACTCTTGTCGTTTTACCGTGTATGCTTCTAGTGCAGAGAGACTTTATGGTTTTCTTTAGCCGTAAGATTCTAAGAAGAAGAGATTCTTATATGGATGATACGATTGAAGTTGAAGAGGATATTGTTCTTGTAAATCAAAACTTAGAGGAAGAAAGCGTTATTCATTAGAATAACTCTTTCTCCGCCTCGCGGGCCTTTTGTTCTTCGATACCTTTGATCATCTTCTCTCTTTTTAGGATACGATCAATTCGGTAGAGAATCGTCTTTTCAAGGATTCCATCAGATCTTACAACCCTCCAACCTTGAAGAAAGTCTTTTTCAATCATTTGGCGACGATAGATTGAGACTTTAGAAACCTCACTCTTTCCTCGATATCCCTTAATGACATTGATAACGAGTTTAAATTGAGCGGCCTTAACCATCTCTTTTGATCCAAATGCATCCGAGAAATTAACCTGACTCGTGTTATTTATCCAACGTGTCTTAATTGTCCCAGCTTCTTGGTTTTTTACTGAAATATCATATTGTTGCATAATTTCTAAGACGGCCTGCCAAGTCTGATTGAAATTGGCCTTATAGGTCTTAGCTGGCATTTCTGATTCTTCAACTAATTGTTCAAATTGTTCATATGAACTACAACTAAAAAGTAGGGTAAAGATGACGATTAATTTTAACATTTTCATATATTTATAATAACATAGTCATACACTCGATCGAGAATGAAAATTTGGTACACAATGAGGTTATAATGGACCATTTTAGTCAAATGAAGGAAGTATTGAAACTTGAAGCAGACTCAATAAACCGAGTTATCGGCTTATTAGATGAGCAAATGTGCAACAAGTTAACAAATGTTTTTGAGTTCCTTCACGCTAAAGGGGGCCAAATGGTTCTTTGTGGTGTTGGGAAGTCTGGCCTAATTGGTGAAAAGCTTTCTTCAACATTTAGCTCTCTGGGGCTTCGTTCAATTTTCCTTCACCCAACTGAGGCCCTTCACGGGGATCTTGGAAGAACAAGTGAGAATGATGCCATTATTTTCTTATCAAAGTCGGGAACAACTAGTGAGATCATGAAGCTTATGCCTTTTCTTCGCATTCACAAAGACCATAGAATTGCTCTTGTTGGAGACTTGTCAAAAGCAATTGCAAAGGAATGTGGAATTGCATTTGATTGCTCTGTTGAAAGGGAAGCTTGTATAAATGACCTTGCTCCAACCACTTCTTCAACTGTTGCTCTTGCTATGGGAGATGCTATTGCAGTTGCCTATGAGAAATTTGTAGGGCTTTCAAAGGAAGGCTTTGCAATTAATCACCCTGGTGGAAAACTAGGTAAGTCATTAACGATGAAAGTTCGCGATCTCATGTGGCCATTGAAAGAAAGTCCTATTCTAACTTCAGATAAGCTATTAAAAGATGCTGTTCTAGAGATGACTAATAAGCCTCTAGGTGCTCTTGCAGTAATGGATAATAATAAATTCAGTGGAATACTTGTTGAAGGTGATATTCGCCGATCTATTGCAAAAGAAGAGAATGCTCTTGAAAAACCACTTTCTGAAATCATGACAAAAGAGCCAAAGTATATCACTTCTAATGAGCTTGCGATGGATGCTTTAAAACTTATGGAGCAAAATAAAATTTACGTTCTACCAGTTATTACTGATGGTAAATTTGAAGGCTTCATCCGCATGCACGATCTTTTAAAAGAAGGCTTTTAGAATTTAAAGTCCATATTTCTTTGTTCGAAATTCTTTGTGCGAATTAACTCACTTCCGTCCTGGAGAATTACTGATGAGATTCCAGTATTCGTTGCGCGAATGATTGGAAGTCCAAATTCCACCGCACGCCACTTTGCAAGAAATAGGTGTTGTTCCTGTTCTGAGTAAGGCCCGTACCATGAGTCATTGGTTACATTAACAATGAAGTCGACTTTTTCTCCGCGCTCTTTTACTGCGTTTAAATACTTTGAGACATAACGAGGAAAGAGTACTTCATAGCAGATTAGAGAAATGAATCCCTTATCTTTCACTTTAAAATTTGTAAAAGATTTACCTTTAGCAAAAAGTGAAACATTAGTGAGGTATGGGGCCACATACTTATTTAATGGGCCAAATGGAAGACCTTCACCAAATGGAATAAGAACCTGTTTGTGGTAGGCTTGCTCAATATCGCCATCTTTTGATGCCAAGATTGTAGCATTGTATGTATTTTCTAAAACATCTGGCTTTGTGGATGCGAGATCATAAGTCCCAATAAAGTACTTTGAATTTGAATTTATAAAGAGCTCACTTAGTTCAGCATTCACTTTCTTATTTAATTTTGTAAAAACAAATCTTGGATATGAAGTCTCAGGCCAAATGACTAAGTCCATTTTATCAATGCCATCATTTAAACTCATCGACTTATAGATATTAACTACCTCTGAAGCGGCAAGACGAACTCCTTGCTCTGACTTAAGTTTTAGATCATTTCCTATATTTCCTTGAACAACACGAATATTAAGTTCATTGTTAAGCTCATTTTTAATCGGCCCCATTAGAAAATTGGCCGATAAGAGAACAAGGATGGCCACGGCCGCAAAGGATGGAAGACGCCTCTTTTTTGAAAAACTAAAAATAAGATGTCCGATATAAAGAGTCAGAAAGCTATAAAAAGGCTGACCTAAATACTTTGCTGGTTTTAAATAAGGTGAAATCTTAAGCCAAGGATGCCCAAAGAGCGCAGGGAATTGCTGTGGTGTAAATATCTCAAGTATCACAAATACTAGGCAGTAGAAGATGCCACCGATTAAACTTTCCAGCTTAATACGATCTCTTAAAAAGTAGAAGATGATTAAGAAGAGATAGAATTGTGGTGCAATCACTAAAGAGAAGAGCTGCCATACTAGAAAGTTAAATGGGAAAAATAGTCCACCAAATTCATTTAAAGTGAACATTAACCAATAGTAGCCTGCTAAATTATAACCCCAACAAAATAAGAAGATATTGAGGAGATTGAATTTGAAGCGTCTTTCTTTATCTAGGCCATAGAAGATGATGGCCGCACTAATGAATATGGTTGGAAAAATTGTGAATTCACCAATAAAGGGAAAGTTTAAAGCATAAATAATTCCTGCAAGAACATGCAGTACGGGCAGAGCAAATTTGTGCTTAAGAATTCCAATCATACTCTATTGTTATATATGATTTAACATTTGCCAATACTAACCTTATGAAATTACAATATTCTTATGGATACAGAATTTCTAAACGACGTACAAAAACATCAACATCTCTTCAAGGACGAAGTACTTGCACAGGAAGTGCATCTTATAACTTGCCCTAAGTGCAATAGCGATAATATTAAAAATGATCGCTGCCAAATGTGTGATTATGATTTATCTTTTAATCCCCTTGGCTCACCTTTAGGGGAGAAGAGCTTTTACACTTTTCGTGAAAAGTACTGGCAAACTCTTAGTCCTCTAGAAATGGAGAACCCACAAATCTTTAAAGGTGATGTGAAGTTCAAGAAGTTTTTAGTAAAAGTACGTCGTCGCTATAATAATCTCTTAGACTATTTCTACAGTGAAGCATCAAAATCAGATGAGCTGCGCCCTCTTTATCTTCAAGAGCTCGCAGATATTGTCATTGAGATGATGAACTCTGGAGTTAGTGAGCAAGAGATTTGGCATCCATACGCTCAAAGAGGTATTGAAGAATTCTCTTTATACGAGCGAATTAAGGCCGCAATAGGAGAGTCTAAAGACCAAAGTACTAAGGAACAATACGAGAACTTCTTTAATCATAAAATGATGGGAGTTTTTAAGGTTTCTTATGTGCTTTATGGAATGCTTGTGGCGGTATTTGTGATAAGTATGACCCTTGCGCTTACGTCCTATTTTAGGGCCATCTAGTATTTGAAAATTATTTTCTGATAATTACTTTTGGAGTGTTTGCAACATCTCTTCTACTTGCTCTTGTTTTTGCAAGCTGACCGTTTGTTTTATCATTAAGCTTTGTTGCTAAATCAATTGCAGCTGTCGCATCTAGACGTCCTGAAGACTTAACCTTTCCATTAAAAGTAATCTCTTTCTTAGCAGTGATTGAGATGATCTTCTTAATTTGCTTAGCAGTAAGTCCTGGGTAGCCAGCTTTAAGCATTGCTGCAACACCTGAAACAAATGCAGTCGCTTGAGATGTTCCTGTTAGTAGACCATTTCTCTGAGTTGGAATAGCAGAGTTGATCTTATAACCTGGAGCCGATACATCAACAGTCTCAACACCCCAGTTAGAAGAGTTAAGGATTTGCATTGATTGGTTATGTGCAGTTACAGTAATAATATTTGAAAGCTTATAACTTGCTGGGTAGTAAGCAGACTTTGAGTTATCAATATTCTCTTGCTCATTACCAGCAGCAGCTACTACGATAATACCTTTTCTTTCTGCCTTTTTAAGAATTTCTAATTCTTCTAAATCTGGCTCTGGTCCACCACCTGAGTAGTTAATAATATCAACACCAAGATCTACAGCATAACGAAGGGCCTTGATCGTTGAATTTAAGTTGTCTTTCCCAGAAGCATTTCTGTTGTAATACTTAAGAGGAAGAATCTTAACGTTTGGAAAAACAGACTTGATAATACCTGAAACGTGAGTTCCGTGACGGTTCTTATCATATGGAGTCTTTACATTCTTTGCACCTTTAGAAAAGTCTAATCCAAAGTTTGAAAGACCTGCTTGTCCTTTTGGTACATATAAGTTGTCTTTAAGGAATGGGTGAGTTGGATCAATTCCTGTATCGATAACAGCAACAACAACATCTTGTTTTGCTTGTAACTTCTTCAGTGCACCTGGAAGATTAATAGAACCTTTATCAAAAGAGTTCTTTACACCCCAGCTTGAAAAACGTGAGTGAAGTACATCAGTTTTTGTCGTTGTGCTTTGATATTCTTTTTTGAAAACACGTGCTCTTAACTGATCAAGAGTTAGCTTCTTTCCAGAATCTTGTGCAAAAGTTGAAGATGCAACTAATGTTGAAATAAGTAGGAATGATTTTAGGTTTAATTTAAGTTTCAAGAGTGCTCCTTATGTCTAAACTCAAACTCACTATATATAATGCAGGCTTGATGCCAACACTAATATAGTGATTCTACCTACTTAAGTTGTTCACCTATAGTCAGTATGGATAGTTTATAGATAGGTGTCAAAATCTTATACACTTTTGTTTTAGTGGTGTCCTAAAAGAAGGCCAAAAAGCCACCGTGTTCATCGCTCTACTATAGTAAGTCACCGAAATTATTATACCAAAATTTGGCATCTCATGTGCTTATTTATGAACGTAGAAGAAGTTACCATGGAGGGTAGTTTAGTGAAAACAATATGGACATTATCAATTAGCATTTTCTTATTTGCTTACATTATGATTGTCGCGCCAATTAACAACACAGTGTCATCTCCCACTAGTCCAAAAGTGAATGAGATCATTAAAACCAATCAAAAAATCAAAAAGATATTGAGGAAGGATATTTCTAAATTTGTCTATATCAAGAAAGAGAAGTTTCATGTAGATGAAAGTATTGCTTTCTAAGAATAGGAGACAGGAAAAACAAAAGCCTGCGTATGCAGGCTTTTATTACTAACATTTGGAATATGTAAAAAGTCTTAACCGACTCTTCGCATGTGTTGTTCTTCACGCTCTCTTTCTTCAGCGTGAGTGATACATAATTCGGCCCATGGCTGGTTCTCAAGCCTTTTAGCACCGATTGGCTCATCACAGTCTTCACAGTGACCATAAGTCCCGTCTTCCACGCGATGAAGAGCCTCTTCAATTAAACGAAGCTTGTGCATAGCACGGGCTCTCATATTGAATGTAACCTGTTGATTAATAACTGCGTTGGCAACGTCTCCCTCATCAGGTAGGTCATCCGTTGACATCTTTAAATCTTCTGTACTCGTCAGAATACCACCGTTAAGAATTTCCGCCTTAGCCGCTAGTAGTTTCTTTTTGAAATGTTCCAATTTTTCAGCTTCCATTTAGTCCTCCTCCTTAACGAAGTAAAACAAGCAAAGATTTTCTAATTGCCTTCCTATTAATTTTACCCTTGATTTTATTTAGCTCAAAAGTAATTTTTATTATGGGCAATAGTTGCTTTTAATTTATATTAAATAGTTGCCTCAAAACCTCTGTCTTTTTCCGATAAAATCTAGTGAGACAAAAGCTTTGGCTGTCTATTGTAGGCTTACATCGTCATGCGGTGGGAATTATTTAGTAAATTTTCCTTAAGCTAATGAAATCGGTAAGTTCTGCCGGATAAAAAAAGAGGACGCTGAACGCGTCCTCGCTATTTCTGCCAATTTATCATGGCATCTTAATCATAAATTTCTTCTGTTATATAATCGCGGTCTAAGCGTACAGTGCCTACTGTAGCATCGTGAATAAAGTAGTCATCAAATGATGTCGTTCCAATATCGGCTAAGCTTGTTGCACCGTTATTTGTAAAGGCAGTTCCTTGAATATACTGGCCGCCATCAAAGAAGGCATAGGCATTACTAATTAGAGAATCTGTTGAAGCACCTAAGTTGGCAAGATTTTCATCGTTTGTAATGGCACCAGGATTATCTCCGTTGACATCACCAATAAAGAGAACATTTTCATAAGAAGTGTATATCCCACTTGCAATGGAAGCACCAAAGAAGGCGCTTGATGAAGTTGAGGTCGTAACACTTTCACCAATAAATTTATTTCCTACTACTTCAACATTCTTAAATGGAAATGTTGTACTTGAAGGTAGGTAGATGTAACCGACTAGTCCTGCAGACTTACTAGCATCAATCGTATTATTTATGATGCTTATGTTTTGAAAACGAGCAGCATCTTCTCCATTATCGGAATTAAAATATCCAATAAAAGGTGAGGCGCCCTTACAGTCACTTCCAATTGGCATATTGATTTTTGTATTTGAAACAGAGATATTAAAGATTTGTGGATCTCCGTTTCCATCCCATTGATTATATGTTGAAAGTTGACCGATTAGGACACCTGATCCGTTGTAAGTTTCTGTTGAGCACTTAAAAATCACTTCCCCATCATTAATGTTTAGATTTTTTATTCTTCCGTATGTTACATGAGGAAAGATACCGTTATTGGCCATTAATGGGGTTAGAGTAGAGTAGTCATTATAAAAGTTATGGATCGTTTTTCCATTACCATCAAAATTACCTTCAAATGGAGCATCTGATGGTGAGAGTTGTAGAAATTGATCTTCCATATTTATGTCTTTCATTAGTTTCCAAGAAAACTTCGCCCCTAGGTACGAGTTTACATATACAAAGTCAGCTTTGTCGTTTATAAGAAATGGACTACTTTCTGATCCATTTACAATTGACTTTCCATTAGCATCAAACTGCATAAAGTAATTTAGAAATAGGTCTAACTTGGATTCGGCAGTTGGCGTGAAAAGAGAGTGATCTGCCAATGAGCCTGGAAATGGATCTGCAGCTAAGTCATCGTATGTATATTGATATTGGTTAGAGTCATCTCCATAGTAAAGTAGTGTCTCACTTAGTGGTGACGTCGCTAAGTAATTTGAAAAAATTATATCAGATAGATTTAAAGAATTAGTAACATTCGCTTGAGTTAAATCATTTACAAACCCTATAAGATAAGGTTTTTCATTTCCGCCGGTGAAGATTTGCGAAATATCTCCATAGAACCCATTTGAAAAGAAACCTAAATTTGTTGTTTTAAAAAGACCAACTAGGGAACCTGCTGCAGATGTTGTGATATGACCATTAGTCGATGTGATTTTCCCTTTATTAGATGAACTATCAATACTAAAGTTCTCAAAACCACTTGTGCCATCAATTGTACCAATGATGCCACCGACTCCTTCATTGGCACTAGCTCCACTTGCTCCTATGATCTCCCCTCGGTTTGTAGTGGCCATAAAGTAGAGGCTTGTTGAATTATCTAGTTTTGCAGAACCTATGAGACCACCAGAACTACCACCAGCTTGAACATTGGTATTATTCATTGTGGTATAAATTGAAGCTGTTTCTGTAGAGCTATAATAGAGGTGTCCAATAATACCACCTGCGTTTTTAAGTGTCGTATTGATATTTCCTGTAGATATTGAGCCTCGTATATCGAGCTTATTAGGATTATAAACTTTTCCAATAAGTCCACCAGCAGCTTGTTGAGCTGCGTACGCTAAGTTACTTGATATATTATTGTGAATATTATTATCGGATAGATGTAATTCTCCCATTTGAGAAGCTGCCATCGATTCATGGTGTCCAATTAGTCCTCCAATTATAGATGGCTGCTTATCTAAGAATGTATTTGTGAATGAAAACTGATTTGACCATGTATCTATTGAAGTTTTATTTTCTGTATAGCCAATTAGTCCACCAACTACTTGTTGTGTATTTGGGGAATTAACTTCTATATTGATGTCACCTTCAATACGATCAAGTCGAAAAGTTCTAGTTTTAACATCATCAGTACTTCCTGATGTTGCTGCTCCAATTAGTGCTCCTACGTAGTAGCTATCTGTAGCTGTAGAGTTTTCACATTTTAATTTAAAATTATTAAATGAGATTCTTTCAAAGTCAGCTTCAACGTTAACCTCTGAGCCTGCTCCCGTGTAGTAGGCTTGATTAAATAGAGCACCACAACTTTCTCCTTTACTTGTTCCGTCAGGGATACTTGAAGGAGATGAATTAGTCATATGGCCATTTAAGGTAACTCGATAAAACTCTGATTTATCTTTGAGCTGCTTTGCTATTACTGGTCCATTTGTAATTGAACTCACATCGACATTTAAGTGTTCAATACCTGCTGAATAATCAGCAACATTACTTCCAAAGGTGTAAAATAAGCTACCAGGAAGGCCTTTGATATGGGGGACGTTTGCCTCAGACATCCAAATATCTCCTTCGATATATCCAGAGAAGTGAGTCGAAGATGCTGTATCAGGAGGAGTACCTCCAAAATCTAAAGTTTGTCCAATAATAAACTCTTTATCACTATAACTCGTGATTGCATTAAATTGAGCCACTGTACAAATCACATTGAAGTTTCTATCGATAGCCGCTCCATTTGCAAAAGGAGTGGCAGATAGTGCGCCTGGAAAATTACAAGAATTAATTCCTATCATAAAGTCTAATCCAGCATCACTTTTTTTGATTTTAAAATACTTATCATTAGGTATATCAGCAGGTCTTGGTGGACGTCGTGTAACGGAGTCTCCACCAACAGGACATCCAGGTAATCGATACGCTGTGACTTCTATTGGAGTTTTATATCCGGCCTCACCTTGAACAATATCAGATATATCTGAAACTCTATATTGAAAATATTCTTCGTTTTCTGTTCCTGGAGCATAGACATTAACACATTCTGAAGTAAGAGAGAGTGCGTTGTTTAAGTTTCCGTCCGCATCAATACTTAGGTATTTAACTTTTAGAGACCTCGCAATACTTCCTGCTTCGCCACAACTATCTCTTTCTCCAAGTCCCGGTACTTTGACAACACCATGGCATGCTTCAATATTAAAATCGTTATTTGTTGTACCGTCATAGATATTGAGGTTTGTTAAACTTGCACAAGTAGCTTGTGTCATGTTTAGCTGCATTGGAGTTTCATTTTGATCAACGACAGAGGTTATTTGACTACAGTATTTAGTTCCCTTCATCTTTGTTGGAGTTGCTCCATCATGCCAACCAATGGCCTTGACATCGTATGTACCAAAAGGAAGTTCGATATCAATAGTTGAAGGAGATGTTGGGTCAAGTGCGAGTTGAAAACTTTGATTAGAATCGAGATTCTTTCCAATAATTAAAACTCCACCATCAAATGTGTTACTGAGATCTCCAACTAAGAAAGATGATTTTGAAATCGTCACAGTTGTATTAGATGCTTTCTTTGCACAAGATGTAAAAAGAAGAGTTGAAAGAAAAACTAATCCTAAAGCTTTAATGAATTTACGGTGCATACGTTCCCCAAAACATTACTATCCAATACTCTTATCG
This sequence comes from Halobacteriovorax sp., assembly GCF_048381875.1. Lineage (NCBI taxonomy): Bacteria > Pseudomonadati > Bdellovibrionota > Bacteriovoracia > Bacteriovoracales > Halobacteriovoraceae > Halobacteriovorax > Halobacteriovorax sp. The sequence goes on along the minus strand of NZ_JBLXBP010000002.1, from coordinate 467,177 downwards.
GTTAATTTAATTTTAATGTTAAGTAGTGAACGCTCTAAATATTATCTAATATTAGCTACTTGTAATTCGAACACTTCTCGATTTTGGCATAATTATGGGCCAATTAAGGTCCGAAATTATAGGGGAGTGTTACAGTCGTGACATCACCACCACTTTCTAGATGGATGTTTACGTTACCAGTTGCCGAAGCCGTTACAGCAGAGGCATCTAGCTCCACTCGACAAGGAGAACCATTCGTACAGTTTGAATAAATTACGACAGGAACGACTGTTTCACCAATATTATCAGTAATATTAACTCCTGTAATATTTAACTGAGAGTCGGCCATATTGGTAAGATTAATGAAATTACTAGTCTGATCAGTATTATTAAGACTTCCAAGTGCTCCTTGGGCCTGAGTATAATTAAGTCCCCAAATCGGATCAAAGACAATAGTGAAAGACTTATTTTCAGAGTAATTGGTACTATTAACAGTGTAATTAGCAACGATATTAAATGTGATTTGACTTCCCATCGCAAAGTGTGGATAAGTCGTACCATCTAATATGATTTGGCCATTGGTAGAATCAAATGAAAAATAACCAGACTCTATCATAGTTGAGGCTGCAGGACATACTTGAGGTGTTGAGACACTTGTCGATGTGTAGTCACATGTATATGAAATAGTACCATCACCGTAATTATCGTCATTGTAAGGGCCATTAATATCAACGACTTCGTATAAATTTCTAACTATTGAATTAGTAGGTAGGCCAGTTATTGCAAATGGTGATAACGGCATTTTGTAGATAAACTTTGTACCATCACTCCAGTGCCTCGGTAGTCCACTTGCAGCGTCTACTTCACCAATGCTGTTAATTGTGGTAACCGCATTGTTAAAGCCTTTAGAGCAATCCATCGTATTATCAACAGTGTCTTCATATCCTTCCATTCGAATCGGTAGGTGAAACCCACCTGTTAATCTAAATGGAAGTGTAATCCCTGTGGCAGCAAGATCAATATCTAATTTTGCATAGTCTGCCCCGTCGATCAAATTACTATTGGCAGCACTATAACATTCGTTCATTTCACTGGTGAATCGTGCTTGAGTTAGAATTGAATGCTTATCAATAGGTCCTTCATAGAAAGGTATTCCAAATTTAAGAGATAGATTAGTATTATTATATCTAAGGTAGTTACCAGAATCACAAGTTTCAGTTTCACAAATTGAAGTATACTTTACAGTTTGTAATCCATCGATAAATGCTCCACATGGATGTCCTGGATCGACAACTAAATTTGCGTCTGTATCAACTTGGCTAAGATTAAAATTAAGGGTGCTTTGATCTGGGAAAGAAACATTGTTCACAACTGAGCAGTAGAGATTTCCTTTCATCGTTTCACCTGGTGTGGCACCATCCCAACCAAGAATCATAATTTTCCAAATACCGTTATCAAATGTGTGATCAAAAGATGCTGAATTAAGTGGAACAGTATAAAGGAGAGGTGGCTTGTCGCTTGGTCCACCAACTGCGATCATTACAGCACCATTTTCAAATAGTCCTGCCACTTGTGAGAATGAGCCTTGTAGTTTTACTGCTACATTTGAAGTTTTAGCTCCACATGAAGTGAAGGCCAAAAGTAAGATCAAAATTAAAAAGTTTAGATACTTTTTCATAGCTATGTCTCACAAATTAATACTAATATTCATCGTCTTAACTAATAATAAACTTTAGTTAGTCTATTTTAAAAAGTTACGTGATTTCAGTTCTTTATGTACTTGGGGAAGTCTAGTTATGCCAACATTTAGACGTATTTCACAAAAGACTTAGGACTTAGGACAAATGAGCCATCTTTTTCTTTTTCACGAATGAATTTTCGAAGCTCATCTTGGGCCTTATTAATTGCCGAGGCCGGCTTTGGTTGGTCGTACTTTTCAAGGAATTCTTCACGAACACCATCTGTTACTTCAGATAATAATTCGTTAATAAGCTCTTTTGAAGACATGCGAAGGGCACATGCCATTAGATCTAAACTAAATTCTAAGAAGAACTCGCGTTTCATATCAATTGTCATATAGCGAAGACGATCAATGTCTTCAACGGATTCATTGATATTGGCCGCAAGCTGTGGATTTTTACTGTAAATAACAGCGAGTTGCTTTTCATAGTCATCAGGATTTAATCCGTTAAAAAATTTGGTATCAAATCCTTTAAGCTTATTTTGTCTCTTCTTAACTAGAGATCCAATAGAGTCATAGGTTACAGACTCAAGTGTTTGAGTAAATTCAAGTCCAATGCGTAAGAGGTGATTTTGTAATCCTTCTCCCTTTACATGGTAGCGATTAACAGAGGCGACTTTGGCCTCATGCTTTGTTGGAAGTTCTTGGTCTGTGATTGATCGAATATAAATCTTTGTCCCAAGTTGGTACTTATCTTTCTTTTTAGCATCAATGACAAAGGCCAGTCCTCTAAGAGAGATATCGATAATAATATCATTAATAATCTCTTCACTATCTTCAAGAGTGTAAGAGATATTCTTATAGTCAGGGTACTTGTAATTGAAGCGCTCGACACTTCGACGGTCACGACAACGTATTTCACTTGGCGTTTTAAATGAGATACCACCATTTTCTAATTTAAAAATATCTTTTTTAAAAATTAAGTCACCAGCTGGATAGTGGAAGAAGATTGGTGATAAAGGCGCAATACGAGTGTAGAGAGGAGCTGTTTCAGCAGTAAGCTTAATTGAGCACTTCTCACTTGTTACACCAGTGAACTTTGCTTGATAATCTTCTCTGACATCGTCATTGCTTTGCCAGAAGTTGATTGTAACACCTTCTTCGTAAAGGGAAGTAAGCCTCTTTAAAATATAATCTTGATCAAATGATGACCATAACTTCATCTATACTTCCTTACTATTGTTTCTTATTTAAATCACGCCAGCTTCGCCCTTTTCTATTTGCGCGATTCTTTTGCCAGAAGTTTACGGCCTCTCGATGTTGCTTATACGTCTCAGAAAAAACGTGAGTTCCATCATTTTTAGAAACAAAGTATAGATAGCGATGAGTCTTTGGATTAAGTGCCGCTTTTAGGGCCGCATAACCTGGATTAGCAATTGGCCCGACAGGAAGGCCTGAGATTTTATAAGTATTATAAGGAGTTTTCTGTCTTAAGTGTTTCTTTCTAATATTTCCGTTATAGCTTTCCCAGATTCCATAAATTGTTGTTGGATCTGATTGAAGACGCATTCTCTTTTTTAGACGATTGTGGAAAACACCAGAAATTGTAGGTCTCTCAAACTTAGCACCAGTTTCTTTTTCTACCATCGATGCAAGAGTTACAATTTGATGCTTTGTTAAATTAACTTTTGAAAAGTCTAAGTCTTTAATCTTATCTTTAAAGTTACTATACATACTTTCAATAATTGCCTTTGGTTCCATCTTCTCATGAAATTGATAAGTATCAGGATATAGATAACCTTCCATACGATTTGCAGGAATCCCAAATGCTTGTGTTAATTTCTTATCTTTAGCGGCCTTAATAAAAGCCTTTTCATCAACGATTTTTTCATCTGCTAAAACTTTGGCAATCTGAAAAAGGTTATATCCTTCAGGAATCGTGACTTTTACAGTTAAGCTTTTACCACTTATTAAAAGTTTTAGAAGTTCACTCATTGTAATCCCTTCTGGGATGACGTAGCGACCTGCTTTAAAGTCTGTTAGATGCCCTTCAAATTTCACGTAACGGTGAAATAGGCGAGGAGAATAGATCAATTTATCTTGGGCCAAACGGTAATTGATTGTACCAAATGTATCACCGCTATTTATTTGAAATTCTGTCTGTGGGCCAGAATATCCCCAATGATAAATATTGTAATAAGTGTGTGCCACTAAAAGTGTAATTGCGAACGCTGGTGCCAGCACCAAAAATATAAATAAATGTTTCTTTGTCATAACAATAGGATATCTCATTTTTGGACTTTGTGAAATTATCTTCTTTGAATTTTAACTACGGATAAAATCTTCAAGAATGATAACAGCACTTAGCTCATCAATTTTTGTTGGATCGTATTGAAAATTGAACTCTGGAGAATTTTCCATGCGCTCTTTGGCGGACTTAGTCGTAAGAGTTTCGTCTTGCTGATAGAATTTTATCGTAGGAAATTTCTCAACTAATGCGTTAAATAATGCCTTGTGCTCTTTTGTCTTGTCACTTTCGTTACCATCGACGTAGTAGGGAATTCCCATGACAATAACTTCAACCACTAGGTCTTCAATGATAGCTTCAAGCTCTTTATAAAAGTGGGCCAAACCCTTGTTAATGATACGACCTGCTCCAATTGGAAATGGCTCTCGTCCGGGACAAAAGAAGCCAAGGCCAATAACTTTTTCTCCATAATCGATGGAAAGAATATTGAGGCCTTTTAGTTCATTAAATTTTGGATAGCTTGAAAATTCATTCATATTAGGTATTTATGCGCTTTTTGCTGCTTAAAGTCAACGCCAATGTTAGCTTGACTAGCAAGGGGTGACAGTTTATGATGAATTTATCTACTAAAATCATTACCAATGAAATTAATCTACATCGTCCATGTCTAAATGGGCCGACTTACTAGAGGCAATTCTAACTAATATTCAGATATTCAAATTCATATATTTTCAGGAGTAAAACTTTTTATGCATTTAAGTGAATTGAGAGAAAAGAAAATTGAGGACTTAAACAAGCTTGCCGAAAAAGCTAAAATTGAAAACTCGGCAGGTATGAAGAAGCATGAGCTAATCTTTGCTATTCTTAAGGCCCACGCAAAAGATAAACAAGAGATTTTCGGAAACGGTGTTTTAGAAATTCTTCCAGACGGGTTCGGATTCTTAAGGTCTCCTGGATATAACTACCTACCAGGTGCCGATGATATTTACGTATCTCCAAGCCAGATTAGAAAATTCTCTCTTAAAAAAGGTGACTCTGTTGAGGGACAAATTCGTCCACCAAAAGATAATGAAAGATACTTTGCACTTCTTAAAGTAAGTACGATCAACGATCAAGATCCAAAAGCTCACAAGAAGACAGTTCTTTTCGATAACTTAACGCCTCTTTATCCTGAAAAGAAAATTAACCTTGAATATAATCCAACAAATTATTCAACTCGTATGATTGATATGTTTGTTCCTCAAGGTTTTGGACAACGTTGTCTAATCGTTGCTCCACCAAAAGCAGGTAAGACTCACTTACTTCAAGATGTTGCCAATGCAATTACTGAAAATCATCCGGAAGCCGTACTAATCGTTCTTCTAATTGATGAAAGACCAGAAGAAGTAACAGATATGAAGAGAAACGTTGATGCTGAGGTTGTATCAAGTACATTTGATGAACCAGCAAATCGTCACGTACAAGTTGCTGAGATGGTTCTTGAGAAATCAAAGCGTCTTACAGAAGCTGGAAAAGACGTTGTTATTCTACTCGATTCAATTACTCGTCTTGCCCGTGCATATAATACTGTTGTTCCACCATCTGGAAAGATTCTTTCTGGTGGGGTTGACTCAAATGCTCTACACAGACCAAAGAGATTCTTCGGTGCTGCTAGAAATATTGAAAACGGTGGATCACTTACAATCATCGCTACTGCACTTGTTGATACAGGTTCAAGAATGGATGAAGTTATCTTTGAGGAATTCAAAGGTACTGGTAACTCTGAAATTCAACTTGATAGAAAGCTTCTTGAAAAGCGTATCTTCCCAGCTCTTGATATCAATAGATCATCGACTCGTAAGGAAGACCTTCTTATGGAGCCACTAGATCTTCAAAGAACATATGTTCTAAGAAAAGTACTTCACCCAATGAGTACAATTGATGCAATGGAGTTTATGCTTCAGAGACTGACGAAGACTAAGACAAATAACGAATTCATGGAGTCTATGAATAGTTAATTGAAGTAAAAAGGATTTTAAATGAGTATGTTTGATAAGCTTGATTCAGTAGTACAACGTTTCGAAGTACTAACTGAAAAAATGGCAGACCCGACATTATATGAAAGACAAACTGAATTTAAGCAAATCTCTGAAGAGAGATCAAACTTAGAGGACGTTGTTGTTGCTTATAAGAAATATAAGCAAATAAAAGAGGATATTGCCGAAGCAAAAGAGATGCTTAAGGAAAGTGATCCTGATATGAAAGAGATGGCAAAAGAAGTTCTCGATGAGAACGAGCCATTGATTCCAGATTTAGAGGAGGAGTTAAAACTTCTTCTACTTCCAAAAGATCCTTTAGATAATAAAAACTGTATGGTTGAGATTCGTGCCGGTGCCGGAGGGGACGAGGCCTCGATTTTCTCAGCTGACGTTTTAAGAATGTACCAAAACTATGCTCGTGCACTTGGATGGAAAGTTGAAATCGAATCACTTTCTGAAAATGACGAAGGGATTAAAGAAGTTATCTTCTCAATCTCAGGGGAGAAAGTTTACTCAAAAATGAAATATGAATCAGGGGTTCACAGAGTTCAACGTGTTCCAAAGACTGAATCACAAGGTCGCGTTCACACATCAACTATCACAGTTGCAGTAATGCCAGAAACTGATGATCTTGAGTGGGAACTTGATATGAATGATGTTCGTGTTGAAGTTATGCGTGCATCTGGTTCAGGTGGACAGCACGTTAACACGACAGATTCAGCGGTTCGTATGACTCACATTCCGACGGGAATTGCGGTTTATAACCAAGATCAAAAGTCACAGCTTAAGAATAAAGAGAAGGCAAAGAAGATTCTTGCCGCTCGTATCTTCGATAAGATGCTTCAAGAGAAGAATGCTGAAGAAGCTGCGGAAAGAAAGGGACTAATTGGAACGGGAGATCGTTCTGAGAGAATTAGAACTTATAACTTTCCACAAGGGCGTCTAACAGATCACCGTATTGGTCTAACACTTTATTCTCTTGATAAGATTATTGAAGGAGATCTTGCTCCTGTTATTGATGCACTTATTGCTCATAATCAAGCAGAACTTCTTAAAGGCCAAGAGGAATAAAGGAGAGTTGTGTGAGCTTCACCACTCTCGGCGACTACATCAGCTCTTTCTATAATGAGAATAAGCAATTCTTAGAGGCGAACTACCCTGGAATAAGCTTAGGAAGATTAAAGCTAGAGCTGAAAAACTTTTGTCGTATTCTCGATTCACAATTTGATGACATCTACATTTCTGAAAATAAGGGTGTCATTGAAGAATTTCTAAAAAAAGTTAAGCAGGGAATCCCCCTCGAATATATTAGCAATCGATCATTCTTCTATCGCTCCTCATTCTACATAAATGAAAATGTTCTCATTCCACGCAGTGAAACTGAGATCATGGTGGAGTGGACGGCCGAATACATTAGAAAGAATAGATTAGATCATATAAAGATTGCGGATATTGGTACGGGAAGTGGTGCCATCGCGCTAAGTCTTGCAGGGGAGATTGGTGAAATTGATGCCGAGATCATTGCAAGTGATATTAGTGAGAAGGCTTTGGATGTTGCTCGTGCAAATAAATTCTTTCATCGCTACCGTTATCCAAAAACAGTAAAATTAAAATTTCAACAATCAGATCGTATGGAAAATATTCCAGGAGATCTGGATATCATTATTACGAACCCTCCTTATATCAAAGAAAATGCTGACTTAAGTGAAGTACATGGACAAGTTCATTCATTTGAACCTCACTTGGCCCTTTACTTAAAAGATCAGGATTACGATAATTGGTTTAAAACTTTCTTTGATCAGGCACAGAAAAAGCTTAAAAATGGCGGGCTGTTCATTATGGAAGGTAGTGAATTGCATCTGGAAAGATTAAAAGATATCTTAGGGGAATATAACTTTGGCGAACTTGAGTTAATCAAGGACTATACTGATCGCTATCGTTTTTTAAAAGGAAGAAAGAATGGATAAAATCATAGTTAAAGGCCCAGCGAGACTGTCTGGAGAGGTTGAGATATCTCCTGCTAAGAATGCATACCTACCAATTTTAGCGGCAATTCTTTTAACGGATAAGAAAGTGACTCTCACAAATCTTCCAAAGCTTCGTGACATTAATACAATGCTTAAGCTTCTTGAGATGATGGGAGTTGAATGTAATAGAGATGGTAAGAATGTTACTTTTGATGCTTCTTCACTAAGCTCACATGAGGCCACTTATGAGCTCGTAAAAACAATGCGTGCTTCTATCTTTGTTCTAGGTCCTCTTCTTTCACGCCTTGGAAAGGCAAAGGTTTCTCTTCCAGGTGGTTGTGCTATTGGGACACGTCCTATTGATATTCACTTAGACAATCTTGAGAAGATGAATGTGAAGATCGAAATGAAAAATGGTTTTGTCTTTGCTGAAACTGATCATCTAACAGGTGCACTTGTTAAGTTAAAATTCCCATCAGTAGGTGCCACTGAGAATCTTATGATGGCCGGTGTTTTTGCTGACGGACAAACTATTATTGAAAACGCAGCAATGGAGCCAGAGATTGATGATCTGGCAAATTTCCTAAACTCTCTAGGTGCAAAAGTCTCTGGGATTGGAACGTCTCGCCTTGTTATTGATGGAGTGAAGGAATTAAACGGCGGAACTTATCAAGCAATAGGTGACCGTATTGAAGCGGCAACTTATATTATTGGTGGATTAATGACTAAGTCTGAGATGACTGTAAAAAACTTTAATCCAAAACACCTTTTTAATGTTCTTGAAAACCTTCAGGGGATGGGAGCTAAGTTAGAAATTGGTGACAACTACGTTAAGACATATCCTTCATCTCTAAAAGGATCAAAAGTTATAACTGAGCCATTTCCAGGTTTCCCAACAGATGTACAAGCACAGATGGTTGCTCTTCTAACTGTTGTTGAAGGGAACTCTCTTGTGACTGAAAATATTTTTGAAAACCGTTTCATGCACGTACCTGAGTTAACACGTCTTGGTGCAAGTATCGAGCAATTAGGAAGTTCGGTCTTTATTGAAGGTGGACGTCCTCTAACGGCAGCTCCTGTGATGTGTACAGATCTAAGAGCATCAGCTGCTCTTGTTCTTGCTGCTCTTTGTGCTTATGGTGAAACGAAGATTGATCGCGTCTACCACCTACAACGTGGTTATGAAGATTTACCAGAGAAGCTTCAAAAACTCGGGGCCCATGTCGAATTAGTAAACGAATAGGGAGATAGTTATGGATGATTGCTTATTTTGTAAAATTCTAAAAGGTGAAATACCTTCTGATAAAGTATTTGAAAATGATCACGTTATTGGATTTAAAGATATTCAACCTCTTGCAAAAGAGCATTATCTCTTCATCCATCGCAACCACTCTAAGAATGTAAATGAGATGAGTCGCGATGATATGGCCCAGGTATTTGATGCTATTAAAGAGTTTACTCAATCAAATGAGCTCGAAAACAATGGCTTTCGAGTCGTTTCAAATATTAATCAACACGGTTGCCAGAGTGTCTTTCATACGCATTTTCATGTACTTGGCGGGGAACAGCTTAAAGGCTTTGGTTCATAGTATTTCAAGTTTAAAAAATATCATTTCAATTTAGAAAAAAAGACTCCTTTGAGAAAAATGTCGCTAAAACGGCCATAAATCAAAGGAGTTTTATATGCGTCTACTATTATTAATAGCACTTATTTCACTAGTATCTTGTGGTAATGAAAATCAAACAAAAGAAGAGAAGTTAACTTATCAGCGTCAAAGCCTTGCTGAGTCGAGTATTCAATGCGTGGGTATTAAGACTGATATTATTGAAGAAAAAATCACATGTCCTACATCTCTAATTAATGAAGAAGCACAATTTCTATTTTCTATTGATGAAGAATTAATTGAGCAAGATAAGTTAAAAAGACATGCTGTTGTTGAGCTAGAAGTTGTAACTCAAAGGCCAATTCAAGCGTATTTTTATCTCGTTTCTAAGTATGGCAAGAGGCTTTCTGAAGATATGCTTTACAATGGTTTCAATTCTATTAAATTTAAGGAACTTAGAATTGGAGACTTTAGTGCACACGACGTTTACCTAAAGATCTCAAACTATCACACAGGAGGAACTCCTGTGGCCGTTGCAAGAATTGAAGATAAGGGATGTGACACCGGACTCTTTAACGTAGAAGATATTAACCTTGATGATCTTCGTGGCCAATGCCCAAATTTAAAATTTATTCCAAACTTTAAAGCAGAAGTTGAATCTCCAAAATTCTATGAAGGTACTAAGAAGTTTCCTAAGATGAAGCGAGTAGATTACAAAGTATATCAAATAACATCAAAGTATCGTTTGTTTGATCACATGACGACTCAACAGGTTCCTGTTGAAAAGCTGTACGAACTTAATAAAACAGAGTTTGGATTTGAGCTTGAGCAAATTGAAGATCGTTTATGTTTCACTGAAGGATTTTATGATCATAAAGTTTATGAAGAAAAGGGAATCTATCTTCCTTTTGGAACGGTTTATGAGAAGGTAAATCGAGGCCTTGAAAATAGTGAAGCAAGTAAACTTTGTAAAAACTGTGGCCTAGGAGTAAATGATCGATTTTTTAGCATGTCTGAAAACCTTGGTGTGAAGAAGTGTTATCCCGTTGAACCAAAATTAGTAGGAACAATCCTAATTAAGGAATAAGGAGAGAGTAATGAAAAAGTTATTAGTATTGGCAACAGTTTTATTTGTATCTTGTAACTCATCAGACAAGGAGAAAATAAATAAAAGTTTTAAATTAGCTTCAAATGAAATGCGATCAACATTCTCGATTGAATGTGAGAATTTCAGAACTAACTTGGTCTCTAGTGAGAATAAAGTAACTTGTGAAGAAAGTGGCTCAACTAATAGACCAATGTATTTAAGAAACATTAACTCTCAAAAGAGTCTTTCTCTTTATGATCTTACAAACGAAAATGAGATTGAACTAGAAGTTTCATTAGATGAGAATGTAGTTGAAGCGACTTTTATTCTTGTCTCAAAAAATGGTAAAGAGTTATCAAATCAAGCTTACTATCATCAAAATGACAGAAAAATCTTCTTCTATGAAGTAGAAGAGGATGCATTCATTAATCATAAAGTACATCTTAAGACGTTAAGATTAAGGCTTAAGAATGACGAGATAGTAACTTATAATAATGAAGTTGATAATGGATGTATAACTGGAAAAATTAGTTTGGATGAATTTAAAAGCCTTGTACAACCAGAGCAATGCAAGGGGCTTAAATCACAGACTATTTATACTGGTGCAGTTGTTAAAAGGCCCATTTTTCACGATATAAAAGTATCCGACGTTGGATACCGAAAAGTACCTCAGATAATTATCTCTAAGCCTGTACCTCGAAATTGGAAACCATATCGTGTAATCGAAGTACAACATCAATATACAGTAAGATATTTTGACTACTTTGAGGAGTCAGTTGAGAAATTTAACGATTTTTTTACGCGTGACGATTTTGGAAATTTAGAAATTACAAAGTCTAAGGATTGCTTAGTTACAGGAGTCGTTGAGTATAGAGACTGGAATCTTAGAACTCGAAGATGGGATGTATTAAATGATGAAACTGTTTACAAACATGTATATGGTGAAATCCAAATTCAGGGAGAAGTCTTAGATGCTGTTGAGGATTATAAGAGACAAGAGTGTTTTGATTTAAAACCAAAACCTGTCGGTTATGTGTTAATTCAAGAATAAAAAAAGCCTCCATTTCGGAGGCTTTTTTATTATGCTTTTGTAATTGTCATTTTTAGATTCTCATCATCAACTTTAAACTCATGTTCAAGAGCATCGCTACTAGCATTAAGGCTATTTGCTAGTGTTTCTTTTGTGATGTAGTCAGTGTGAGTTTCAATTGCTTTTGCTAGTAGATCTGTTGCATTAAAGTTTACTTCAATACGATCTTCAACATTAAATCCAGAGTCTTTTCTTGTTCTTTGAATTCTATTGATAACTTCACGAGCAAGACCTTCTAGAATTAATTCTTCATTTAGGTTTGTGTCGATATCAATTGAAATATAACGATTAGATAGGGCCTGTGTTCCTTCTTTGGCCTCTCTAAAAATTAGGATATCTGAAGGAGCAAATGTTTCACCAGCAAGCTCAAGGCTTCCTTTTTCTTCAAGCTCATTAAGTTCAGCTGCACCAAGTTTTGAGATCATTCCCATAAACTTACCAAATTCTTTTCCTAGGCGCTTACCTAGAACTGGAGAGTTTGGTTTTGCGTATAGCTTGATATAATTATCTTCATCAGTTGTGTACTCAACGCTCTTAACATTAAGTTCTGATTGAATATATCCTTCAAGTTTCTTGATTTCATCTAGAAGAGCTTGGTCTTTGTGAATAACACTTAGACGAGCAAGTGGCGTCTTAACCTTAATTTGAACTTGGTTACGCTTTTGACGTCCAAGTAGGATAATCTGTTGCATTCTATCAACGGCATCTTCAAGAACTGAGTTCTTAAGCTCTGTATTTGCAACAGGGTAGTCGCATAAGTGAACTGATAAGTTCTTCTCACTTGAATCAAATTTCTTAAGCTCACTAAAGATATGCTCAGATAAGAATGGCGCAAATGGTGCCATCGCAATCGTAACTTCTTTTAGTGTTGTAAAAAGAGTTGTGTAAGCTTGCTTCTTATCTGAAGTTAGGCCTTCTCCCCAGAAACGAGAACGATTCAGGCGGATATACCAATTTGTTAGATCTTCAATGAAGTTAAAAAGCGCAGGAACAACATTGTAAAGTTGGTACTGTGCCATCTCTGCTTCAATATTTTCTTTAAGAGTTTGTAGTTTTGAGATAACCCAATTATCAGTGATATTCTCACCACTTTCAGCGTGCTCATTAAAGTTCCATCCATCAATTGATGCGTATGTTTGGAAGAATTTAAAAGAGTTTAACCAAGGTAGTAGGGCACGGCGAACCATGTCTTTAACACCAGCGTCAGTGAAGCGTTGTTCTTCACCTTTAACAAGACCAGAGTTAATTAGGTATAGCCTTAGAGCGTCTGATCCGAATTCTTCCATTAGCTCATCAGGAGCTGTGAAGTTTCTTAGAGACTTACTCATCTTCTTACCATCTTCAGCAAGAACTAAACCGTTAACAATAACGTTCTTAAAAGCTGGTTTATCAAATAGGGCAGTTGAAAGGATTGTTAGTGTATAGAACCAACCACGTGTTTGGTCTAAACCTTCAGCAATAAATTCTGCTGGGAATCCGTTTTCAAAGATTTCCTTATTTTCAAATGGGTAGTGAAGTTGCGCGTATGGCATTGAACCAGATTCAAACCAACAGTCAAAGACATCTGGGATACGCTTATATGTTCCTTCTTCTCCTTCGATTTTAAAAGTTACTTCATCTGTGTACTCACGGTGAAGATCTGTAAGCTCAACCCCTGAAAGCTCTTTTAGTTCTTCAATTGAACCAAGACATTTCATATTTCCAGTTTCATCATTGATCCAAACTGGAAGTGGAGTTCCCCAAACACGTGTACGAGAAACGGCCCAGTCACGAGCATTCTCAAGCCACTTACCAAAACGACCTGCTTTGATATGACCTGGTACCCAGTGAATTTCTTTGTTATTAGCAACAAGCTTATCAACGATTTCTTCTACTTTTACATACCACTGAGGGATTGTACGATAGATTAGTGGCGTTCCTGAGCGGTAGCAGAATGGGTAAGGGTGCACGAGGTTTCCGTGATCGTATAATTTTGTATTTTCTTTAAGGTCTTTAATGATTTGTTTATCAGCATCTTTTACGTATTGACCTGCATAAGCAGAAACTTCTTTTGTAAATTGACCAGCATCATCGATAGGACAAACTTCGGCCTTCATTCCAGCTTCTTTACAGACTCTATTATCATCTTCACCAAATGCTGGTGCTTGGTGAACAATACCTGTACCACTATCTGTCGTTACATAGTCATCGTTAAAGATTGTAAAAGCGCCTTCTTCTTTTAGATCAGCAAAGAAATCAAAAAGTGGCTCATAACGAAGTCCAAGAAGTTCACTTCCCTTAAATGATTCACCGATTACTTCAAGGTTGCGCTTCTTTGTATATGCTTCAAGTCTTGCTTCAGCAAAGATGATTGTTACACCACGATCATTATCTTTTACGCGAACATAATCGATATCAGGACCCACACAAAGAGCAAGGTTTGATGGAAGTGTCCATGGAGTTGTTGTCCATGCGGCCACGTAATCAGCACCAGCTTTTTTTGGATCGTCTAATTTGAAAAGAACAGTGATGGCCGGATCTTGAACGTCACGGTAATCAAGACCTGCTTCAAAGTTTGAAAGCCCTGTTCCAAGACCAGTTGAGTAAGGAACTACTTTTGTTCCCTTGTAAACCATGTCCTTATCCCAAAGAGATTTAAATACCCACCAACATGATTCCATGAAAGTTGGGTCCATTGTCTTATAGTCATTGTCGAAGTCGACCCAACGTCCAAGGCGAGTAACAGTTTTACGCCACTCAGTTGTGTAGCGATCAACAATTGAGCGACACTCTTGGTTATAACCAGCAACACCAAGTTTCTCTAATGCTTCGTGTGCAGTCATTTCTAATTTCTTATTAATTTCTTGCTCAATTGGAAGGCCGTGCGTATCCCATCCAAATCTTCTTTGAACGTAGCGACCTTTCATTGTCCAATATCTTGGAACGATATCTTTTAGTGTTCCAGCAAGTAGGTGACCGTGGTGAGGAAGACCTGTGGCAAATGGAGGGCCATCGTAGAAAATATATGGCTCTTTTTCCTTTGTTTGCTCAAGTGATTTTTGGAAAATATCGTTTTCTTCCCAAAATTTTAAGACTTCATGTTCTGTGTTAACAAAAGAAAATTGTCCGTTATCCTGACTCATCGTATCAACCTTGTCTGTTAAAGTTTCTGTGTAAATTAATATTTGGCCCAAAATTTAGCACGAAACCTATGATTTTGACAGTTTAGATCGGGCATAAAGTGCCGAAAAAGTCTCAATTTCTTCTTCATTTATGGCCAGGACCAGCTTTTGTCGATGAAGTTTATGATGCTACGTGTTTTATTACTACTCACAATTTACTTTGCGGCCTTCGCAAACCCTGAACTTAAGTTTAAGGATGATCGAAAATCTCTAATTAAATGGGATAAGTTAGAGGCCAAAGACTGGCTCAGTTATGAAAGCTGGAAGGAAGATTTACGCTTTAAAGAAAGCTATCCTCTTTGGCGTGATCTGGCCAAGATGTCTGGTCTAAGAGAAGAGATGGGAAGAGTTATTAAATGTGTAGGCCAATGTACATTATTTCGCGATCTTGGTGAGAATAAAGTTGGTTACCGCTCACTTATTAAAGAAAACGATGATATTGAAACTGGTGTGGATAGTTATCTTTGGTTAATGCTCTTTGATGGAACCCTGATTCGTATGGCGCCAGAGAGCTCGGTTTCTTTTAAAGAAATTAATGTCTTAGAAAAAGAGGTCTTCTTTTACCTAAGAGCAAATGTTGGAAATATGCTTCTAATCTCACGCTCAGAAGAAGAATTGAAAATGAGTAAAAAGAGAGACACTGATGCTGTCTTTCATCCTCTTCCAATTAATCGAACAAATCCAATTGTTTTTGATAAGAATGTATCTCTAAATGAGTACTTATTTGAAGATGATATTCGTTATCGATCTCGTACAAAATTTATAAATGATTTAATTAAAAAAAATAATAAGAAGGTAATGAGAAAGAGTCGATTCTTTATTCAATCGCCTCTCTTTTCATTTGAAGCATATTCTCCTTCTTTTGAAACCTATGTCTCAATTGGTAATGATAGCTATCTTAAGTTTCGAGATGAAGAGCAATTAGGTTATTCTTATAAGAATGAGACAAATCCAAAAGTTAACTTAAGAGGATATGCAAACGAAGAATTTGAGCAATTAAGTAAAGGGACCTGGTATCGTTTTTCTTTTATAAATCGAAACTACTTTATTGTGGAACCAAATGATGTTCTCTTACAAAATGAATTAATGACGAAGAGAATTAATGGTATTTACTATACTCGAGAGATCTTCTTAGAGAGATACGGACAAGTTCTATTTGAGAAATTAGATGAAGTTGGTTATGCAAGGGCCTACGGCATGAGACTGTGGGAAGAGGGTGAACTTGATAATCGTATAAAGTTTCTCTGGAAACATTCAAGACAAATTGAAACCACAAACTTGGCCATTGCTGATCGCTATCGAAAGCAAGTTCTTGCACGAGTTGGCCGACGAGATAAAGATGTCCTTAGGAAAGACTTTTACACTAAGGCACAGGAAAGTTATTATAGAGCAGGAGCAATGGAGAACTCTCGAAGTTATTTTCCAGAGCTTAATTCTGAAAAACTTGATTTATGGAAAAAACTAAATGGCATCAACACTAAAATTTATCCTGGCATCAGGGAGTCCTCGCAGAAAGGAACTTCTATCTTGGATGAAAGTACCAATTGAAATAAAACCTTCTGACGTCGAAGAAATTACTACGAGACAACATCCTAGAGAAATCGTTGAAGAGCTGGCCGAGCTTAAAGGAAGAGATATCGTTTCTCTTACGAAAGACTCGACTCCAAACCACTTTATTGTGGCCTCTGATACTTTGGTTGCAATTGGGGATAAGGTCTTAGGAAAGCCAAAAGATAAGGCCGATGCAAGGGCCATGTTAAATGAGCTTTCCGGTAAAGAGCACGAAGTATACACGGCCGTTTATATGGCATGCGGTGGTAAAGAGAGAACTTTTTCAAAAGTATCTGAAGTTAAGTTCACAGATATTTCTCCTGAAATTTTAGACCTCTATCTGGAAGGTGAAGAGGCGATGGATAAGGCCGGTGCCTATGGAATTCAAGGCCAGGGTCTTTTATTTGTGGAAAACTTAAGTGGCTCATATTCTAACGTTGTGGGATTTCCACTTTCTGATTTTATTGATGAAATGAAGAGCTTTCTGTCTGATCTAGGCTACGACAGCTCTAAGTGGAGAGAAGTATTTCAATAAGTGACTATCTAACACAGTTAGGAATTCATCATCAGGTATTGCGCGATGCAGATGATCTCATTATTGAGATCGATATTTGGGCCAAGCCTGGAGCAAAAGTAGAAAAGCTCGCTATTGCTGATACTGGACATCTCATCGTTAGCACTCAGTCGCCACCTGAAGATGGAAAGGCCAATGCTGGAATTATGAAATTAGTTGCTAAGAAATTTGGTGTCTCTAAAGGAAGCATAGAATTAACGAGTGGCCAACAATCTAAGTTTAAAAAAATGGCCATAACCTTTGTCTTTGCGCATAATAAAGATAGTAATTATTTTTTGGAAAAAATTAAAAAGGCATTAGCTTGAAGTATATAACTTACGCTTTAACATTCATTCTCATTTCAAAGATGGCCGTTGCTCAGCCTCAAGCAAAGACTGACAAAGAGGTTAGTAAAGAGATGTATGATAAGTTGGAAAAGGTTAAAAGTTTTCCACCAGATGATTACGTAACTAAGACGCAGGAATTGAGAAAAGAAATCGATCGCTACATTGAGCTTAAAAAAGGTGTTTGTACTGGGGATTTTTCAACGTTTGTTCTAACGCAAAAAGATCTTGAAGAAAGTCGTAGGAAGCTTACCAGAGTGGAAAAGGACTTGTGCTTCCGCGAGTTGAGAGCATTTCAGGTTACCTACTTAAACAGCCTCTTTATTGCAAAGAAGAACTACCTCAACTTTCTTCACGACCAAAGACTTAAGAAACTGGATGAAATTCGCGACGAGTCTCTGCGTAGCTTGAAATCTACTTACGACAAGCAACTTATTTCACCTAAATCAAAGAAGAGATAGACTCTCTATCCTTCTGATTCTTCAGTTTTCTTGCTTCCACCTAAAACAGCACGTGTAGGTCTAAGACTCTTTACTCTTAAAAGAGACTTTCTAGGCTTTAGACTAGCAGACTTACGAATAGTTCTTAGTCTGTTTAGACCAGTTGGGTTTAGGTTTGGCGTCAATTTTTCGTTAGATGTTCCTTGTGATGACATCTCCATCTCCTTGTTAATAGTTACCGAAAAAGGTTTTCAAAATACTTACCTTAATCGATACCTAAGTGGAGAGAAAAAGCTCACTAACTCAGAATCGGATTAGGTAAGTAGTTCATCTACTCGTAGAAAAACTACTCTCAATGGTCACTCCGTGACAAAGTTTAAATCCTTAAATATATACTCGGAATAACTGCAAAAAACATTTAGTCCGAATGATATTTTCTAATCATATCATGGGCTTACAAATGGTGCAATACGGCCAGTAGTGGATGACTCGAGCGTCAAGAAAAAGGTAATAACTGCTTGTAATTACTAATTATATAAGGCAAATTACTACTATAGTTTTTATAAGGATGGCCAAAAATGTGCAAAGAAAAATTGGCATTGCTAATTCTACTTTTTACTGTAGTTTCTTGTTCAACTATTAAGAAGGCAGCGACTTCGCAAATGGGGGAGATGATTTTTGAATCTTCAGATGCTGTTTTAGTGGAAAATGACTGGAATTTGTTTGAAGAAACAATCAGTGGAAATATCAAAGTTCTAGAAACGCTCTATGCTACAGATCGCTCAAATGTCGACTTCATTGTTACTCTGATTAAAGGCTACACTGGCAAGGCCTTTGCTATTGATGAAACATACTATCTTAAAGATCAGCTACAAGAAAAGATGAATTCTGTTCATCGTTCTCGTGCGCTATCAAATTATACTCGTGCCCTTAGTTATTCAGCTCTATTTTTTAAAGAAAGAGATTTTGAAAACTTTGACTTCACAAAATATATCTCAAGCCCTGATGAATTTTATAAATTACTTGAAGATAAATTAAGTGATAGTGCTTCTGATGTTGAAGGTGTCTTCTACACAGCTCAGGCCTTGGCCTCAATTATTAATCTTCAAAGAGATAATATGAGAACTGTTGCTTATCTTCCACTGGCCAAGGTGATGTATGACTGGTCTTGTGAGAAGAATCCAAAACTTGGTTACGGTGCTTGTGATATCTTTTCAGCCTCTTATGTTGCATCTAGGCCACGTGGACTTGGTGGTAATCCAATGGAAGGGAAGGCCTTATTTGAGAAAGCAATTGCAAAGTGGCCAGATAATATGATGGTACGTTTAGCATTTATTCAATTCTACGCAGTTCCTATGTATGAGAAGAATGTTTATCTCAATCAAAAATTAGAAATAGAAAAATATACACGTGAAAATTTAGAATCAAAGTATTGGAGCGGTGGAAAACTAGAAGCTCCTGAAATTAATTATAATAATCTATTTAATCTCATCGCTAATAAACGACTTGAGATTATTGAAAGTTTAGAAAAAGAAATTTTTTAATAGGTAAGATCATATGAAGAATATTTTAAAAATTGCACTTACACTACTTGTTACATTTAACCTTTATGCACTAACTCTAAAAGTTGGTGTCTTAACGCCTGAGGGAACTAATTGGGCCAAGAATCTAAAAAAGATGGCCAAGGCAATTAAGAAAGAAACTGGTGGAAAGGTAAAAGTAAAATTCTACTTTGGTGGTTCTCAAGGTGATGAGCCAGATGTTTTAAGAAAAATTCGTGTTGGACAATTACATGGTGGAGTTTTTACTGCAAAGACTCTAGGGGATATTAACGGTGATATCCGTGTCTTAGAATTACCATTTACTTTCTATCACGATAGAGACCGCGTATTAAAAGCAATTGATGACTTAACTCCATATCTAAATAAAAGCGTTGAAGCTAAGAACTTTGTTAACTTAGGCTTCTTCGATATCGGTATGGTGTACTTTGTTTCTAAAAATAAAATTGCTTCTCTTGATAATCTTCAAGGAGTAAAGATTTGGTCTTGGGAAGGAGATCCTCTTGTTGAAACTATCTTAGAAGAAATGAAATTAGTTTCAGTCCCACTTCCTCTTCCTGATGTATTATCTTCACTTTCAACTGGAATCATTGAAGCGGCTTATGCGCCACCTCTAGCGATTCTTTCAATGCAGTGGAATACAAAGGTTCAGTATTTAATTGATTTTCCTCTTTCAACTTCTGTGGGGGCTTTTTTAATTAGTAACAAAGCATTTAAAAGAATTTCTCCTGAGAATCAAAAGATTGTGAAGGAAGTTTCAAAGAGATATATCGATCAAGTTAAAGCAACAAATGAAAAAGATAATCAGGACTCACTTGATCTTATGAAGCAGTCTGGTGTTGAATTTGTTAAGCTAAGTGATAAGGATATTGATCTAGCTGTAAAGGTTAGAGAAGCTACAATTAAGAAATTAAAAGGGAAGCTGTTTTCTGCAAAGGCCTATGAGCTGCTAGAAAAGAGTTTAGAAAAGAGTAAAAAGAAGAATTAAGTTGTGATTAGAAAAGTCGAAAAGCTCACCGATGATTTTATCAGTACTGGCCTTGTTATTGTCGTCGTAACAATCTTAGGCTTTAGTGTCGCCTCAATTATTTTGAGATGGTTCAATCTTTCTTTTTCTTGGATTGATCCATTAGTTCGACACCTCGTTTTTGTCTTGGCATTCTTTGGTGCTGCTATGGCAAGTGGAAAGTCTCGCCATATCGCTATTGAGATTCTTCCTAAGTTCTTAGAAAACTCAGGATATAAAAAATCACTCTTTGTTTTAAATAAATTTATCAGTCTTTGTACAATTGTTGGGGCCACTTGGCTTTTTGCTTCAGGTGTACAATTTTATAATGTTGAAAAAGAATATGGACGCCTTTCATCACTGGGAGTTCACACATCTGTTTTAGTAGGTATTATTCCAGCAGGGTTTGCGCTAATCTTTTGGCGCTCACTTCTAGCATTCTTAGACTTTAGGGAAGAAGAGCATGAGCTTAATAACAATTAGTATAGCCGCATTAATTTTGGCGCTAATTGGTGTGCCTCTTTTTATCGTCTTAGGATGTGTCGCCTTAGCGGCCTTCTTTCATAATGGGATTGATCCATCGGCAGTTTCTGTTGAGATCTATCGACTTGCTTCTGCTCCAACTATTTTAACAATTCCATTATTTACATTTGCAGGATACTTACTTGCAGAATCAAATGCACCAAAGAGATTATTTCGCTTTACCAATGCCATGCTTTCTTGGATGCCTGGTGGAGTTGCCATTGTTGGCCTTTGTCTTTGTGCCTTCTTTACTGCATTTACAGGAGCTAGTGGTGTAACGATCGTTGCTCTTGGTGGCCTAATCTATCCAATTCTTATGGGCCGTGGACATAGTGACAAGTTCACAATGGGCTTTATTACGACTTCAGGCTCTCTTGGTTTACTCTTTCCTCCTTCACTGCCAATTATTCTCTACGGAATTGTTGCTGGTGTTGATATTGATCAACTCTTTAAAGCGGGAATTGTTCCTGGTGTCCTATTGATTGTGGGCCTTGCCATTTATTCAATTCTTAAGTCTGGGAAAAATAATGAAAGAGGTAAGTTTGAGTTAAGTGAGGCCATTGCAAGTTTTAAAGGGGCCTTCTTTGAGTTGTTACTACCTATTGCAGTTCTTGTGGGAATTTATGGTGGCTTTGTTACTGTAACAGAAGCTGCTGCATTTACAGCCTTCTACATTCTAATCATTGAATGCTTTGTTTATAAGGATCTAAGTCTTACTAAGGATGTTCCTGGGATTATCAAAGACTCCATGACTATGGTTGGGGCCATTCTTATTATTCTTTGTTGCGCTCTTGGACTAACAAACTTTCTCGTTGATGAAGAAGTTCCAAATCAATTATTTACGGCCTTTAGTGGAGTTCTTACTAATAAATACGCCTTTCTTTTATTCTTGAACGTTTTCTTACTTATTGTAGGAAGTTTAATGGATATTTTTAGTGCGATAATTGTGGTTGTTCCACTAATTCTTCCATTGGCCCAGCAATTTGATATTCATCCAATTCATTTGGCCATTGTCTTTCTTACCAATTTAGAAATCGGTTATATAACGCCTCCAGTGGGAATTAATCTCTTTATTAGCTCCATTCGCTTTAAGAGACCAATTACTGAACTTTATCGCTCGGCCTTGCCGTTTCTCTTTATTCTACTAATTTGTTTGGCCATTATTACCTATGTGCCGGCCATCAGTCTTCTTTGGGTACAATAAAGAGGATGTTTATTTTTAATTACTTACAACTATTTTTACTCATCCTAATTCTTCATCCCACAAGTGCGCTTTCACTTGTACAGGAAGATGGAGTTAAAGGTGAGTGGGACTTTGAGCATTATGATGGGCCACTTGATCCAAGATTGATCATCGATCATCAAAATGAAAAACAAGAGTTCTATGATGAATACACTGGACGTAATTACTTTGATGTACTTCTCGTACCAGAATTAACGGATCTCTCACAAGATTTTAATCGCTATATCTATCCAAACTTCTCTTGCTCTAAGTATGAACTTAAAGAGAATTTGGCCTATATGCGCTACTTAATTCGCTTAACTTCAATTGCTAGTCTTTACGAGTTTTATCGACAAACAAGTATCGCCCTATATCAATATGGTGATGAGAAGAGCTGCCAGATTGATTACGAAACAATTTTTAAGCAGTGTAAGCCTAAGTCAAAAGATATGAAGCTCTTTATTGGGCGTGTTTCAGACTTCTTTCCAGATATCGTAGACTGGGGGAAATATCCAATCAAGCTTAAGACTGATCGAAGATTTAGTCTTGAAACTTACCATCCTGATCTTGTAAAGATTCTTAGATTAGATTTCGGTGGAGATGAGAAGAGTCATCTTATAAAAGCATGTCAATTTGCAAAAAATGAAATTCAAAGTCTTTGTAGTGAAAATGATGAATACATGGCAGCTGCACAGATTAAAGAGATTCGAAATGAAATTCTTAAGTCATCAGCCTTTAAAATTCTTAATCGCAGTGGGAAGGGGCAAGCCTGTTTCACTCGCTATGAAGAAATGGCCAAGGACATGGAAGAGATTGATGATAAGAGTAAGAGGATTATTAAGACGGCCCTTACTTCAAAGGGTGAGCTTAAGGTCTTTTGGTTTGGTGCTTTAAAAGAATTTGATGATCAGGGAATAACCCTTGTTGAACAAAAGAAGCCTGAGCCAGTTAAGAAGGTAAAAAAAGTCGAAGAGAAAAAGCCCGAGCCGGTTAAAACAGTTGATATTAAAAGTATTAAAATTATCAGAAAGCCAAAGCCTCAACCAAAGAAGCCAGAGCCTAAGCCAGTGGAAAAGGTCTCTGCTTTTGAAAAGGCCCTTAGAAACTTTGAGAAATCAAAAGAAAAAACAGTTGTTGATATGACGAGCTTTAAAACTGATTATAAGTTCTCAAAGAAGACGCTTGAAAAGTTCAATGGGTCTTTAAGAAGCTTTCAAACTCGCAAGCAGCTATCAAAGATGAAAAGGGTTGATAACCTTGGTTCAGTAGCGGCGCCAATGAGTTTAACTTTTATTAAGTATCTTATTGATTATAACCTTCACCAGGGTCTTTACAATATGACGGGAATTCTTAGTAATGACTTCTATGTTATTAATGATCTGGAGAATAAGAGTCGTCCAGTGAAGATTAAATTAGATAATAATAAGGATACTGGGTTTAAGTGGAAGATCTGGGTTACAGATTCAGAATAAGGTACGTCGTTACTTTTGGCATTTTCAATAGTTTACACATCAAAATATCCCCAATAATAGATTTATGATCACCTAAGATACTGCATATTTAGTTCATCCTAATAAGGTCGTTTATTATCAATTAGCAGATACTAATATAGTTTGTTTTAATCAATGTTTTGAGGAGAGTAATGGTACCTAACTTATTGGAAGTGCCAAAAGTAACGACGTACCTACCTACTGAACATAAAAGCCGGGCTTGAACCCGGCTTGTTGAAATAATTTTTTAGCTAAAGTCTAGTGGCCTAGCACCGCGTCCCATAGATTGCCTTTGGGCAATCAATGCCGCGGCTAGTGCTTTCTAGAAAGTCTTTTTAGTCTCTTCTCGTATGCAGACTTAACTGATAGAGCTAGGAAGAAACCAGCATTTTCACCGTTTTCATCTTGTCCAAATAGAGAGATATTTCCAACTCTTTTGTCACCAGCTTTAAAAGACTTAGTCCAAGCAAATCCGTATAGGTTGAAGTTATGTAGTGGTACCCAAATACCAAAAACTTTTGGCCCAACGTAGAATGCCATATTCTTAATTTTTTCTACAGTAAATGCTACTGCTGGAAGGGCACCAGCTGCTACACCAGGAATCATACGTCCACCAGGAAGAGTCTTTGGATCAAGACGCTTTACATCTGATGAGAAAATATCATCTAGTGATACTGTAAAAGTTAGAACTGAACCTGGACCTTCTAGGTTAGGGTTAAGTCCGATAAATGATTTCTTGTATTTTGGAACTTTATAAGTTGCTCCAGCAACAATAGATACATCTTCTAAAACCATTGAAACAATAACATTGTCTTCTAGTAGGTTAACGTTTGGCCCATCAACTCCTGGGATTTCAACGTTTCCTTCTCCACATGAAACAGAGAAGAAAGAGAAGCTTAGTAGTGCTAAGACTGTCAGTAGTCTTTTTCTTAATGTGATTTCCATATCGATACCTCACTTTTGGAAAATTTCTCTCATATGCCTTTCTATCGACAAAAGTGAAGTAGTTCTTAATTTTTTTTGGGAAAAAAATAACCCCCAGTTACCTGGGGGCATTTTTTACTATGTGAATCGTTTTGGTCGACTATTAGTAACGATCGGCCATTCTTTCTAGGTATCTTTCCTCTGAACGAGAAACTGTTAGTGCTAGGAAGAAACCACCGTTTTCTCCGTTTGCATCTTCACCAACAAGTGAAAGGTTACCAACTCTCTTACTATCCGTGTAGAAACGAGTTGTAAGCATTGCACCTGACATATTAAGACCATTTACTGGAACCCAAACACCAAAGATTTGTGGCCCAATGTAGAAAGCGATGTTCTTAATACTTGGTACTGAGAAAGCTACTGCTGGAAGAGCACCACCAGAAACACCTGGGATAGCACGTCCACCTGGTAGAGTAAGTGGATCTAGACGATCAGCTTTTCCACCAAAAATATCATCAAGTGAAACAGAGAATGCTAGAAGCGTTCCGTTTGACTGAAGATCTGGAGCGATCTCAACGTAAGAGTTTGTGTAGTTAGGGATGTTGAATCTTGCACCACCCTCAACTTGCACATTTTCTAAAACGATATCAATTAGGATATCATCCTGAAGTAAAACTACTGTCGGTCCATCAACACCTGGAATGTCCAAGTTCTTTGAACTGTCCCCTGAACCACATGACGTCGTTAGTAGCGACAGGGTAACAAGTGCAGAAGTGATTAAAAGTTTTGACTGCTTAAATACTAGTGAATTTTTCATAATTACCTCAAATGACTTTCTATTAGATTTTGATTTCCCTTTTTAATAGAAGTCTCTTTGAAGGCTTGTGCTCTTTTACAACTTATTGAACTCAACTGACGTACGACAAAGACCACAAATCGTTCTCTCTTCGATTTATTTCGATAAAAGCCATTATGAAGAATTCAAGAATTTAAACAACATGATGTGTACCTCGATTAACGAAATTCAAAAAAAATGTAAATTTTTTGAAAAATCTTTCAGTAATTTCAGTTACTTAATGAGGACTCGTCGAATTTTTTTTGGCCTTATTCACTATGGAGCTTGTTGAGGTGGAGCAAGGCGAATTTTGCCGACAAATTTAGGCACCGGCATTATAAGTTACTGAAAGTACATCTAAAAACAGAGTCGTGCTTTTTTCCACCTAAAAAAGAGTTAAGGACTTCTGTACAATGAAATTGTGAGATTATTAGCAGATCGACCACATTTACCAGCTAACCAAGCTAAGAAAGCAAGAAGAGACTATGCAACAGATAGTTCGACTTCTTCATTTTCACCGATGCCTAATTCTAATGGGGCAAAGATTGTTAGAAGACCTAAGCCAAATGATCTTAGTCGTAGTCAGATACACGCTAAAATTAAGAATCATAAATTAGAAAAAGAGCAGGCCTTCCAAACTAAGCTTGATGCAGCTTCAGCAAAGAAGAAAGCGCAAGCTTTAAAAGAGGCGACAACTGCAAAAGTTGAAGTTACTCCTGAAGGGGAGCCTTTTGGTGATGTAAAAAAGAATGATCCAAAAGATCCTGGTACTAAGGAAAAATTAAAAGATGCTTTAACTGCCGGTGCATTTAACTTTTCTGCAAAAGAAAGAGAAGTTCTGGGAAAAATCCTTAAAGATCAATAAGCACTAAACGCTTAGTCTTCTGATTCAATCATTAAATCAATTTTTTGAATTACTTCTGGAATCGTCTTCTCTAGTGTTCCATCAATAATCGTTGCTGCTGAGTGATTGTGACCGCCGCCACCAAGTGCTTGAGCAATGATTCCAACATCAACAGTTTGATTTACACTTCGAAATGAGATTTTAACTTTGTCGTCAATTTCACGAAACATACAGGCCACTTCAATCCCTTCAAGAATTAAAAGGTGATTAATGAAACCATGTGTATCTTCTGCTTCACAATTATGATTTTCAATATCATTTTCAGTCATGGAAATCCATGCAACAAGTCCGCTCTTACTTAGTTGGCAAGAAGAGAGTACCTGGCCTAAAAGCTTAATATACTCAACTTGTTTAATCCCGTTGATTTGATTAAAAGCTTGTGGAGGAGAAATACCTGTATCTAATAATTTTGAAGCAATCTTGTGTGTATTGGCCGTTACTGTTGGGTAACGAAATGAGCTGGTATCGATAATAATTGAAGTATAAAGGGCCAAGGCCATTTTCTCATCAAACTTAACACCAAGGGCCTCAATTAATTCTCCTACTAATTCACCTGTTGCTGCTTTCGTTGAGTCCACACAGTGAATTGCTGCAAGCTCTTTTGGGCAAGGGTGGTGATCAATAAAGAGTAGCTCACTAGACTTTAAAACTAGCTCTTGAACATTCTTACCAATACGAGGAAGTGCATTGGTATCAGTTACAATGAATAAATCTATTTTTTTAAAATGATCTTTTGAATCTTCGTAATTTGAAATAACCCCATCTGGATCAAGGTAGCGATAGCGATCAAATAACTTTTCCTCGTTAATACATATGGCATTCTTCCCGAGTTTTCTAAGGGCCATACATAAGGCAATCTCACTTCCAATACCATCGGCATCTGGAAAGATGTGAGTTGTGATAACAATATTATTTGCTTTTTCAACTAAGTTTTTGAAACGCTCTACATTCTTGGTCATATATTTCCTAATCGGAAGATTCGCAAACCTTCTCAAAGGTTTGATGATTAAATTTTAAGACTTTTCTTATTGTTTCATTTTTTGTTAGGATTTTAAAGAAGCTTTTAAAAAATGAAGGTTTAAAGAAGGATTTTTACTGTGGATCAAGGAATGGATAATAGCCTGGTGAAATTGTCGGCCATTAGAAAGACATTTCCTGGCAAGGAAGTCCTTAAAGGCGTGGACCTAACTATCGGTCGCCAAGGGGTTTTAGGATTTTTAGGACCAAATGGTGCAGGAAAGTCGACCCTGATGAAGATAATCTTAGAAGAGCAAGAATATACAGCAGGTGAGTTAATAAAAAGTGAAGACCTAACAATTGGTTATTTACCTGAGGAACCATCGCTGTATCGTCACATGACAGTTGCTCCGTTTTTAAAGTTTGTACAAGAGATTTACGCAACATCTCAGAATGCTTATTCAATTCAAGAGATTATCGAAAAATGTGGACTCTCTGATGTTTCTCACCAGCGTATTGAAAATCTATCAAAGGGGTATAAACAAAAAGTAGGGATTGCAGCAGCAATCTGTCATAATCCAAAACTTCTTGTTTTAGATGAGCCATTAGTTGGCCTTGATCCAAATGCGATTATTCAAATTAAAGAAGTGATTAAAGATCTCTCAAAAGATCACACAATATTTATTTCTTCTCACCAATTAAGTGATCTGGCTTCAATTTGTGATGATATCGCCATCTTAAATGAGGGACATATTATTGCTCATGGACCAATTGATGAAATTGAAAAAACTCTTGAGATTAAACAAGAGGTAGAAGTTGAATTTGAAAATATTGATACAAGTAAGCTTAATGGGCTAAAAGAGCTTGGCGTTAATTTCACAATATCTGGTGATATTTATACTTTTTCTAAAGAGAGTTCTAAAGAAAAGTCAGATGTGGACTTACGAGTCATTCTTTCAAAATACTTTGCACAAAATGATCTATCTATTCTTTCACAGCAGAATAAGAAAGTTGGCCTTGAGGATATCTTTAAGAAGCTAACGGCAAAGCCAGGAGGGAAGGCATGAGTTTGAAAAAAACAATACCGCTCCTAAGAGGAATTTCAATTGTCTATAAGAAAGAAGTTGTGGAGAGTTTTTCATCTCCAATTATTTATATCTTTGCGGCCATCTCAAATTTTATAATGTCTGCAATTTTCTATAATAATTTACAAATGGCACCACAGTTAACAAATAAGACTGTCGTGGACTTTGTTATTGCACCAACATTTTCGGCGCTAAATTTTATTCTACTTTTCTTTGCTCCTATGATTACAATGGGTGCCTTTGTTAAAGAAAAGAGAGAGAATACTTTCTCTCTTTTAAAGCTTTCAAACTTAAGTGATGAGTCGATCTTTTTTGCAAAGTACTTAAGTGCCCTTACTAAGCTTGTTTTCATTACTTTGCCAATCTTCATAATCCCGCTATTTCTAGCACCAAAGGGATTTGATGACTTTGCAATATTATTTACAAATATGATTGGAATCTATGGTCTGGGGATGTGCTACTTGGCCATCGGCCTTAATGCTTCATTATTAAGTCGCTCATATATTGCTTCAATTGTTCTATCTTTTGGGGCGCTATTTTCATTTCTTATTGTCTATGCCAGCTCAAATGTTATTCAAAATGAGATGGTTCAGGCCATTATGAGATACTTCAGTTTTAGTTCTCATATTTTCTATTTCTCACGTGGGGCAATTACAAGCTTTGATCTACTTTACTTAGCTTCATTTATTGGCTTCTTTAGTTTTGTGGGCATTCGCAATATGGGGGTTAGAAAATGAAAAAAATTACTCTAAGCCTTTGCGCTGTTTTCTATTTAATTGCATGCTTTCTCTTCTTAGTTATTCCTGAGCATGCTTTCTTAGTGGGAGCTACTTTTATCATTGCTCTTGCAATGACGATTCTAACTTTTTACTTTCATTTAACTGAGATAAGAAATTTTGTTAAGAGTACTTTTGGAAGAAATTTACTTTCTAATTTTACCGCATTTTTCTTACTCTTTTGCATCCTTGCTGTTTTAAATTTTATCGTTTTTAAAAAAGGTGGAATTTGGGATTTAAGTCAAAGAAAGCTCAATACGTTATCAGACTTAACGGTCAAAACAGTTGATAAATTTGATGAAAAAGTTGAGATGGTTGTTTTCTCAAATAAAGAATCAAAGAACGCTATTCTTTCTCTTTTAGAATTATATAAGAATGAAAATACTTCACTTGTTACAAGCTATTATGATCCTGAGTTAAGGCCGGATATGATTGCTCAATACGGGGTGACAGTTTCGCCTTCTATTGTTCTTGTAAAAGGTGACAAGAAGGTTATTGTAACTCGTATTCTTGAGCTTGGAATTACTAATGGGTTAATTCGTCTGCAACGAAAAGAAGATCCGACAATTTGTTTTAATTATCATCCTAAGTTTCAAGATAGTACTGATAATGGCTTTACAGGACTTATTCATGTTCTTAAGCAATCAGCTTATAAATTAAATGTAATTGACCTTTTACAGGCCAAGGCCATACCTGAAACTTGTAATGTCTTTTCTATTCTTGAGCCAACTAATGATTTCTCAAAAGAGCAAGTTGAAAAGCTTAGTTCATATTATGAAAATGGTGGACGCATCTTTGGTGCCTTTATGCCAAACTTTCGCGGAGAAAAACTTACAAATCTTAAAAAGTTTTTTGAGGATAATGGCCTAATTATTCATAACGATGTGGTTATTGATCCGGCCAACTCTCTTGAATCCTCAAAGGGGACAGCACCCATTATTACAAGCTTTGATAAATTGCATATAAATCAAGATTTTAGAGAGCGCGTCTTTCTTCCTCTTGCTAGCTCTGTTAGTGTTGCAAAAGACTTTGTTAAAAACTTTCACTCTCTTGCAAGTTCTTCTCCTAAGAGTTGGGCCGAACAAAAGTTAATCTCAGTTATTGCAGGTGATGTTAAAAAAGATAGTGCCGATATTGCAGGCCCAATTGATATGGCCGCAGCTATTACACGTGAAGATGCGCCAGCTCTAATGGCCATTGGAAATACATCTTTTATTTCAAATAAGTTCTTTAGTTATCAATCAAATTTTAAATTTATATCAAATCTCTATCATTGGATGACGGGACAAGGACAACTTGCTTCCATGAATTCAGTGGTCTTTAAAGAGAAGCCACTTCTAGTATCAGTCATAGAGAAGCAAATGATTTTTTATTTTTCAATTGTGATCCTTCCACTGATCTTTTTGATTGTGGCCCTCGTTCTTTATCAACGTAGGAAGTTTGCTGCATAATGAAAAATGTCTATCTACTAATCATTTTGATTCTTACAATAACGGCCGCTTATTTTACGGTTGAAAGAGATGAGCAGGATCAGGCACAAGAGATTAAGCAAAAACGAGAGATACTTGCCTTATCAAGTTACGGGCAAGTGACGGGAATTAAAATTTCTGGTGCAAGTATTGATCTTAAGAAAACGAAAGATGAGAATCTAAAATTATTCTATGAGGAATTGCAAAAGCTTAAGGTTGATCGAATCTTAAATAATGAAGAAGTAAAAGAGGAACTTCTTTCTTTGGAGAGTCCTCCAAAATTAAAATTTACTTTCGAAAATGGTAAAGAGGTCTCATTTATCCTTGGGCAAAAGATTGCCATTGGCCAGCAATTTTATATGTTAGTTGAATCAGATAAGAAGAAGCATTGGCTTATTGTTCGCTTTGAGACTGCCTTTCCAGCTGATATGAAGGATAAGGATCGACTTCGCTCAAGCATTCCTTACCAAAAATTTCGTGAAGTTCTCCAAACGCCAGAATCATTCTTTTATAGTGAACTAAAAGAGTAGGTCATTGTTCTATTTTCATTTATTTGGAATTCAATTAAAATAAAAACGTGATTAGCATTTATCAGCAATATATTAAGTACCTCCTTTATCCAAAACTTGTTAATTCAAATATAGCAAGCCACAGGGAAGAGCTCGAAAAGATTCGCGAAGCGCGTCTCTTTGAAATCGTAAAAGATGAGAGTCGACGAGGAGTACAATTAAAGTTTACTGATTTTACATTGGCCTCTTGGCCATTTGTTCTAATCTATGGCCTTTATTCACTGGTACAAATTCATATCGGTATTCTCTTATCTGCGCAAATGGCAAAGGAAGGCTTTCTTCCTGCGATTTTCTCATCAAGTGAATTTCAACAAAAGGCCTTCTTGTTTTCGACACTATTTAAAGTGGTCTTCTTCCCACTTTCTGCCTGGGTTTTTGTTAAATTCTGGCGAGTGGTGATTTCTCTTTTTGCGGGACTCTTTGATAAGGATCTTGAGGGAGTTAATCTTGAAGATACGATTGCTGCGTCGCTCGTAGGGAATTTCTTTTTAATCATTCCAATCTTTGGGGACTTTTTAAAATTTGTTTCTCAAGTGGTCTACTTGTATTTTGGACTGCGTTATAACCTGAGGTTTTCTTTTGTGCAAAGCTTCTTTATTCTCTTATCCCCATTAATACTGATCGTAGGGCTTTTCCTAGTGATGCTAATGTACATCAGTCTCATCATAAGCTTTATTTAGGCTCACTGCACTCGTTGCGTTGCTTTCAATTTTTGATAGAAGATGTAAGTGGCCTAAAAACCCTTAGGCCGTCATAATAAATCCTAGAGACACAACACAAAAAATCTGACATTAATAGGAGTTTAAGTCAATGTACGCAAGCCACGCACACCAAACCGGCGGCATTGAGGTCGTATGCGGACCAATGTTTTCTGGGAAGACGGAAGAGTTAATCCGTCGAGTAACTCGAGCACAAATTGCTCGTCAAAAAGTTCAAATTTTCAAACCTGTTATTGATGACCGTTATCACAAGACAAATGTCGTAAGTCATTCTTCACGTCATGTGGAAGCAGAACCGGTTAAGGATGCAGTTGAAATCTTACAGAAGGTTTATGATTCAACTCGTATCGTGGCAATTGATGAGGTTCAATTCTTCGATAACACAATTATCAAAGTCGTTTCTAAACTTGCTCGTCGCGGAATTCGCGTTATTTGTGCAGGCCTAGATCAAGACTTTAAATCAAAAGCTTTTGGTCCAATGCCAGAGCTTCTATGTATCGCAGACGATGTCATGAAGATTCAGGCCATCTGTACTGTTTGTGGTGCACCAGCTTCGAAAACATATCGACTACCAAGTGAGAATAAGAAAACTGTTCTTGTGGGAGAGGCCGATTTATATGAAGCAAGATGTCGTGCTCACTATGATTATTTAGATGAAGATCAAGATGTTAAGGCATTTTCAATTTCACTTGGAGGCTTAAAAGAGGTAAACTCTAAGAGCGAGGTGAAATTGGAAAATGAAAACACAATCTAAAATATCAAAACTTAAAGACGTACACTACGAATCTAACGATTTTAAAATAAGTCAAATCGAACACAAATATGGAGAGAATGTTTACATTCTCTCCAATCCTTTGGCTGAAAGCTTATTAGCGCGCTTTTCAAATGAAGGCGTCATTCAGCCAGAACTCAATCACTTAATACAAAAGCTATACTTTATTCTTCTTGAAGCAGTACTTGGAAATTCATTTCCTAAGGAAGTTATTGAAGTTCGCTCTCGTATGGCAGGGCTTACAGATAAGGCCGTTTTTGATCAAGAGGTCATAAAGAAAGAGCAACCAGTTGTTTGTGTGGATCTTGCGCGCGCAGGAACTTTCCCAAGTCACGTTTGTTTTGAAAATCTAAACTATTTCTTAAACTCTTCTTTAATCCGTCAGGATCATTTCTATGTTAATCGTAAGGTAGATGAAAATGAACAAGTGATTGGAGTGGATGTTAGTGGATCAAAGATTGGTGGCGGCCAAGAGGGTGCTATTGTCATTCTTCCTGATCCAATGGGGGCAACTGGTGGTTCCATGTCTTTTGCGGTTGGACACTATAAAGATCAAGTTAAGGGCAAGGCCTTAAAATATATTTCGATTAATCTCATTGTAACGCCTGAATATATTAAGCGTATGCAAAAGGATCATCCTGATGTGGAGATCTATGCGCTAAGGCTTGATCGAGGACTTTCTCCGGAGCACGTTTTAAAAACAGTTCCTGGAACTCTTTGGGATGAGGAAGTTGGTTTAACTGGAAAACAATACATCGTACCAGGAGCAGGTGGTGTCGGTGAAATCTTAAATAACTCATTTGTATAGTAAGGAAAGTTTATGGCCATTGAAACTTATATTTCTCAAGAGAAAATTGAATCACGTATTAAAGAATTAGCTAGGCAAATTGATCAAGACTTCGGTGGAGAAGAGGTTGTGGTCGTTGGTGTGTTAAATGGTGCATTTATTTTCGTGGCCGATCTTATTCGTCAGATGAAGTCTCCTGTTTATTTCGACTTTATTGGAGCTAGCTCTTATAAGGGAACAGAAAGTACAGGAAAGATTACAATCACTAAAGATATTAAAGTTGATATTAAAGGCAAGAACGTTGTTCTTGTTGAAGATATTGTGGATACAGGACTTACAATTAGTGAGTTAAACGTTCTACTAAAAGAAAGAGAACCAAAATCAATTAAACTTGCAACATTACTGCATAAGCCTGCAAAGACTGCACATCCAGTTTCGATTGATTATCTTGGTTTTGAAATTGAAGATAAATTTGTTATTGGCTACGGCCTAGACTTTGACGGACGCTATAGAGAGCTGCCGTATATTGGAATTTATAATGGTTAAAAGTGCTTCAAATGAAGGATCTGTAAGAGTTGATCTCTTAGGGGGAACTCTCGATATTGTTCCTATCAATCAGGTTCTTAGAAATACAATTACACTAAACTTGGCAACATCACTTAAGGCCAAGGTTATTGTTGAAGAAGTTGACTATGAAGGTGTTGAGTTTGTTTCAATTGATTATGAATCAACAACTCGCCATTCTAGTGTCGATTTCACAAATGAAGATTTTGAAGGTGAGACCTTTGGGCCACTTTCATTTCTTGCTCAAATTCTTCACCACTTTCAGTTAACGAGTGGAATACGTCTTACGACTGAATCGGGATCGCCTCCTGGTGCTGGCCTTGGTGGCTCTTCATCAATGGGTGTGACTGTCTATAAAGCGCTATGTGATTTTACTGATCGCGAGTTTGATCGCCAAACGGCCATCAATACGGTTCAAAATATTGAATCGAAGATCTTAAATAAGGGCCCTTGTGGTTACCAAGATTATTATCCAGCTCTTTATGGAGGGGTTCTTGCTCTAAAGGCAACTGATAGTGCTATTGCAGTTGAACAACTCTATAGTGACTCTTTTAAAAACTTCTTAGAGTCTCATTTAACTTTAGTTTATTCTGGAAAGCTAAGGCTTTCAGCAATTAATAATTGGCAAGTTTACAAAGACTTCTTTGATCATGAAAATGGTGTAAGAGAAGGGCTTGCAACAATTCGCGACTTAACATTTTCTGCTTATCGCGCAATTAAAGATGGGCAATTTGATGACTTTCTTGGACTTCTTTGTCGTGAAGGTGCACAAAGAGAAAAGTTATTTTCAGGAATTGTTACTGATGACATGAGAGCTCTCTATTTAAAACTTAGAGAAAGTGGGCATGTTATTGGTATGAAGGTTTGTGGAGCTGGTGGAGGCGGATGTTTCATTCTTGCTCACGGCCCACAACATAAAGAAGCTGTATTAAAGGAGATTACACGCTCAAAGATGAAAGTCTTAGAGTTTAGTGTTGAAGCGCCACTATGAACTTAACTTTTAATCGCGTCGCCGGACTTTCAATGAAGGGAGGAAGAAGAGATAATTTCTTTTTCTGCCTACTTGATCACCATAAAGAAAGCGGACGTTGGTTTCTTAAGTCTATTCTGGATGTAAAAGATGAAGATGAATACTCTGATGGAGATGATATTCTCAATCAGTGGATTGATAAATACGATTTAAAACACGTCATTGTGGATTTTCCTCTTTCTCGCCCGGCCTGTCATGAGTGTAATCTAAAGTGCCCAGGTGTTGCCAAGTGTCCAGTGGGGCATGTGGAGAAGGTCAGAGAAGATATTACGGCCATCTTAGAAATTGATCGAAAGATGGAAGTAGAAAATCCAAAAGAGTATGAGAGAAGAAGAAATTTTGAAGATCTCACTCACTTTGATCGCGATACTTTTTCTAAAGAGTCTCAGGACTTCATGTTATCAAAGTCATTTAAGAGAAGATTGAAAAAAGGTTTTGTTCCTTATTGGAATCGCTCACTTGATTTTTGGATTTGGTGCTCATATCACGATCAACTCTTAGAACTCTTTAATACAACTTTTGATTCATTTGGAAATACATCACTCATGATGCTTTCGCGCTTTTCTTATATGAAAAGACATTTCCCTCAGGAGTGTTTCTTCTATGAAGGGCATGTAAACCTCATTCTCTTAGAATTATTAAAGAGTCGTATCATTCTAAAAAAGAATATCTTAAATCTAACAGATCTTGATCTTGGAATTGAGGCCCGTCTTGATATTGTGAAAAAGATAGAAAATAAGCTAGGGATATTTATCTATGATAATGATTTAGAGATCATTGTAAAAAATGTTCGTGCCTTTGATTCATTCTTACTTGCTGTATGCGGACTTCAAAAGGCCAAAGGCCAGGCTCGCAGTATGCCTGATTGGACTCTTCCTCATTTAACAAATTTTATTCTTCCTTCATTTGTCTCTGGTACTTAAAGCCAAATGCATTAAAGAGAAGTATGATTCCAGGGATCATAAACATCAATACTAGGGGATTTGAAAAATCCCATAAGGCCACAATTGGCATCAGCACACCTGCCGTCCAACAATAGAATTTTAGGTAGCCGTCAGCAAATTTCTTATCATAGAAACGAAAGAGGTATATGAAGAGATGAATGATGAGATAGATACAAATAAGAGTTATGGCCGATTGAATCATCAGATCCACAATTTGTTTTTGAAAGACAGGGTCTTTCATCATTGATGCACTGGCCTTATCTACTTGTTCCATCATTTTTGCTGTGGTGCTTAAATAATCCTCATACAGCTTAGGATCTGTATAGAGAATATAGATATAGGCAGCAACAAAGATGTCGGCAATAAAGCACGACGAAATATTTAGGAATTTGAAATTCTTTTTGCTAAACTGAAGATAAATGCGTTTTAAATCTAACATATGTTAATTATTGGAAATAATTTATGGTTTTACAAGTTGTGTTATTAGTTCTTGCTATTGTTATGCTTTATTATGGGGCCGAGTTTGCTCTTGAGTCTGCAGAGAAAATTGGTCTTGCTTTAGGACTATCTCCTTTAGTTATTGGACTTTTAATCGTAGGATTTGGAACATCGCTTCCAGAATTCTTCGTCTCTCAGCTAGCAAGCTATCGCGGTGATCCAGGGATTGCTCTGGGAAATATTGTGGGCTCAAATATTGCCAACCTCTTTTTGATCCTAGGGGTCTCGGGACTTCTTGGAAGACTCTTTTTGACGTCAGCAGATATTAAGAGACAATTAATTCTTCATTTAATCCTTACTGCAATCTTAGGTGTTGTTCTCTTACAAGAACAGATCTACTGGTGGGGAAGTGCTCTTCTTCTTGGCTTTATGGCCTTCTACCTCTATGACACATTTAGAGAGATGAAAAAAGAGCGCGCCCATATGGCCGACCCTGAAAAACCAAGTCATAAAGAAGATGAAATTAAAATGAAAGAAATTCTTCACCTTTTTGCTGGCTTTGCCCTTTTATATGGTGGGGGAGAGTTACTAGTTAAGAGTGGAACTGGGCTTGCCTTGGCATTTGGCATTTCAAGTTATGTTATCTCCGCTATTTTTGTGGCCTTTGGAACTTCATTTCCCGAACTTGTTACGGCAATCATGACAGTAAAGAAGGGAAAGAACTCCGATATCATCACAGGAAATATCATCGGTTCAAATATTTTCAACGTAGCCTTCGTTCTTGGAAGTTTGGTCTTTTATAAAATCAAAATTTCAGAAAATTTTATGCCCGAGGTTTGTGCTCTAGTATTTGCAGCGCTTTTCTTAATTGCAATCTCTTATATGAAGAGAGCATTTTATCGTATTGCGGGGAGTATTTTCTTGGCCTGCTATATTGGAATGGTGCTTTACTGGGTGAGATAAAAGCATAAAGTTCCATCTAGGGAAAAAATTGGGCAAATGTTAAAATATCTTCTATGAGTTTTAACGTCTTAATTGCGGAACCAGATTTTGAATTAAGTGATATATACGTCTTAGGTATCGAGAACACGTTCCAAGATTCAAATATCACGCGAGTTGCTAGTTTTAAGGATCTTAAGGCCAAGCTCAATGCGTCTGGTAATTATCATCTTATTATTTCAGAGTACTTTCGCGATGGGGACGAGGATATTTTCACTTTTCTCGATAGTAAGTCGTTAAATATTCCAACTCTAACGATTACATCATTCACTGAAGCAGAGTTTATAAACTTTGAACGTGATATTACTTATCACTTAAAAAGAGCGCACCTTCCAAAACCATTTTCTTATGTCTCATTTGAAAATATCGTCACGGAATTGAGTGGCCCTTCAAGCTTTGTTCAATCTCGAACAGCTTATAAGAAAATTAATACAGAGTACTTCCTTAGAGGAACCATTGCTCTTTGCGATACCTATGTAAAACTTAGTGATTCAAAATTTGTTAAGGTCATCAAAAGGGGAGATACTTTTACAATCTCTCAAATTGAAAGTTATCTTGATCGCGATATTAATTATCTCTATATCAATAAAGATGATCTGGATGAATTTGTCGTTAATGCAGGTGAAGTTTCATTTCTAAAATACGATCCATCAACGCCAGCTGAACATCTGGATATTGCTCAAAAGTCCATTATGACTCTAAAGAGACTGGTTGGAAATTATGGAATTAGTGAAGGTTCCATGGCCGTGGTGGATAGTTATGTTTCTAATCTTAAAAAACTATCCCAAGGTAGTGTGAAGCTAAAGAATCTTTTGGCAGAAAGAGAGCAGATGACAAATTACCTCTATGACCACTGCTACCTAACAAGTATCTTAGGTGTTGAAATCCTAAAGCAGCTGGCCTGGGGAAAGAAAGATAATATTGAAACGATTATTCTGACTTCTGTTTACCACGATCTTCTCTTAGAAGATGAGTCACTTGCTCGCATCTCTTCTCAAGGAGAGCTTCTTAAGGCCGAGCTAAGTGATTATGATAAGAATATTGTTCTAAGTCACGGGCGTCTGATATCTGAAACTCTTGAAAAAGAGGGGATAAATGACCAGAATCTTTACGAAATCCTCGTCAATCACCACGAAAGACCTGATGGAAATGGTTTTCCCCGTGGGCTATATGCTAAACAAATTAAGCCTTTAACAGCAGTTTTTATTGTGGCCCATGAGCTAGCTAAGAAGATGGAAGAGTATCACTACGATCTTGAGTATAGTGAAGACATCGCAAAGCATATGCAGGCCAACTTTTCCAAAGATCACTTTGAAAAAATTGTCAAAATTGTCGATAAAATTCTCAAATAGTGATAGGGTGCACCTAAATAAATCAATAACTTAAAAAACGGTAATAAGCTGTGAGTCAAAAGTATATTTTAGGCATTGAAACAAGTTGTGACGACACGTCAGTGGCGGTTCTTAAAGGTGATCCAACTTCTGGGCAGGCCCCTGAAGTTTTAGCATTTGAGTTATTTTCACAAGAACAAATGCTTGCCCAATGGGGTGGGGTTGTTCCTGAAATTGCTTCTCGAAATCACCTCGATAAATTGGCCCCGCTCTTAGATGTAACCATTAAAAAAGCAGGTGTGACACTTTCAGATATTGATCTTGTTGGTGTGACGACTTTCCCAGGACTCCTTGGTCCACTTTTAACGGGACTAAATGCGGCCAAGACGATTTCTCTTTTAAAGAAAGTGGATATCTTTGCGGTAAACCACCTCTTTGCTCATCTTGAAGCAGTTCATCTTACTCATGAAGTGACTTATCCATATATCGGACTTCTTGTAAGTGGAGGCCACAGTCTCTACACTCTTGTTCGCGCAAGTGATGATGTTGAAGTTCTTGGCTCAACAATTGATGATGCCGCAGGTGAAGCCTATGACAAAGGCGGAAAGCTAATGGGACTTGGTTATCCTGCTGGCCGAATTATTGATGATCTAGCAAAAGAAGGTGATGTCAATCGTTTTGAATTCCCTGTGGGACTTAAGACTTCAAAAGATTGTAACCTAAGTTTTTCAGGTGTGAAGACGGCCCTGAGAACGTTTCTAGAGAAGAACCCAGATTATTATGTGAAGTCTCCTGAAGATATTAATCAGGATACAAAAGATATTTGTGCTTCTTATCAGCACGCTATTGTGTCGGCCCTAAAGCTTAAGCTTCGCTATGCAATTGAGAAAGCTGGAGAGTTGGGACATAAGAATCTTCCTGTTGTTGTGGGAGGCGGTGTCGCTTGTAATAGCTATCTAAGAAAAGTTTTAAAAGAGAAGTATAAGAACGTATTCTTTGTTGAACCTAAATATTGTACAGATAATGGTGCCATGATTGCTAATTATGCCCTAAGAAATTATGAGAGTCGTATTAAGTATCCTGCTACACTTAGCATTGATGCACGTTCTCGATTTATTAATAAGAAAGAACATAGGAAGACTTAGTGGAAGATAGCAAGAAACTACCTTGGGCCAATAAAGATCTAGGACAACACTTCTTAAATAATCAAAATATTATTTCTAAGATAACAGATGACTTTGCTGAAGTTGCCGAAAGTATTATTGAAGTAGGACCAGGCCCTGGAATTCTTACTAAGAACCTTGCTGCTCATAACCAAGATATTCACGTTGTTGAAAAAGATGAGCGCATGATTGAATACCTTGCACCAATTGTAAAAGCTGATCATATCAATTTTACCGATGCATTGGCCTTTGATTTTGAGGCCTTCATTAATGAGAAGGGACTAGGTGATAAGACATGGCTTGTTTCAAACCTGCCTTATAATATTTCAACACCACTACTTCTTAAATTTCTTCAAACACCATCAATTAAATATATGACATTGATGTTTCAACGAGAAGTTGCCGATAAGGTCTTTGCCTTTGCTTCAAAGAAGAATTTCATGGGCTCTTTAATGGCCTTATCACAAACATATTTTAAAACATCGCTTCTAGTTAAGGCGCCTCCGGGAGCTTTCACGCCACCACCAAAAGTGGACTCGGCCGTTATTAGCTTTGAGAGAATAGACAATCCTGTGATTGCTCTGGACGAATTTACAAAATTTGAGAAATTCTTAAGAGCAGTGTTTCAATTTAAGAGAAAGCAGCTAGGAAAGGTTCTAAAGAGCTATACTTCTGTTGAAAAAATTCAGGCGGGCCTAGCACATATCAATCAACCTTTGACAGTTAGGGCAGAAGCGCTAAAATTAGAAGACTTGCAAAATCTATATAAATTTTTAAATGAGTAAATATGGGAAAGAAAATAATAGCCAAAAATAAGAGAGCGAAGTTCGATTATCAATTACTTGAACTTTACGAAGCTGGAATGGTTCTCGCTGGAACAGAGGTGAAGTCATTGCGTGCTGGAAAAGTCTCAATTGGTGAGGCCCATATTACAATTGATAAAAATGGCGAAGTTTGGGCCAATAATATCAAGATTCCTGAATATGAATTTGGAAATCAATTCAATCATGAAGAGGCGAGAAAGAGAAAGCTTCTTCTCCATGAAAAAGAGATCGCTGAAATCGCTCACCGTGCAAAGGCCGAGCGCTTAACGATTGTTCCGACGATTATCTATTTTAAGGGTTCTCGCGTGAAGCTTGAAATTGCCTTAGCTAAAGGTAAGAAGCTCCACGACAAGCGATCTGATCAGCAGAAAAAAGATGTTGAAAGAAAGTTAAGAAGAGGTGACTACAACTAAGCTTTTAGTGCACCATCTTCTTGTACATTTTTTCAAAGTAATCTTCATCAACACCTGAATAAACTCCATCGCGATCTTTCTTATACCACTCTGGTGATTGGTCACTTGTGTGACACTCAAGGCATTTATTCTTTATTGAAGCTTTTGTGTGGGCCAATTTTTGCTCATCATTTTCAATAGCAAATGGGTGATCAGTAACAACCTCATGACAATTTAAACACTGAACATTGGCATAGCTATGCTCAACCTTATGCTTCTCATCAAGCTTATCCCATTCAACACGAAGAGCTGATACTTTCTTATCAGAGAGCTTACGAATTGATTTAACATCCTTGAAGGCCTTTGAAACATCTTGCCAATACTTATTCTTATGGCCGCTAAAGCCTTTATCTGTTGTCTTTAAGTCTTTGAAGTGAACAATATCGTTGTGATTGATATAACCACCTTCTTCATTCATTCCAACAGAGTGGCACTTCATACAAGAGGTCTTATTTTCTTCTCCTGCAATCATAAGCGTTGCAAAAGAAACTGAGTGAGGAGTCTTTGCCCAGTGTTCTCCTTGGGCCTCGTGACATTCAAGACAGCTTTTAGCATCTGGAATCTTTTTGATTTCATTACCGCCTGTGTACATCATCTTTTGTTCCTCATCACGAATCTGATCTAATTTCTTCTTTGATTCATTGATATAGGCCGTAAATGGGTTATTTGGAATTTTCTCTCCTAATTGCTCACGCATTTCGTGGTATGAAAATTCTTTTTCTAGCTTCTCTTTTCCACTTGAGATGGCAATCTCTCCTATGTAGTGGTTCTTTGAGAGAACTTGAACGATTTGAGTATCACCAACATCAATTGAATAATTAGTAAAACTTTGTGAGTGAGAACCAATAATCCAATCGATCATAGGAAATTTCTTAGCAAAGCCTTTATCGTAATCAAGTCCTGCATGAGACATAACCACAAGCTGTGTTAGTGGGTTTTTCTCGTCGTATCCAGCTTCTTTAAGCTTCTTTAGGGTTTCTGGAAAACTTGCTTCAGGTCTTTTAAAATAACTTTGTAATGGGCCTTGAATAGTACTTGGTTCAACAATTCCTGTTAAATAGACTGTCTTCTTTCCAAATACAATCTTAGTAAACTCCTGATGAGGGAAGTCCTTCTTCTTTTCATCACTTAAGTTTGAAACAAGGGGAGTGAAGCTAACTTCACTTAGAACTTCTTTATAAAATCCAACACCAGCAGCAAGATCTTGATCTCCAGGAAGAGTGTATTTTAGGCCAAGTTTATCGAGTCCTTTAGCAACATCCTTTGCGGCTTGCATTTGTGATTTTGCAATATGAGTTGGAACGATTGAAGAAGGAAAGAGCATATCTCCTGTATCAACATAGAGAAATTGCTTTTCTTTTTTAAGCTCGTGCATAAAGCCTGCTACTTGTGGAAGTCCTCCCAGAGGGAATTGACGGCATCCACAAGGATGTGTTTCACCTGAGATTGAATGAGAGAAGAGGATGGAGAACTTAGGGCCTTCAATCTTTAGCTCTGAGTTTGCTTTATCCATGTCGATAATACTTTGGCACGAAAGTGCTAAAGTTAAAGTAAGTAATCCAAATATTCTCTTCATTGAGTGACCTTTCTTATTTTAATCTTGCTAGTAATTTCTTTGCTGCAGGAACGTGGCGACTTTTAGGAAATGACTTAAGCATCTCTTGTAGAATCGCTATGGCCTGATCTTTTTGTCCTTTCTTTTCAAAAGAGCGGGCGAGGTAAACTAATCCATTAGCGTTATAAGGTGATTTTGGTTTTTTCGTATATAAAGACGAGAAGTAAGTGATGGCATCATCATATCTCTTTTGAATATAGGCAACCATTCCAAGATTGTGGTTGATACGATCTCTGCTTTTGCCTTTGATCTTTCCGGCCTTATAGAGCTCTTCTAGGATAGGGCGTGCTTGAGAATACTTACCCTTTCCATAGAGATACATGGCCTCGTTATAAGGAGAGCGCTTCTTTGCAGCTGCTTTTGCTCTTCTTTGCTTATCTTTTTTTTTTAGCAGAGCAATAACTTCTTTAATATACTTATCTTGCTCTTCAATTTTTGCAGAAAGCTTTGTTACTTCATCAGTTAGGGAAGTGTTTTGTTCTTCGAGCTTATTAATTTTATTTTGTAGCTCTTCAACCTTCTGGTCTTTACCATTGGTATACTCTTCCATTTGTCCTTGGAAAGCGGCGATAGAAGACTCTAGCTCTTGCATCTTAGAGATGGCATCTGCATTTAGTCTTTGACTCTGCTGCATTTGAACTGACATTGTATTGATTTTCTTTTCGCGCTCAATTTGTTCCTGTGTCTTACAAGAAGTCATTGATCCCATTAAAGTGATTAATGTGATAGTCGATAGTAGGGAAGTTTTCTTCATGAGAAATTCTCCAGAATATGATTAGATGCTATCGAGAGTTTTTTTACGATAGGCTTTGAATTCGGCCTTTTCAGAAAATTGTTTTGATAAAATGGCGTATTTCTTAGCTTTATTAAAAAACTTTCTCTTGTAGCTTGAT
This sequence comes from Halobacteriovorax sp., assembly GCF_048381875.1. Classification (NCBI taxonomy): domain Bacteria; kingdom Pseudomonadati; phylum Bdellovibrionota; class Bacteriovoracia; order Bacteriovoracales; family Halobacteriovoraceae; genus Halobacteriovorax; species Halobacteriovorax sp. The sequence goes on along the minus strand of NZ_JBLXBP010000002.1, from coordinate 423,605 downwards.
TTAGCTTTTAAGTAGTAGAATTCGGCTTTTCGATAGAGGTTAGGGGCGAGTGTTTGGCCACCAGCTTCCTTTGCCGCAAGGAAAGCAACCTGTGCATAAGTCATTTCTAACTTAGGGCGTACGGTCGTTAGACCGCAACTACCCAGAGTTAGAAGTAAAAGTAAAAATGTAATTTTAGACTTTAATACTTTCATTTATTCTTCAAATTACTTAGAAACAACAACGAAGTTTCCTCTTCTGTTTTGTGACCAAGACTCTTCAGAGTGACCAAAAGCGATTGGTCTTTCTTTTCCGTAAGAAGTCGTAGAGATTCTTGAAGCATCAACACCAAGAGCTACTAGGTAGTTCTTAATTGCACGTGCACGGTTTTCACCAAGTGCCATGTTGTACTCACGTCCACCTCTTTCATCACAGTGACCTTCAACTTGTACTTCAACATCAGTGTTCTCTTTTAAAAATTCAGCGTTAGCTTCAAGAGTCGACTTAGTAGACGAGTTTAGGTTTGAAGAATTAAATGCAAAATAAACAGTTCTTAGAGCACCTGCTTTACCAGAGTCTGAATCACCGTTTAACTCAAGTGATGAGTTTGCGTACTCTACTGATTCAACAGAAGATGAATCATTTTTCTTAGCGTCTGAACCACATGAAGTCATAACTAGTGCAGAACCTAAAAGTAATAACGTAAAAAGTTTTTTCATTTGTTCCCCCTTTCCATATATAGAGATTATTCTTGTTAATGAAAAAATTAGATATACCCATAAAGTATATAATAAATTTAGGTGTTTAGATACCGGCAGAAAAGGAATTAAATCCTGATAAAAGTGCTCAGCTTCATGAAAACCTATAGTTGATATGATTATTTATCGGGATTTCACTATTTATCTAAACACGTTTTTTCGCAACTTTTTGCCAAAATTTTATGGGTTAACAGTTAAAGAAAAAGTAAAGTTTCTCAATCTCTATTTACAATGTGAAACGATCAAAATAATGTTTATTTGAGGTTATTGAAAAGTCCTTATCTTGTGTGTAAAAGCCTGGCCGCCGTCTTTTCCTGTCTCTGCTTAAGTTGCGGCCAGGCATTTTCTCTAAACTCAATTCTTAATATTCCACTAACATTGCAAATAGTTCTTCAATAATCCTTCATAGTTACAGGGCCTATTTTTAATAACTTGTAGGACCACTTTGTCCCTTCTGACACCAGAATCCATGAAGTCTTTACAAGGTTAGGTGTTATATTCTGAAACTTTCTTACATTTAAGGTATTTTCACAATGTTTTCTATGGGCCGTCTCCACAAAGGAAAATCAGGGTTATAGAACTAATTTAACGAAACATGATCTAAAGGAGAGGGATTCATGAAGAGATCGACTAAAAGTTTAGTTTTATTATCGCTATTGGCATTAAGCGCCAACGTTCACGCACAGTTACCTGATGAAATCGATTATCCGACGTACCTATCAAAGTACTCTCAAGCAAAGTCCGATTCTGATAGTGCTCGTATGAGTGCCAATCAGCTTAAGAGCATGCTTCAGCAAATCGCTGCAGACTTAGAAGCAAATGGTTCTGCAATAGCAATCTCTAAATCAGAAATTGATGAGGCCGTAGCTATCATCAGTCAATTGAGTACAGAGAATATGGATCTCGACAATACAATTGCCATGCTAACGGAAGAAAACCTTGGCCTTGGTGATGAACTACAAAGACTTGCTCGCGCTATCTCTGAATTATCAAGTGAGCAAAGAGAAATCCAAGATGATCTAGTCGGTCCTCAAAGAAATGCACATAATCTTCGTTCTGCCCTTGATTCAGTAACAAAGAATCTTCACCAAAATGGTGATCGTCTACAAAAGGCGCAAAAGAAGTTAGATCGTAATCGTGATAAAATTAAAAATCTTGAAGGAAATATCAAAACGGCAATCGATGAGAGCGATCGCCTAAATCTTAAGCTTCCTAAGATTCAAAATAATATCAAACAAAAGAAAGAAGACCTTGATAAGGCCACATCAAAAATTTCACAATTAGAGAATCAAGTGACGAAATTTCAGGCCGAGCTTGTCAGTGCAAACCAAGAAGTTAGTGCGGCCAAGGCTAAGGTTGATCAATTAGAAAGTAAAATCTCAAAGCAAGAGGCCAAGGTAGCTCCTCTTGTTGAAAAGAAGAATAGACTAAACGCTCAGGCCATTAAGGCGCAATCAACAGTATCTTCTAAGAAGAGTGAATTAAATAAGGCAAAGAATGAGCTTTCATCAGCTAAATCAAAGCTTTCTTCTCTTAAAAGTGAAAAGCAACAACTTGCAGCTCAAAAGAATGCTTTAGAAGAGAAGAAAACTAAGTTTGAAGAAAAGCTTGCCCAAGTTGAAGCAACTCTTAAAGAGCTAATGGCAAATCGTGATCGTGGAAATGCTAATAAGATTAAAAACCTTAGAGAGCAAAGAAAACTTCTAAGACAAAAAATTGCGCAAGTAACACCACGTCTTAATAAAGTTGAAGCAGATTTAAATAAAACTTCAGCTGAACTAGCTCAAGCAAAGAAGGTTATTGCTGGTGGAGATACAAAAGTTTCTAATCTCGAGCAAGAAGTCGCAGCTGCTGAACTTCAAGTTAAGAAGCTCTTAGCTGATATCTCAGCGGTAGAAAATGAAATCGCACAGGCCGTTCCTCAACTTGCAAGACTTAAGGATCGCCTAGCGAGTGCTAAGACTGAATTAAGAAGTGCTCAAAGTGCACAAGCAAGTGCAAAGTCTAAGCTTGATCAGAAGCAGACGGCCCTTGCTCAAGTGAAAAAAGATATCAAGAGAATCGAAGGAGATATCGCTTCTCTTAAAGATCAAAAACAAAAAGCGCAAGAGAGAATCACTATCATTGCAAGTGATCTAAAGCGTATGAGACGTGAGCTAAACCAAGAAAAGAATGACTTCGATGCAAATCGCCGTGTGGTTGGAACACTTCGAAATACACAAAATGCTCTTAAGTCAGAGCGCGATTCATATCAAAGAAGACTTTCAATTGTTGAAGATGAAATCCGCCACCTACGTGGAGAGCTTGATAAGGTTCAAGCGCAGCTTCTAACTCTTGAAGATGAGCACAAGCAAAGAGATCAGCAATACGTTTCAAACGTACAAACGATCCAAAGCTCACAAGATCGTATGCAGAGTAACTCTTATACAATCTCTTCTAAGCAATCTCAGATTGCACAAAATGAAAATCGCATTCAAGAGCTTGAGTCTCAAAGAAGCGCACTTTTAGAAGATCAACTTGTAAAAGAAGGTCAATTTGCACAAGCTGATGCTGTGGCAAGTGATTTAGAATCAATCACTCAAGAAACTTATGAGGAGTATGAAGATCGTAAAGAATTATATGCTGATTACAAGAGTGAGGCACAGCAAATGGGTGCTTCTCAAGGTCAAGCGGCCGGTGCAACTGCTGGTGAATACGCTGGATCTGCTGATGTAAAAGAAGATGCTTCTTTATACGGATCTAAGAATGGAACAACTCTTGGTGAGTTAAGAGGATATCTAGCAGGACTTGTTGACGGTAAAGAGCAAGGACTTGAGGCTGGTTATGACGAAGGTGTTAACTCTCAGGCCAGTTATGATGAAGGTTACGCAAAAGGTTATGAGCAAGGACTACAAACTGCTGTCGCTCTAGCTAAGAAAGAAAATTTCCCACAAGGGTATGCACAAGTTAAAGAAGAGAAATTTTCAACACTACCAACTAATAAAGTGGTTCTTGAAAATAGTGTAAACGGAAGCTTATTTATGGAGAAGGCATTTGCCTTTGCCTCAACTGCGGCCCAAACACTTACAGAGAGCTTTGGAATTGAGACACCTGATTATGTTTCAACTGAGGCCTTTGCACCAGTAAGAATCAAGTCAAAGGTTGATGTTGAAATCGCTCGCGTTGAAAAAGAGATTGCTCGTCATGAAGATAATGATCAAGTTTCTAAGGCCAAGCCTCAGTATGTTTACACTGCACCAACTCGTATCGATGTTGATGAGGATTTCAAAAATTGTTTTGATGTCTACAAAGGTGTTTCTGATTTTAAAGAAGCTTGTGGTGATTCTTATGAGTCTGCTTATAAGTCTCAATTTGTTAGAGATCACAAAGACACTTTCTTTGCTGCTTATGAAGCATTATTTGAAGAAGCAAGTGATGAAGCTGCAAGCGGTGACTTCTCAGGTGAGACAAGAAAAGCTTTTGATAAAGCATATAAGACGGCCTTTGCTGAAGCTCGCTTAGAAGGTGAGGGAGTTGCTTACCAAAATGGTGCAACTGATGGTGAAGAAGCTGGTTTTGATGAGAATATTGCAGCTAAGCGTTCTGAGCAACTTGCCAAAGGTAAGAGTGAAGCAGCTAGCTTATTTGCAAGTAGCGGTGTTGTTCGCCTTAATAAATACGCACAAACAAGTGTAAAAACTGAAGATCCAAAAGGTCTAACTCAGGATGGAAAATTCTCAGTAGGTCTTGGACTAGTAAACTTTGGTAAGCTTGCAACAAACCGAGGAGCAGTGTCGGCAAAGGTTATCGCAGCATCATCAAATGTTTCGGTATCAAATACTCGTGCTAACTTAAGAGTTCTACCGGCATCATCTCAAATTGACTTAAGTGATGTTATCCAAGCGAAGGTTACAAATAACGCTCGCCCAGGATCTGAAGTTAAGATGCAAATTGAGCTGACTTACCCAGGTGACGCTTTACGTGGAAGCTATACTGAAGTTGCAACATTTGTTTCAAACGTCATGGTTAACCCTGAGGTACAAGTAGGATTAGAATTTGATGATAAAGTAAAAGATCGCAAGTGTTTCCTAGGTTTATTTAACTGTAAGTTTAGAAGCCACGATGTAAAAGTTAAGCTAACTGGTCTACGAGACTTTGTGCCTGGAAGCTATGATGTTGCAATCAGTGTTTTAGAGGGTGGAAAGTTCATCAATCTTAAGAAAGCTCAAACTCAAGTTGCTGCTCCAGGTAAAGGAGTTGTGGCCACAGGAGCTCTAACTTATAAGTTTAAGAAGAAAACAAAAGACGATAAACTCAAGTTTAAAGTCGATGTTTCTTACAAAGGCGAATTACTTCAGTCCAAAGTATTCGATGTAAGAGCAAAATAGAAAAAAAGCCTCCGCAAGGGGGCTTTTTTTTTGCTAGTATGCCACTATGAAAAATCTATTATTAGGGACACTTACATTATTAAGCCTTGCGGCAAATGCTAACCAATGTGCAAATCTTGAAGAGATTGCCAATACCTTCAAAAAAGATCTAAAGGCAGAACTTGCAAATACAATTTATCCACAGGATAAGGCCGGGCAACAAGAGTTTCGCGCAAAAGTTGGAGCAAAACTCAACTACCTTAAAGGCTTAAAACACTCAATTGAAGTTTGCTATGAAGACTACGGCACACCAACGCTTTATAGCTGTCAGATGGGATCAGACCTCTTAAAAGGTGAGCACCATGGTAATTTGAGAACAACTTATACATCTTCGATTTCAGTTGATTATGAATGTAAGGCGGAACTCTTTCTAGGTCATACAATCACAAGAAATATGGAAACAGGTAAGACAATCTATATGGAGTCAGGGGGAATGCATATTCTCAATACTCTCTATAAGTGTTCTGGAAGTTATACAAATGAAGAATACTCTTTTAGAAAGGTTCTCTTATCTGAAGACAATGTCTTCTTCATGGATCAGTATTTAATTTATCGCACTGATGTGAAGGTCATTGCAAAGAAGTATAAGGCAGAAAATAATTTAAGAGTTGAGTATACAGATTCTGAAGTGATCTTTCACTATGGGGATGCTTTTGTTGCTATCTCAAAAGAAAATGGTGAGGCCACGCGTTCTAACTTCATCTCAATGGATGAATTGACGGAAGGCACTTGTCAGACTCGCTTTGATGCTGAAAAGAATATTATCTATCCGCGCACAAATATCGATGAGAAGCGTTGGGGCTTCAAATTAGAATACGTGTCTCGTTAGTATGAGGACTAAGAAAGTTTTAATCACAGGCTTTGAACCATTTGATGGAGGGGAGATAAACCCCTCTGAAATTCTCGTTGAAAAATTCGATAGTGAGATTCAAGGACTTGAGATCCACAAGCTTATCCTGCCTGTGGTTTTTAAGAAGTCTCTTGCAATCCTAAAGAAGGAGGCCTTCTTTTTAAATCCAGACTTTATCATTTGCTTGGGATTAAATGCGAAGGTGAGTGAGATTAATTTGGAGGCGATCGCTCATAACCTTGATGATGCTCGCACTGATGATAATGAGGGCAATCGCCCGCAAGAGGAAGTCATCTTTGAGGATGGACCTGCGACTTTGGATGCCACGCTGCCACTTAAAGAAATGGAAGATACTTTGATAGAATCGCAGATTCCTGTTGCCATCTCTCGCGACTGCGGCCGCTTCGTTTGCAATCATGTCTTCTATGGAATTTGCCGAGTGATTCAGATGAAGAAGATGCGGGCCAAGGCCGGCTTTGTGCACCTTCCGCCATTTGAAAAGCTGAACGTCGCCCAGCAGAGCAGGGCGCTTGAAGTGATGCTTTCTGCGCTAAAATAGAAGGGCGCAACTTTCGCTGCGCCCCCGAAATCACAACTTCCGTAAGATCAAAATAATTTGAACTACATAGATCATGATTTCTAAAAATGACCAGAAGTCTTCCATGACTTTCTCCTAAGCTCCCATCATTGGGAGGAGAAAGTGGAAACTAGGTCAGATTTATGTTATATTTTCTTTATTAGTGCCCCCGAAGGGACTTCTAAAAATGACCAGAAACTTAACCTCGTTTTTACGGGGTTTTGTTATTTTGGGCCATGCCATCTCATTGAATTCACACAAATTTTTCATCTAAAGAAATATCCATTCCAGATAGGGAATATTTCGTTTTTGAAACGAGATTGAAGTAGTTTTCGTTAACTTCAAAATTAACGAGGGAGACTCTATGAAGAATTTAATTTTAATATTGGCAATACTTCTAACAAGTTCATCTTGGGCGAAGTCTTTAAATGATTGTTTAGATGCTGAATGCCTTAGAGAAAGGGCCACAAATTGGAAACTAGGAATCAGTCATGGTTAGTAAGAGAATGTTGTATTTATTAATTTTCGTACCTATCGTTGTATCCATTCTAGGCGGAGTTGATAGCTATGGAAGATATGCCAGTCATTCAAGCGCCGAGTTATTATGGGGATATGTTTTCGTAGAGTCCTTGTTATTCCTTGTCATTTCTTTTGCACTTGAGATTGTAATGCTTGGAGTTTTATATAAAGCGATAAAGAGAGTGAATCCAAGTATTGAAGCACCTTTAATTCAGGATGATGAGCTTGGCCCATTAATTAGAAGAGTTTTTTCTAAATCTGAAAATATTGAGCTAGTAGGCGCTATTTTGATTTGGAACTTTCTAATTTATAGCAGTGTAAACTTAACCCTTGGTTCAATGAAGGGATTGATAATTCCAGTGCTCGAGGCAAGTTCTTATGCCCTAACGTTTCTGCTTTTATGTGAAATCTTATATTTTGGAGGAACAATTCTTGGAAAAGCGAATTTAAAAAATGAATGATAAAAAGGGCGCAACTTTCGCAGCGCCCCCGAAATCACAATTTTCTTAGAACCAGAATTAACTGAATTATTATCACTGTGATTTCTATGACTTGCCAAAGTCCTTCCATGAACAACTCCTGAAAGAGTCCTCCTCATTGAGGAAGAATGGAGGAAATTGGCAAAATATGGTATATTTCTATTAATAGTTTTGTGCCCTTCGAAATCACAATTCTATGATTTGCCAAAATCAATTAGAACCCCGTTTTTACGGGGTTTTTATGTTTAGGATGAACGGTATGTCTGCGGAGGCAGGAGCCGAGAGCAGACTGTTTTGGGCCATCCCAATAATCTTCTGAACCGATTTCTTTCCACTTTTGAAATGCTGTGCTATACTGCCGCTTACGAATATTTGTTCCAATATCCGTGTCAAAATCTAATGGGGGTGCCCTGGTTTCGACGGGATGGCTGACAGGTATCCGGGCGTGTCCAGGCTGGTGTCCATGGTCCTGGTAAAAAGGAGACCGACGTTTAATTGCAGACGATTATGCAATGCCAATGGCTGCCTAATTATTTTTAGGATCTAGTCTTGTGAGGCGCTACTGCCAAGAAACAGAATGTAGCGACCCAGTTGAATCTGCTGGCTAACTAGGTTCCGAGGCTGCCGGGGCATCTCGTTAATCTGTCACCGGGGTTCGCCGAGGTCACCTATCTCGGACAGTCTTGTCTTCTGACGATAAATGAAGACTACGCACGTAGGCCGCTATCAAGACGTCATTTCGGACGTGGGTTCGATTCCCACCACCTCCACCAAGCGCATGCGCGTTAAAACTCCCAAGGAGTTTTAACGAGCCGCTACCTCCCCAACATTTGGAAATTTGAACTATGCCGAGAGGAGTGCATTTATGCACGACGGTTCGGTAATGGAGGTATGGGAAAGGCTTTCGGTGATTGACGACGACGCAGCTTTACCGTTGTGCATTCGCGACGTTACAACGTCGGCGATGCATGGGCGGAGACCATCTCTCTTAATGACTCCATTCAAATGTGGCAAAATTGTGGCAGGGTTACCTTCCTGCCTTCCAATATAAAAAACTTCAATATCATGTAAAATAACTCTATTGATAAGGAGTTATTAGTGTCTGAAACAATTAAAGTCTTAAATATTGCACAACCAAATGCCCATAATATTATCTTCGGTGATAAGAACGTCGAAAATAGATCTCAAATCACATACTTTCGTGGAACAATCGCAATTTATGCTTCGGCAACGTATAGGCCTTCTTGGTTTAAAGAAATAGACTTAAAGAAAGAGGACTGTGAATTTGGAAAGATTATTGGTTTTGTCGATATCGTTGATTGCATAATTGAAGAAGAGGTAACAGATAAAACACATAAGTGGTTTTATGGGCCATATGGTTATGTTTTGGAGAACCCGCGTTTTCTCAAAGAACCTGTTGAAGTTCGTCCGCCTACGGGAGCAGTTGTTTGGTGGAATCTTGAAGGGGACTTTGCTTCACAGTGCCTTTCTCAAATTGATATGTCGAAATATAAAAGTGTAGTTAAGATAGATGCTGATCCTGCGAAGCCAATTTTAATTAATAAGAAGAAAGGAAAATATACACCTTCACTGAACCTTAATTCGATTACAGGATTTGCTTCAATTAGTTTTAATGATGCCTATGAAGCATTAGCTGATTATGCAGATGAATATGGACTCTTTTATTATGAAAATGATAACGAAAGTAATATTCAAAATTTCAGAATGAAAATGGAAGAGTTATTCTCGACTCTAAGTGACAAAGAAGTTGTTAATTATGATGAATTTTTAGAAATTATAGAATCTAATCTTGAAATATGTGATATTAGTGATTTCAACCCACCAAAAGAGCTAGAGATCATTCTCGGGAAGAAGGCTATTTCTTTAAAGCAAGCATTTGATAAGTTAGAAAAGTATCTTGATAGGAATGATTTATTTGTGGAGTCAGATGACCCAGATGAGTTTTTATATTTGATTAAGTGTGATGATGTTTTAAGAGAGTTTACTGAGAGAGATACGATCTCGTATAAAGAATTGGGTCGTTTAATTAGAGAATGCTTAGAGGTGTAGTCTAAGCATTCTTTAAGTTTTTAGATAGTTGAGTTTACAATATACTTCTGTTTTCCAAATTCCTTATTGTCTGGAAATACAATCATTATTCCAAATTGAATATCCTTACACTTTATTGGCTTTAGATGGTAAACTCCACCGGTTCTTTCTTGAGATTTACTATTGTTTGACAGTGGATAAATCGCAAGGAGGGCCCTATTTTTTGGTCTTTGATTCATTCTTATTTTTGCAGTACCTATTCTTCTATCATTATCGTCTTTCAAAACTTCTACGATGTTATCTGTATCGAAAAGATCTCTTAGGTCGATCATTTCATCTTTTGGTAAATATAGACCCCTTAGGTAAGAGGCTGATTCATCTGCAGGCTTTTTAACATCTGGAACGAAAGAACGGTCAAGTAGAATGATTTCATCTCCATTTTTGAATTTATGGCTATCTCCATTTTTAATTAGTGAAAATATAGATACAGACCAGTCAGTAAGATTTGTATTCTTTGAGATATATTCAATAAGATCAGATTTATTGGCCAATGTGTTAGCTTCACTAATGAAATATTCATCTAGGAATTGTAAAATTAACTCTTTTTCTACACCTCTGTACGTATGTGATGTTCTAAACATTGAAAATGATTCTTTCTGTTTTTTAATTTGTTGTTCAGTTAATTTTGTTAACAGGTTCTCTACAGCATCTCTATTTTGAGTAGCTGTTTTTTTATCGTGGAGCCTTATAAAGTCGGGTAGAGCTCTTCTTCCTGAAAATGAATTAGCTTCAGTGTTTGCTGTTCTCATTTTATTCGCTGCAGTCAATTTCATTCCTGGGTGCTGTCTAACGCGTACTCTAAAATCCATTGGAGTATCGCCATTTTCGGCCATCACAGATAATTCTTCTCTAAGAGCAATTTCAGATGTGGCCATCTCATAGAAGTGATCTCTTAGTTCGTCTGTAATAAAGATTCTTTTTAAATCTAAATATCCTGGACGGTAACCGAACCAGCGACCCATCTGCATTAAAGAGTCATACATTTTACTATTTCTAATAAAATAACTAATTGTAAGACCTTCAATTGTAAGGCCTCTTGAAAGAGTGTTTCCACCAACAACGATACCTTTAAAGTTTTCTTCAAAGGAGAGCCTTTCATCGGATGCAGAGTTATCTAGAATGATTTGAAATTGTTCTAGAAATAATTTGATATTTCTAAAAAGGTCATGCTTGCTAATCTGATTTTTATTGCCAGTTATTTCTTCAGATGTAGGATCAAACTCTTCTTCTTTAATCTTTAGTATTCTATCTCTAGTTTCTTCAATCTCTCTTCTTAGATCAGATTTTAGTAGTCCAACATGATCTTCTATAAGTTCATGAACTTTAGACTGATCTTTTGTTAGATATGACCCATGCACAAGCATAGATATGTGATTCTTATTGTGACCTCTAGAGATTCGGATAGCTCCTGCTACTATGAAGCAGTCTATGGCATATTCCAGAGAAGGTGGGAGCGAGTCGTATTCTTTTTCTTGTCCACGTTTAGAGGCTGAGATTTGAGCAGCATCCATTTCATCTATTGTTCTTACTAGAGGATATCCCATATTGATATTGCCTTCAGTATCTTGTGCTCCAAATAGCTCTTCTGCTCCAATATATGAAACAGGCTTGGATAGAGAGATAATGAAATCTTTTGGAAATAAGTCTTCTTCAATATTTGAATCGATAAGAATATTTGCAAAAGGTGTCGCGGTATATCCTGCATATGAAGAAGATGGGAAATGTGAAATAATATTTCTAATTTGTTTGTTAATTGCAGTTTGTTTTTCTTCAGGTTTAGTTGAAGTATTAATACTCGCTTGATCTGATTCATCATCAATAATCAAAACTGATGTATTTGCTAAAATCTCTGGTTTAGCTTTTGATAGCCAAGTGTTAAACTTTCTTAATACAGAGGCGTTTTTTTTAAGAACAGCAATACCAAAACCATCAGATCCCCCAAGTACACGATTTGCTGATTGTGTAAGTTTTTCATTGAAATCACCTTTCTCATCCATTCTTGTAATAGGATCGGCCATTAATTCACTTGGTTTTACAATTTCTTCACGAAGTCTAACCTCTGTTTGATAACGTAGATTGTTATGAATACCCGCTAGAACTATAATAAATTTATAGCCAGCATCTAGGGCCTTAGAAATTACTGCTGAATAGTTTGCAGTCTTTCCACTTTGAACATATCCAAGTACTAAGCCTTTTATTTGATTTGTTTCACTATCATCCAATGTTAATTTTGGATTTGCCAACTTTGAGACAACGCTATTTGAGCTTGAGTTTAGGCTATTGATCATATCCTTTGACCAGCCTTTCTTTGTTATTAATATCGATTTAAGTTTCGACCAATGAGAATTCTCTGATTCATTTGCTCCACCATACCACTCTTCAAATTTTCGATTTCTATCAACAAGTGCATCATCCTTGTTATCATGATTAAAATACTCAAGATATTTTTCGATACAATTATCAATTACTGTATCAGAAATGTCGGCTTCTCTGAGTTCCGCTTTAATCTGTTTTACGTCTTTTCCAGCTTTTATTCCGTTTTCAATAGCTAAAAGTACTAATTTATTAGACATGGACACACCTAAGTTATATGAATTTTATTTTAGGTCATCATCGGAAATAATTAATATTTTCTAAAATGAATTATGTTTAAAATGAGCACACGACATATTTTTCTCACTCAAATTATATGCTTAAAAAGGATAAAATTATCCTGTTAAATAGTTCAAAATCATAGAGAGGAGAATGAATGTCAGAGTACAGAAAAGGAATTGTTCATTGGTTTGATGTAAATGCAGGAGAAGGTTCTATCATCGATAAAGAAAATGGAATTTCTTATTACGTTCATTACTCAGCTATTGATTCAGATGATAAGTTTAAAAAACTTGATAAAGGTCAACAGGTAGATTTTCTACTTTATGAAAACCTTTACATGAAGCAAGTTGATGTTGTTAAGCCTATAAAGATGCCAAAGACAATTAAAAGAAAAACAGAAGTTAACGCTTAATTTAAATTTAAAGTAAAAAAGGAAGGACAGGATGTCCCGAAACAGTGCTAAGAAGGCTAATGAGCTTGCTCTTCAACCAGAATTAATATTTGATGCAAAAAGAGATATCAATCCATTCTGGAGATCATCTCTATTCAGTGACGTATACCTAAAAAATGATGTTCCAAGAGAATATAAACATCTTTGGGAAGATGATGAGATCGGTGGGTTTCATGATTTTTACCAGGGCTTTGTAGATCTATGTGTTGAGACAGAGCATGAAACTTTTGAGAAATGGAAAGAAGCTGATACTGTTAAGAACTGGATTGTTCATGTTATGGATTTACTTGGTTGGGAGAATAACTCCGAGCGAAGATCTAATTCGTACATGGATAATGAATCATTCACTGTTGTAGATAATGGAAGGAAACAAACCTACAGGCCTGATCTTATTTACTTTGATAAACCTAAGCATAAATCTTATACACAAAAAGAAAAAGATATTGATAGAAAGTTATCGGAAGCTAGAAATAAAAGAACAGGTACTAAGATTGTAGTAGAAGCCAAGTATTGGGATCGCTTATCTCACATGGCTGAGCAAACTAAGAAAGATACAAAAGTTACTGACTCTGCCAGTGCGTTAGGGCCAGAGCTTCAAACACTGAAATATATGGAGATCTTTGACCATGATTTTGGTGTACTTACAGATGGAAAAACTTGGAGACTTTTTCATAAAGAGTTATCTCAAGGTATGGATAGGAGAAGTTTTGACTTTGACCTTGGGAACCTTAGAGAGTTAGCTCTTGATCTTGACTCATATCAGAATGAAGAAAAATTTAGGCATTATGCAAAATATTTTTATTACTTCTTCTCGAAAGAATCTTTAATCCAGGTCGAGGATTCAAATACGGCACCATTTGTTCATGAGGTTTTTGAATATAGTAAGAAGTATGCCCACTCCATTGAAGAGGATTTAAAGAAAAGATTTTTAATAACGATGGGGATAACTTGCAATTCATTGAAAGAGAGTTGCGAAGAGAGATCTGAGGAATATTCATTAGCTACCATTAGAAATGTTGCAGAAAGCCACTTGTTTAATATTTTATTTGTAAAATCTTGTGAGGTTAGAAGAGTTTTGCCTATCAGCTCAACTCAATATCTTAGGTTATCTCTGCATGAAATTATTGAAACTATAGATGCAATGGAGTTCGATCCTGAGAAAGATTTAGATGATTACTTGAGAGATTTTAGATGTACCTTTGGCAAGAAGTTCGATTGGGGTGGTTTTGATATTTTTAATCGTTTGGTAAACCTTTATGAGGTTATTCACGATGGAACAGCCGCGTCAAAGGATTTTGGTTTTGAAATTGAAGGGTTTAAAGAGTCCGTTTTTAGTAAGGATGAATGGAGTTTTGCAAAAAAACATAAAATACATAATCGAGAGATGGTGCAAATTTTATTTAATTTAAATTTCATTGAATCTACTTTTAAAACAAGGAAGTATCAACAGATACCTTACAATTATTTTACTCCTAGGCAGCTTGGATCAATCTACGAGTCCTTTCTTGAATATCGTCTTGAGGTTGCCGAGCATGATATGGTTTTTAATGCTGGTAGATGGAAGAAGTCAAATTTGAAGTCGAAAAAAGTGAGAAGCCTTAAGCTTATTGATGAGCATATTGTTAAAGAAGGAGAGTTGTTTTTTAGTCCAAATAATATCGATAGAAAAATGACTGGTAGCTTTTATACTCCAGATCGAGTTGTGCAAGAAATGCTTAAATACTCATTAACTCCTAAAATCAAATCATTAAATGTTGAAGAAATTTTGGAGTTAACGATCTGTGATCCAGCAATGGGGTCGGGCCACTTTTTAACAGGAGCTTTGGATTACCTTGTTGAACAGTATCGTTTAAAATGGGCTGATGAAAATAATGATGATTGTGTTGAGAGTATAGAGGAAACATCACGAAAAATTTTAGATCACTGCATATTTGGAGTCGATAAGAACTCAAGAGCAGTTAAGCTTGCAAAGTTGAGTCTTTGGTTGCTTACAGCTTTTCCAGGGAAGAAACTTGAGAATCTAAATAGTCAGCTTTTGGAAGGAGATAGTTTAGACGATAGTAGTTTCTCTTGGGATAAAAAATTTAAGAAAGTGTTTTCTAAGAAACATGGATTCGACTTGGTTATTGGAAATCCACCTTGGGGAATAAAGTTTAATGATGATGAAAAGGCGAGGCTTTCAAAGGCGTTTCCAAAAGTTGCAGATTATGAAAGTTCACAGTATTTTTTAAATTTAGCAGCGAGTATTACCAGTAAGCACGGAATTGTCTCATTAATTATACCAAATACAATGTTGTTTAATGTTTATGCAGATAATTTTAGAAAAGAAATGGCAGAAGTGATACCTCCCAAGGTAATTGGAGATTTAACTTCAGTAGAAGTTTTCAGTGATGCTAATGTTAGATCTGTTTTCTATGTATCAGATAGATGTACACATAGTAATGTCGATATAGTTAAGTACAATGATAAATATGAAATTACTTCTTCTATCGAGTCTTTTGAGAGGTTACTTGATGACTTAAACTGGAAGTATCTAGTTAAGTCGGGTAGAGGTATTGATATTTCTGAAAAGTCACCTTATGAGATGGTTAAACTTGAAGATTACTTCGAAGTTAAACAGGGATATATACCATACAGAAGAAGCACGTTGGTCAGAAGGCATGGAGAAGAAAAAGCTGAGAAAATTGTAAAAGATAGAGAATTTCATGCAGATAAAAAAATAACAAAAGATCATATAAAAGAGCTACAAGGTAAAGATATCGGACGATTCGCTGTGAATTGGTCAGGAACATGGGTGAAGTATGGTGATTGGGTTTCTACTTATGTTGATATAAAATATTTTAAAGGCAAGAGGATCTTAATACGAGAAATTACTAACAAAGGTGATTATGTATTAAATTGTGCTATTGCTGATGGGACATACGTTCACAATCCGAGTGTTCTTTTGCTTAAGCCTCGGCAAAAGAAAATTTCATTAGAGTGCATTCTTGGTATATTAAATAGTAAACTCGGAAGTAAGATCTTTTTGCATAACTCTGCAAAGGCAGAAAAAGGTCTATTTCCTAAAATAATTATTAAAGATGCAAAGGAGTTTCTTGTGCCGAACCTTGATAAGTTGGATGCAGCTCAAAAGATAATTCTTAACAATATTGAAAGCGAAGTCAATAAGTTGAGTAGTGGAAGTGGGAACTCTGACAGGCTGGATCTGTTAATCGAAAAGTTTTATGGTGTTTATGAAGAAGCTGCTAATGCAGCATAGTTAGATTTCAATGCCTTTTCGAAAGGTTATTCCTCTAATATTGCATTTTATAGGTGGAGATAGCTTTTTAATTATTTCTACCTTCCATCCCCATTTAGGTTTGTCGGTCCATGCCCAAGGAGAATTTTTATCTACGCAATGTTTTTTTGAGTCCTTGTAAAAATCTGTTTTATTCTTATATTGGAAACACTCTGTAAACTTGATTATCGCAACTATTCGAGATTTAAACTTTCCGTTAGGCCCAGGGGTTTCTATCATTAATATTTCCTGATTTAAGTAGTGGTCAGGTATTTTATACGTTCTTGTTTCGATAACTTTTTCACCACTAAGAATTAACTCCGAAATTGGCCATTGAATATTAATACCATCGTACTTAGACACTATAACTCCGTATGAAGATTTTTAGAATCATTAGGTGTAGTACATTTATAATTTGTATGTTTGATTCTTGTTTCCCAAGGAATATCTCTCGAGTTTTTGTCAAAAGTGGGGATTCTGTTTTTAGCATTACAGCAATCTTTTTTGTTATCCCACAAATCTTGATCTTTCCAAAAATGATTTTCACCGTTTCCAATATAGCACGTAGTAAACTGGATAGAATTTTGCTTACACTTTGCATGAATTCTCTCATAGTAAGCTCTAATCTCTTGATCAGAAAAATGATAGTCTTTTTTACTTTTACGAAAATCTTCTTTGAAGAAACTTCTAAGGTTCCTTCCTGTAGCCTTCTCTATCTGATTTAAGGCATATGGAGATAGCCTCACAAATCCTGCGAGTACAGAAGGTACTCCATGAGCAGCAATTTCATCAACCATTTCAAATGATGAGAAATCAAACTTTTTAATGCTTTTAGTTCTATCAAAGTTAGGGTCTGAAAAATATCCATCTGGATAAATTGGAAAAAATGGATTCAATCTCACTGTTGTCCAAAAACCAGATCTACTAAGTTTTTCCAATGCTATTAAACGTCTTTTTGAGCTTGGTGTACCTGGTTCTATTATTTTATTCATTTTATCATTTGTAGAAGCAATACTCATTTGAATCGAACATAAGTTTTCATCTAGTAAGTTTAAATATTCATCATGAGCAATTAGGTCAGACCTTGTGAAAATAATGTATGGATAATTATAGTGTTTTAGTATTCTAAGAATTTCTTGTGTTACCTTATACTTCTTGTCCATAAACATGAAGGAATCACTCATTGAACCGATTCTTATGGGTATCCTTCTTTCTAAAACACTTCTCCATTTATTAGGTTTATTAGTTTCAAAAACAGTATAAAAAGTGTTCCAAACATCAGTTATATCAATTGGCATAGGAAATGGTCGGTTCCAGTAACCATGGGATGTCAGTTGTTCCTTTGCATAACAGTAAACACAGTCATGTACACATCCTCGTCCATAGGTATCTAGCTCGAATGCATATAGACATTGCTGGCATGTAGTATGGCTATTAACTAATTTGAAAGTAGTATTGAATGTAATTCCACCTCTTGGTTGATCTAGCCCAAATCTTAGCTCTAAATCCCTATAAGTATCGAAGTCAAATGATGATTTATAATTGGAAAGCATACTTAGTTTAGCGGCTTTTAGAAAAATTTTATCACTTTTAGGGGTAGGGATAAGTTCGATATTTGTACTGATATCCATACCAGGGATATTTAAAATATTTGAATTTTCTACAATTTCTGTTCTTTCCATTATTGAAGTCTCTTTGAGTTATTACTCTTTTTATCCTCAACTTTGGTTGGTACTAAGTTGATTTCAGGATTCTCTATAAATTTCAAAATAGCCATTCTTGCTACTGTAGAGAAATCGAAGTAAGGATTGTTTTTAAGAAACTCCTTAATGGCATTATCTTCTTTATCAGAAAACCGAACTGCTTTTGTTGGCATACCTATCCCTAGTTGTTTTAGTTTGCCAGGTTCTACAATATAAAAAACAGGTGGTCAAACAGTGTATAACAAAGTTGTACATTTTATAAACTACTAATACGCTGATATAATGGTTTAGAACTCATTCCTCGTTCGTAAATTCAAGGTCTTATTATTTAAATTACATTGTTAAGTAGAAGGAATGTTCTTATGAGAAGACGTAAAACTAGGAGTGAGAAGATTGTTCTGACTGATGAACAATATGAGATTATGGAGAAGTTAGCTAGCCTAGGGCTAATGATTAAACAAATCTGTTCGATCATTGGTATTTCACATCAAGCCTTATATCGAAGACTCATGGAAGATAGGGATTATCCCTCTGTAGAAGTCTGTCTATTACTATATCTAGGGTAGCCAGAGATTGCTTACAATTAGAATCTAGCTAGATACGTTCTTAAACGTGTATACAGCATGTCAGCATTTGGAATTAAAATTGTTATAAAGAACATGAGGTTTTGTCCTTTAATTTCAATGTTTTAACGCATAAAGCTTAACATATTAAAAAGATCGGTTTTTTTCTAATAATTCCATCTAATTTGTCGATATCAATAACAATATTAATTTATATAGTTGGTGTCGATGGATTTCTTACATTTATTAAATGCAATCTTTTCAAGCAAAATTAACATTGCTTTTACTATAATTTTATTCGCTTATGCTGGGCATAGTCTTTTCAGTGTTCGAAATAATATTTCTTGGCCGCTAAGGATTATTCAAAATCTTCTTAAATTGGATGTATTCCAAAAAGATGATCCAAATGAAGCCAGAGAAGCCCTAGTTAATAGTTATCCTGAGTTAACACAAGCATTTAAAAGTTGTGGCCATGAGGACATAGTCCACCAATGGCGAGAGTTTGAAGAACAAATAATTGCTCCAGATGGAGAGCGTGTTATGCACTACATGAATACGTTACCACCGTCTGAATATTTTGATGAAGAGGGAATTATTGGAGAGAACTTTACTCTACGTCATATAGAAAGTATCTCTGCAAAGTTAACGGGTATTGGAATTCTGGGGACATTCTTGGGACTTACTCTAGGAGTAAGTGAAGCTACTTCAGTTCTAGATACTGCAGATAGTGCACAACTTATGGGAGTTGTTAAAGAACTTTTACAAAGTGCAGGTACGGCTTTTTATACCTCATTACTAGGACTATCATTATCAATGATATTCTCGTATGTTGAGAAAAGTCGTTATGGAAAGTTTAGTAATGCTCTACATGATCTAATTAACGGCTTGGAACGTTGTTTGGAATTTTACACAGTTGAAAAAAACAACCTCCAAATGCTTGAAGAGGCACGGAAACAAACTCGAGAAATTAGTAATATGGGTAACGAAATTGCCCTTGCCTTTGAAAATGTTATATCAAAAAAATTAAGTATCCCAATGAGTGGTTTTTCTGAAAGGATTACAAGTCAGTTAGAAGAAATAAAAGATGCTAATATCGAATCATCTAAAACTATTTCCAATAGTATGGCCGAGGTTATGACTGGTGGTACAGGTGGAGAGAATCTAAATAGAGCTAGAGAGAGTGCACATAATGCACTAGAGGCAATTGCTAATACAATGCAAACGACTTTAAGTGATCTTGTAGAAAAACAGAGCCAAATGAGTACGTTAATTGAAACGGCTATTTCTCGCATGAGTGATCAGATGAATACTGGTGCTTCTAATTATCAATCAACAATGAATGAGTCATTAGATAAGCTTACTTCATCAATTGATGAATTAGTTGAAAACTTAAAATTTCAACTTGCAGAGAGTGTTACAAAAATGAGTGAAGGAGTTGCGAACAGTCAAAAAGACGCCTTTACGACATTTGAAAATTCGACTCAAAAAGTCGGGTCACTTGTTTCAGAACTCGCGAATCGAAATGTTGAATATACAGACAACGTAATCACTCAGACAAAAGAAAGCTTTAGTCAGATAAATGAAGGGTTTAGTGAGACTCTAAGTAATCTGAATAATAGCTTTGTTAATTCAATAAAATCTGCAAATGAACAAATTGGAAATCAAAACAAAGAAATTTTAGAAAGCTTTAACTCTAAAATTAAAGGCCTAGATAGAACAATCACTGACTTTAATAGAGGAATCAATGATATGGGCTCTTCAGTCGATAATTTTTCCAATTCGATACCATATCTACGAGAGCCCGCTAATGAATTAAATAATGCAGTTAATTTATTTAAACTTACAAGTGAAACAATGGGGGCATCAGCACGAAGTATAAAAGAATCAAGTGATCAGATAGTAAAAGGATCAGATATTAATTCCAGTGTTATTTCAAACCTTGAAAATATAATGAGAGAGTCAAATTCTTTGAACGAGAATTTGAAAACAGTTTGGAGTAACTACGATTCTCGCTTTTCTGGCGTTGATCAAAACTTAGAAAATGTGTTTATAAATCTCAACAAAGGTATTGATACATTAAGCGATAAAAGTACACAGCACGTTGCTCGTTTAACTGAACAACTTAATACAATAGTAGCTCACTTTAATAGTATTATTGAAGAATTAACCGAAGTTGTTGAGAAGAAAGCTTAGAGAATTATATGGCCAAGAGTAAAAAGAAAAAAAATGGCAGTAGTTTAAGCTTTGATTCAAGCGTGAGTGACTTAATGTCATGTTTAGTGTTTGTCTTCATTATTACAATTGTAGCTCTTGCTGTTAATCTTCAAAAACAAATTAAAGATAGCGAAGAAGCCATGTCTGAATATTCAAATAGTATTAAAGCTAGAAATGAGTTAATGCTTAAAATTCAGGAGGATCTTAGAAAGCTTAAGATAAATGTTTTCGTAGATGATGAGAATGGCGTTATCTCATTTCCAGAGAGCACAGTTTTTGCGAGTGGAGAAGCCAATGTAAGCACTAAGGGAGTTTCTGTATTTCAACAAGTTGGTAAATCTTTAAATACGTACCTAGATTGCAATAGTGATAAAAAAATTAAATATCTTTGTAATGATAATAGTGAGCTTAGGGTTGATTCAATTGTAGTAGAAGGACATGCAGACCCTTCTCAGTTGAGAGGTCGAGCTAAAAGAGAACACGGAACTAATATGAATCTTAGTCTAAAACGCTCTCTAAATACATATTCTTTGATAATAGAGAAATTTAATAATGAGAAATTTCTTAATCGTAAAGGTGAAGGAATTCTTGGCGCGGCTGGGTTTGGAGCCCAAAAACCACCAAGCCGCTTAGCTGGTGACGTATATAATAAACTGATTCCGGGGAATACTATATTGGCATCAAAAATAGTAGACAAATATAATTCTATGAAGAGTGTTAAACATGGAAAAAAGTTATCTCATCTTGAGCAATATATGAAACAAGATTTAAATGTCGAAAACCTTGAAAAGAAATTAAAATATCTCACATATAAATCATATCGAAGAATTGACCTGCGTTTCATCATGTCACTACCTAAGATGCTGGAGGAAAAAGATGGAGAAATTTCATCTAAAGACTCTATTTAGTGATGAGAAATTTGGAGAAGTTTCTATTAATGAAGAAAGATTCAAAAAAGATCTCTCTGAATCTTTGATTTTATTAAATACAAAATTAAGTAGTTTGGATAGTACTGATTATAGTGTCCGGGAGCTATCCGATATTAAATCCGAATTCAATGATAAGTTAGGATTAAATTTTGATTTATCTAAATGTTCATTTAAGGACTTGAAGAAATTGATTGATGTTTTTTCATTTTCGGGAAAGGGGCTTGGTGATCCATACTCCTGTGATGATTCTAAAGTAGAAAAAATTGTAAATCGAATTGAAGTTGAAGAGTCCGTTTCATTAACAAAGAGAATCTGGAAAAATTTAATAACTTCAAGTGACACATATTCAGATTACTCACGTCAATTAATTAATCAATTATGTATGAATATATTCTTTAAGGTTAAATCTGAAAAGAATATATCAAAGAAGTATATGACGATTCACCATGAGTTTAAAATTTTCTCAGATGAATGTTATAGAACTATTGCATTAAAGCTACTAGATGAAAATGATAATGAAGTATTTAAACGCTTACATTTAAGCTCATTTGATTTACAAACAGACTTTGGGGTACGTGTTAGTGTTGAAATTTGTAAAGAACTGAGAATTTATTTAAATAATATTGATACAAATAGAGTGAATCATTTACTTTCATTACTCACTAATGAGAAAGGTGAGTATATTGTTACTAAAGAATTGTATCGTTTTGTGGAATCATTGTTATTAGCATTTGAAGGTCGAAATACATCTGAAGAAATCGTTGATATTGTTTCTTCATTCATTAATACGAATATTGGAGACCCTCGAATCCGTAGCGAGTGGTCTAATATTAGCGAAAGAGCAAAAAAGGTATTTCTTAAGTGGCAAGTATCCGCATCAACTGAGCTGTTCTTTAAAGTGATATCTGACAGTTTAGAGGGGAGTGGAGATACCAATGTTAAAAGGTGGAAAAAGCGAGAGAATTTCTGGCGTCAATACTTAGAGAAGGATTATATACAAAGCGCTTGGCTTGTCTTATGCCCACGTGGAGAGAGGTATTATAATAAGATAAAAAGTAAAGATAATAAAATACCATTTGGAAGAATCAATCAAGATAATAATATGTTGATTATGTACATTGATAGGTTAAAAATTGTTGAGTTTGCACCAACTGGCCAGGTTTCAATCTGGTATGAAAATGATCCATCTTCTCCTTCTGATTACAATTCTCATTATAACGTCGATAACGTTAGAAAAACTTATGGTTCGCCAACACGGCTTCTTGTTTTACCGCATGATAGTGGAGGTTCTTGGATGCGTGAGGTTGAAAAGGTTATTTATAGAGTAACAGGAATAAAGCTAGGTAATAGATGATTAGTATAGAAATTAAAGATATTGAAAGTTTTAAAAATGAAGAAGATATTGCAATACTAATTGCTGAGGAGAAATGTTCAGTAGCTGGGAATCTGGTAGAAATTCCTCTTAATGATTATTTATCCTTAAATAATGTTCTTGCAAATAAATATGGATTTCCTGAAAGAATTAATTGCGGAGTAAAAATAAACTCAGAGGGAGGAGTTTTAACTTCGTATTTTCAAATGCAGTATAGATTCACCGATTTAAAAAATGGACGTCAATTATACCCAGCTATCCTCAATGATTACTTGTTAACGTATTCGGGAATAGAATACAGACTTACCCCTGAGATTTATAAGGTTACGGATTCTATTAATAAGATAAATGCTGGCCAAGATAGGGAAGAACGTTTTTTCTTGATTAAGGAAATTCAGCAATTAATTGGTATTGAAGACGATATTAAAGACAGTGTTCTTGATGACATAGAAGTAGTTATACCCAGTTATATATCTATAAATGCAACAAGTAACCAGTGCTCCTTAAATCCTGTTCTTTTAGGAGCGGATGGTAGTGACAATGTTTTAGATGATATGGATAGTGAAATATTTCTTGAAGAATTTCATAAATTTGATGTCTCAAAGTCAGCATACAAAATTTCTAAGAACAAGTTTATATCTATTCCTCAACATATAAGGCCTTATTTAGGTGTTATTAAAGAAGAATCTTTAAAGCCTAAGTCAAAGCGAAAGAATTTTATAATGAATCCGAATCGTTATTTTTCTGAGGTTGAGGATCTAAATGAGAATGTCGAAGATTCACCCTTTAAAGA
The DNA here is from genome assembly GCF_048381875.1 of Halobacteriovorax sp. NCBI lineage: Bacteria > Pseudomonadati > Bdellovibrionota > Bacteriovoracia > Bacteriovoracales > Halobacteriovoraceae > Halobacteriovorax > Halobacteriovorax sp. Next base: position 400,031 of record NZ_JBLXBP010000002.1, on the reverse strand, counting down.
AATTGAAGAATTTGTAAGTTCTAGGATTAGCCATATTGGAGTCTGGGAGCCTAAAACAAATATCTTCATTCCTACAGGAGAAAATGATTGGATTCCAAAGGATTCTATCGGAATTCGTTTAGATGAAAATATTGTATTTGTAAATCCCGAGAGTATCGCTAGCCTTGAAAGTAAAATTGAAAAAGCTTTGAATAATGGTGAGAGTTCAATTTTATTCGAAGGTAATGAAATTAAGGTTTCTCAAGAGGTTCTTGAAGAAGTTAGACAGTATTCAAGTAAAAAAGAAGATATTAGTAAGGTGAAGAACAATAATACTGATGGTGCGGAAAAACAGGATGTATTAGTCTCAATAATTAAGGATAATTTATTAGATGAGCTTTATTCAGATACATATGAAAGAAGAGGGGAATTTAGTACTGATGAAATACCCGAAAACATAAAGACAACTTCTTTGTATGATCATCAAAGAACAGGTGTTTCCTGGTTACAAGAATCATATATGTCAGGACGTAGAGGAGTTCTTCTAGCTGATGATATGGGATTAGGAAAGACTTTACAATGCTTAACTTTTCTTTGCTGGCACTTTGAATTGCTCAAGAAATCAGAAATTCAAAAAACTGGACCATATTTTATAGTTGGCCCAAAAAGCTTGTTGAAGAATTGGGTAAGAGAGATTGAAAGACATGTCAAGGATGGAACATTCCCAAATATCTATGAAGCACATGGGTCTAAATTTTCAAAGCTTAGAAAGAAAGGTGTTTTTGAAGTTATTAACGAACTTAAAAAACAAGATATTGTTTTAACAACTTATGAAACATTAAGAGACCAGGAATGCTTCTTTCGTAGAATCGAGTGGCAAGCTATATTGTTTGATGAGTGTCAAAAAATTAATAATCCAAATGTCTTAATGACTGAAATGGCAAAAGCAATGGCCACTCAGTTTTCAATTGGAATTACAGGTACTCCTGTAGAAAACAGATTATCGGAGCTTTGGTGTATTGTAGACACTATTGCTCCTGGCTACTTGAATACTTATAAATTCTTTAGAGATAAATATGAAACTTCAGATTCTAACCTTGAGGATCTTCGTAACTTATTAACAAATTATAATCCACCTTCTTTAATGCTTAGGCGAATGAAGAGTGATGAAGATGTTAATATTCCTGAACTACCTGAAAAAGTTGTATTAGTTAGAAAATTTCCTATGTCTCGTGTTCAAGAAAATGTTTATAACGATGTAATATCTCAAGCCCAAAAGAGTACAGAGAAGGGAATGGCCTTAAAAACTGTGAATTTTCTTAAATCTATATCAGTCGCACCTCATTTAGACGATATAGATAGAGTTGAAGATTTTTTAGAATGTAGTGGGAAAATTTTGGGTACATTTAAGATTTTAGATGAGATAAAACAAAGAAATGAGAAAGTTATTTTATTCATAGAGAATAGAAATCTTCAAAAAAAAATGTATCTAGCAATAAAGTCAAAATACGAAATGACTTACGAACCACTGATATTCAACGGTTCTATGACTCCTAAAGCTAGGGATCATGTTGTGGAAACTTTTGAAAAACAAAAAGCAGGGTTCTCTGTCATTATTGTCTCTCCAAAGGCTGGGGGAGCAGGAATCACACTTGTTAATGCTAATAATGTTATACATCTTGATCGTTGGTGGAACCCTGCTGTAGAGGATCAGGCATCTGACAGATGTTATCGTATTGGTCAAAAAAAGAAGGTAACTATTTATCATCCGTTGACAATACATAGTGAACTTGGTGAGCGTAGCTTTGATTTAATTCTAGATAAATTATTAGAAGAGAAACGTATACTTTCCTCTAATGTAATTGTACCAACAACATTTTCTAAAGAAGAATTTCATAAGCTTTTTAAAGATTCAACAAATTGCTCTATTAAGGAAGACACAAGTTTTTACCTATCTCATGAATGGCGTGAGCTCAGAGAAAAGGTTTTTCAGCGTTATGGACATAGATGCCTAAAATGTTCTGTTACAGCAGAGAGTGGATATGAAATACAAGTGGATCATATAAAGCCAGTATCATTGTTTCCTGATTTAAAGCTAGATTTCGAAAACCTACAACCTCTATGTGCAGAATGTAATAACTCGAAGAGTAATACTGACTTTACAGATTATAGAAAACGAAAAGTTTAAGCAGCTTTGTCTTTCTTTAAGTATCTGTAAACTCCATAACCTACAATTGCACCTACAGCTAAACCACCTGTCGAAAGTATTGCTACACCTCCGGCAACACCAAGTCCACCTGAGGCTAGGGATCCACCTCCAATCCAGGCTAGTGTAGCATTTGTTGCTGCAGCTCCTGATAGAGTTGAGATTGCTGTTCCTGTCGAAGCTGTCGCTAGGGCCGTCACCGCTGTTGTTGTACCTGTTGCAGCCGCTGTACCTGAACATATAGCTAATGTTGTTGATATTCCTGCTTTAATGACGAGATCCCAATCAAAGAATTTCTTGAATGCATCTCTTGCTTCTTCAATACTCGATATTAGAATAATCGTATCTGCTACTCCTGAAAGTATGAGAATTGGGTTAGTTGTAGATATTCCTCCAATTATTTTTGTACCAATTCCAATTGAAGCAAAAATATAATCAGATTTATTCAACTTCTCTTTAGAATTTTTATTATAGAGTTTGTAGGTTGAGCAGAAGGCTAGACCTCCGGTAAATACGTCAGTAATATTTAAACTTAACCATTCTGTTGCTAGTCGTGGTGAAACATAATTGTTTTGTGTTAGTACTTGAACTCCTGGGAGAGGAATCCCTGCTGATGTCATAAAGTCTTTAGATAACTCATAAGGATATTTTAGAACTCCACTAAAGCCAAATCTATCATATACCTCAGGTAGGTTTGTTATTGGATCGTGCCCGTGTAAGGCCCGATGATTAAAGCCACCGATATGGCCATTTACAGTATCCATCCATCTCGCTAAATCCTTGTGCGCTGTAGGGAGCAATTCGGTATCTAATTTAGTCGTTAATTTTATAATTTCTTTTTGCTTAGCCACTGCAAAAGCGTTTAGGATATCTATTATTGTTTTTTGCGACCATTTCTTATTTTTCATTTTCTCTCCCTATATGACTTTTTTGATTATAGAGGAAAAAATTGAACAACAAAAAAATTAGTACTTATTACTGATTTCTTCAGCCGCCCTTTGGTATTTTATAGTGATATTTCTTGGCATTTTGTGTTTACTCACATTAATTCAAATAGTTGCAGATGATACTTTAAGTGAAACTTAAGTCGTTGATTTTGTTCATTTTTAGCCTTGAAATGTCGATAAACAGGTATGACAAAACCTCGATACTTAACTAAATCAAGATTCAAACTTGGTATGGAATGCCCTACAAAGCTTTTCTATACAGGAAAGAAAGAATATTTGGATTCAAAATTGGATGACTCCTTTTTAGCTGCGCTTGCTGAAGGTGGATTTCAAGTAGGTGAGCTAGCGAAATGTTATCACCCTGGCGGCCATGATATTGCGACTCTTGATTATGAAGAAGCTGAGAGACAGACAAATGAGCTCTTAAAGCAGGATAAAGTTATTATCTATGAACCAGCAATTAGATTTAATAATCTGTTTATTAGAATTGATGTGCTGGTTAAGAATGGAAATCATTTTGAGCTAATTGAAGTAAAAGCCAAATCTTTCGATCCTGATAAAGATTGTTTCATTGGCAAGAAAGGGGGGATCCTTTCAAGTTGGAAACCATATCTTGAAGAGATTGCTTTTCAGAGGCATGTCTTATCTTCGAAGTTTCCTAATGCGACAGTGGATAGTTATCTTATGCTAGCGGATAAGACGTCTCTTTGTCCTGTCGATGGGTTAAATCAGAAGTTTAAAATTGTAAGGGATGACAGTAAGCGAAAGGGATGTGTTGTCTCTAATAGTCTTTGTAAAGAAGATCTTAAAGAACAAATTCTTGTAAAAGTTCCAGTTGATGATGTCATTGATACGATAATGGAAGATGGTATTTTCTTAGAAAATATTGAATACCTTGCATCAGCATATGAAAAAGACGAAAAGATTACTTTCCCAATTGGGGCTCATTGCGCAGGCTGTGAATTTCAGTGCAGTAGCGAAGATGAGGACCAAGGCTATAAAAGTGGATTTATAGAATGTTGGAAAGGAGCTCTTGACTGGGAAGATTCTGACTTTAAAGAATCAAATGTTTTAGAAATTTGGTCGTTTACTGGTAAGCAAAAACTAATTGAAGCAGAAAGAATTAAAATATCAGATCTAACTATTGATGATTTTGAACCTGATACAGATGGTAGGCCAGGAATTTCTGCAAAAGAAAGAAAGTGGCTCCAAGTCGAGAAAGTCCTAAATAATGATAATACTCCTTACTTCGATGCTTTCGGTCTTAAGCTTGAGATGGATAAATGGACCTATCCTTTACATTTTATCGACTTTGAAACAACGATGGTTGCCATTCCTTTTAATAAAGGAAGGCGTCCCTATGAAGCGATAGCTTTTCAATTTTCTCATCATACTGTGTATGAGGATGGAAGAGTGGAGCATTCAGGAGAGTTTTTAAATACCAATGTTGGGGAATTTCCTAATTATGAATTTCTAAGAGAGTTCAAGCGTCAGCTTGAAGAAGACGAGGGAACCATTTTTAGGTATTCACCCCATGAGAATACCTTTTTAAATCATATCTATCGTCAATTAAGAGAAGATGAGTCTGATATCCCAGACAGAGAGGAGCTGTGTGAGTTCATCAAGACAATTACAACATCTTCAAGCTCTCAGGCAGAGAAATGGGAAGGTGATAGGAATATGGTGGATCTATGGCATCTTGTGAAGAGATACTACTATGATCCTGCAACACGTGGATCGAACTCAATTAAAGCTGTACTTCCTGCCATACTAAACTCTAGTGACTTTCTGAAAGAGAAATATGGGAAACCTATCTATGGGACTGACATTGGTATCAAGAGCTTAAACTTCAAAGACTGGCAGTGGCTTGAGATTAAGGATGGCAAAGTTGTTGATCCATACAAGAAGCTTCCAAAGATGTTTACAGATGTGAGTGATAAGAATTTAGAAATATTGACTGAAGATGATGAACTGGCAAACGGTGGAGCAGCTTTAACTGCTTATGGACGTATGCAATTCAGTGAGATGAGTGAAATAGAGAGAAAAGAACTTTTAAGTGCTCTTCTTCGTTACTGTGAGCTTGATACGATGGCCATGGTAATGATTTTTGAGGCTTGGAGGGAGTGGGTAAAGGATAAAAAATGAGTGAGAAATTAATTAAAAAGATGAAAAAGCGAATTAATGGTAAAGGACGACAATGTCCAAAGCAGAGGGTTACAACAGTTAATAATAGTTTTGTTCAAGGGGTCTTACCCTTTAAAACATCAGACGATAAATCAATTTCAAATTATATTAACTCTTTCAAAAAAAATAAAAAGAAAAATCTTCTCTGTATATATTGTAATACTAGAGAAGCTACTACGATTGATCACTTAAATCCCATTGTGAAATCGGGGTTACCCGCTGGATCTTATGATGAAATTAATAATTTTGTACCTGCATGTAGTAGCTGTAATTCTTCGAAGTCTGGAGCCGAGTGGAAAGACTGGCTAGAGAAACAAAGGGAGAAATGTAATAGTAAACGTGTAGTCGATAACCCTACTATAGCAATTAAAAGAGTGGAGGCTTTTGTTAAAAAGCACAAGGCTAATATTGTTGATTTTAAACACTTAGTGAAAAAGGCTGGTGTTGAAAAGGAGTATAATGAATATATAAATATTCAAAAAAAAGTAAAGAAACTTTTAAATGATGCATCTAAGAAAGCAATTATGATTCAAACCGCTGTAAATAAAAAGGTTTAGTATGGATAAAGATAATCTTACTCATAAAGAAATGCTGAAGTATCTAGACGATTTTTTAGTCAACTCAGCAGACCTTGATACACTAACAGATCGGTTGAATCGGTTCAATATATTTAATGTCCTTAAAATTTCAGAAATGGAGATTCGTCACTCTAATACTTTAGGTTGGTTACTAGATCCTAATGAAAGTCACAAATTAGGAGACAAGTTTTTAAGACGTTTCTTATCTGGTGCTATTTTACACGCAGAAGATGTTGATCTCGACCTTCGTGCTGCAGCAGTTGAGCTGATGGATTTTTATAATATTGAAGTTAGAAGGGAGTATCGTGATATTGATGTACTTGTAGTGGATAATACTAATAATCTTGTAACAGTAATTGAGAATAAAATTAACTCTAAGGAATCAAGAGGCCAGCTTGATAAATATAATAAAGTAATTGATGAGGAGTTTCCTACATATCAGAAAGTAAAAATATACTTAACAGTTGATGGAGAAGACCCTTCTGATCATGCACAAAGTCTTGGTTATTTTCCATTCTCACACCTTGAAGTTCTTCAAATTTTACAGCCTCTCCTTGAAGCTAATAGAACTAATATTCCAGATGAACCATACATTTTTATTAATCATTATTTAGATACATTAAGGATTTTAACAATGGAAGACAAAGAAGTTATAGAATTGTGCCGAAAAATTTACAAAAAGCACCGTGTGGCGATTGATCTTATTAATCAATTTGCAACGAGTACGAATTTTAACGATGAGGCTTTTGAAGTTGTAAAAGAAGCAATCCCTGATGGAATTAGATCAAAAGCTTGGGCAAGACTATACTTCCTAACACCAAAGTTGAATGAATTATTACCTCAGTATGGAGGGGAAAATTATTATTCTTTTTTACGAGAAACACCAATGGTTATATGGTTCAAGAGATCTAAGAAAAAGGATAAATGCATGATGGGGATTGAAGTTGGTGACTTCCCTGAATATGCAAAAAGAAAAAAATTTCTGGATCACCTTGTGTCGCTTGGGTTTGATATCAAACAACAGAGTTATAAAGAGGATTCAAGGATATCTAGGGTTAAGACTTACACCGTAAACTTTGATGAAGAAAACAATGGTGATGATGCGAACATTGTTAAGGCATGCTTTGAAAAATTATATAAAAAAGCAAAGGCTGATATAGAGAAAATTGAGACATCCTTAGAGTTTTATGAATGGTAATGAAAAGATTGTTAAGTCAAAAGCTTTTGTGTGTTTGATAATCTTTTCTAGTGACCTTTGAAATCAATGTATGGAGAAAAAATGACAATTGATCAAATAAATAAACTTCCAGAAGGTGAAGGAAAAATGGATGTTAAAGTGGTCGCGAAAGTTACGAAAATAAATCCAGTAAAAACAAGCTTAGGCCAATATATATATGCTTTGTAGAGATTGAAGATAGCTCAGCTCATATTGAATGTATTATTATGCCAAAAGAATATGAAGAATACAAAGAAATGCTAAAAGTTAACAAAACTTATGAGATAGAGGGAAAGGTTAACTTACTAGAAATAGTGAAAAAAATCATTCCTAGAAAAATTAAATTCCAGGATTAGTTAAAGGTAAGTGTGAAATGTATAATAATAAGGTTGTAAGATGGATTTCAAGCCTGTCTGGATTTCAGGGCGGGAATCCATCTGCTAAAATATGGTTTTGTGGACTTGAGTACCAAGGGATGGATATTTTAGAAGAAATTTATTGTATGAAGAAGCTTCATTGTGTTGAATGTCCGCCTCATTTAACTACTAAGGATATCGCTGCGCACATGAAAGAGGGTTTTAATAGAAATATTTTAAGGATTGCACAAGCTTATCTTGCGAAGAATATTACGGGGAATATTTTTAGTTCTGACTCTGATCTATTTAAACTCAATCTTTATCCGTTGCCACAAGCTTCATCTGTAGAATCATATGAAGAGGATGTATTCAAAAAAACAGGTATTCGTACGAAGTCAGAATTACGTTCAATCTGTATTAATAACAATCTGATTGGTGTACCTAGTCGTTTTGATAATTTTAAATCATTATTAGAGTTAAATAAGAATAATGTTGAAGTTATTGTTTGTTGTTCCCGGCTCGCAATAGATAACTTTCTCTTAGCCTTTGCTGATACTGAAGGGTTTTATGAGTATAAAGAGCAATTAGAAAAAGTTGAGCAAATCCCTAGAATGTACACAGGAATGTTAAACAAGTATTACTCTTGGTGTCGTCTGAAATCTGGTACCTATCTTTTTGTGATACCTTTTGTTACAGGTCGTGCATCTGCAGTGAAGGGTGAAAAAGAACTCATATTCATAGGTGAAAAAATTAAAGAGATTGTATCAAGGAATAAGTGAATAAATGAAAGGTGAGATAATTCTCCTTAAGGGAGAAGATAGAACAAAAGACATTAAATCGATTACGCGCAATGGGAAGAAGTTTAGTGTCACCTTCAAGTCTGGTAAGACATATACATATGCTTCAAATAACGTCAAAGTAATTAAGTCTTCATCACAATCTGAAAGATCAAAAAGTGTCCTGAATTACCTAACTAAAATTGCTAATAAAATTGGTCTTGAGATGAAATTTTCGGATGGTCAGCGAATTAATATTCTCGCATATAATTATTCAAAAATTAGTTATGTTGAACCGGGCGGAATGTTAGATGTCTTTTTAAATGGAAAATTAAAAGAATCAAATGAAGAGGCAGATAATAATCCTGTCACACCGATCTTCCCGTTTGGTTTTAATGAGAGTCAAAAGAAAGCAGTAGATGAAGCGGTAAGTAATAAACTCAGCCTGATTGAAGGGCCACCTGGGACGGGGAAGACTCAAACAATTTTAAATATAATTGCAAATGCGGCTATTAATGGTGAATCAATTGCAGTTGTTTCTAGTAATAATTCTGCGACTCAAAATGTGTTTGATAAGTTAGAGCAGTATGGTGTTGGATTTATTGCAGCTTATCTTGGGAATAGTGACAATAAGAAAGAGTTTGTTGAATCTCAAAAGCCTCGCCCTGATATGCAAAGCTGGAAGCTTGAGGGCGAAGAGAGTGAAAAACTTTTAGGTAAGCTTGTTTTGATGAATAAGGAACTCCAAGAAAAACTTAAGCAAAAAATAGAGCTTTCTAATCTTAAGCATCAACTAAGTTCTGTTGAGACAGAGGCAAATCATTTTAAAAAGTATATTGCTAAGAGTGAAACGTTTGAATTGATAGATGAAGTGTTGAATATAAGAGAAGCAAAGAAAGCACTCTTATCATGGATTATGTGCGAAGAATTTAAGGAGATGAGTCGGTTTAGTGTAATATTTGAAAGAATTAAATCAATATTCTTTGGTAAGGCCGGGAGTAAGATTTATATTTACGACTTGATAGAGAAGTATTCAAAAGAGGAATTGATATTTCAATTTCAATGCCGCTTTTATGAGTTAAAGCTTATTGAACTAAGAGAGAAGGTTGGCTCATTAGAGAACACATTAAGCGTATACGACTTTGGCCGTAGGATGAAAGAGTATTCAGATTTGTCCTTTAAGTTGTTTAAATCGAAACTCGCAGAGAAATACCATCATAAAAAACAAAGAATTTATGATTTAGAAGATATTAAAAATAGTCCAGTAGATTTTCTTAATGATTATCCAGTAATCCTAAGTACGACTTATTCAATAAGAAGTAGCTTGTCTCAAAATATCACTTATGATTACGTCATTGTTGATGAATCATCACAGGTCAATTTATGCACAGGTGCTCTTGCTCTTTCTTGTGCACGTAAGGCCGTGGTTGTTGGGGATTTGAAACAGCTCCCTCATGTCGTTGACTCTAGAACAGCAGATATTACAGATGAGATTTTTGAAGAGTTTGATATAGTCGAGAGCTACCGATATAAAAACCAGAGTCTTTTATCCTCTCTAATTGAATTATTTCCCGATGCCCCGAGAACATTACTCCGCGAGCATTACCGCTGTCATCCGAAAATTATCGATTTCTGTAATAAGAAATTCTATGATGGTCAACTTGTCGTACTAAGTGAAAATAAAAGTAAGCGAGAGCCCTTAATAGTTTATAAGACTGTTCAAGGAAATCATGCACGAAGTCGCATGAATCAGCGACAGATTGATGTAATCAAGAATGAAATTATTACTGAACAAAGTTTAAATGTAGATGATGGTTCTCTAGGAATCATTACGCCTTATCGAGATCAGACAAATGCTCTACAAAAAGCATTCTCAGATACAGCGATAAAAGCCGATACAGTTGATAAATTTCAAGGACAGGAGAATGATGTCGTTATCCTTTCGACTGTTGATAATGAAATATCTGAATTCACTGATAATGCAAATCGCTTAAATGTTGCAATTTCTAGGGCAAAGGATCAGTTAATCTTAGTTGTTAATGATCATGATTCAATTAAGGATACAAATATCGGTGCTCTAGTTAGGTATATTGAATATAACAACTTTTCTATTATTAAGAGTAAGGTTAACTCTGTTTTTGATTATCTATATGACAGCTATAAACAGGAACGAGAGGAGTATCTAAAACGCACAAAAAGAGTTTCTCAATACGATAGTGAAAACTTAGCATATAAATTGATTTCTGAGGTGATTAGAGAACTAAATCTGCAAGAGGGAACTTCATATAGTTGTAGCTCTCATATTCCAGTTAAAATGATTGTTAACGACTATAGCTCCTTAACAGAAGAAGAAATTAAATATGCAATGAACTCATGGACCCATGTCGATTTTCTCATTTATGATACGTTTGGAAAGATGCCAAAACTTGCAATTGAAGTAGATGGTGTGAACTATCATAAAGAAGGAAGTAGGCAAGGTGAGAAGGATCTTTTAAAGAATAGTATATTTGAAAAGATAGGTGTTCCACTTTTAAGGCTTAGAACTGATGGGAGTGGGGAGAGAGAAAAAATAACAAAGAGTTTAAGGGAAAGTTAGAATATGCCATTAAGTTTAATTATCGCATTAGGATTTACTCTATTTACTATTGTCGGTGAGTATTATCTTTTCAAAAATAGAAAAAAGAAAGAGGCGTACAGTGCTGCTTTTGTTACTTTTTTCGCAGCGTTTGGCGGTTATGTTAGTAATCAATTTGTCGAAGTGTCAGTGTATCCAAGTGCAGAGTCTTTGGTAATTTTAAATAAAGCAACATCCAATATGAATAATGTTATGACTGAGTTGGAAATTAGTGCTGATTTTCGCGCTAATCGAGTTATAGCAAGCCCTAGAATTGAAGATATTCATAAACTTGATAAATTCTTTAATACTTTGGGTTACTTTGATGTAAATAGTCCAAATGAAACAATGTTAAAAAAGTTACAGAAAAAAGGTTTTATTGATACCAACAGTTTAACAACTGAATGTTTTTTTCAAGAAGAGACTCGTATAGACACAGCAGTAATTATAAATACATCAGATTGCCTTCCATTTAATATATATTTCGAGAAAGTATTTAAAGGGTTACATCAGATACACCTTACGAACAAAATTGAAGGGAGTGTAGTACAAGGAATGCAAAGATTACAAATTCCACATAAAGGTGCTAATTTTGTAACATATAACCATGAACTATATATTATTTCGATTCCACGAGCAGATCACGTATCCTCCCCTGAAAAACAGTTTGCAAGTATTGTGGTTCATAAAATTAAAGATAAGATTTGATTTATGAATGTATCCCTTATGAACGAATTAAAAGAGCTTTGGCTCAAGTATAATGAATACACAAATAAGCTTTCTGAAGTTCTTGGACGAACGAGTAATATTGTTGGAGAATATGCTGAGCACTTGGCCCTCCAATATTATGGAGGAGAACTTCTACCTGCTTCTGAGAAAAGTGCAGACTTAACAGGCCCTAAAGGGAAGCTCTATCAGATAAAAGCAAGAAAACTTAAAACTGGAACAACTTCTCAATTGGGAATAATTAGGAGTTGGAATTTTGATTATCTAGTTGTTTACCTCTTCGGATATGATGGAAGTGTGAATTATGCACTCGAATATCCTGTCGATGTAGCTAAAGAGTATGCTAAGCAAAATGATCATCAAAATGATACGTTATTACTACAACTAAGAAATTTTAGAAGATCCAAGGGCAAAGAAGTTAAAATGAAGACACCTATCCACGCAATCAATAGATTCAAAAAGCGTATCGGTCATGAGATTACAGAGTCTGAATTACAAGAGTTAAATGAATTAATCATCAATGATGATGAATGTGTTGAGCTTGTAAAGTGGCGCCGTGGTAACGACATATCTGTATATAAGATAAATTGGCAGGGCCTTGAATTTTACGCAATCTACTTTCTTACCGAATATCGTATTATTAGTTTCAGAAATATTGAAGATGAGGTTCACGAGGACTTAGGTGAGTATTGGCGTGAGCATGATATGCAAAAACTTTGGGATAAGGAATAGGGCTAATATATCTTTCAAAATATCCGATAGGTTACGTATGAAATACATAACCCTCACACTCCTAATCTCAATCTTTCAATTAACAACATACGCAACACCAGACTGCACCCACGACGCCAAGAACTTCCGCTGCGTAAAGTATGTGAAGAACTACGATGCGGACACGGTGACATTTGATATTCCAAATGTGCATCCGCTGATTGGAAGTAGAATCAATGTGCGAGTGAGTGGCGTGGATACACCGGAGATTCGAACGAAGAATACGTGCGAGAAGAGTAAGGGGCGAGATGCGAAGAAGATTGTGACGAATCTTTTAAAGCACGCCAAGCGCATTGATCTAGAGAATGTGCAAAGAGGTAAGTACTTTCGCGTGGTGGCCGATGTGAAAATCGATGGCCAGTCGTTGTCATACTATCTTCTTAAAAATGGCCTTGCCTATGCTTACGATGGCGGCACGAAGAAGAAGGTGGATTGGTGTAAGTCGAATCGCGAGATTGCGTCGGAGAATTAGCTCTCATAGAAGTTCATAAATATTTCAGTTAGTTGTATTCTATACCTTGTTTTATTCATAAGTTCCTGATTTTGTTCATTTTTATGCCATAATATGTCGATGAGATCTTATATGAAAACATATTTACTATTCATTATTCTATTTGTTTCAATCACAGTAAGTGCTGGCGAAAAAGAGTCTCAAGATTCACCTGAGGTAATAATAACTGATGATTACTATATTAATATCGTTTGTGATGAAGAAAGAGCTGCTGAGAGTGTTACTTGTGAGTATTCTGGAGAGTCATATTTTAAGGGGGCTTCTGCAGTTTGGAAGTTTAATGGAGAATATGTCGATAAACCGAACTTTAAAATAGCTCTTATAAAAGATAAAAATACAGTCGAGCTTTTTAGGAAGAATGGAAAGAGCGAAGCTTTAATGGACACATATGTATTCTATAGAAAACATGTTGGTATAGAAAATAAAAATGGCTTCAAAGATATCCCAAATATTGTTTACTTTTGTGACCAATCTTTTGAAGAATCTATTGAATTGAAATCTCCTCTCGATAAATCAAAAGCTAAGGTTAAAGTCTTTGTTGAAGATAAGCTATTAGATGATTCATCCGTTAATATTCGAGATAACTTCGTCTTGTTTAAATTGAAGATGGTCAAGAATAGACTTAACGTGAAGTTAGTTTATCTTGAGGGTGATCATAAGTCTGAACTACATATGACTTATCTGAGAGGAGATGGCAAGGTTACGTTTTCAAAACATTTTGATACGAAAATTGCATATATTAGCTTTGTAGAAGAAGAAATTGAGCGTTGGAAAACCGTAACTCAAGAGATAGTAGGAGACGAAATTAGAAACCTATTTGATGGCTTTTACTTTGTGTATGTTAACGGTGAGACAGAGCTTGGAAAATATATTCAAGTTGTTAATGGAAAAACTTCAGTGATTCATCAATTGCAGTTTAATCGATCGGAATATGTCCAAGATTTGGAATTTAAGACTTTAGATACCGCACCTATCATAAAAGGGGATGAGTTCACTTACAAATCAGGAACGAAAGTCCTTTTTCAAAAAACGAATATGGGCGATAGTGAGGGATTGTCTATTCCTTTTGATGTTAATGAGTCTATGAGGAATACGTTAATTTTTGTTATCATAAAGTCTAAGGGGAAGGTAGAGGTCCATCCTTTTGATTTAGGGAATAGGTATAAAGCAGCACATAATTCTGGTTTTGAAGTTAATTCAATAGTTGAAAAGAATAGTGATGTCTTTATTTCGTACTGGTATATCAAGAAATGATTAAGCGTGTTTCATACAATTGGGACATTTTCTCTTTATTGATATTTGTATTACTTGCTATCAATTATCAAATTAAAAAAAATCTGGAGCGACAGTTTACAAGAAGTAGGTATACAAAAGTACATGGGGAAAGTAAGTAATGAATACAAAAAAACTTCTAAGTATACTTTTGGGGCTTGTTATTCTTGCCATATTCTGTGGTGCTGCGCCGAAAAAGGGGGAGAGGTTTACTTTAGAATCACTTGAGCTAGATCTAGAAGTAAAGAGACAGTTAGACTTAGTGTCAACTTCCTATAGAGCTGAGTCTGATGATGTTGGGGCTAGGCAACTTTCTAGCTATCTCTCTTCAAAAGATAGTGGGGTCTGTTTTGATCTTCAGAACTCTATTTTGTTTGTTAATAAAAACTGCATCGATCAGGATTTATATTTAATTCATATTAGAAAATTAAAGTTCAAATATTTCATTGTTGACTTAAGTGATGAGGACTTAATAGATTCTTTTTTTAAGAAGCTTGATTTTATAAAAAATCAAATACACTTCTATGGAAGAACTTTAGTTTTAAGAAATGAACTTAGAGGCATGCAGTATAAAGGTGTTTTAATTGCGAATAAAAATTGGGAGTTGATCTCCCTTGATAACGATAGTTTTATTGTGATCCCTGAGAATACCGACTTCTATGAAAAAGTAAGAGAGTTAAAATTAGATGAAAAATTTAGAAGAGTACACTTGTCAAAATTCTTTACTTTCAAAACTTCAGATAATGGAAAAGAAAAGGAACTCGTTAGCCCCTTTAGTAGAAATAATGATTATATTGTACAATACATAAAAAATTATAAATCTCCCTTTCTACATATTTCATATGATGTATATGATTTCTCAAGAAAAGAACTAAAAAATGCTATAAGTAATAATACTTATATCGAAGATGTTGAAATCTCTTTTTCTACTCGTGCTATTTATGATGAAGCAATATCTATTAGAAAAATTCCTGCTTACTATAGGGGAATTCTAAATTTTCCTATGGTTAAATCTCTTGTTATTGGTGGAGTAATTGATGATAAATTTAGTGTAAATAATAGTCGTATAAGTAACCTTGATAGAATGAAAATTGAGGAAACAGTGGATCGAAAGAAATTCAAAAATGGTGTGTGGATACGTCATATGCGTGAGGATCGACCATTAGAAGTGCCATGTGAAAGAACAGTAGGGCAATCCGCTAACCTTAAATATCTATGTCTCAACCTATCATATGTATCCAGTGACGATTTTGATATTATTGTTAAAAGAATATCAACTCTTGAAAAATTAAAGGCCGTACGTATAGATGGCATCAGTAGAGAAAGATATAAAAAGATCTATCCTCTATTAAACTCTAAGGAACTGGATCTTCTTGTTATGTTTGTCGACAAGGGTGAATATTTTAGTGCGAATTCAAGCTCTCTTGAGCCTTCTCTGAGTAAGTACTTTATCACAGACTTCTATGAAGGAGTTAAGTATGATGACTTTGATTCAATCCTAGATGTTTTAAGCTTTATTAATAATTCAAAAAACAGAATTCATCTTGGTGATATAAATATCAAGAGTTTAAACAAGAAGTTTGAGGCTATGTTTGATGATAAAATTTTAAATGACTCAATAAGTATAATCAGTGAGTTGGAGAGGGGAGCTAAGCCAAGTCCTCTTATAGATAAATATTTGAAAACTTATTTGAAAAATAAGAAACTCAAGAGACTATTTTCTAGTTTATTAAGTTTATGTCTTGAGAATCAGTGTTCTGTACGTGTATTTAAAATTATTTTTAAAATGACAAAATCAAAAGGAATTGAATCTCCTTTAAAAAATTATCGAATTTGGGTTGCCGCTTTACTTTTTTATGACCAGAACTTTGTTGATTATTTAAATCTTCATTCTACGCAGATTAAAATTGGAAATACTGATAGCTTCTATCAGGTGAATTTAGACGGTAGTAAGAGAGTTAGAAAGTTCTTAGATGAAGTTTATAAAGGTGATAAAAAACTTCATGTTGAAAGTAAAAAGGCGATGACTCTATCAAGCGAGTACAAAAGATTAGAAAGTATTAAAGGGAAGAGGATCGGTTTTATATCTCCTAGAGGCTACAATATTTTAAGAATGGAAAAATTTAATAATATACCAGTATTAAAGAAACCGAGTTGGGAAAGTGAAGTGAGTGGATACATTTCAAATGAGAACTATATGTCAAAAATCGTTGGTGCTGTAGAAATACACTATGAATATATGACTTTGGAAGTTTTTGAAATGAATGGACCTTGGTTTAATATTAGATATGATGGAAAAAGTGCTTGGGTACATGACCTTTACTTTCAAGATTTTATTGCTGTAGATAAGCGTTGGGTAGGTCAATCCAGTGCTGTTAATAATCTTTCTAGCTACTATCCAAATCCTGGAGCCAAAGAGAAAGTTCAAATTGATCGTTCCATTAATTACTGTAGTGGTTTTGAACTAAAAGAGACAACAGTTAAGGATGGTGAAGTTTGGCTAAAAGGTAACTATGGTCATTCGCTATGTGGTGAAAATGGCGATGGAACAGGGCCTTGCCAGATTTTGTATGATATTTGGATTAAAGAAGAAAGTGTTAACGCTCTTAGAGGATGTTAACTAATATTCTAAAATCTTTGGTTCTAGGTGCTTATTCTTCACGTAAAGGTCTACTGGAATCCTTTGAAGCCTTTGCAATAAATTAAGTTTTTATCCTAAAACCAATCGTTTAAAATCGTATTACCATGAAAAAAGCATTTATCATCTATGCAACACGTGAAGGTCAAACCGAGAAGGTTGCACATAAAATTCGTGATCACTTTATTGAAGCTAAGCTCGAAACCTCTCTTCATGATGCAAGGACAATAGGGAATGTGAATTTAGAGGATTTTGATCTATTAGTCTTTGGTGGCTCCATGCATATTGGTGGGATCGAAAAAGAGTTGGTTAGCTTTATCAATGATCACAAGGAACAAATCGAATCAAAGCCGAATGCCTTCTTTCTTGTTCTATTAAGTGCGGCGACAAAAGATCCTGTGTTAAAGGAAGAGTGGTTAAACGATGCCCGCAAGAGAGTCGACAAGCAACTTATAACAACGTTTAATCGGATTGAAATGGTGGCCGGGGCACTAAAGTATTCGAAGTATTCATGGCCTATGAAGTGGATTATGAGAATGATTGCTAAGAGGGCCGGTGAAGGAACAGACTTTGGCCGTGATTATGAATACACTGATTGGAAGAAAGTTAAGGAATTTGCGTATAGTCTAATATAGGGTATAAATAAACCATGGAAGGAAATGTAAGAGACCACATTGAAATAGGCGAGCGAGTTCGCATCGTCTTAAAGAAAGATCAGCGCACAGGTGAGTTAACAGAAGGTATTGTAAAAGATATCCTAACAAAGTCAGATTATCATCCACATGGGATTAAGGTTCGTCTTGAAAGTGGTGATGTTGGGCGAGTTAAAGAAATCCTTGATTGATAAAGCTGGGACGCATATCGAAAAGTATGCAGGAACTTGTAATATGAAAGAAAATTATAATTTAGACTTTTCAAAAAACTTAGCTATTAATACTTCCGAGATGGATTGGGTAAAATCTCCTTCACCAAATGTATTAAGAAAACCTCTAGAAAGAGAAGCTAAAGAATCTGGCCATACCACATCAGTCGTACAGTATTTACCGAACTCAAAATTCAGTGAACATACACACCCGCTAGGGGAAGAGATCTTTGTTTTAGAAGGGGTGTTTTCTGACGAACATGGTGACTATCCGGCCGGTACTTATATTCGAAACCCTCCTGGATCATCTCATTCACCTTTTAGTCGTGAAGGCTGTATTATATTTGTAAAATTAAATCAATTTTCTCCAGAAGATAAGAAAAGAATCGTAGTGGATACTAAAACAACTCAATGGCATCCAGGTCACGGAAATTTAGAAGTGATGCCTCTTCATCGATTTGGAACTGAAAGTGTCGCTTTGGTTAAATGGCCACAGGGTGAGAGGTTTATTTCCCATACCCACTTTGGAGGAGAGGAGATATTTGTCTTAAGTGGTGAATTTCGAGATGAACATGGCGTTTACCCAAAAGGAGCTTGGCTTAGAAGTTGCCATCTCTCCAATCACCACCCTTGGGTTGAGAAGGAAACCATAATCTTTGTGAAAACAGGGCATCTAATTTAAATAGAAAAGGACAAAAATCGTTTCCACACTAACTAAAAAGTCTTAATCACCCTTTCGCGAGCTTCTGCGTCGAGGCTACCGACACTTCCGATACGATGTATCTTTTTAACTTTAATGCCGCAAAAGCCAAGTATATCTCGTTTAAGGATTGTTGCGGCCGGGTCTTTTAGTAAGTAACGTCTGTACCAAGCCGGCGCATCACTTAATAAGACAAGCTCTGCTGTTTTACCTGTGAGAAGCTTTTCTTGAACCATTTTTCCTTTGTGGAATTTGAAGGCAAAGCCAGGAAGAAGCGTTCTATCAAAGAAGCCCTTTAGGATTGCAGGATATGTCGACCACCAGATGGGAGTGGTGATGATAATATGATCACTTTTCTTGATTTGCTTTTGAGCGGATTCAAGGTCTGCTTCAAGGGTGTCGATTTTCTCTCGATCAGAATATCCCTTAAAGCTTATTTCAAAGTCAATTGACGCAAGATTTAATAGGGTTACATCGTGGCCTTTCGTGAGGTGAGTCTCATGGATCTTATTTGAGATGCTTGTTGTAAAGCTTTCAAGGTTTGGATGGGCATTAATAATTAAGACTTTCATATGATTCTCCCGTGTCATTTAGTACATTTTACAATTTGTCATTGTATAAATAAAATGAATGTTGATAATTACAGGTATTAGTCATATGAATATTAGAAATTTTGATCTCAATTTATTAGTTATCTTTAAGGACTTATTTAATACGTTAAGTGTAAGTCAGACAGCGACAAATTTAGGGCTTTCTCAGCCTGCTGTCAGCCATGCCCTTAATCGTTTACGTGATAGTCTTAATGATGAGCTATTTATAAGAACTGCTCGAACTTTTATTCCAACAGATAAGGCCATTCAACTCGGCTCATTTCTGGAAACTTATTTAAATGAGCTTGAGAGGAATCTCTTTGAACAAGAGGGGTGGGATTCTCAAAACTCTAGCAAAGAGTTTAGGGTTTCTGGGACAGCATTTGATTCATTTATGTGGGTTCCTAAGTTAATGGAGTCATTAGTAGAGAGCGCACCTAAGCTTAAGGTTACGATGAAAGGGATTGTTCTTGAGGATTTCTTAGATCGAATGATAAGAGGTGAGATTGATTTAAGTTTTGCTGGAAATCTTGATGAGATTAATAATTTTAGTATCGAAACTCTTGGTACCCACGACTTTTGTATTATTGCGAGTAAATCCAATTCTCAATATAAAAAGAAGATCTCGCTAAAGCAGTATTTAAAGGCCGGGCATGTTCTCTATACTCCAACAGAGAAGCCTGGTAGTGATATTGATAATTACCTTAGTAGCATTGGCGAAAGCCGAAATATATTGGTTAAGACTTCATACCTTAATTCCATCCCAAGGCTTGTCGAGAAGAGAAATATGTTATCGATGGTTCCTCTTGCCTATGGGAAAACTGTGGCAAAGTATTTTGATCTCAAGCTATATGATGTCCCTTTTGAAGTGAGTCCATTTAAGCATCAGATGGTTTGGCACAAGAGCCGCCAAAACTCTTCTTCTCATAAATGGCTAAGGGATTATATCCGCGATAGTTATTGGGACTTTATTCAAGAAGTCAGTTAAGGATTTCTACAAATCCATTTTATGTGCCATGCACCTTTTGTTTCGCAGTTGCGCAACAAAAGGTGCATGGCACCTCATTAAGTGCTATGATTGAAAAAATCATATTTAAGGAACTCAATGAGCAAGCCACAATTTATCTTCGTATGTACCAATCCTGGAAATGAAATACTTTTAAAAGAAGAAATTAAGATATTTTATCCTGAGTTAGTCTTTAGCTTTTCAAAGAAAGGCTTTGTGACATTTAAAAATACAGGTATTGAGTATGACCTAAAAACAATTTCTCAGCTGCAGCTAACGTTTGCTACTCGTAGTGGAATCTTCTTTGGGAAGTCGACGCCTGAGACTATCGCGCAAGATGTGAAGGCATCGGGACTTGATAGTGAAAACCATATGATTCATAGCTTTGAAATTGGTTGTGAAACTGATTTTGATGCAGCTAAGACTTTTGGCCGTGAGGTGAATGAGTATAGCGCCGAAGGTAAGATTGTCATCGATTTAATTAGCTTAGGACCAAATGAAATATGGTTTGGGGCCCATAGTGTGGCCAACGGATGTACGCGCTATCCAAATTCAATTGTTGAGATAGAGACGCCTAAGAATGCTATTTCAAAGGGCCATTTAAAACTTGCTCAAATCGTTAAGTTATATGCTGTGAAATTATTTAAAGGTGATCGCTGGCTTGATTTTGGTTGTGCTCCAGGTGGAGCGGCCCAATATCTTTTGGATAATGGTTGTAAGGTTGTGGGGATTGATCCCGCTGAAGTGAGTCCAGTAGTAGGTAAGCACAAGAATTTTACTCATATGAAAAGGTCTGTACAAGATCTCTCTCATGAAGATTTACTGGAAGAGGTGCGTTGGATTCATGCCGATATAAATATAAATCCAAAACAATCTATTAAAGAGGTCTTAAGACTTGCTAAGAAGTATAATCGCACACTTAAGGGAATCATTTTTACAGTTCAGGTTGTAAAGATAGAGTATATTGAAAATATCGAAGAGTTCGAAGACCAGTTTTACGATTGGGGATTTAATAATATCATTAGTCGCCAGGTTCCTGCGCATAAGAAAGAGTATGTGATTTTGGCCACTCGCTAAAGAAATTCTCGATTAATTAGTATTAATTTGATTTTGTGTTTTTCCTGATATACCCTAGGGGGGTATGTTGATAGCATACGTTTCCATAGGAGAAATCATGAAATTATTTATAGCTTTTATATTATCTTTTAACGTTTTTTGTCATGAGTTAGAGTATCAAAATTATCTAAAGCTTCAGAGTTCATTAGTTGAAGGCAATCTAAGTAATGCCTTAAAGTCTTGGAAAACAATGTGTGAGAAAGAACTTGGCCATTATGCTAAGGACTATAAGTATAATGACTGTGGCAAGAATATTGAAAGTGTTAGTGCTCTAAGAGACTCATTTAAACTTCTTTCAGAAATCTATATCAAGAATGGAAAGTCTCTTGAAAATAGCGAGCTAAAGATCGTTAAATGTCCAATGGCAAAGGCCCGTTGGATTCAAAAAGGTTCTGCTATTAAGAATCCATACTACGGAAATAAGATGCTTACTTGTGGTGAAATAGAGTCGTAAGAAGTATTACAAACTTCTTACTCTTTTATTTGATTTCCAAGCTTCTAAGAGGATTAAGCCGAAAGGCACCCACCAAATGATATCATTAAAGATGATATTCCATCCAAACTTTAGAGGAAATACATCTTGCATGATTGATTGAACAAAACCGATAGGGCCAAAGATTTTTCCAAGGAAACCTACTAGAATAATTGGCCAATGCCTAATCGGATTTGCTGCGGCAATGATATAGCCAAGGCCATAGACTGCGACGATCATTCCCACACATTGCCAAATTTGAGGGTAGGTTGGAATCTTTGCACCTGAAAGCTCAAAGGCCATGGTTGGAAAGAAGATTACCCAAGATCCCCATAGGATATTATAAAGGCCCGCTGCTATTAAAGTATATTTCATCCACTTCTTTTTCATTTTACTTTTTTCCCTTTACTCCATTTTAGAGATTATGATGACAAAAAGAAGAATACTTCTTGCTGTCCAAAAAACTGTACGGGCCCAATTTGAAAGAATGAGTTTGTCGATGCATTGATCATCTCTTTTACTTCCTAGCTTCTTATGAAGAGGCATGCTTATAAAGAAAGTTATCATCCAGATAAAAATGAGAAGTACGAGATTGATGATAAAGGCCATGTCTGGTTGCTTGATTGTAAGAAGTGTTGCTGTTGCTAATTCACATAGCATAAGAGGCAATACGATGAAGCTTATGGACTTAACATGAAATGCACTAAATGAATGAAAGCTCTTTTCATCGATAAATTTGAAAGAGGGGTAGTGAACAATTTGCACCATCCAGATGACACCACTCATGAGTAAGCATAGGGAAAAGTGAATAAGTGTTAACTCTTGCATTTCTAAGCTCCACGAAACTAATGATAAGTTTAAGTTGTCTTAAGTTCTTAATCAAGACTATGTGTATAGGCTTCTTCAGCCTTTTTTTTTACCTATACAGTTAAGACTTTGCGAAATCGTTTAGTAAGCTTTAAATGATTTGTGATATGGTATGAAGAAAACGGAATAACTTTATGAAAGAGTATGATGTTGTCGTTCTTGGTGCAGGTATGGGCGGGCTTGCTGCCGCTGCCTTGTGGGCTCAGAAAGGTGAGCGAGTATTGCTTGTGGAATCTCACTATGCTGGAGGAGGTTGTGCAGGATACTTTAAGCGAAAGCAAGGATATTACGATGTCGGTGCAACAACACTAAGTGGCCTTGCCGATGGCCGCCCAGTAAATAAGATCTTAAAAAAACTAAATTTAGATTTAAAAACTTATCACTGCAATCCAGGG
The DNA here is from genome assembly GCF_048381875.1 of Halobacteriovorax sp. Taxonomy (NCBI): domain Bacteria; kingdom Pseudomonadati; phylum Bdellovibrionota; class Bacteriovoracia; order Bacteriovoracales; family Halobacteriovoraceae; genus Halobacteriovorax; species Halobacteriovorax sp. The sequence continues at coordinate 377,249 of NZ_JBLXBP010000002.1, read as the reverse complement.
ATAAAAGTTAATACAGAAGATGAAGTATTTAACTTCTACGCTAGTTTAGATGAACTTAACGATGAGTTAATAAGAGTCTTTAATCTTGATTGCTTAAAGACGCTAAAAAAGTGGCAGGCCCTAGAGGATCTTCTTTGGGAGAGTCTTGATTATGTACAGGACTTTCCAAATATTGGTCCTTCAACAATTAAGAAGTTCTTTATGAATCCAACAAGAAAACTTCTTAAACACCCTAAGCTTTTTACATCATCTTTTTATAATTACCTTCCTAAAGAGATGAAAAAAAATAAGAGATTTATTCGTGTCTTAGATCAACTACTTCTCATTAGTACTCAACAAACATCTAAGACATGTCCTGCATTTATGGGAATACTTGGCTTCTTCTATCCGCTTGATACCCACGCTATTGAAGGTGGAATGTGGGGATTAGTGAAATCCTTAGAGAGTATGATTCAGTCATTTGGTGGTGAGATTAAATATCGCTCTACTTGTGAGAAAATTGAAAAAGAGGGCGGGGCGTATCTTATCTCAACAAATAAAGAGCAGATTAAATGCTCAAAGCTAATCTCAAATATTTCTCCAGAAGTTTTTGATTCATTATTTATGGATAAAGAGTTAAAGCAAGACAAGGGAAAGATTTGGGGTGCTATGACAGCCTATTTTAGCTTCTCAAGTAAAATACCTATCACTGAATTATATCAGCAAGTTCATTACCGAGATGGATCACTCTTCTTTTCATTCTCACATCCTGATGATCAGCACCGCTCTGAAGGTATGCAAATGGTAACAGTGTCTACCCATGTTGATTGCGATGGTTTTGATCAAAGAGATGATGCTTATAAAAATAAAAAAGAGAAGTTTAAAACAGACGTTCTGGATGCTTTTAATAAATGCTTTAAAGAGCATGAAATTGATGAGGTGGCCTTTGATAGTGTCGGCACTCCATTAACATTTAAGCACTATACAAAAAGACCTAATGGAGAAGTAGGTGGTCTGATTCATAACTCAGCACTTTCTCTGCTTCGCTTAATTCCTAATAAAATGAAAAACGAAAATATATACTTTGTTGGAGACTATACATTTCCAGGACAAGGAATTGTCTCTGTCTTTCAGTCTGCGCTAAATACCATTAAGGAGTAAGAAATGAATAAAACACAAATACAAGAGTTACTACATCATCGAGATCCATACTTAATGGTTTCTGAGGTTACGAAATCAAGTGAGAATGAAATCGAGTCATTAAAAACCTTCTCTGGGGATGAGTTCTTTGTCAAAGGCCACTTTCCAAATGCACCAGTCGTTCCAGGGGCAATGATTCAGGAGTTTTGCACTCAAAGTGCAGGAGTTCTAATTACAAAGTATCACTCACCAGTTAAAGATTATAACTCTAATAAAACCAAGGGCTGGGCCTTGGGGGTTCTAAATAAAGTTCAAGGGGCAAAGTATTTAAGTATCGTGAAGCCTCAAGGTGACTTAAAGGCAAAGGTTAAGCTCATTGATAAGATGGATAATCTTTTTAAGTTTTCAGCAGAGGTTTATCAAGAAGATGAACTTAAAGCTAAGTTGAAATTTAGCCTTGTGAATATCAGTGATGACTACCTAACAGGAGAATGATTATGTTTGGCCTTGGAAGTAAGAAGAAAAAGTATTAAAGATTGATACAATCGTAAGTATCAAAAGTCTTTGATTCGATATCGTAAAGGTAGAGCGCCTCATAATACTTCTTTGTGTAAGCAGCATATAGGCCTCCTGATTGTGGGTTTCCACAATAGTAGCGCGTATCATGCTCTAGTCGATAAAGCGCAGTTGAGCCGCTACTGAATTTTTCAACATCTTTTTGTGCTTTAAGATATGCGCTTTGAACTTCATCGTAGAATGGAAGCTCTGGTGTGAACTCCACACACTCGTATTCTTTTAGATCTCTTAAATCAGTATTATCAATATAGTAGTAAAGCTTAGAATCCTGTTTGAAATAGATTTTAATATGAGACTCATGCTTTCCGCAGTAAAGAGCGCCATTTCTTGGACGGGCCGAAACCTGGAACGAAATAGTGATTAACAGAATTAAGCTAAGTAACTTCATATATTTGCCTTTGAATAAATTTTCTTATTTATATACAGCAAATTAAATATCTTGAGTTAAATAATGTATTTTTGACAATGTTTAGTTCACAGCAAATAAAGTCATCCCAAATTATTCTTGTATAATCTATAACTTAGCAAGCAAATCTCTTTTGTATCTTAAGTTGTTGATTTTGTTCATATTTTGTCTCCCTAAAGCCGATTAATTAGAAAAGATAATGATTTAAGAGGAGAGGTTATGTCCAAAGGTCTAGCGATACTTAGTTTAATGTTTTTATGCTCTTGTGCCTTCACTGATGTGAATATTCAAAGAGAGTATTATTCTAAATCCACTGAAAAGAGCAGAAGTAATACCAGAGTTTATGTCCATGTTGATAATAAAGAGGACCGAGTTGTCGGTGTAAAGAAGAATGGTTATGGAATCGATACTGCTCAGGTATATTTACCAACGTCGCAATCTCGCTGGTTAAAAGATGCCATCGAAAGTGAATTGCGTATCCAAGGATTTATCGTTTCTAAATTTCGTAAACAAAGTGATGTTGTACTTGATGTAAAAATTAATCAATTATTTGTTGAACCAGATGTTGGATTTTGGGCAGCAAGCCTGATTGGTATCGCAGATTTAAATGTAAGGGCAAAAATTAAAAAGGGACACGAATACGAAAGAAACTTTGTAGAAGTTGAAAGATCAACTGAGATGGTATGGACAGACACTGATATCAAAGAAAGATTCAATGGTGCTGTATCAATGTGTCTAAGTGATATCGCCTTAAGACTAAGAGAATTATTAAGATCAAAAAATACAAAAGTAGCAAAGAGGTAATCAATGAGAAATTTAATATCAATTCTAATGCTTTTATCACTAGTAAGTTGTGCTTACGGATTAAAGCATATCGATGCATCTAAAAAGAGTGATTCTCAGTGGAAGAAGGTGAGTAAAAAGAAAAGTAATTAAGATAAACTCAGATCGCTAATACGTGATTTTTTAATTTAGAATTCATGCTACAATCGCAATATGAGTAATTGCTGTTCAAATAATAATGATGAAAAGAGTAAGGAAGTTGATCTTGAGAATCTCGACGGATTGATTTGTTATTGTTTTAAAAAATCAAAGAAAGAATTATTTGAAGCTGTAAGATGTAATAATCAAACATTAATTGTGGATGAGATTAAAGCTAAAATGAAAGATCCAGGCTGTTTTTGTGAAAGAGCAAACCCATCAGGGAAGTGCTGTTTGGCAGATGTCATGGCCTTTATTAAAGCCGCGTCTAAGAATTAATATCTTAAGGGCCTTCTCGCGCTCGCACAAATAAAAGTAAGTACCTGTTTTTACTTGTTCCTCTTTGGTCTAGCCAATAAAATTTGCCGGTTTCAATTTATTTTGTTTGCAGTGTTCAGAAATTACTAAACATAAATAGATATAATTACGATGAGATAAAGGATTATTGTTTGTGGGGAGGCATAGTCGCTTACAATCATCTATGTGTTTTCCTGAAAACAATTTTTCTTTAATTGACGGTAGAAAATGAACAAAATATTGCTAAATTTTATTCTTATAATCTTAGCGTTCACAATGGTGTCCTGTGATGACTCACTTGAAACTGAAGGGAGTCTTACTGTCACTCCTGGCGCTTTTGAAATCACTATTCTAAGACCTAGCTCAGATGGAAGTTCAATTTCTGGTTATAGTGTAATTTCTGGCCATTGTGGTAAGCCAGGTTATCCAATTGAGGTAACAGGTGCTGTTAATTTATACTCGATCTGTCAGAGTGATTATCATTGGGCAGCACCAGTTTCAGCATTAGAGTCAGCAGTGGGAGCTGTTACAGTTAACGTTCAATTAAAAGATAAAAATATGAGTGGAGGCTCTTCTGTTGCTTCAAGAACCTTTACTAAGCAAGACAATATCTGTGAGGATTCTGCAAATTTAACTAAATTATATGCCAACTCAGAAAGTGCAGATGGATCTTTGATTCCATATAAAATTTGTACTTCTCAGCAATTTTTAAATATCGCTCTTAACCCAAACTCAAGATTTCAACTCGCGACCGATATCGATTTTGCTGGTCAAAATATTGTTCCTATAGCTGCTGTCTTCTCAGGTGAACTTAATGGTCGAGGATATGCTCTTAAAAATTATATTATCAATCGTGCCGCTGATAATAGTGTTGGGATTTTCAAATATATCTCGGATGCAAATATTAGTGAATTACATATTCACAACGCACAGGTGACGGGGAATAGTCGTGTTGGTTTACTCGCAGGAGACTGGAGAGGAGCTGGAACGATTAATAGCATCAGAGTTTCAGGGAAAGTAAATGCAATTACTATGGCCGGTGGTTTAATCGGTTTGGGTAATAGCTCAAGCTCACTTAATATTTCTGACTCTCAAATACAAGTTGATGTTAATGCCAATAACTACACAGGTGGAGTGATTGGTTATATCAATACTAACGACGGCCTTTTAAATGTTAGCAATACAGACATCTATTCAAATGTAGCAGGCCATGACTATGTTGGTGGTTTTGCCGGTTTAATTTTAGAGCCAAATCAAACTTTTACAAATGTTCACCACAAAGGAAGTATTACAAGTACTGGTGTTGTGGTTGGTGGTCTTATTGGAGAGAGTGCTGGGGGAAGCTTTGATAATGTTTCTCATATTGGCTCTGTTGGAACTTCAAAAGACGCTGTTGATGTAAATGTTGGTGGTCTAATTGGACACGCCAAAGGTACGCATTCCATAAGTAATTCTAAAGTCGTCTCTAATATTACCTCTGGTGGTAGCTACACTGGTGGATTAATCGGACGATTACTATCTGGATCGATAACAAACTCTTATACGAGAGGAAGTATCGTTGTTAATGAAGATTACTATAATAGTGTTGTAAAATTTGTTGGAGGTCTAGTTGGTAATATTAACTTAGACTCATCAATCTCAGGTTCACACTCTCATGTCGATATAAACTCTACTGCTTACTATGTTGGAGGCCTTGTCGGATTCCTTGGTGGAGAAAATACAACGATTGATAGCTCTTATTCTGTAGGAGCGATAGAGGCAATGACTTCAAATGTTGGAGGCCTAGTTGGTTTTATGAGTGGGAAGTCTATTACAAACTCATTCTCTCATTCAAATATCACGATTACGAACCCAACTCCAAAGGCATATATTGGTGGTATCGCAGGTTATACTAAAAAAAGTGATGTTATTTTTGATAAATTATACAACTCTGGAAGTATTCACTTTAATAATGGTATTGCAGATAATGTTGGTGGACTCTTTGGTTATGTTGAGGCCCAAAGTATTAGCAATGTTTTCAATACTGGAAATATTACTGGGGCAAGATCTTTAATCGGAGGAATTGCTGGTTATCTAAAAACACCAATATACAATGCCTATGCTGGTGGAAATATAAGTGGGTCACTTCGTTATATTGGTGGTATTGCAGGCCTTGCTTTTCAAAATAATATCAATGATGTTTTTGTTAAGGCCAACTTAGAAGGTGATGGAAATATTGGTGGTATTACCGGCTGGTATATCGATGATGCAACAACCATTACGAATGCCTATATGGTAGGTAGTATTAATAAGTCTTCAGACTCAACGTTAGGGGAAAGTATCTTTGGACCGGTTTTTGGAACGAGCTCAAACGTCAACTTAGCTAATAACACATTCTTCTTGGACTCGATTACATTTACAGATATGGCCTCTGCAGAACCTTTTAATGGTTTCAACAGGTTCGGGAATCAACTTACTGCTGAGGAAATGGCATCTGAATTAAGTTATACAGGATTTAGTTTTGCTGGTGCAAATGATTGGTCCATGCCAAGTGTCGGATTCAAACTTCCAGGTGAAACTCTTGATTATAACTACGCTATTTTTGATTTTATGAATGAGGCCAATTATGGTTTTAATTCGATTCAAACTTTTAGTGATGACCCAATTAATGAGGAGACACCAAATTTATTTGGGATTGGATCAGAAAAGACATTAAGCGCTATTGCAGCAAATACTGAACAATTAGACATTATAACTTCTACAGATCCCGTCGCAAATGTAAGTGTGGGAACCTACTCAATTTCATTTACATATCCAGATGCCAATGGAGCTCCAATTGCAACGACTAAGTTAATTCACGGAGAGTGTGGAGTTGTTGGAGAAGAAATTAGTATCACAGGCTCAGTAACATTATCGACGATATGTCAGAGCAATAATCGTTGGGTAGCACTAATTGATGCAACAGAACTTACATCGGGTACTATTACAATCAATGCTCAACTAAAAGATGATACAGGTGCCATCGTATCTCCGCTTATTACTAGAACTCTTAATAAGTCTATTAGTAGTAACTCTTGTAGTGATAGTGGTGCTAGTGGCTCTTTATATGCAAATTATAATAGCGGCGGTAATGGTGACACCATCCCTTATATTATTTGTAATCCAAATCACTTTAAAAATATTGAAGTTAATCCTAGTGCAAAATTTGAACTTGCTAATGATATTGATTTTGCAGGTAGTACAATTAATCCGCTAAATGGGAATTTTACTGGAGTCTTAGACGGTAAAGGTTTTGCTGTTAAAAACTTTGTCATTAATAGGCCATCTGCTAGTAATGTGGGGATTTTTAAAACCATGAGTGGTGCCACAGTTAAGAATATTGATTTCTTAAACTTCTCAGTTAATGGATATACAAAAGTTGGCTCAATTGTTGGAAATGCTAATGGAGTAAATACTTTTGATAATATTACGCTTGAAGGTAGTGTAACAGGTATTTTAAATACTGGTGGTATGATCGGTGTGGCCAGCTCTAGCGCTACTTTAAGTATGAGCAATATTTCTAGTACAGTTAATGTACAAGGGAATAATTATACCGGTGGCCTCATCGGTATCGTCACTTCAAGTGATGGAAGCTTTAGCCTTGATAATATTGACTTAAATAATACTGTTAATGGTCTTGGATATGTTGGGGGATTAGTGGCCCAAATTCAAGAACCAAATACAACTATTACTAATGTTAATTCTGATTCAAGTGTATTTGCTTTTAATAATTATGTAGGTGGTCTAGCTGGAGAAATTGCTGGCGGAAGTATTTCATTTGTCACAATAACGGGAGATATTTCTTCGCCAAAAGATGCAAGTGATGGCCATGTTGCAGGACTTATTGGACGCTCTGTTGGAAGCGTTAACCTTGATAATTGTAGTTTTACTGGAAGTATCAGTGCTGGCTCTTCTCATGTTGGAGGGATACTTGGATCGGGAAGTAGTGCGACAATAACTAATTCAACTAGTTCCGGAACAATCTCTGTTGCGGATGATCGTTATAATTCTGTTACTTCATATATTGGAGGAATTGTTGGTCTGCTTAGTGATGACTCGACAATTCATGACTCTAATTCATCAATGAATATCAATGCGCAATCTAATTTTGTCGGTGGTATCGCTGGCCGCTTTCATGGTGAAAACTCTATCATGTATAATGTTTTCTCTACCGGAACAATTGATGCAAGAACTTCATTTGTTGGTGGAGTCGCTGGATATTTCTTTGGTGAAGAATTTAGAGACTCATACTCAACTTCAACTGTTAATATTACCAATCCAACACCAAGATCTTATATTGGTGGCCTTTTAGGATATGCCAATTCATGGACCTCTCGCTTTGAAAGACTTTATGCGACTGGTGACGTCATCATCAATAATGGTACTGCTGATTATGTAGGTGGATTGATTGGATATTTTAGAGGCGGCTACCTTGAAAATTCTTATGCAAGCGGGAATGTCTCTGGCGTAAGAAACTCTTCAGGAGCGCTGGTCGGTCTACATCGAGGTGATACAAGAGGCTGCTTTGCTACTGGTAATATCACTGCAAGCGGTCGCAATATTTCTGCATTGATTGGTTATCAATTAGAAGGAAGTATTACCGATTCCTTCAGTACTGGAAATGTTGAAGCCGACGGAAGTGCCGGAGGTATTGTCGGATATTTAAATTCAACAATTGTGGACTCGGTTACTGATGTCTATGCTCACGGTATCGTTACTCAAAATACAGGCTCAAGTTTCGACTCTTTAACTATGGGGGCCATTCTTGGTGAGGAGTTTTCAGCAGGTTCTTTATCGGTCACTCAATCATTTTATATCCAAGAAAATAGAGATGACTCTTTTAACACTCTTGGAAGTGCTGTTGCACAGGCCAGTGCAAGTTCAGCAGGAAGGTATACGAGTTTCGACTTTGTCTCATCTCCCGGTTGGCGTGTACCAGACGAAGGCTATAATTTAGAAGGGCATGGTGCCTTCACTGCTCCAATCCTATCTTGGATGGGGGGCTCAATACCAAATTCAAGAAAGATTAGTGGCTCTATTGCTAATCTTAATCATAGTGGGATTACTTTGAATCTAAATGGAGTAGAGAATCTATACATCCCAGCAGGGGCAAGTAGTTATCAATTTGCTACTGAGCTTTTTGATACCGATTCTTATAGCATTACAATTGCTAATCCTACAGTAAACCCTACAATCAACTGTAGTCTCGCTAATGCCTCTGGAGTTATCTCTGGTTCAGATATCACTAATGTAAATTTAACTTGTCCAACTTTTACTTCAATTAGTTTATCGGCAAGTCAAACAGTCTTAGAGGTTTCAGGAAGTGCTCAGTTATCTGCAATATTAAATTTAAGTGATTTATCGACAATCGATATAACAAACTTTGCTAACTATGCAGTTTCTCCTTCTGGTGTTGTAACTGTCGATTCTACAGGGCAGGTCGTGGCCACAAGTGCTGGGACAACAAGCGTTTCTGCGAGTTTAAATGGGCTGACCTCTAACGGAGTAAGTTTTACGAGTACCATTACTGGTGGTGTAAGTAACTTATCAAGTGCTGCAGTTTGGATTAGAGGAACGCCAATTAATAGTCCTGTGATTAGTTGGACAAACCCTGCAGAAAGTTTTGACTCTATTGAGGTCGGACTTGGTTCATCTGCAGGAACTGATAGTATCGCAAGTTTTACAAATGTTGGAACGAATCAAAGTCACAGCTTCTCAAATCTTACTGGAATTGTGGAATGTTCCATTATTTATCCAAGTGCTAGAGTGAAATCCTTAGGTGGAACTTATGGTAGTGTCGTAACTGATACGCTTGGTTTCCGTTATGATAATACGAGTCCCGTATTCTCTTCAAATATTTCTGTTTCAGGTGAGGCATCTCAATCGGTTGCAACAACTACATCTTGGTCTAGTGCCACTGATAACTGTGCCATGAGATTTTATGAGTTAGCAATTGGAACGAGTCCTGGTGCTAGTGATATCACGTCAGGTTTTAAGTATATTGGTAATGTGACTTCTTATCAGGCTCAAAATGGCCTTAATGGGATGAATATAAATCTAAGTACTGGTGTGGATTATTATACATCTGTAAGGGCCGTTGATTATGCCGGTAACGTATCTACTGTTATGACTTCAGCTGCATGGCAAATTACACCTGTTGAAGATTCACTTCCAAATATGTTGGTATGGCTTGATAGTGCCGACTTATTAACAGTAAAAGATAATCTTGCAATTTCAGCAGATAGTCCTTCTTTTAATGGCAATGTTTATACATGGGAAGATAAGTCAGCTAGTGTCAATGTTCATAATGCTATCGCTGATGCTACTTCAGACCCAGACTTTATAAGTGGAAATATAAAGTTTAATGGATCAACTACTTATTTAAAAATTCCAGAGCATGCTGACTTAAATTTAAGTACCGATATTGAGAAAAATTTAACTATTTCTGTTAAGACTGAAAATGATATCAATACAAGGCAAGTCATTTATGAAGAAGGTGATGCTAATCGCGGAATGAATATTTATATCGACAGTGGAAATCTCTATTGTGGATTCTGGAATAACTCAAATGACGGTGACGGAGTTCAGCCTTTTGTGTCTGTTTCTTCACCAATTTCAACTGACTCAACTTACCATATAACCTGGTCACTGGATTATAGAAATTATGCTGGTGCTGCAGGCCCTGATGGTTCAGTTGAGTGTTATATTAATAACTCTTCAGTTGGAAGTGTTGCGACTACTTCACGTTTATTTTCTCACGCTGGAGATATTGGACTTGGTGCTTTATTGAATAGTTCTCATTTTCATGATGGTGTGATTTATAGTAATCAGGATTACTTCTTTAAGGGAAAAATATTAGAATTTATTATTGCCGCTTCAACTCCTGACGCTACTGGAGTTAATGCTATCCATGATTATTTAAGAGGGAAATGGTCTGGTAGTGAGCTAAGTTCACCAAATAATTTGGCCTTAACTAATAACTCAACTCAAACAAGTAGTGCTACTTTAAGCTGGTCTCCAATTCAGTCATCATACTTTATTCTTGACCATTATGAATTTGCTATTGGTACCACTGCAGGTGGTGATGATATCTTAGGATGGACCAATATTGGTACTGTTGAAAGTTATCAGGCCATTGATGGCGTGGCAGGTATATCTTTATTATTAAATGAAGGTGTCGATTACTATATTTCAGTTAAGGGAGTTGATACGAGTAATAATGACTCTCTAATTGCCACATCTAATGTATGGCAAGTTTACGATATTGCTAGTGGTGGACTACCTTCTACGATTCTACACTACGATGGCCAGGACTTAGCCAGTATCTTAGACCCTTCAGGTTATGACGCTAGTGATCCGCTTTTTTCTGGTGTTGCGAGTACGCTACTTGATATTTCTGGAAGTGGAATAATATATGACTGGAGTATTCAGTCGGGGGCAGGAGCAAATTATAATATATCAACGAATGCCCTTGAATTTGCGGGGGATACAACTTATCGACTTTCAACTCAAGCTGGAATTAATGATACGGTTACGACTTCAAAAAATATAACGATCTCATTAAAAACAGGGGCCAATATCAGTACGACTCAAGTTGTTTATGAAGAAGGTGGATCGACTAGAGGGATGAATATTTATATTGATCAAGGGAAGTTATATTGTGCATTTTGGAATACTGTTGATGATGGAGATGGCGCGCAACCATTTATTCAAATTAACACACCTATTAATGCTGATTCTGTTTACCATGTATCTTGGCTCTATGATTACTCTAACTATACTGGCCCTGACGGGGCAAATGGATCTTTAGAGTGTGTTGTTAATTCAAATAGTATTGGTACTGCATCAACCACAACAAGAGTCTTTCCTTCAAATGGTAAAAGTGGAGCAATTGGTCTTGGTGGCCGCTCAGGTAAAACAAATCTTTTAAGTGGAACAACTGGTGGTGGTAGTGGTGATTACTTCAATGGAGAAATTAATGAAGTTATCATAACGACTGAAACTCCAGATGTTAGTATGATTCAGTCCGTACATACTTATCTCAATAGTAAGTGGTAAGTGCCATGCACCTTTTGTTTCGCATGTGCGAAACAAAAGGTGCATGGCACCCTGAGAGTTATTTCTCGATTGCAGAAGTTTTCGCGTAGTTGATTGCTGTTGTAAGTAGTAGACCAACAAAGAAAAGTACGCTTAAGCTTGTTTGAAAGTTAAACCCTTCAACTCCAGCAATTTCCATTCCTGCAATGGCAAGAATTCCAAAAAGAAGTGCAAAGAGAGCATCTCCTGTAATAAGTCCTGCTGCTGTTAGGATTCCTCGGTGAGTGATTTTAGTCACTGACTTTGTTCCCGATAGTCTTGCAAGAGAACCAAGTAGAATTCCCGTTCCAATATATGAAGGAAGATAGATCCCAACGGCAAAGGCAAGTGAGCTTAGAATGATTCCTTTGCGCTTTCCAATTATTTCAACAGTTACTGCAACAAGACCAAGTCCTGTTCCTGCTAAAACTGGCATAAGAGGAATATCACTTTGAATAAATAGTGACTTTAAAACTGTTGCAAAGAAGGCGGCCTGTGGTGCTGGTAGGGCCTCACTTCCAAGAGTTCCTGTCTCATGTGCAACGTAAACTGCAAGAGGAACTGAAATAGCTCCACCAAGAAGACCTACGATTTGCCCAACAAATGAGCTTGAAACCTTTAGGCCATTAAATTGCATTGTCTTATAATCTTGTGATGAATCGTTAGATGCACAAATGGCAACACAAGCTGCAACAATAATTGGAACTAAGAAGTAAACACCTTGAATTCCTTCTAGTCCAATGGCAAGACCCACAAGACTTAGAACAAGCATTCCCATAAATACTGTTCCTGAAACAGGTGAAGCGGATGAACCAACTTGAAGGGATAAAAGAGCACCTAGACCACTTAGGAAAAAGATTAGTAGTAGGGCAACTATACCAAGGGCCACAATACCTACAATTGTTGCACCTGAATAAATCATCATGGCAAGAAGTAGGATGGCACCAAAAGCGATTGATCCTAGAAGCTGCTTTCTTCTATCGTGTGGGATTTCTAATTGTTCAGCATTATAATCTGCTTCTTTATCAGCAAGGGCATTACGAGTTTTACGACCTTCAATAATATAAGCGATTAGTGAATAAACAACGGCCACAACCATGGCCGCACCACCAACCCAACGAAAAGTTGTTCCTGGCATTCCTTGGGCCGCAGACATTCCTTTAACAACTGCGTTTAGAAGTCCTCCAAAGAAAATTAAGACTGCTGTTGGAACAGTAAGAAGTGCACCAATTCCAAAATAGAGTGGGTTAATTGGCAGTGGAAGTTTTGTTTCAACGCCACTAAGAGTGAACTTAAGGTCATAGATACTTGCTTTTAATACTTTGATTTGACTTAAAAACGCCATCACAAAACCAAATAATAAACCAGGTACAAGTGAAAGCATTAGTGGTGGACGTGCCTGAGGATTATCAGCTGCTGTTTGAATTAAGCGATCACAAGCAACAGCTTCGGGAGCCGGAAGCTTTGGATCAGTTAAGAATCTCTCTGTTGCAAGTCCTACAAAACCCCAACCGAGAAAACAACCGGCCGCAGAAGATAGAATAAGAGATAGAATATCAACTGGCGGAACAGGTTCACCAAGCTCAGCTGCTAAAATTTGGATAATTGGTGCGACAAAAGCGACACCAGCTGTTACTGCAACTCCGGCAGATCCAGTTACTTGGGCCATCGCTAGAAAGCCCTTCATGTCCTTCTTAAAGAAGGCACCCATGGCAACCCAACCAAATAAAACAACAAGGGGGCTAATTCCTGGGGTAATTCCTGCTTTTAGTGCAGAGAAGACAAATGCTGCACCGAGAACAAAGGAAATGACGAATCCGAAGGCGATTCCGGCCTTCTTCGATTTTAAAGATGGTTCTAATACATTACTCATACTCTTCCTCTAGTTATAAAAAAGTTATAATTATAGAATTACTTTACTAGATTGATTTAGCAAGTATTATGTATATATGACGAAAATTGATAAAGAAAAGCTTACTGAAGAGATGAATGCTAAGAATCGTGATTGGTTAATCGAATCAGGTGGGATTTCATCACTCTTTATTCATAATTTAGAAAACTTTGCATATCGTTATCTTGAAACATCCGTAGATAAGGGGATTAAGTGTTTTATTGACGGCGATCTTTATCGTGTTAGCTCTACTGAGCCATCAATCATTGAGGCCCTAAAGTGGGAGAATCCCCAGCTTAAGAAGTCTCTCATTGATCTATGCAAGAAGTTTCCTGGAAAAGCCTCTCAAGAACTTAGAGTTAAGCTAAATATTGAAACTAAAATGATAGGTGAGCATAAGAATGAATGCTCAGCTTCTATTAAGTGCTTGCTTCCAAGCGGTGAAAGCTCAACACTTTCTGAAAAGACAGCATCCATGACTTTTGAGGATCCAATTGAGCTTCGCAATAAACACGCAGCTTTACTAGAAGACGTTTGTACAATTTTTTAATATGGATCACGATAATCACACGACAGATTACAAGAAAAATAGCCTAAGCCTTTGGGGTGCAACTTCAATGGGAACTGGAGTTATGATTGGCGCAGGTATTTTTGCTCTTACAGGGCAGATGGCCGAGCTAAGTGGGAAATGGTTTCCAATTGCTTTTCTTGTCGCTGCCATCGTCGCAGGCTTTAGTGCATATTCATATGTTAAGTTATCTAATTACTATCCTTCAGCTGGTGGGATAGCAATGTTCTTAGAAAAAGCATATGGAAAAGGGACCATGACAGCTTCCTGTGCTCTTCTTATGTATTTTTCTATGGTGATAAATGAAAGTTTAGTTGCAAGAACATTTGCGACTTATACCCTGCAATTATTTGGTGGAAAAGAGTTGGATTACTTGGTTCCTGTTTTAGGTGTCGGACTTTTAATATTTGCATTTTTCATAAACATATTAAGTAATAAGTTTATTCAAACTTTTTCATTTTTTATGTCATTTATTAAAATTGCCGGTTTGTTGGCATTGGCCATTGGTGGGCTTTGGGCAACTGGTATTAACTTTGATGAAGCGATCAAAACCACTAGTCATAGTGACCCATTTGGGTTTCTCGGAGCCGTGGCCTTAGGTGTATTGGGCTATAAGGGATTTACGACGATTACAAATAGTGGAGGAGAGATTAAAGATCCACACAAGAATGTGGGCCGTGCAATTTTGATTTCTATTTTTATTTGTTTGGTTATTTATCTTCTTACTTCTTTTGCTGTCTCATCAAATTTAACAGTAGTAGAAATTATACAGGCCAAGAATTACTCTCTTGCACAAGCAGCGAGACCTGCTTTTGGACAAACTGGTCTTTGGCTTACTGTTATTTTTGCTATCGTAGCAACTGTTTCAGGAGTTATTGCTAGCGCATTTGCCGTTTCACGAATGCTTGCAATGCTAACAGATATGAAAATCGTTCCTCATAGCCACTTTGGTATGCCAGGGAGTATTCAAAAACATACTCTTGTCTATACTATCGTGATAGCTATTATACTGACGATCTTCTTTGACTTAAGTCGTATCGCTTCATTGGGGGCCATCTTTTATATTATCATGGATATTGCAGTACATTGGGGAGTACTAACAAAACTTAGAAACAAAATAAAAGCAAATGCCTTTATTCTTATAACCGCAATTATTGTTGATATAATAATTCTATTTGCTTTATTTTGGGTCAAACTTAAGCAGGATGATTTTATTATTTGGGCCTCTCTTATTGGACTAGCTTTAATCTTTATAGGTGAATACTGGTTTCTATCTAAAACCAAAAATAACGAAAACTAATCATTTCAATACTTTGAGCGTAATCTACTAAACTATTGAGTAAAATTGTCGATAATCTATTATGCGACTTAAGTTTCTCCTTTCATCAATAGTATTTATTACAATACTTTCATTTGTAAGTCTTTATTCTTCGATTGATGAAAGTGGGATTAATAGATCCACAAGCTCTTTTAATTCCTCAAGATCTGTTGCCGATATTAGCTGTCGACAGGCAATGTCTGAGTATCTCTCTGCTTCAGTTAATGAAGAGAATATTATGCTTTGGCATCTCTTTAAAGATGATATGGCACAAGTCAATGCGAGATATTTAGACCATGAAGACTTTGATTCACTATCAGCAGATCCAGATCACAACTTTAAGCAAACAAAAACAAGTCTTCTTGAGGCCGTAAGTGGCCTTTATGCTCAGGAGAGTGGAATTCTTACTGCAGGAATTTCTCGTGGCCCAGAAGGGACAGAATTTGTTGATGGACAGGGCGTTTTCTGGGATGTGAAAACTCCTATTGCTCCTTTATTTGATCAAAATTGGCGTTTTAATATCGAGCAGTCTGGAAATAGTATTAAGCATAAACTTGAAGCAGTGGATGGGATTCATATCCTAATTGATCTTTCATATATCCGCCCACAAAATGCCGTGAACTTAAAAGAGTGGATCAATAATAATATTTCTAAAGAGCATAGAAGTCGAATTCGCTATGTCGTCGTTCCCGATGGAATAGTTGATTACTAAGTTTTGAGTTTTAGGGGCGCGGGTACCAATGGTTTTAGGGGCGCGGGTACCAATGGAAGTTTCAATGACTTACGCCGTATTTAAAGTCATTAAGTCTTTTCTTGTAAAGTACAGATATCTTTTGCTTTGGCTTAAAGTAGCTTCGTTTTAGGCTATTACGAATACAGTTATCAAACTCAGAGTCGAATCTTTTTTCTATTAAGTGCTTTGAATCGGAGTAGTTAAGATGTGGCCTATAGTTGAATAACTCTGCTTCAAAGTTAGAAAAGTGTAATGAACTATATGGGTAGTCCTTGCACTCATCACAAATTCCTGCACGAATTGGATTTTGATAAATATAACGATAGACATTAAAAAGATAACTTTGCTTTGATACAATTGACCACTTATAACGATTACTAAACTTATGATTAATTACATTTATTCTATTGGAAATCATAAAACTAATACGCCAATTAAAATGCATCATGAATCGATCGATATTCTCATGTGGTGTCGTTAGGAGAAGATGATAGTGGTTTGACATCAGAACAAAGCAATTGATCTCTACTTTTTCACGCTCTAATGCATAGATAAGAGATTCTTTGCAAATATCCCACACTTCATATATTGGAATATTAAACCAGTCGCGGTTGTTGTTTCTTGTAATAACGTGATAGGGGTACAAGTTTTGTCTGATTAACTTTTTCTTGGGCATAGTTATCTCGCAAAGAAATAGCGCCGAAGCGCTTTGGGTTATTTAAGTTTCTTGTATAGGCTGTAGTTAACACATGCTAAAAATGGTGTACTGATGAAAAGTCCAAGACCTAGAGGAAGTAGTGCTAGAATTGAAATAAGAAAGTATGAAGACATCATGACGAGAATCAAATTCCAATTGCTATGAAAAACTCTACGACTTTTCTCTAAAATTTCCCATGCTGTTAGATTTTTATTATTCGCATCAAGAACTAGAGGTGTTGTGAATGCATATGAGCAAAATGCATATGCACCGGGAATAATAAATGCAATAAATCCAATCATTGTTAATAGTGAAGTTAGTGCTCCTACTTTTAAAATTGCTCCAAGTTTTCCTTTTTCAATATTTAAAAAGTCTGTAAGAGTTAGTATCTCTTTTTCTTCTGACGACTTTATCGCTGTGTAGAGACCGGCCATGTAAAGAGGGAAGACTAGGCTTGAAGCGAATGGGATTGAAGATAGTGCCCAGATTAAGCCTGAAGACAGGAGTGTGTAGAGACTGTAGGGAAGCGCGTTTCTACGATAAGTTTCCCAGCCTTGTTTGAATAAGAAAGAGACTTCTTGAATTGTTTTTGAGTTGTTTAAGTTTAGTACTAAAGTTTTCATTTTTACCTCACATTTGTTAGCGAAGTAATAATACTCTTGCTGCATTAATGCATAACTTTTTCAATTTGATATTAAATTTTTTCAATTAGGGGCGCGGGTACCAATGGAAATTTTAACTACTTAGCGTAAAAAATTCGTCAAAATCTAGGATGAGCGGCGCACAATTTAGTGATTTATCTTAAAATTAGGGCTGATTAACTGAGTCTCTGCTCATTTAGGCACTTTCATTACTATTTTACGTGCAAAATGAATTCTAAGTTATTGAAAGTTCCATTGGTACCCGCGCCCCTAACGCTAACGCTCTAACGCTCTAAAAATCTTTTATTGCATCAACAAATTCAGGATTTAAGATAAATGGATTAATATTACCCTGTAGAGTTTGAATAATCTCATTTCTTTCTAACTCGCGATTATCAACAGGATCAATTATATTCCATTTTCTAAGAGTTGCTTCTTGATCTTTATCAATGGAAAAATCATAGCGAATAGCAAAGTAGAACATCGCTCTAGCGACATTTCCTTTGTGATGATCTTGAGGTTCAAAACAGTCTTGAGAGTATTCATCAAAGCCTTGAATACTTCCATCCATTTGCCAGTAGTCATAAACTGCATCACAAAAAGGAAGATTTGCTCTTTTGCTATTGGACTCTTTACTCGTCACAAATAGGTGATGCATATCACTATTTGCTGGCAGCTCATCAGCACCTTTTGATTGCGGCCAAGTGTGTTCAATATTAAGTTTGAAGTTTCGTTTATAGCGACGCTGGTATCTTTCTTGACACTGACTGGGTGTATAGGCACTACAGACAACACCATTTATATTATCAACTGTTGAAAACATTAGTTTCTTAACTTCACTATATTCTAGGGCCAAATGATTTCTCTTTGCCATTTTGGCAATTGATTGGCGATTGATGACTTGGGCCGTAGCACTAAAGCAAAGTAGT
The DNA here is from genome assembly GCF_048381875.1 of Halobacteriovorax sp. Lineage (NCBI taxonomy): Bacteria > Pseudomonadati > Bdellovibrionota > Bacteriovoracia > Bacteriovoracales > Halobacteriovoraceae > Halobacteriovorax > Halobacteriovorax sp. The sequence continues at coordinate 358,999 of NZ_JBLXBP010000002.1, read as the reverse complement.
AGAATTAAGATTTTCATATGTGTGTCATATGATAGTTAAGATATTATTACAACAGCTAAAACTTTGACCTCATGTGAATTCAATTAGATAATATAAAAAAGTAATGACGTTGAACCATAAGGAGTATATATGAAGAAAATATTTGTAATGGTATTATTAGGTATGACTTTTGTTTCTTGTTCTAAGAAAACACAATGTACAACTGAAGACAAAAGCAAGTGGCAAGATCAAGAAACTTTTAAATCAAATCTCGTATCACAAGGATATAAGATTAATGAATTTAAAGTAACTGAAGGCAATTGCTACGAAATCTATGGATGGGACAAAGATAAGAATAAAGTCGAAATCTATTTCAATCCAGTTGATGGTTCTATCGTAAAGAAAGAGAATCACTAGTGAATGATTTGAAACTACCTTTAAAATTTAGGCTACTCCATTGGGGAGTGGCCTTTATTATCATTTTAAATCTTTTTATTCTTGAAGAAGGCAAGCAAATTCATCGCTACCTTGGCTATGCCTGTGTTGCCTTTGTTTTCATTCGCTTATTAATTAGTAAAGGCCGCAAAGTGTCTCACTATAATGAGAAAGCAAAGTATGTCTATTGGTTAATGTGGACTGCAATTGGTGGACTTGGGATTACTGGTTTTCTCATGGGACTTGATCGCTTCTTTGGCAATCAATTATTAGAAGATATTCACGAGATCATTTCAAACTCTTTAATTGTATTGATTGTTGCACATCTTGGTGGCGTATTCATTGATGCTTATAAGAATAAGAGAAAGACATGGCTTCTAATGTTTACTGGTGAGAAGTTTAAGTAGACCTCAAGTGGTTTTAGCTCTTTGCCCACGTTGTTAAAAACCTTTCGACTTCATTTATAACGACTTGTGCATGGGCGCTAATATTTTTCTTACTATAAAATAATGAAATATTGTGCTCGCTTTCTTGACTTAAGACTTTCTTATGAGGAATAAGCTTGCCTTGGAGGACTCCTTCTCGTGCAACTCGATGAGGAAGTAGTCCGACTCCTAGTCCTTGCTCTGTAAGAGATTTCACTGTTTCTAAATTATCGCAAGATAAAATATGTTTAAAGCCTAGTTTAGTTGCATCAAAGTGGATTGATTCTGGAAACTTTATTATATGATCTAGAAAAGAGCTTTCAATTTGCTGAGAATGATAAAGCCCAAAGGAGTCTGAGTATATGATCTTTTCACTAAGAGAGCGACTTTTGACACCACTTGATACAATGATGGCGATATCGAGTTCACCTTTCTTTAATTCTTTCAACTTCTGTGAACTTCGCCCAGTTGAAAGTATAATATTAAGAGAGGGGGCAAGCTTTCTTAAATACTTGATAAAGTCAGGAAAGAAATATCTCGAAATACTGTCGTATGTTCCAATATAGACATTACCGCTCGCTTGCACATTATCTCTTATTAAGAGTTGCATTTGATTTGCTTGATCAATCGTCTCTCTTGCATAGGAATAGAGTTTGTCGCCAGCTGGAGTTGGAATAACGCCATCTGAGCGTCTTATCAATAGCTGTGTATCAAGCTCTTCTTCTAATTGTCGCAAAACCTTGGACAGTTGTGGCTGGCTTACATATGCCTTTTGACTTGCCTTTTGCAAAGAACCTGTTTCAACAATATTACAAAAATATTCAAGTTTACCTAAGTGATCTTTAAGCATAATTCACCTATATCTAAAAGTTATACCACCATATCAATAAAGAATTATTCTTACAATGAGAATAATGTCATAAATGAACCTACAAAATCACAAAAAAGGAGATGAATATGAAAATACTTTTACTAACAGCTTTCTTCATTACATCAAGTCTTACATTTGCTTCAAGTGAGATCGATAATATAACTTGTGCTTTAGAAACAAAAAGAGTCGGTGGAAATATGAGTAAGGGGAGAGCTCAGCAGGTTTTCCAATTAACAATTGTAGGTGAAAATGTTTTTCGTCTCAAAAGTTATAGAGGACACTTTTTTGACAAAGGCTATAGGGCAACAAGTGGTGGAAGAGGTTCTGTTGTTGAGCTAGTTACAAATGGAGATAAGGGCTATCAGATTCGCTCAAGAACTTATCTATCTTTAGACTTTTCAGAGTTACAAGATGATGTCACTACTGGTGGCTACCCTGGTGCTGGGAGTCCACCTACAAGAATTAATAATTATTCATGCATGATCAATTATCCAAAAGAACTAAGTGATATAACTAGACAAGAAGTTGTTTACGACTTCAATCTCTAATATTAAAACTTATATGCCATGCTTCTTTGTTAGGATTCTAAGAAGGGAGTATGGCCTGGCTAATTTTGGGCGCATTCAATACAGCTAGTTGCATAGGGAAGTGCTTTTAATCTCTTGTCTTCAATCTCTGAACCACATTTCTCACAGACTCCAAAGTTTCCATTTCTAATTCTTTCTAGAGCGTGATCGATACTCTTTAGCTCTATTCTTGCTAACTCATCTAAGTCTTCAATCACTTCATCGTTTTCCACTGCAATAGACTGGTCGTCGTGATCTTTGGTCAATGGGTTATCTTGGTGTGTTTTATCTCGTGTTAACGTGTTGATTCTATCAGTAATTTCTTGTCGCATAATGATGAGCTTGTTTTCGATTGCATGCAGATCCGTTCTGTCCGAATCTTGAATATCTTCATCTCTTTTTATATTTTTTTTCCAGTTTCGAGTATCAGTACCTTTTTCGAATGTATCATCGACATAGTGCTTAGTATGAGCTCTATGTTTATACTTACTTTGGTCACTTAAAGCTTGTCTTCCCATTTGAATCTCCTTTGAAAATTGGTATCAAATAGTGTTTGATGCTCTCTTAAGATTAATATGGAAAGTCGTAACTTAGTACTTAAGATAATCTTATTTTTAATAGGCAGTTTAAGTGCCATGCTCCTTTTATTTCTTTTTTTGAACAAAAGGAGCATGGTGAGGTAATTTATAAAGTATCTTTGATTTTCTTGTAGCCTTCTTTAAGCTCTGTTAGAAGGAGTTTGTTGGCCTCTGAGATATTGTCGATTGCTTCTTTAGTGGCCTCTTTAGTAGGAGCAACTTCATTGTTAATCTTCTCCCATTTACTCTCAAGTCCATCCCATTTTTCCTTCACTTCGGATTTTAATAAATGTGATTGAACTTTTAATTCATCTCTAGTTGTTTCTAATTCATTTAAAAAATCTTTAACTGTTTTCATCGATAAACCTCCTTTCGTTGTTTATGCTTTCGGTGGATTTTCGTTCGGCTTTTCAGGCTCCTTTATTGGCGGCTCTTTGGGCACATCTGGCGGAACTTCTATTGGCGTCCTATCAGGTGCATTTGGCGGCTCTGGAACTTCTCTTGGTATCTTCGGCGTTTGCGGCTTAGGCGAAGGCGTCGGATGCTTTGGTTTATTTGGTGGAACTTCTGGTTTATCACTCATAAATTACCTCCATCTATTATTAATTTTTTAAAGCCCTTTTTCTAAATATCCAACAAGATCATCAGCATGATGTTCTTCTTCTTTTAAAATATCCTCTAACATACGACGTGTGGTTGGATCTGAGTCTCCAATCCATCTAATGATTTCAGAGTACGTTTCAACTGCGACTCTTTCTGCCACAAGGTTTTCTTCAATCATTTTTCTAAGATCAGCTCCTTGATAATAGTCAGCGTGTGAGCGTGTAAGTAGTCCTTCAGGATTCATGTTAGGAATTCCTCCTAGCTGACATATTCTTTCGCAAAGCCAGTCTGCGTGTTGTTGTTCTTCATTTGCATGAACGAGAAACTCTGCAGCGATTGGATCGGCATTCATTCCTTCTGCCATGAAGTGATTATTCTTATAACGGAGAATACAAACGATTTCAGTTGCTAAGGCCTCGTTTAAAACTTCAATTACTTCTTGAGCATTAGCTTTGTAAGACTCAGTCATTGCTCCGTCCATCATCTTTTCACGAGCACGGCTTTTAATCTTTTCAAGGTCAATTTTAAATTTATTCAATTGTAACTCCTTCTTAACGTTTGATTTTCATCATAGGATATCTTTTGAAATAAATCCAATTTGCTAAGTTGCCAGAATCACTCTTAAGTTGAGTTCTTTACTGCTCCATTCGATTCTTGAAATTAGATATGTTATGATGTTTCGAATGAAGACAAAGAATTTCAAAGATCAAAACCGTACAGTAGGCTTTGAAATCGAATTTCAAGGCCTAACACCTGAAAAAACGGCAAACTTAATCGTTGATTGCCTCGATGGTGACGTCGAGAAAATTAGTGATGCATGTTTTAAAGTTGATTCACAATACGGTGAGTTTAAAGTCGAAACAGATGCAAAACTTTTAAAAGAATTAGCACAGTCTTCAGAAAAAAATATCAAAGTGAAGAAGTTTGACTTTGAAGGTGTGATAAAAGATATCTTAGAACCTATCACACAAGAACTCGTTCCAACTGAGATCGTTTCTCCTCCTTTAGAAGAAAAAAATTTTAATATTATTAAGAAAATTGAAGAAAGCCTTCATGACGCTGGGGCCAGAGGGACTAATGAGTCTGCATATTTTGCTTTTGCTATGCAATTCAATCCAGAGATAACATCTAAGGAAAGCTCTTATATATTAAGCGTACTTCGATCTTATATTTTACTTAGTTCTTGGCTGCAATCACAAATTGATATTGGGCTTACTAGGGAGTTAACTGGCTACGTTGATGATTTCCCAAATGACTATGCGCAGCTTGTTCTTGATCAAGACTATCATCCAGATCTTTCAAAGCTTATTGATGATTATCTCGAATACAATCCTACTCGAAATAGGGGACTGGACTTCTTGCCACTCTTTCTCTATCTCGATGAAGAGCGAGTCCGTAATGTTGTTACTGATGAGCGAGTTAAGGCAAGACCTACGTTTCATTATCGCCTTCCTAGTTGTCAATTGGGGTTAGAGTCCTGGAATATCTTTGTTGAATGGAAGCGTTGGCGTTTATTAGAAAGAATTGCCAATGATAAAGAGATCATTAGCAAGATGTCTAAGTCATTTATCGACCTTTATCACGATAGCAATCTCTCGTTTGAAAAGAAGTGGTTAAGGCTTTGTAACCACTATGTTGAGGACTTCCGTTAATGAAGCCACTTATTGGTGTTACGAAATCATATGGATTAACTGGCATAATTCAAAACTTGGCAATTAGGGTTTGTTTATATTTTTGTAATGCAAGATCAGTAAATCTCTCAACAAAACATCCTCAATTAGATCTTGATATTGATGGCCTAATCATTTCAGGAGGAACTGACTTATATCCGGGAATTTACAATAACAAGGACATTAAAGAGAATTATAAATATGATCATAAACGTGATGAGCTCGAACTTAATTGGCTTAGGGTTGCAAAAAAGAGGAGGCTTCCCATTTTTTGTATTTGTCGTGGAGCTCAACTTCTAAATGTATTTAAGGGGGGGACCCTTCATACAGATGTCTCAAAAGTATTTGAAGGGGCACACTATCCAAGTAGCTTGTGGGGTAAAGTCTTTTATCGAAAAAAGATAAAGATTAAACCTAATACTCGTTTAAATGAAATTTTTAAAAAGGATGAAACTGAAGTTAATAGCTTACATAGTCAATCTATTGATAAACTCGGCACAGGCCTTGATGTGAGTGCCGTTGAGGATAATGGCGTTATTCAAGCTGTGGAAAATGAAGGCCCTCGATTTATCATGGGATTACAATTTCATCCTGAGTTTCTCTTTTATCGAAAAGATATAAGGAATTTGTTTCGAGAATTTGTTACGGCCTCTAAAGATTATTCTCGTCAGTGATTTGTACACAATATATTGGCCGTTAAGGGTGAACTAGTTTGTGAACTCAACTGTTTTGCGTGCTGTTGGCCGTTATTCTTTTCATAATATCCATTCATATGTCAGTTTTATGTCAACTTAATTGAACTTGTAAGTAAAGCTTAATAAAATTCTTTAACTTATTATTAAAAAGGTTACGATTTGAGTAATTTAGGCTTGTCGTAAAAGTTCAGGAGATAAAACTTTGAGTCGAATTTATTTATTCACTTCACTATGCCTACTGTCACATTTTACAATAGTTGCCTCTGTCGAGGACCTCTATATAAAGTCACTTAAAAAATCAAAACAAGTTGAGGTCTTTGAATTAACAGAAGATAAGTCAATTTCAGATCTCAATACAATTGAGTCATCACTATATCCAAGTCTTGATATTGTTAATGAGAATACTTATGAAAACAGGTATCCAAATTTTTCCTCAACGAATAAGGAATTGGATTCTGAGGTTTATCTTTCGATGAAACAAAAGCTCTTCCAGGGTGGAGCTGAGTTTGCACTTTATGATTATAAGAAAGTTGTTCCTAAACAGGCCCGTGCTCTAAAAGAGAAGAATCTAGCAGCTTACTATAGTCAATTTGCTACTTTATATTTTCAAGTCTCTTCTGCTATTGAAGAATATGAAAGAATTGATGGACTACTTAGCAATCTAAGAAAAAGAGTTCGTATTGTTAAAAAAAGAACGAAGATTGGCCGTGATAGAAAGGCCGATCTTTTTGCCCTCGAATCCCAGCTTCATCGACTCGAAGCAAACCTCGTTGCAACTAAAGCATTAGTTAGAAGTTCGATAACAGACTTTAGAAATTTTTCTGGGCTTGATAAGATTGAAGGCTTAAAAAATCGTATTGATCCGCTAGGACTTAAGCTTTCAAAGAATGTTGATCTTGAGAATATTCCAGAACTTAAAAGTCTTAAGTTCGATTATGAAAGTTCAGTCCTTGAAAGTAAGATTGAAAAGGCTAACTTATATCCACAAATTGATTTAAGTGCTAGTTACAACCTCGATAAGAATGAGGGGGGAGATCGCGACTGGGGGGTAAGCTTAAATGTTACCCTTAATCTATTAGACTTTGGAGAGAGATCTTCAAAAGTTACTAGCAAAAAAATAGTCGAACGTATTAATAGTGCACAGGTTGATTTCACCAGACGTAATTCTATCAATCGATGGAATACTTTCGTTCGAAACTTTGAGGCAAAGAAAAATGAATTAATTACTCTTCGAAGAGCGCTGGATCGAAGTCGAGCAGCCTATCAAGAACAACTCAAAGATTTAGATAAAGGTCTAGTCACTCAAATTGAAGTTATCAGATCTCTTGATGATGTTATTGATCTTGAGAAATTAGCGATTAGATCATCTCTTGAAGTTAAGTCAATCTTCTATCAGGCCAATGCATATCTTGGAAATATTCCTAAGGGTTAAAAAAGGTTCAATATGAAATTATCATCAATATCGATTAAGAATCCTGTTTTCGCATGGATGCTAATGTTCTCACTAATCTTATTTGGGGCCCTCGGTTTTACGAAACTAGGGATAAATGAAAACCCTGATGTTGATTATCCATCGATTTCTATCTCTTATGAATATGAAGGCGCAACACCTGAAGTAGTTGAAAAAGATGTATTAGAGCCTGCTGAATCTATACTTGTTTCTATGCAAGGGATTAAAGATATGACCTCGACTGCTGGCCGTGGTCAAGGACGTATTGAATTAGAATTCTCTCTTGATAAGAATATCGACTTTGCATTACAAGAAGTTCAAACACTCCTAGGAAGGGCCCAGAGACTTCTTCCTGATACTGTTGAAACACCAACCGTGACAAAATCAAATGCAGCAGATGATCCTGTTATGTATTTAGCGTTAGTTTCAACAACATTAAATGAGCGAGAGCTAAATATTTTATTCAAAGATGGAATTATTGATCAATTAACAACAATTGAGGGGGTCTCTGAGGTAAGAGCATTTGGTGCCCGTGATCCAATGATGAGAGTTGATGTAAAAGCTGAAAAGCTTGAACAATATCAATTAACTCTTTCAGATATCGTAGAAACTCTCAAGCGAGAAAGTGTTGAGTTACCTGCTGGGAAATTTGAAACACCTGAAACCGAAACGAGTCTTCGTGTTCTAGGTGAAGGTCGAACAGTTGAAGACTTTAATAATATGATCATTAATCGTAGGGGAGGAAGGGCGAATTACGTACCAATAAGACTCTCAGACGTTGCCCATATATATGCTGGGGTTGAGAATCGAACTCGTATCTCTCGTGTTAATCGCACACCTTCCCTTTCTATGCCTATTTATAAGCAAAGAGGTGTAAATGCCGTAGAAGTTGCAGATAGAGTAAAAGAGCGTGTAAAGGAGATATCAAATAATCTACCAGAGGGAACAAATCTCTCTGTTAACTTTGATCGTACTTCTTTTATTCGTTTATCTATTAATGAATTATTACAAAACCTATTATTATCAGTTTTATTAACATCTCTTGTTTGCTGGCTCTTTTTAAACTCAATGTCAGCAACAATTAATATACTCCTAGCAATTCCAACGGCAATTATAGGAACATTCGCATTCATGTATTTAATGGGATTCTCTTTAAATACGTTCTCTCTTTTAGGACTGACTTTAGCAATTGGAATCGTCGTTGATGATGCCATTGTAATGCTTGAAAACATTGTCCGCTACGCCAAGAAAGGCCACGATAAAGTCCAAGCATCTTTTAAGGGGAGTAGCGAGATCGCCTTTGCCGTTCTTGCAACGACAGCTGTCCTTGTTGCTATCTTTGCACCAATTACAATGATGCCTGGGATAGAAGGGCGCTTCTTTAGAGAATTTGCTTTAACAATTTGTATTGCCGTAAGTTTATCTTCTCTTGAGGCCTTAACTTTAGCTCCAATGAGATGTTCTCAGTTTTTAAATGTTGCTTCTGAAGGGATCTTCATTCATCACTGGGTTGATAGTGCTGTTGATTTTGGAAAAAGAACTTATGTAAAATGTCTAAACTTTGCTCTAGGTCATCGAATAAAAATTCTCTTAACTTCTTTAGTCGTTATTTTTATTTCATTTACGTCTTTAAACTTTATCGATAAGGAATTTGCACCAGAGTCTGATCGAAGCTTTATGTTTGTGATCTTTATTGCTCCAGATGGAAAGAGTCTAGATTATACAAACGCAAAAGTGAAGGAATATGAGGCCATCGTTGAAAAGAATGAAAATGTTCGAAGAATGATTGTTGCCGTTGGTGGTGGACGTGGGGCCACGAGTGGAAATCGTGGCTTCGGTGTACTGATCTTAAAGGATCGCAACGAGAGAACCAAGACCCAATTTGAAATTGCCTCAGACCTTAGAAAAGAATTAGCTGGGATAGAAGGGATCAAGATTATTATTCGAGACCGCATGGGATCTGCAATTGGTGGCCGAAGAGGTAGTCCAATTGAATTTACCATTACTGGCCCAGATGCTGAGATTCAAGCTCAACTTTATAAGCAGTTAGAAAAAGAGATGCGCGAATCAAAACTTATGGTTGGTGTCCGTTCTGATGATATTGGTGAGCTTCCTGAAGTTCATATAATTCCAGATCGAATTAAAGCACAGCAAAGGGGAGTTGAAGTTAGAACAATTGCTGAGGCCCTAAACGTTGGTGTAGGTGGTGTTAGTGCAACAAAGTATACAGAGCGCGGACGTCGCTATGATGTCTTTGTTCAATTAAAAGAAGAAGATCGTACACGTGAAAATATATCTTCACTTCTGTTACAAAATAATCGCGGAGAATTTGTAACTCTAAATGATGTTGTAAAGATTGAGGATGCATTCGGTCCACAATCAATTTACCGAGAAAATAGAGCAAGAGGTATACGAGTTGATGCAAATTTAAATACTGATGTTGCTCAAAGTAAGGCAATCGCTTTTATAAAAGAAGTCAGTAAGAAGGTATTACCAAAGGGATACTATATTAAGTTTTCTAAGGACCTAAATGAATCTCTCTTCAGTGTTCTTATGATCATGGTCCTAGGTCTAGTAATTGCTTATATGGTTCTTGCCAGTCAATTTAATTCATTTTCAGATCCAATTACTGTTTTCTTGGCCATCCCATTTGGCTTGGCGGGATCTTTTATTGCACTATGGTTATCTGGAAGTACGCTAAATATTTATTCAATGATTGGTATTCTCTTAACGATGGGGATTGTTAAAAAGACATCAATTCTAATCGTAGAGTTCTCAAATCAGCTTAGAGATGAAGGTAAAGAATTAACTGATGCAATTCTGGTTGCTTGTGAAACTCGATTTAGACCAATTATTATGACAACCTTCACAACTCTTGCCTCGGCTTTACCTGCCGCTATTATTGTGGGAGCAGGCTCTGAAACGAGAAGGCCAATGGCCCTGGTTATTATTGGTGGTGTTTTCCTATCGACAATTTTTACACTAATTGTCGTTCCTTGTTTCTATTCACTTATAGCAAGGCCAAGAAGAAAGATTCTAGAAGAGGTGTAGTGCTGAATTATTAGCTATTTTTAGTTTTAGTAATCAGATCGATGAGATCTTGTAGTTGAACATTTGATTCAAGTGAGTGTCTTAAGGTTTTCTTGGGAACAATCTTGTAGCGATTTGAGCGACCAACTTTCTCCTTCATTATGTACCCTGCGTCATAAAGGTCTTGAATAATTCCTAGAACAGAGCGTTCGGTGATGCCAACTCTAGAAGCGATTTCTCTTACAATAATGTCCTCATTTGCAGCTATCAGCAGGTATACGTGCCCGTGATTACTAAAAAATGTCCACTTTGCTTCATTCTGGTTCATCGCCCCTCCACAAGCTTATAAGATACCGTATTTGCATGAAAAGATATACATGAAAATTATTACATGATATGCAATGCATGATAAAAAATACATGAAAAAAATTGCATGTATAGTGTTCTCCTGTTAGGCTTGCCTTGTTAAGGAGAATTTATGAACTCATTACAATACTTACTTCCCGTGCTACTTCTGTTGCCGATAATAATTTATAAGTTATCTGGGAGCTCAAAGAAGCTAAGCCTAGGCCTTGCTCAATTGCTTGGCCCGTTTGTATTTATTAGTTTTTCAATACTAAGTTATATTGATAAAAGTCCAATCCAGCTGACCATTTGGAACTTTTCTAAATACTTCTCAGTCGGTTTAAAGCTTGATGTCTTATCTGGACTAATCGCTGCGACAGTTTCAACCATCGGTATAGTCGTTGCTCGTTACTCAATTAGATTCTTAGAAGATGACCCTAAGAGCGAACAATTTAAAAAGAATCTGGCCTTTACGCTAAGTTTTGTATTCTCAATGCTTTTGGCACCAAATCTCGTCTTATTTTCTATCTCTTGGGCCGCCGCTTCATACTTTCTGCATAAACTGCTTACTCATTTTTCAAATAGGCAAGGGGCCATCAAAGCAGCAAGACAGAAGTTTTGGATAAATCGTCTAGGTGATATTTTTATAGTTATTGCAGGGGGAATTCTCTTAAATGTATTTAAAACTCTTGAGTTTAATACTATTTTTGCAATGGCCGAAAATACTTTCTTGATAAAAGATAATTACATATTACTAAATACTGCTTCAATCTTTCTTGTTCTTGGTGCAATGACAAAGTCAGCACAATTTCCTTTCCATCACTGGCTTCCAAATACGATGGAGACACCAACTCCAGTATCTGCAATTATGCATGCTGGAATAATAAATGCTGGTGGTTATTTAATAATTAGAATGGCCCCATTTTTATCGAGTACTCCATTAGCGCTTTCATTACTTGCAATCATTGGTAGCTTCACTGCATTTTGGGCAACTATTGTTATGTTTACTCAGGTGAATGTGAAAAAGAATTTAGCCTATTCAACAATTGCTCAAATGGGATTTATGATGCTTCAATGTGGATTAGGTGCCTTTTCCATCGCAACAGTTCATATAATAGGTCATGCTTTTTACAAGGCCTATGCATTTTTAAGTTCAGGTACAGCAACAGATTTTGGTAGGCTCAATCGTTATTTTCCAAAACAACAAATTACTAATAAATTTAGGAACTCTTTTCTTCTAGGTGCAACTTCTATTGTTTTAGTCGTTGGAAGCCTAATGTATACAGGCGTAAATGTCTTAGAAAACCCAGGGGTCTTCATTCTCTTAATTGTTTTGGCCTTAGCTGCATCTCAAATGATTTTAGATTCAAAAGATAAATTCCAAGCGGTGCTTTTTGCAAGCTCTATTGTTTTAATCTATCTCGGTTTAACAAACTTCATGACAATCTTATTAGAGGGAATTGTTCCGGCCAATGTATCAATGCCTGGAATCGTTGGAGTTGTAACAGTTCTTATATCTGCTGGCTTTTTCATAGCATTATATTTGATTCAAAATAGTTTAGACAAAATTTCTCAAACAGAAGTCGGTAAACAGATCTATGTGAAGGCACTAAGAGGAGGCTTCTAATGAACGAAATCGTAAAATTAGATAAAGAAAAAATTAGAAAAGAAGCTTTTACGTCTTTAAAGATTAGACAAGAAAAGTCTGTCATTGAGACTTTTCTTGAAGTAAGCAAGAGATTAACTCCTCTTTGGGATATACGTGACTATGTTGCTGTAAATCCTTTCTTTGGCTTTAAAGATAAGAACTTTCTCGAATTGGCCAAGTATATGCGACATATTTCAGGAAAAGATACTTTGCCTAAGAAAGAGTTCTTTCTAAAGAAATATCAATCTGGTGAAATTACAGAGTATGATCTAGAAGTTGCAAAAAAACTTTATCTAAAAGAAATTCATAACAATTCACTAAGTGATATTACGATAAAAGAGTTGATGGACTTTATAAGATCATCTGAAAGAAAAGTTTGTGACTTAAAGTTTAGAGCAGTTAGTGATCTTTATGATTTAGAAAATAATGAAAAGACTACTGAGTTAATAACTAAAGAAATCTCAAGATGGGCCTCCGCGTATTTTGATGAAGGTCAGGCCCTATGGAAAATAGAGACAAAGGATACAAGACTTTATACTTGGTGGAAGTCCCTCGTAAAATATGACAGGCCATTTGATGGAAAAACAAATCGATTCAATGAAATTGTTGAACTTCTTCCTGAAAGTCCCAAAAAAGCACTTGAATCTCTAACAGATATACTTTTAGAAAAGATATCCTTAGAACTAGATGATCTTTCAAATTATTATTATCGTCTCATTTATACGACGCTAGGTTGGAGTTCATACATCCAAAAATTTGAATTTGAGGCCAATCGCTCAGGAGAGAGTTCAAAGCTTAAGGAGATAGGAGGATTAATTGATATTGTTGTCATGAGAATGGCCTATGATATCGCTCTACTTGATGAGATCTCTGTTGTAAGCCTAGAGGGCCAACATTGTTCAAATAAAGATGATCATGATTTAGATCTCATTTATATTTGGTTAAATGCCGTTGAATGTGCCTACCGAAGGAGAGTTGAAGAGACAATTAAAAGCTCTGTTAATAGTAAGGATCTTAACTCTAGGCCCGATGTTCAAATGGCATTTTGTATTGATGTTCGTAGTGAAGTTCTAAGAAGACACCTCGAAAATAGCTCACATAAAATACAAACAATTGGCTTTGCAGGATTTTTTGGAGTGCCAATTTCAGTGAAGGGGCTTGGGCATAAAGGGAGTGATCAAAATTGTCCCATTCTATTAAACTCTGCCTATGAAATTAGTGAAGTGGAGACAAAAGATGAGACTTCACTTAAAAATAAAAAACAAGCATTTGCACAGACTCAGTATTTCAAAAAGAGTGTTCAAGCTTCTGCTAATTCAGGCTTTTCTTTTGTTGAAACACTTGGATTTTCTTATATCGGAAAGATTTTAAAGTCTGGCATCTTTCAAAAGAAGCCTAATCTCGATATCTCTTCAATGGGGCTATCTGAAAAAGACAAAGAGAATATTCAATTTGATTTTGAGAAAATTAAAATCGAAGAGAAAGTAAACTTGGCCTTTAATGCTTTAAAGAATATGGGGCTAACTAAGAATTTTGCAAAGTTTGTTTTCTTCATTGGGCATGGAAGTGAATCTTCAAATAACCCATATGCATCTGCTTTAGAATGCGGTGCATGTGCAGGACATAATGGACAAAGTAATGCCATATTCCTGGCCACAATTTTAAATGATTTAGAAGTTCAAGCTAAGTTAAAAAGTAAAGGAATTGAGATACCTAGAGATACTTTATTTATGTCAGGTTGGCACAATACTGTAAAAGATGAAATACATATTGATAAGTTTGAGGGATTAAGCCTTAAGCAAGGCCAAGAGCTAAGTTTGTATGAAAAGAAGTTCAGAGAAGCCTCTAAGAATTGTCAGAAAGAAAGAGCAAGAAATTTACCAAATTGTTCAAAGCTTAAGGATAGTGAATTAAGTGGGGAGCTTTTTCAAAAGGCAAATGACTGGTCTGAGATTCGTCCAGAATGGGGACTTGCTAGAAATGCATCATTTGTGGTTGGTCGCAGAGAATTAACAAGAAGTTTAGAGCTTGATGGAAGGGCCTTCCTTCATGACTATGATTTTGAACAAGATAAAGATCTTTCGATTTTAGAGCTTATTATGACTGCACCAATGATTGTAACGAATTGGATCAATATGCAGTATTACGCAAGTACAGTAAATCCTCAAAAATTTGGTGCAGGTAACAAGGTTCTAAATAATGTTGTTGGTGGAATTGGCTGTATTCAAGGTAATGAAAGTGATCTGCTTGGAGGATTAACAGAACAATCTGTTTTATATAAAGGTGACTACTTTCATGAGCCTTTAAGACTTCAAGTCTTTATTGAGGCCGAGACATCAGCAATTGACGAAATTATCAGTAAACATCAAATGGTTAGAGAGCTGATTTCTAACAATTGGTTAAAAATTATATCGATTAATCCTAAAAATTTAAAATTTAAAATATTTCAATCAGACTCTTGGATTGAACCAAAGGAGGACTTGTGGAACTAAATATCGGAGAAGTTTCAAATCAAAAATTTGATTTTATTTGGGGTAGTCCAATGAATTCAACTGATGTTGAGGTAACATTACCCGATCTTTCTAAACTAGAATATTCTGTTTGGGGGGACTGGGGACCAATGTATAAATTTAATCTTACAGATCAGGCCGTTGTTAAGATAAAGTATAATGAAGATGAGTATAATAGCTCTCAAAAGCAGCTAAAGATTGAATCTCCAATGCTTGCTCGAGAAAGGGATGAACTGCCTTTTTATATTATTGTAGAAGATCAGTCGAAAAATCTAAAGTTTAAGCTTTATATTGATACTGATTACAATTTAGCTAAAGTGACGGAACATAGGATTAGAAATAATGTATATACCTATGAAGAGGTCAGTGAGAATAGTCAGATAACAACTCTTTAAGAATTAGGTGAGTGATTGATAAAATGACTTTCTTTGTTGGTCAAGGATTTCATTTTGGTATGTTTTTGCGACTTCAATATTTCTCTTTGATTTTTCTTTGAGCATTTTATCGTTAGAGCAAAACTCAAGAATCTTCTCACTTAATTCTTCCACACTTTGTGGATCAACTAAGTCATCTGAGTCAAGTAACTCTTTAATGCCACCAATTGTACTTCCAATACACGGAAGTCCTCTTGCCATTGCTTCCACCATACTTCGTGGTAGTCCCTCTGAAATTGATGTGAGGATATAAATATCGTGCTCATCAAGAACAGCTCTTACTTCTTCTCCACCGTTTAAAAAGCCAAGAAATGTAACCTTATCACTTAATCCTAAGCTTTTCACTAAGCTCTCAAGCCCATCTCTTTCCTTGCCATCTCCAACTATTGTTAGGCTAATGTTTTTATTTCTTTGTAAGGCCTTGTAGAATGCCTTAATTAGTGTATCAGGTGATTTTACTAAGTACTCAAGAGAACCAACAAATAGAAGCTTCTTATTTTTATTAAAAGATTCTTTTTCTGCAACAATGTGCTCTGGAAGTAGAGAAATGGACGAATAGCTAAATTGCTTATCTCTATTTTGATTTGGGTAGAGTTCCTGAAGAAAAGTCTTCGTTACGTAGGAGCTACTCTTTGCATGAAAGATTTGCGTTTTCACATTCTTTGTTAGCCAGTACTGGAAAAAAAGTCTTAGCGGATGTTTGTAAGAGCCTTTTTTAAAAGTATCGTACGGGTTTCCTACTAGCTCAATCCCATACTCGATATTATTTTTCATCAGAAGTGGTTGAAGAATATCTGCTATCGTGGATGGAACTCTCATAATATAAGCTTCATTAGGTGAGATAATCTCTTTTAATTTCTTTCTTATTGCTCCTCTTTTAAAGAAGTAATCTTTTGGCCCAAGAAAGTAGGGGATCTCTGTAAACGATACACCTTCTCCTGTTACTGGTTTTAGGCCTTCTTGTGAGTCAGTGTCTTCTACCCGTGCAATTATATTTACGTGCTCAAATGTCATAAGGTATCTTTGCCAGAACTTATAATCGAACGATGACTTGGTCCAAACTTGGCCATTATATCTAACGAATCTAAAATCCAGTGTGATATTTACTCTTTTCACTTTATATATTCTCTTTTTTAGAAAGATAATATTGAACAGTTCTTTTAATTCCTTCCTCGATATAAACCTCTGGTTGATATCCTAGTTTTTCAATGCTTTTAGAAATATTAGCTTGGGAATTCTTTATATCTCCCTTTCTGAAATCCTTGTAAGTGATTTCACTTACTAACTCTTTTCCTGAGTATACTTTTATATTGTCTAGGATGAGTTTTGATAGTGTATTAAGAGATGTTGTTTTGCTAAGGGCGCAATTATAAATTTGTCCAAAGTTATTCGTATCTGTATTTAGAGATGCTTTAATATTTAGTTGAATAACATTGTCGATATAGCAGAAGTCACGACTTGTTTCTCCATCTCCATAAATCTCTAGTTCTTTACCGGTTAGAGCTCGCTCTATCCATTTTGGTATAACTGCTGCATAAGCTCCGTTTGGATCTTGTCTTTTCCCAAATACGTTGAAATATCTAATTCCGATTGTAGGGAGTCCATAAGTTAAATTAAAAACTCTTCCATAGAGCTCACATACATGCTTTGTTACTGCATAAGGAGATAATTGTGTTCCTATTGAATCTTCTATTTTGAAATCTTTTTCATTGTCACCATAAACTGAACTACTTGAAGCAAAGACAAATGATTTTACATTTGCTTGTCTTGCTGCGTTTAGCATATTGAAGGTACCATCAACATTTGATTGATGACTTAAGTCAGGGGAGTTAATTGATCTAGGGACAGAACCAAGAGCAGCTTGATGAAGAATGTGGTCAACATCTTTTGAGACTTTCACACATGTCTCAAAGTCTCTAATATCACCCTCATGGAAGTGAAAGTTATCAATATGTTCATTACAGACCATTTTTACTTCTTCAATATTTTCTCTTCTTCCATTTGAAAAATTATCAAGACCAACTACTATCTGATTATTATTTAATAAGAACTCACAAAGATTAGACCCTATAAATCCAGCGGCACCAGTAACAAGCCATTTTCTAGGCTTCTCTCTTAGTTGCTCTGATAGAAGTTGTAAGGATTCATCCATTAAAGACTCCAATATGTGTATTCGGTATTTGTTTTAATTGTATTTGGGCAAATATTTTTAACATCAACTATAATGGGAGGTTTTCCCGAAAAGACTTTTACTAAATCTTCTTCTGATAGGTTCAAGAACTCTCGATGAGCTACATTTATTAAGAGTAAATCAATATCTCTTAATTTATTAAACTCTTGAATCTCTTTGTCATATTTCATTAGGACTTCTTCTTGATTACAATGTGGGTCCACTAAAATTGTATTTGTAGCATACTCATTGAGTTCTCTAATTATATCTTCAACTTTTGAATTTCTTAAGTCGGGACAGTTTTCTTTAAAAGTTAAGCCTAAAACTGCTATATTTGCACCTTTTACATTAACATTATTCTGAATAAGGAGCTTTATTGCCTTTTGTGATACATGTGTAGCAATACTATCGTTAACCCTTCTTCCCGCATTTATAATTTGTGGAATAATTCCTAGTTGTTTTGATTTATATGAAAGGTAGTAGGGATCTACGCCAATACAGTGGCCACCAACTAAACCTGGTTTAAAATTTAAGAAGTTCCATTTTGTTCCTGATGCTTCTAATACTTCGCTAGTATTAATATCCATTTTATCAAATATCAAAGCGAGTTCATTGATTAAACCAATATTTACATCACGTTGAATATTTTCAATGACTTTTGAGGCTTCTGCGACTTTAATTGAAGTCGCTTTAAAAACATCTGCTTCAATTACGCTTGCATACATTGAAGCAATTTCTTTTAGACTATCGCTACAACATCCAGACACTACTTTCGTTATTTTTGTAAATGTGTGTTCCTTATCTCCAGGATTAATTCTTTCTGGAGAATATCCTAAGAAGAAATCAATTCCAAACTTAAGCCCTGTTTTTTCTTCTAATATCTTTGCACAAATATCTTCTGTAACACCTGGATAAACTGTTGACTCATAAACGACTGTGTCTCCCTTTTTTAAAACTTTTGCAACTGCTTGAGTTGCACTTATTACAGGAGTTAAATCTGGTGTTTTAAAACTGTCGATTGGTGTTGGGACAGTGACGATGAAAAAGTTGTAATCAGACGCATCTTCGATATTTGTTGAAAAATTCATTTCAAGCGCTTTTAATTCGTCTGTCGTAATTTCTCGTGTACTATCTTGATGATTTCTTAGTTCTTCAACTCGTTTTTTTGATATGTCGATGCCAATTGTACGATACTTCTTAGCAAAGTTATATGCTACCGGAAGACCTACGTAGCCAAGACCAATTACACACACACTCTTTTCCATGAATACCTCAGGCTTATAGACTTACGTCTTTTATCTCTTTCTTTTTCTTATTATACTTTTCTTTATACTTCTTTTCGATTCTCTGAGTGGAGTGAACTAAACTTTTCCATAGGTTGAAGTTGTAGTAGTCATTAAACTTTATTTTGAAGCCAATAAGTTTATGATCACCATCACTTTGGATCCATACTTGGTTTAATTCCATTTTGATTTGCTTATCAGCAAGGTGGAGATATAGATTATCAATATTTTCACTTAGATTAGTTTTAATGAGACAGCCACCTAGGCTTATATTCATTAGTTTTACTTGAACTCTCTTATTGTCTTTAATCGTATATGCGACAATTTTATATGATTCAAATGGGTAGCGTTGAAAATCTCTACTGTGCTTTTTCACTTAAACTCACTTGTATATAGTATGCGGTGATAATATTTACTAACGTCTTCTTTAAAACTCTTTGTTTTTAAATATTCTAATTCTTCGTCAAGAAGCATATGAACATCGTCTATTGTTATTGTGACGACTTTTCTCAAGTGGGGCTGCCAGTCAAGAATGATGGCCATTGAAAGACTTGAACCATTTTCAATAATTCTATTATCTACGTCTAAATCAATGATTTCGTTTGTAATAGCAAGAGTATTTGTAAGGGCAGTGATCTCATAGATTGAATAGGTATTGCCCTTGTGAAACTCAGGCTTTGATGATCTTTTATGGGCGCTAAATATACACTTTATAAAGTCTGAAGAGTCTTTTGAGATGAATAGGCCCAGGCTAGAAGTGAATCTAGTAAAGTCTATATTATTATGTTTTGTAGTAGGACTTGTTTCAACCATCCACTCATTATATGCACAATAAAATTTATATTCTGCTATGTGGTAGAAAATGCCCTAGTCCTGCACTATGTCTTTTAGAGAGTGGAATATAGTACCTCCTTAAGGAAGTGTTAATAAATATTATGTATAATTAAGGCGAATTTGATTTTAAATAAGTCCTGAGGTCATATGACAAGTAGCTTGAAAAATAAAATCTTAGTTTTTGAAAATATGCATAATCAAAATGATTATCCTAATATCATTAATGAGAATGTAGTCGATATTTCTGAGGGCAAGAAGGATTTGAGTTCTATTTACTATCGTATCAAAAATAGAAAGGACCTTCATAGTATGTCTCGCGTAATTAGTGAGACATCAGAAGAAAGTAAAGTTTCAACTATAGTAGGGATGATCGATAAGCAAAGGCTTGAGGATATCATTGTATCAATATCAAGCTGTATTGATGTATGTTTTAAAAAGAAAGTTCTAATTATCTCGTATCAAGATATAGGTCAAAATATTAAAGACATAACACTTAACGAGGCAAGTATAGAACTTAAAGGCCCTACTAAAAGGTCTCTAAATACAAAAAAACTATCAGAAAATATTTCAGTTTTAAATTATAGCTATTTTCTTTCTTTATTTGTTGGAAACTCTCATGCTCTTGCTGGTGCAATGAAACAGATTACTTCAACATTTGATAAGGTCATCTTCTTACTTGATGATAAAGAACTCACTGATCTTGGTGTTGATGATAGAGCTCCTATTTTACTTTCTTCACATTGTGACTTCATTGTAAGAGAGCGTAAAACTAGACTTAGTACAGTGAAAAAGAGTACTGAATATCTAAAGTCTTTAGGTGTTAAATTAGGGGGAGTGATTTACGCTAAAGAGGAAATGCTATGAAAAAACTGACGCTACTTTTAAATAAAGATTCAGTAATAAACTTCTCTCTTTTGTTTACTCTATTGAGACGTTATTGGATTGTAAATTCAATATGTGTTTTAGTAAGTGTTGGTGCATTGGTTAGTTTTTATGTTAATCAAGATAAGAACTATGTTAGAGAGATTCATTTCAATTCAAAGCTAGATAATGTAAATCAAGAATCTAAAATCTCTCAAATAATTGGTATTAATAAGATTGATGAAATAAAGAGTTATCGTTCTTTAGTGGAAAGATGGGACTTCAAAGTCAGTATCGCTCAAGATATTATGGCCGTTGAAGATATTAATGAGTTCTATATAGAAGATGATAATGGCGATAAGAAAAACTTGCGTTCAGTTTACGAGTACTGCTCGTATAACAAAGAGTGTATTAGTCGATATATTGCAGAAAATATTCAAAATAATTATAGCATTAAGCAAAGTCCTCGCTATGGTGGTTATGTTCTTTATTCAAGAGGTAAGAACAAGTTTACGACTCTAATTATTCAAGATTCTATTGTTAAAAATTTAAAAAGCATTAAGTTTAATTCAAACTACATTTTAGCAAAGGAAAAAATCCAGGCGCTTGAAAATGAATTAGAGAAGAATGAAAAGCAACTCCTAGATAATCACAATATTATCAATGTCGGAGCTGATTCAAGAATCTCTGACCTTGATGAAGTTATAAGAGAGCAGGAAAAGAGCCTTGCAAAGAATAAAGAGCTTCTCTTTTCTGTCGACTCAGACTTAAAGTTTTACAAAAAAATGAAAAAGGTATCCTTTTCTGGAAAAGATCGTTCATTAATTAGAAAGAAAGCTGAAATAGAGCAACAGATTGTAGATGTGTCTAAGAATATTGATTTACTAAAGTCTGGCTCATTGGCCGGTAATTCAGAGATCATTGTAAGCTTAAAAAAGCAGCGAAGTGACTTGGCCAATGAGCTTAAGAAACTTAAGGTAAGTGATGCCTCTATAACTGATGATAAGAAGAATAAAACTATTGAACTTGAAAAAATACCAGAATTAATTCAAAAAAAGAAAACGCTTAGTATTCTAATTAGTAAATTAACAGAGCAGATTAGTGAGAATAAGATAAAAAGAGATAAGCTATTAAAGGATAGAAATCTTAATACTATTACTAATGATCAACTCAATCCTCTTAAGAGTACTATTGTCGATATTAGAAATAAGATTAGAGAAACGCGTAATAGCCTAAACTCAATACAGAATTATTTAACTTTTAATATTTTAAATCCAAAGATTGAGGATCAAAAGAAATTTACACTTAAGCTGTTGATTTTATTGAGTATAATCCTATCTGTTTTCACGGCCCTCGTATCTTGTTTCATCTGTTACTTCCTCGATGATCGAGTCTATTCACATGAAGAGATACAAGTCTTTTATCATGACGCAAAAGATCTGGGGATAGCACCTGAAATAACAAAAGTTTCTTGCTAAGGTTTATTTGTTTGATTAAGATATTTCTATGAAATTGATCACTATTAGCTTAATCATCTTGAACTTTTGTTTCACTCCAGTCGTGCAAGCGGCCAATAATATTGACTTAAATTCACTCGTCTTACCAACTGAAGTAAAAGGACTTGAGAAGAAGTCTGGTTCACTTTATTTTTCAAAGTCAGTTAAGAATGAAGTACTCATTCCGACTAACTTTTGGGGGGAAGTAAAATCAGCAGGTTTACACTTTGTTCCAAAGGGAACAAGCCTAATAAACGGTCTCTCTCTTGCTGGGGGAGCAACAGGTGATGCTAATTTAAATGAAGTTAAAATTACTCGTAAGAGTGGAAAAGAGCTTAAGACAATTGAATTTGATCTTAGTAGCGGTGGTGATTTCAATAGCCACAACTTTCAATTACAGCCAGGTGACGTTGTCTACTTAAGAAAAGAGCGATTCTACGAAAATAGAATTTGGTATACATCAATTCTTTCAATTCTTGCGACAACACTAGGTTCATACTTAATCTATAAGAAAATCGACTAATTGATTAGATTATTCACTACTTTTATATTCTTATTCTTCTTGTTGTAGAAAATCGTTTCCTTGTGATTTGAACTTATTATATTACTGCTAATAACGGCCTTGCTAGATTTATCCTTTTGATCGGTAATTGCAATGGCAACTTTTTGAAGTCCATTTATATTTTCGATATTATTAGCACTTATAATACAATTTTCTACACCTGAGCTTAGAATTGCATATCCTTCATCCTTATTGCCATTATCAACGAGGTTATTGGCCGAAATCGTGACATTCTTTATGGCACCTTGATCCTTTTCAAGGTTCGCTAAGAAGATTCCTCTAGAATTATTCTCACTAATAATATTGGAACTAATAACTAGACTTTCAACTCCATGTCTTATGAAAATTGCAGCATTTCCTCTCTTGGCACCAACCGTACCTGCTTTTTTGATAATATTATTGGCAATGACAAAGTCTTTTACCTTTGTTGTTTTGCTAGCTCCTGAAGATATGTGAATAGCGCTATAAGCGGTGTTTAAAATCTCATTTCCTGAAATTACCACCTTTCCAGTAGCACCAGTGCTATCCGGAGAGACTCCCTTAACCTCGATAGCATTCTTAGAGCAATTCTTAATGATATTATCACTTATAATCAGCTCCTCTCCACTCCAGTAAGTATCAATTGCATCTTGTGAGTCTTGATGTTTCTTTATTCCGATATCATTAAATAAGTTCTTTGAAATAATACATTTCTTTATTCTCTGTCTTAATCTAATACCATCATATAAAGTCTCCTTAATGATATTGTCAATAATCTGGAGATCCTCAACACTGTGTAGATACAAGGCCCTTGAATATTTACCGCTGAATATATTTTTAGAGATGACAATTGATTTAACGGGGGACTTATAAGTTAATTTAAGATCTGAATCAGAATTTTTGTCTGCTGAGATAGAACAGTAATGACTACTTTCAAATTTACAATTATGAATTCTAATACTTTTGCTACTTTCTCCAATAATAATGTCAGATACTCCATTGGTGTACTTTGTAGCTTGTGATTTAAAAACAATCCCATTAACTTCACAATTGCTCCCCTTGGTTAGGAGAGTATAACTTGATTTATTTTTGCGAATAAGTGTTCCATTACCGTGTATTTTCGATTGATCCACAACGATATCACCGGCGATAAAACCGTGTTTCGTCATAGGTATGTAGGCACTTGAGTTTGCTTTTAAACATTCCTTGATAGCACTTGAGGCATCTGTTTTTCCATCACTTAGTGCTCCATAATTTGTTATGTCATCGGCGCGTTTATCACGACTTGTGTTTATCTTAGAGTTTTTCTTCGTACTTGTTTGGCCAAATATTGGTGCAGCTATACTTAGTCCAATAAGTTTTAAAAAGTGTGATCTTTTCATTATGGGTTGACCCTTTTAAGATATTTCTTTGAAGAGTATTCTTCATATGAATTTTGTATACTCATAATCTTCTTATATATTTCTAAAATCTCTTTGGCAGTCCTTTCAACATTAAACATATCGAGAACAAGATTTTTTCCATTTAATGTATATTCAATCGCATTCTTCTTGTCTTTAATTACTTCTAGGATTTTATTAGCAACTTCTTGTGGATTATCTCGTGACGTAATAAAGCCTGTATACCCTTCAATAATGATCTCTGGGATACCTCCTGTTTTACAGCTTATAACGGGTCTTTGTGCAAGAAGAGGTTCTATAACACCACCACAGCTTTCTGAAAGGGGGAGGTGAATAGCGTAGTCGAGGTTTTGCCAACCTTTTGCTGCTTCACTTGGAGGGATCTTTCCAGTGATAACGATATTCTCTCTTTCATCGACCGGAATTGATCGTCTTAGCAATTGTTCGTATGAAGTTGAATCTCCCCACTGTCCACCAATGAAGAGCCCTTTTATTCTAGGCTCTTGTTGCCTGGCAATTTCGATGGCCTTAATCATGACTTCATGATTTTTAAGGCCTACTTTTTGTCCGAGAAACTTCTTAGGTGGATAGATATAACAGACATTTCCGATAACAATGTCACTATCCTTGAATCCGTATTTATTTCGTAAATGATGATCTCTTTTTAAGAGATTACTATCAGAAGAGTTAAATTGACTATAGTCATTACCGTAGTAGCTGAGATCGATACGCTCTTCATTTATTCCGCTTTTGATATAGAGACTTTTGATATGTTTAGAAGAGGCAATCCAGCGGTCATTCTTTCTTGCTGAAAATAGATCGATATATTTAAAGATAGCGTGTTCAAGATGAAGAGGCCCTGGAACTTGAAATATTCGAGTAGGTTTTAACCTAAAAGATGCCATTCTCATATGAATAGTGTTGATAAAGAAGTGGCTATGAATGATATCAGGATTAACTTCTTTAATTAATCTTCTTAAAGAGAAGATAGACTTTAGAGTTTTAAAAGGGTGCAGAGGATTTATTACTGAATCTAGGGTATATATAGTTGCACCACTTTCTTTCCATTCATTATAGAATTTACCAGTATTATTATTTAAGACAACATGTACATCAATCCCACAACGAACAAGAGACTTTACTTGATGAAGTGCCCAACTAGCACCTTCAGTTGTTTTTATAATTTGCATAACTCTTATGTCTTTATTCATGAGTCGCTACTTTTCCTTGTCCTTTCGTAATGAAATTATTGGCCTGAATGATTATAAAATAAATGATGATTGCGTATAAATTCCCTTTAAAAAAGGCCAAGGAATCATTTCGAAAGCAATACATCGTAAATCCGTGAAAGAATACACTATAGTATTTAAAGAACTTTCCACGATTAATATTATAGTTACAATATCTTTGTATTAGAACGATAATGGCAAATGTTATAATAACGCCAATATATCCAAAATTCATATATCCTTCAGCATCTAGGCCAAATCCATATCCAGAGTCTCCACCAGGGGCATAATTATCTTTTAACCAGGCAAGATTATTATAAGAAGATTTATAGATAAAGCTTGGAAGTAGACTTAAGAAGCTGTGTAGATAAGTCTCTCCGTAAAAGAAGTTATATTTTATATCAACCATTTTTGCTGTAAACGCGTTTACGAATAAAAGTGATCCCTGATTAAGAAATGATTCAATGTAGTTCGTTGTTTTCTGAGTAGCATCTCTGAGTAAGAATATCAAAGTACCACCAATCCCAAGAAGAGATAGTGATGAGGTCAGAATTAGCTTCTTTTTAAAACTTGTTCGATGGTGAATTAGGAGATGTCCTACGATTGAAAATAACGGGAAAATGAAATCTCTTTCTCCTGTAACCAAGCAGTATGCAATATAAGTAAAGAAGTTTAAAAAATAGAATCTTCTTGTTTTATTCTTTCTACACAAATAATAAAATGACGTAAGAAATAGTTGTAGTAAGAGATAGATATAGTGTATCGAATTACCAATTAATGAGATCTTTGTAACTTTGTCTATATTGAGACCAATCGTTACAATTTTTGTAATATTAAAAACTGCTAAGAAAATAAAAGCGATAAAGATCCAGTTTAGAAGAGGGAAGTTTTCTCTAACTTCTTCAATTTCTGTGTTTTTTGGCCTTATTAGCACTGATAAAGTCGACATCGTTGCAATGGCGCATAGGAAGTTCGTACTTGCTATATGGATGTAGTCCTTAGGTGTTCCAAAGTAGATTCCGTTTCCGAGGATAAGGTTTAGAATCGGACCCATTGAAAAGAAAAAGTAGAAAAAGATAAAGTATGTTAAATGGTCCTTCCAACCATTGATGAAAAACTTTATAACGAGAATTATTAGACATAGATAAAAATGATATTCGATTAATTCAAAATTCATGTCGTAATTCTCTAACTTTCTTTGTGATAAAAACTATATTAATTATAATATAAAATGCCTGAGCAATAATGAATGCATCAAAACTACCTTCTATTTCACTACCTTTAATTAAAACCATGGCCACCGCAAAGTGAACGATTAAGGTTAAAGAAGTGAAGAGAAAGCTCGTCTTATAAGATCTTAAAGCAATCACAAAGTAGTTTATCATGATAATAGCAATTGCTTGAGGAATGATTATATTCAAATAATGTAGGTAATGGGCATACTCAGTGTATTTTGTACCAAAGATCAAATTGTAGATGAATTGACCAATGAGTTCATTAAATAGAATGAATGATAAAGAAGTCATAAAAGCAAAGATAATATATGACTTAATCATTTTTCGTGTCTCTACCTGACTATTAAGTGATAGTGATAACTTATTAAGTGAGACTTGAATGAACGAGTTTGTAATTATAATTATTGAAGAATAGAAAAAGAAAAATGTTGAAAAGATGGCAACACTTGTTTTGTCATAGTAGAAGTCTAGAAGATATCGTGGAATATTTGCATTTACAGAGTTAACAAGAGAGGCCAGGGCAAGGGGAGTGGTTAGGATTGTGATTCTCTTTATATAATCAGTTTTAAATGAAAAACTTCGTATAGAGGTCTTTAGATCAATTGCAAAGAAGATTGTTGTAATTAACAGTATTCCTATTAAGAAATGATCAATGGCCATATTGGCTTGAATATTGGCTACAAGACAAATGATGATTATGAAAAGACTTTTCAAGGAAAGACTTACACCAATATAGCGTATATCCTTTTGTCTTTGTTTAACTGTATAGGCCAAGTCAGAGAGTAGGTCACCACCTCTTATTAGCATTAATAGAATAAATACACTGTTATCAACGTTTGGAACGAACAATTTCAATATTAATAAAGAACAAAGAAAGTAAATTATCGTTGACACTATTCTATGAGTAAAAATATCCGAGACATTTACTTCTTCATTATGACTGTTAAAAAAATTTCTTAGTGAGAAACAGAAGAAGAGAGTGAGTGGTGCAAGGTAAGATAGTGAAAGTGCGTAGTCCCCGAGAGTCTCTGTCGGATAATTATTACTAATTATCTTAATTATTACCCACTGACATAGTGAATATGAAACGATTCCTATTGTATTAAAAATAGGCAAACTTTTATTTTTTAAGATGCTCTTCATTCCTATTAATAATAACTTAACGCAACTTTATTTACATTAAGGATAAATTTACCTTGTTGATGTTTATAGCGCGTCTGGCTAAAATTTATTTAACTTTTTGTGTGGGGTATTTGTGAGTTTTTCCTATGTCGTAAATATATTCTTTAGACCAGTTTTGGATCTGCTAATTATTAATACATATTTAGTAGTTTTAGGATTGGTGAGGCAAGAGTCTTTCTTCGACAATTATCTTGAATTCACTTCACTTTTTATCTTCTTCAGTGTTGTAACACAGAGTAATTTAGACTCTTGGAGGCATACGACTCCATTTAGTATCTTAAGAGCAGCTACTGCTCTAACTGCAACTTGCTTTTCATTACACTTTGTTTTTAATGTTGATCAGCAGTTTCTATTCAGTCTCTATTCTGTATCACTTGTGACTATGCTTATCTCGAGAATTGTTCGTAAATTAATTTTTGAAAACGCAAATAATCACAACTTTCAAAGAACACTTATTATTGGAAGCGATAAGAAAGCAGTCTCTCTAGCAAATCATGTTAATAAAGAAACACATAATATCGTTGGGTTCGTTGATGATTTTGATGTCAATCTCGTTAAAGGAAAGTTTAAGGTTCTTGGAAAGATTGAGAACTTAAAAGAAGTAATCCAAGAATTTAAAATCAAAGAAGTTATCATTATTGATTGCAACTATTTTAATAAGTCTAAGCTTATTAAAGATGTATGTAATGAGCTATCAGTTACGATTTCAGAAGCAAACCTATTTTCGGGTCAAAACTTTAAAATTAATAAATTAGAGCTTAATTCACTTCTTGGGAGAGAGCCTAAGGAAGTGGACCTCTCTGAGCTGGCCGTTTCAATTGGATCTGCAAAAGTATGTGTAACTGGAGCAGGTGGAAGTATCGGTTCAGAATTAGTTAGACAATTGACATTAATGCAGCCTGAAGAAATTGTTCTAATTGAAAATTGTGAGTACAACTTATTTAAAATTACAAATGAGGTTAAAGCATTAAACCTTGAAAATACAAAGATTATTCCACGCATGATTGATATCACAAACATGGAAGCCTTACGAAGCTGTTTTCAAACTTCATGTCCTGATTATATTTTTCATGCAGCAGCCTATAAGCATGTGGCACTAGTGGAGAGTAATCCAAAAGAAGCAATCGTAAATAATGTTTTAGGTACTAAGAACTTACTAGATCTTTCAAAAGAATTTCCTATAAAGAGCTTTATTCTAATCTCAACAGATAAGGCCGTTAACCCAACTTCTGTAATGGGTGCCACTAAAAGGTTATGTGAAATCCTTTTAGCTTGTTATGCAAAGGAGAGTCGTTGTGAGTATCGTGCAGTACGCTTTGGAAACGTTCTTGGCTCAAGTGGATCTCTAATTCCAATTGTAATGGATCAGATCTTAAATAATGAAAAAGTAACTATTACTGATATTCGAATGAAGCGCTATTTTATGACTATTCCTGAAGCTGTGGGACTTGTTCTAAATAGCTTAACAGTGTCTGAGAATGCTTCGTTATGTGTTTTAAAGATGGGTGAGCCTATTCGTATCATTGATATTGTTGAAAGACTTGCAAAAACAATGGGGAAGACTCTTGATAGCCTAAATATCGTTTTTACTGGAATGAAAAAAGGCGAGAAGCTTTTTGAAGAACTTTATTTAACTGGTGAGGAACATCAGACTTCTCATGATGATATTGTCACTCTTCCAAATTGCGACTGTGGTAGCAACGTTGATGATGAGATTTCTCGTAAAATGCTAATGAAGCGTATTAATGAAATTATTCTGGCCGCAATTGAGAATGACCAAAATTGTATTTTGGAGATGTCGCAATTAATAAACGAAACAAATAATACGATCAATAATAAGTCTGGCTTTATTGTTCAGCTTGGTGAGGCCGGGTAGTGAAAAGAGCCTTTGATATTGCTTTTTCAATTTTTGCAATTGGAATTACTTCTCCTATTTTAGTCCTCGTATCATTTCTAAGTTTACTTATTCAAGGGCGCCCAGTTTTCTTTATACAAGAGCGTGTTGGTTACAAAAATAAAATTTTTAAAATGATTAAGTTTAGAACGATGAGTCTTGATACTTCACTTGATGAGTCACAAAGAATTGGCTTTTATGGGAAAATGCTAAGAAAGTTTAGCATTGATGAGCTCCCTGAGTTCTTTAATATTCTCTTTGGTGACTTAAGTGTTGTAGGCCCAAGACCACTTCTTAAAGAATATTTACCATTCTATACAAAAGAGCAGGCGAGAAGACACGATGTAAAACCTGGTCTAACTGGTCTTGCTCAAGTATCAGGTCGAAACTCTCTTTCTTGGAATGAAAAGTTTAAATTTGATATCTCTTATATTGAAAAACAGTCCTTCATCTTTGATATTAAAATAATTTTAATGACAATAAAGCAGATGATTAAGCCTGTCGGTATTAATTCTAGTAAAACAAAGAGTATGGAACGATTCGATCATCCTTTTTATTTATTTGGGGGTGGTGGCCATTCGCTTTCAGTACAATTTGCGGCCGAGGAAAGTGGCCAAGATATATACGCAATCTATGATAAAAACTTAGATAATATTCAAGCTCTTCATTCTTATAAGGAAGCAATTTTAACAGATTCTCTGCCTGTGAATATTACAGGAGTTCGTGGGGTTCTAGCAATTGGGAGTAATTCAATTAGAAAGAAGCTTTCACAAGACTTATCAGTTAAATGGGAAACGATTATACATCCTAGTGCTACGATTCATGAAAGTGCTGTCATTGGCCATGGAACTGTTGTTCTAAGTGGTGCATATATTGGCCCTAACGCTGTCGTTGGTAATCATGTCATTATCAACACTGGATCTATTGTTGAGCATGATTGTGTCGTTGAGGACTTCTCACATATTTGTCCTAATACAACTCTTTGCGGAGGAGTTCATATTGGTGAGTTGACTATGGTTGGAGCAGGCTCTGTCGTAAAACCTCTTGTAAAAATATGTTCTGAAGTTGTTATTGGACTTAATTCTAGTGTTATTAAAAATATTGATAAGCCGGGGACTTATATAGGTCAGCCAGTAAGGAGATTACCTGTGAATAAAGAAGTTGAAAAAGCAGATATTAGATTATCAATGGCAAAGCCTGTTATTGAAAAAGATGATATTGACGGTGTTGTTTCAGTTCTAGAAAGTGGTATTCTTTCTCTTGGACCAAAGGTTGAAGAGTTTGAAAAAAATATTCAGGATTATATTGGAGTTAAAGAAGCAGTCGCTGTAAGCTCTGGTACTTCTGCTCTTTATTTAGCTCTTCTTGCCCTTGGCGTAGGAGAGGGAGATGAAGTAATAGTACCTTCTTATACTTTTGTTTCATCTGTTTCAGTTATTCTTCATGCAGGTGCAACTCCTGTCTTTGCTGATATTGAAGACGTTACTCATTGTGTATGTCCAAGAGATATTGAAGCAAAGATAACGGATAAAACTAAGGTTATTCTTGGTGTTGATATCTTTGGTCATCCTGCAAATTGGAAAGAGATTTGTAAAATTGCTAAGAAACACAACCTCAAAACGATAGATGATTCTTGTGAAGCACTAGGTGCAAAAATAGATGGAAAAATGGTTGGTACATTTGCAGATGTTTCTACATTTGCGTTTTATCCAAATAAGCAAATCACAACAGGTGAGGGTGGAATACTTGTTACTGATGACGAAGAAGTGGCAATGCATGTAAGGGCCTTAAGAAACCAAGGAAGAAGTAGCATGGGGGGATGGCTCAAGCACGACTTTCTAGGGTTTAATTGCCGAATGAGTGAGCTAAGTGCTTCACTTGGTGTTACTCAACTTAATAAAATTGATAAAATTCTTGATGATAGAGAGCGCGTTGCTCATATGTATAATGACGCCCTAAAGGGGCATGAGAATCTTACTCTTCAAGTAATTGATGAAGGGGTGACGATGAGCTGGTTTGTCTATGTGGTCAAACTTGGACGTGGTATAAGCCGAGATGCTGTTATTGAAGAGCTTGGAAAAAGAGAGATTCCTGCTCGAGCATACTTTGATGCAATACATGAGCAACCATTTATGAAAAACTTTAAAGTAGATACCTCTGGGCTAGAAAATACAATTGATATTAGTACACGAACACTAGCTCTTCCTTTTCATGGAATGATGACAAAAGAAGAAGTTGATTTTGTATCGAAAAACCTTATCGAGGTTATCGATTTACTAAAGCCTCAACTTGCTGTTGCATAGAATAGGTCGTTGATGTTTAAAGAGTATAAAGTCGAAACAATTTCAGAGGGCGGCCTAGGAACGGTATTCTTAGGCGCCTCTAATATTCCTGTAAAAAAACTAGAAGCTAGAATTAATTTCTTGGCCACACAAGGTTGGCAGGTGGTTTTTCAAGTTATCGAAAAAAAGCGATTTCTCTTATTTTGGCAAAGAGAGACAGTTATTCTCACTGTAGGAAGATAAAACGAGTATTCTATAAATCCTTCTTTTATAAAATATCATCATCTAAGGCTGTGTAATCATAGATCAAAAGCATTTGTTTGTTATTAAAGACATTGTAGTGTATACTAAGAGAGTCCGAAGACGTCTTTATAGCTCATGTAGCTCATCATCACTGTTTTATAAACTTCTCTAGACCAAAATATTTTAAATATAACTCGTAACCTTTTACGAGAGAGACATCATAGTCTCATCACTTACCTTGGAGGTAAAAATGAAATCAAACATCTACGTAGGAAACCTTTCATATAATATTGAAGATTCTGAATTAAAAACACTTTTTTCTAATGTTGGAGAAGTTGTAAGTATCAACCTAATTAGAGATCGTGACTCTGGCCGTGGTAGAGGCTTTGGATTTATTGAAATGGAAAATGGAGAAGATGCTAAAAAAGCTATAACTGAACTTCATGACCAAGAATTTATGGGAAGACCATTAATTGTTAATCTAGCAAAAACACGAGTTAAAGAAAGAACTAATCGTTACTAGTCTTTTATTTGAACAACTGGGCGTCATTTATGGCGCCATTACAAAAAAGTTCTAATCAAAGGGGAAAGTATGATTATCGATTTAAATGACTATATTAAAAATAAAACTAAGGTTTATTCTTTAGAAAGCGGTGTTGGTGAAATTACTAATATCTTCAAAATGTATGATGGTATTAGTGACTTTTTTGAAATTAGATTCGAAAAAGAGGGGATTACAAAATTTATCTCAATTTCTCATTTAGAAGATATTCGTATCGCTACTTGTGAAAACAAACTACAGCAGGCTTTGATCAATCTAGAAAAGAAGATCAATTGTAATGAATTTGATTTCAATCTTGATTATCATAACCATGAAGTTACAAGACTTGATTTGATTTACATTATCAATACGATTGCTAAGTTAACAAATCAAAAAGTTTTAAGTTTACAAGATAAAGACATGCTTGAGTGCTGTGTTGATAGTCTTGTTCATGAAGTTTCTCATACATATGAGACATCAATGAAAAATGCACAGGGTATCGTAAGCGGTCACATGTGCTAATGATTAATACCTCTCGGTAATGACGCAATTATTCCTTATAAAGGGCTTTACTTCTTTACTATATATTAAGAATTCTATTAAAATAGCTAGGTGGTGAAGCTTTATTTAAATATATTTATACTGATAATTTGTCTGTGTGTTCAGGCAAAGGCACTTGCTTCTATTTATGATGGGGTTAGTTCGGTTGATCAACATCTAATTAAATATCAAAATATTAACCAAACTCATCATGATAATATTGATGATGAACCCCATACTCATTCACATAAACACTCTGAAGATGGTGAAGAGCACGAGCATCACCATGGTACGAGAAAAATCTCTAACTCAGAATTTCAAATATATAATCTTTCTAAGATAAGCTTTACGACTCCATTTCTCGAAGTCAATAAAAGTACATTCTTGGAAAAAAGCCTCGTTTCAAAATTCTTACCTAATAACTTGTTTAAGCCTCCTATTTGTTAAAAAAATAACGATTCATTTTTATATTTTTTTACTAGGAGAATTAATGTCTAAGTTAATACGCGGATTTGTGCCTCTTCTTTTTTCTGCAAATCTATTTGCACACGGAATTAGTGAAGAAGCAAAACAGGCCATGATAGATGGTGGCCTATTAAGATATGTTTGGCTTGGTGCTGAGCATATGATTACAGGATATGACCACTTACTTTTCTTATTTGGGGTTATCTTCTTTTTAAAAACATTTAAAGATATTGTGCGATTTATAAGTATTTTTACACTCGGTCACAGTATTACTTTAATCTTTGCAACCTTTATGGGGATTACAGCTAATTATTGGTTAGTTGATGCTGTTATTGCTATTTCTGTTATTTACAAGGGATTTGATAATAATAAAGGCTTTCAAGAATACTTTGGAATGAATAAGTCGCCAAGTTTATTGTGGATGGTTTTTATCTTCGGTCTAATACACGGATTTGGCCTTTCTACTCGTTTACAACAACTTCCTCTGGGAGAAAAGGGAAGTGGTATGCTAATGCGAATTATTTCTTTTAATGTTGGGGTTGAACTTGGGCAGATCGTGGCCCTTGCGATTATGCTTTTGATTATCACACAATTACGTCGTCATCATATGTTTAAAAGGCTCTCACGAGTATTTAATGATGGGATAATGCTAGCAGGTTTCATGCTTCTTCTAATGCAATTACATGGCTATCTTCATACCTCTGGGCCAGATGAGTTTGGCTTTAGTGAAGACAATCATATACACCACCATATGAAATTAGAAAATGAGCAAGAATATCAACATGATAATTTATAAGGAGAAAATATGAAAAAACTATCACTTTTAATTCTACTTTGTGTAAGTAGTTTGACATTTGCAGGAACTGGTCATTCACATGGTCATGGACATTCTCATGGCCATAGTCACTCTCATAAAAAGGTTTCAATCTCTAAAGAAAAGAGTAAAGAAGTTGGGAAGTATCATATGCTAAGACTTATTAGTTCTGGCAAGATTGATAAGTCATGGAAGGCTGCAAATTATGATACATCAGTAAAGAAAGAATTTGGTAAGAAGACTGAATGGGTTGTTACATTTAATAATGAAAAAGGTGTAAAAGGTAAGAAGCTTTATATCTTTTTAAAACTAACAGGTGAGTTTGTTGCAGCAAACTTTACGGGGAAGTAATATGTGGTTAGCAATAGGAAAGACAGTAGTTGCGGCTATTTTAATTAGTTTTGTTTCGTGGTTATCAGGTAAGAAAACTGGATTGGCCGGCTTTATTACGGCCCTTCCCTTAACAACATTACTTGCATTAGCGTTTTCTCATTTAGAGTGGGGAGATTCAAGTCAGTCTGTTGAATATGCAAAAAGTGTATTCGTTGCAATTCCTGTCTCTCTATTATTCTTTGTTCCATTTCTTTTGGCACAAAAGTTTAATCTAGGGTTTTGGAGTTGTTATTCAAGCGGTATTGTTCTCTTGGGTGTAGGCTACTTTGTTCACACTTACGTTGTAAAATTCTTCTAAAGACATATCACAGAGGGAGATTAACATTCTCCCTCTTTTTTCTTGCTCAAATCACTCCAGTAATGAATGAATCCTTTATACAATCATAATATTTTCTAACAGTTTGTGTTAAGAGCCTGTTATTATTCATAAGTAAATTAAAGTTGAAAAAATTACTATTGAATAAATTAATACATCCTATTGGCAATATATATTTTATTGAAGTGACTTGTTCCTGTATATTAAGACAAGGTATAAACAAAGGAGCATTTAATGAGTGCCAACGAAATCATTTTCTTACTTTCGTGCTTAGCTGTGATCGGAGTGTATATTTCGATACAAAAATTTATTAAAGTAAGATCATCGAAACGAGACTATCGTATTAATGCCGGAAAAATGAATAAAAGAGAAGATAAGAACAAAGGCGTTACGGCCGATCATTTAGTGGCAAAAAAGAAAAACGAACAATTGTCTAATGCAGACAAGTACAAAAAGGCTTAACAGTTAAAAATATGAGGCTATGATTTTAATTAACGTAGCCTCATTCTCTCAAAGTTCTGCTTAAGAATGAAGTCCAATGCAGGATTCTCAATAATTCTCTTACTATATATCAAATAATAACTTGTCGTTACACCTTTCAGGTTCCCAATTTTTACAAGCTTCTTATCGTTTACGAGATCTTTTGTAATGAAACTAGGTAAGAAGATTAGACCATCGCCTCGTGTTGCTAAGATTCTTTGAAGTGAAGTATCTTGAGTTTCTGCAATAATCTTTGGCCTAACACCTTTTTCATGCATGAAATATTCCACATCGCTTCTAATTTTTGAATGGGAAGTAGGAACAATGCAAGGTGCACCATCAAGTGATTTAGGAAAGCCTTTCTTTAAATGTTCATATTCAGCTGAAGCGTAGACACTAATTTGTTTTGTTAATATCTTTTTGGAAAAGATATTATGTCTTTCTAGCTTGTTAATTTCTTGATCCGATATCATGACTTCGATTTGATGTGTCT
The DNA here is from genome assembly GCF_048381875.1 of Halobacteriovorax sp. Classification (NCBI taxonomy): domain Bacteria; kingdom Pseudomonadati; phylum Bdellovibrionota; class Bacteriovoracia; order Bacteriovoracales; family Halobacteriovoraceae; genus Halobacteriovorax; species Halobacteriovorax sp. Next base: position 323,068 of record NZ_JBLXBP010000002.1, on the reverse strand, counting down.
TTAACTGCCTTAACAGTTCATCAGGAGATCCTTCGTAAATTGAAAGGAAGCATCCAGTCTTACGATGGGCCAAGTCAACAATGTCACATATTAAGTGTTTAGGTATACTATCAAGCGCACCAATACTTAGGTGAATCTCATTAGTAAACACCTTGTCATCAATTAACTCTATTAACTCTTGACCTAGTGAATTTATCTTAGAGGCGTACTCGAGTACAACTTTTCCAGGCCCCGTTAATACCATTTTTCTTCTTTTACGTTCAAAGAGCTGTACACCCAAGTATTCCTCTAGGTTTTTTAGTTGAGTACTTAAGGCGGGTTGTCCAACCTTTAAAACCTCTGAAGCTTTAGATATACTACCTTGTCTGGCGATTTCTCTGAAGTATATAAGATGATGATAATTAATCCATTTCATACTTAACCTTTTATTAATTTTTTCAATACTAAAGATTATTTTTATATATTTTATTAATATCTTATAATGCTGTTAAAATCAAATTCGTAAGTTTGTACGAAGGAACACATTGAAAATACTAATGGATAATTTATTTTCAGCTACAAGTATAGATAACTTATTTGGTACTCTTGTTGCCATAATAGGGGTAGGGGTTTTTCTATATAGTTACTTTTACATGAAGAGCTATTCTTCTCGAGTTAAAACTGTTTTTTATACATCCCTTACTCTTTTTACTATTTCAATGTTTGGAATTATATATTCCGCAAACCTATTATTACTTTATTTATTTTGGGAAATGACAAGTGTTACTTCGTTCTTCTTGATTGGACTTAAGAATGAAGATTCACAAGTTAAGGAGAAGGCAAAGTGGGCCCTCTATACTACTGTTGGAGGAGGACTCTTTCTTCTGGCCGGAATAATGATGACTTCTCAAATAGGGATGGAATCCGGTTTAACATTTTTTGAATCTCTTCACTTACCAACGTTATTTAAGGTTACAAACTTTCATCAACATGAATATTTTAACTTATCACTTTTTGCAATATTTATAGGAATTGCTTCAAAATCTGCTCTCTTCCCATTCTCTTATTGGCTACCACTGGCCATGGCCGGGCCGACTCCTGTTAGTAGTTTTCTACACTCAGCGACTATGGTAAAAGCCGGATTGCTATTAGGTGTTAAAATATTTCCATTATTTTCTCAAAGTATTCTATGGCAAGACCTATTTGTATATTCAGGTGTCATTACTGTTCTATATGGTGGATTTCAATGCCTTTTACAGGGTAATTTTAAGACCATGTTGGCATACTCAACTATCTGTATCCTCGGTATGCTAGCTATTCTACTTGGACTTGCTAGTGATTACTCTATGATAAGTTTTGTATTACTCGTTGTAGCGCATGCTTTTTATAAAGCGGGCCTATTTCAATTTGTCGGCTATTTTGCAAAAGCTTACAATACGATGGAGCGTGAAGCTCTTATTAATAGTGAGAATAAAAGTATCCTACCATTCATTATTGCTCTTTTATGTGCCATGAGTATGGTTGGGTTTCCTTTGAGTATCGGTTTTTATGCTAAAGAGTTTATTTATACAACGAGTATTAAATCTGAACTTTTATGGATTGTTACTCCAACTTTCTTTCTAGGTAATCTCTTTATGGGAATTCAAGCAATTAATCTCTTGCGAGTTACTTGGCCTAGAAAGCGTGTCGACAAAGAAAGATCAATTCATGCTAAAGCTTATAAAAGCTTACTGATCTCACCATTATTATATTCATTGATGGCCTTACTAGTTGCGATCGCTCCTAATTTATTTGGTTTAGGTAGTATTTCAGATGGTGTTTTAATTGATACTGGCCTTTTCAACGACAATACACATATTAAGTTATGGCATGGGTTTGAATATCCTTACAATATTGTTCTTATCTTAAGTCTTATAACAATTCTAGGAAGTATTTCAGGAAGCTTTATCCTCGATAAGTACTTTGTAAGTTTTGATCGATTATCTCAAAAGTATTCTGAATTTAGTCCATGGCCGAAGCTTGTAAAAGCTCTTCATTGTACACTTGATATATTCAAAAAGATGAACTCTCTTATGGTAAATGGAGACTTTGCTCACTATATAAGATGTACGGTTGGATTCCTTGCAATACTTACTATAAGTACTCAATTTGGAATATCAAATATAAGTATCCCTGAGATAGACGTTACACTTTCCAAGGCCTTATGTTTAGCTGGTGTTCTAGGAGGTCTTATTTTTGCATACTTAAGTCGTTCTGATATTAAAGCAATCCTTTACTTTGTTATATCAGGTTTCTTCCTAGTCGTATTCTTTGGTTATCATAGTGCCGCTGATGTGAGTATGACACAGCTAATGGTTGAAACACTTTCTCTCTTCTTTGTATTCTTTTTGATAAAGGCCGTACCGATTAATGGAGATAATTATAGGCGAAATATAAAACTCAAAAATTTCATCGTAGCATTACTTTTTGGTTTATCTCTATGGTTATTTGCAATAGCAAATCGCATGAAGTTTGATTTGAGTGCTAGTCGATACTTTTTTGAAAACTCAAAGATTCTTGCAAAAGGGGAGAATGTCGTAAACGTTATCTTAGTGGATTATCGAGCGATGGATACTTTTGGAGAAGTTCTAGTTGTTGCTATTGCAATCATTGGTGTTTTAGCGATCTTCTCAAAGCGAGGTAAACGTGAATGAATCTTTAATTCGAGGAAGTTTTAAAGTCGTTTGTCCGCTTTTAGGAATACTTTCGTTTATCTTTCTTTTAAGAGGACATGATCTTCCTGGTGGAGGTTTTATTGGTGGGCTACTTATGTCTTTAGCTTTGATCCTTCACATCATTGCCCGAAGTGAATCAAGAACTAAGATGTGGTTGAACGATAATTATTCTTCAATCGTTGCCATTTGTATTCTATTGCTAGTACTTGTCTTCATCACACCAATGTTTATTGGTAAGTCCGGTTTAAGTGCTATATGGACTAAGATACCTTTTCCTATCGCTGGAAAAGTAAGTTCGGTTCTACTATTTGATTCAATTGTTTTTGCAATTGTTTCTACTAGTACAACAATGGCCTATGTGAAATTTGTCGACTTTTCAAAGAGGAATAAACAATAAGATGACATTTATAGTTGGTTGTATATTCATTGTAGTAGGTTTGCTTTTCTTGTTAAAGAATACATGGGTAAATTGTATCTTTGCTATTATTACTTTAGGAAATGGTGCAAACCTTATTATATTTTCTATAGGTAATGTTTTGGCCCATGGCTATCCTTTTAATGGTGAAGGGGAGGCATTCTCTACTGTACGTTTTGCTGATCCATTGACTCAAGCACTCGTCTTAACAGCAATCGTTATTTCATTTGCAACTCTTTGTTTTGTGATTTCTTTAGTAAAGAAAATTAATGATGTTCGCAAAGAAGAGGAGGCACAATAATGATAGATAATATTTTTATTATATTATTAATGCTACCAATGATCTCGGCATCATTATCTCTTTTATTTAAAAGATCAGATAAATTACGAACTATATTTACAAATATATTCTCATTAATTTATTTCGCATTAGCAGGATACTTTCTCTTCTCTTTTCAAGAGCCTTCTACATTTGTTGCTGGTAGTTGGGAGAGTGGAATAGGTATCAGTCTTAGTTATGATCTCTTTTCTGGAGTGATGATTTTTGTAATTGGGGCGATTTACTTCACTGGTGCATTATATGCTTATCCTGGTGTGACAGTAGAAAGAAATAAGGTCTATCACTTTCTTTATAATACTCTTTTTTTAGGATTAACTGGTGCATTTCTTACTAGAGATCTTTTTAACTTATTTGTATGGTTTGAAATTACTTTAATGAGTAGTTATGTTCTCGTCGTTCTTGATGGGAATACGAAGCGACTTAAAAGTGGTTTTAAGTATATTGTTCTTAATTTCTTAAGTGGTCTGATCTTTCTTATTTCTATCGCTTTCATCTATAAGTTTACTAAAACTTTAGACTTTCAGGTTCTAAATGAAAGACTATCACTTTTATATACTAATGATCCTGGCTTAGTACGATCTCTTGCGATCTCCCTATTTGGAGCATTTGCTATTAAATCTGCTTTTTTCCCTCTGTTTTTTTGGTTACCAGAAAGTTACCCGAAGTTATCACCTGGTTTAAGTGGCGTGTTGGCAGGTCTGCTTACTAAGCTTGGGCTATATGCAATGATGAGAATCTTTGGACAGGTCTTTCCAGCAGATTTACAATTATTTTGGATCATTCTTATTTTATCAATTCTCACTCTTTTAATAGGGGTATGGTGCGCAGTTGTTCAAAATAAATTAAGAGAAATTTTAAGTTATCATATTATAAGCCAGGTCGGTTTTATAGGTGTAGGTGTCAGTTTCAGTATTCATCCTAATATTGCAATTAAGAATCTCGCATTGGCCTGTGCTCTTTTTTATATTTTTCACCATATTATAGTTAAGACAAATCTCTTTTTTGTTTCTGGATTGGTAAAGAATTTTACTGCATCAGAGAAGATATCAAAACTCGGAGGGCTCTTTAAAGCATCTCCATTGATATCAATTCTCTTTATGATTCCAGCGGCGAGTCTAATTGGAATCCCACCATTTTCTGGTTTCTGGGCAAAGTTAGGGCTATTTAAGATCGCTGTGGAAAGCAGGCTCATATGGATAATTTTACCAATGATCATAGGGAGCTTTTTTACTCTCTATAGTATGGTCAAGATATGGAGTGGGGTTTTCTGGGGTGAAGAACAAGAGTCAATTGATACTCTTTCAAGATCATCAATTATACGATCTTATATTTCTTGTTTTTTACTTTGTTTATTCACTTTAGTCTTAAGTTTTAACCCTCTTCTAATTTTTCGCTTAGCAAGAGATGTCGCAAGACTAGGACTAGGCTATTAACGGGGTATTTATGAAGTTATGGTATATATTACAATTCGTTGTACTCTATCTTTGGGACTTGTCTTTAGGAGCATTAAGAGTAGCTCAGGACGTCATTACGCCTAAAGACTTATCTTCACCTGGGATAATAAAGTTTCCTTTAGAGGTTAAGACTGATTTTGAAATAGCATTGCTATCAAATCTTATTACATTCTCACCGGGAACAATGGTTATTGATTTGGCACCTGATAATTCATATTTATATATTCACATGATGTTTTTAGAAAATGAAGAAGATGCCATTAAAGAGTTTAAAGAACAAATTGAAAGTCGAGTTCTAAGGATTTTACGATGAGTATACTAATGATGATCTCAACAGGTATTATCATTCTAACCTGCTTATTGCTTTTTTTTGAAGCTGTAAAAGAAAGGGATGTGCTTGTTAAAGTATTAGCTTTTGACTTGATTGGTGTGACTGGTGTTAGTCTTTTTCTTATGCTTTATACAAATAATAGAAATCCTTTCTTCTTAAATATTGCCCAGTTAATAGCAATTGTTGGATTTGTGACTGCACTTGTTTTTGCATTTTACTTATCTGAAATGAGTAAGGAGGATAAATGATACAGCTTATAGGAGAAATTTTAATTTTTTTAGGCTCTATATTTGTATTCCTTGCAGTAGTGGGATTTATTAAGATGCCAGATTTTTATATGAAGTTACAAGCTGCTAGTAAAGCGTCTGCTTTTGGTGCTGCTCTTGTTCTGATTGGTTCAAGTTTAATTATTCCAGACTTAAATTTTGTAATTACAAATTTTACACTCTTTATTTTCTTATTAATTACAACGCCAATTGCTACACATGCCTTGGCGTATGCGAAGAAAAAAAGAATGAGTAGTAGAGAAAGCGAGGCTTGGCCTCGCTCTTAGTATGACTCTTTAACGAATCTTTTGAATACTTCTTTGTGTTTTGCGAGATTAAAATCTGCTGCTACAGATACTCGTACAATATAGTCTTTGTCACTTTCCTTAGTAGTTCCTTGAGTTGATGTGGCAGGAACAGTCCAGTAACAACCTTTTAGTTGTCCATAACTCACACAGTGCTTGCTTTCTTCCGGAATAGTGTCAATCATCATACGGATTAACTTGTGATTTAGTTCTCGTTTATGCTCTTCGTTGCGCGCTGGTAGATCAAGAGAGAAGACAGAGGGAGTAAAAGTTGCATCTGCTAATTCATGTGAAACAAAGTTGATCTTTGCTTTTGGTAGTATGTCTTGAATATAATCTACAAAGCCACGAGTGTTGGCATATGCCTTTGCAATTCTTTCGTTCATACCAGGCATTTCACGAGTTAAAATTTGAAGTTGTAAATCAGTTGCTTCGTTGTCACATAATTGTAGATGATTTTCAACGTAACTCATATATTCCGCAGCACTGTCACTTGCAACTGCATATCCTGCAGTACAAAGACCTCCACTTGGAAACTTTGATCCACTAACATATGAAATTACTTTTACATCATTTAGATAGCCGTGATCACCAAAGAATTTAACATTTGGACAAAATGTTTGGTCGAGATTAAAAACAGCGCCAACTGCAGTGGCCCCATCATTAGTGAACCTTGGCTTCTTTAAAGTTTCTCGAAGTTTTATTAAATCAGGTATTTCAACTCGAGGGTTTGTGGGAATTTCCCCAATAATAAAAGGGACAGCATCAGCGTGTGCAACATCTGTTAAAATTCTCTCAAGCTCAGTAACCATATCTTTTCCACTATCTACAGGTAGATCAATGATTTCAACATTGTCGATACAGGCAGCAACACGTCTTGCTTGATCATTGGTACCTCCGTAGCAATTTGGAGGAACGATAAACTTGATGTCTTTTCCAGGATGTTTATCATTAGCAAAGTGGACTTGTCCCATCATGATTGCGTATTGAGCTGATAGGCCACAATTACTAAAGGCCACTTGTGTATTTGAACTTGTAATTTCTTGTATTGTTTTTGTAAGCTCTGACGTGTCTGTTTTTGTTATGCCACGGCCAGCTTCACCTAAAATACCTTTGATTGCTGTTAGGCAATTTTGCGGAGTCATGGCAATTGATTCTCGACGTCTTACATGTTGAATCTCTTTAATATAATCAATATTATTATCATTTATTGAAATGACACTTCCGAGATTATCAAAAAGCGTTACATTTATTTCTGCCTTTTCACTACCATTGATCACTATCGTGGTACCATCAAAGTCTTTTTCCAACTGTTGTGTTTGAATAAAGTCATATTGATAAACACTACTAAAAAGTTCTGAAATAGGCTTTTCACTTACGATTTGGGTTTTCTTTCCTAAGAATTTATTTGCTCTCAGTACTGCAAGGACTGGCATGCTTTGAGAAGAGAATGAAATAACACTTTCTGGATTTAAATTCGATGCCTTGGCGATGGCCCATTCGAGAATACATGAAAGAGGATGGCCTAAGCGAATATAGTCGTAAGCTGTTGGTAATTTTTCTAACTCTTGATTTTCAAAGTTTGTAATCTCTTCAAGCTTTTGAAGAAACTCAACCTTTGCTAGTGACTCATTGTAAATATCGAGTCTATGTGTTGTTAAGCGTAGCCAATCTGAAGGCATATTTTCAATAATTTGCGCTAATTTATCCTTGATTGTCTTATCCATGAGTATGACTCCTTAAATTATATCAACTTTGATGGACCAGTTTACGTTAAAAATATCGATATGTCGGCCTTGTGAAGAAGATTTTATGTATCTTAAAGGGTTAGTGGGATTCGTTGCGTTAGCTAAGATTATTATAGTTCATAATTATAATGGACTTAGTTAATTTTCTTACTTATTTGTTCTGTGATTTCAGAGCCTTAGGTAGCTTTTATGAAACTTGAGTCATGTTATAATGAATTTAAATAGGGATTATTATGAGTTTAAGAAATAGAGGATTTACTTTAGTTGAAATAATGGTTGCGGCAGGCTTAATCGGCATCCTCGCTTTAGCATTAATGCGAATGACCAGTACAAGCATGAAAACCATGAAGACAGCAAGTTCAACTAGTGAAATTAATCAAATCGTAGGGGAGATGAGGTCAATGTTAGCTACTCCCACTGCTTGTGAGAATAGTTTTCAAGGTCTTAATGCTAATGATTCAGGTCCTATCTCACAATTAAGAAATGATACTAATGAAGACCGTTACATTTTAAATAAGAAGTATAATGGTGTGACGATAGAGTCAATTAGACTTAGTTCAGCAGCTAGTGAAGTTAGTGTAAACTCGGGCTCAACTGGTGAGACCCATCTTGTTATTCAATTCAATAAGGGAAAGAATACTTATAGCGAAGAGCTTGTGAAGAAGATTAAGCTATGGGTACAGGTTGACCCTTCAGATGCTATTATTGATTGTCGTACATTGAGTGATGGCGAGAGTACTATCTTTTCAAGAAGTGCCACAGATCCAAATGATATTTATTATAATGCAGGAAATGTTGGTATCGGGACAAATTCACCTGTTACAAAACTTGATGTTAACGGTGGTATTAAAATTGGAAATCAAGCAACGTGTAATGCTTCTGTTGAAGGAACAATGAAGTATAATAGTAGCGATAAGGCCATGGAGTTCTGTGATGGGACGCAATGGAAAAAAGTTGGTGGAACTCCGACTTGTAAGGTTCTTGAAAAAAATCTACCACCAACTCATTCATGTGGTGGAGGTTATTGTGCTATTCAAACTGTAAACTGTGAAGAAGGATGGGTTCGAACAGGTGGTGGTTGTAGTAATAGCTGGTATGATGGCCATCGTATTGTAAAAGACTATCCAGTGGGAAGTGATGGTTGGAGGTGTGTTGCACAGCCCGATAGCCGTATGACCCAAGGGAAAGTTTTTGTGATTTGTTGTCAGTAAAAACTTAGAAGGGGACTTGCCCCTTCTAAAATATATATCTTCCTGTTATTCCAAAGCTTCGTGGCGCCTCTCTTTGAGTATAGAGTTCATCTTGCCAAGTCGGAGGCATATTCGCAAAATAGAATCCACGTAAAGAATAATTTTCGTCAAATACATTCTTGCTCCAAATAGAAATATCTAGACTTTCATTTCTGTATCCAATCTTTGCATCTACTAATTGATATGGACGTGATTTTAAATCGTGTGAGTTTGAAAAATAGAAGTCATCGGATGCAAAGAAGTTTCCTCCAATATAAGCTCCTGACTTAAATTTATACTCAAGATTTAGGTTTATTTGATAGTTTGGGGCATGTGGCATTTGTCGGCCATTTAGGTTTCTTGTTCCGATATTGTAATTACGATATCTCGTGTTTAAAAGTCCAATTGACCATAGTGCATTAAAGCCAAGTTCTTGTTTATAACTTGCTTCAAGTTCTGCTCCGTAGTTAATACCGCTTGTTGCATTATCTGTATAAAAAGTGAATGAGCTTGGGTCCATTGGATCATCTTGAAAAGAAGTCTTAACTTGTGCATCTTCCCTATACATAAAAAAGAGTGCTGTACTTAGTGAGATACGGGAGTCATCTAATTTGGCTTTTTGTCCAACTTCTAAAGAGTAGAGAGATTCTGGCTTAAATTCCTTACGATTCTGTGGCACTGCTGATTGAGTATTAATACCTCCTGGCTTATAGCCTTTTGCTATCTTAAGATAAGCAAGTTCTCCCAACAGGTCTTTTTTAGAGATTGAAATATTAAAACCATACATGAGATCTTCGGTATGAATATTTGAATTTGATCCACTATTATTTTCTTTGTAATCGACCTTTCGGAATTCTCCTCTAAGGCCGTATTCAAGAGATAGCTTATTATTTAAATCATGAATTCTTTGAGCATATACAGAAGCTAATTCAGTTCTAATATCTCCTTGAATATTCTTTCTTTCATTTCCATCTTCGTATCCAACTTCTTTAAAGTCTTCATCTGATGACTTTATATAGATGCCAAAAGTACTTTGATTACTTATATTAAAACGTTGATCAAGCGAGAAGTCTTCGCGACTTCTTGGGAACTTTATATTGTAATCGTAGTCAGCATTATAACCTGGAAGAGAATTCCAATATGGATTATTGCCCCAGTCTTCATCATAGCTATAAAATGAGTCGTTCTTTATATGGGTAAATATTGTGGTACTCATTAAGTTTGCATTAAACTCTTTTTCAATTTTTAGGTATTGAGAGAAAGTTTCACTCTTATCTTTTCCTGGCTTATCAGATTTAGTGGTGTAGGAATTATCCTGTGTAAAAGCATCGTAGCCATTATTCTTATCGAAATAATGAAGCCCGAGGGTTAAAGTCGAGTCATAGAAATCATGTCTAAGGCTTGTCCTTAAAGCAAGTTCATCTTGTCCATTTGTATCTGTGCGATTGAGATACTCATTTTTCATAAATCCATCACTATCTCTTTTATTAAAGGATATGGACATCCCTGTATTTGTAGAAAGCATACCGGTGTAACTTAATGCTTCTTCAAAGGTATTAAACGACTCATATGATAGATAGGTTTTAGTCTTAGAGGTTGATGTTGGGTCTTGAGATTTTAAATGAATCATCCCGGCCATTGCAGAAGGTCCAAAGTCTGTTGCCTGAGGCCCACGAAATACTTCAATTTGTGATAAACCATTAAGATTAGTAACACCAGATATTCCTGTGTAGTCGACTTCGTCTACCATTACTCCCACTGAATAATTGGAAATTGCTTCATACGCAGATCTTTCCCCAATTCCTCGAATTTGGAAAAAGCTTGAACGAGAACTTCCATTTGCTGTATTTAGATTTGGTATTATCTTGAAGGCTTGACTCATGTCTGTGCTTAAAGACTTCTGTATGTCCTTCGCTTGACGAACAGAAGTACTATTACTATCGCTATAATAGTCTTTTTCTATAAGTGTTCCATAAATGTAGATGGCATCATTGTTTGTTTGGGCAGTTGTGATTAGTGAAAATAGCACTACGAACAGTAGTCTCATCTGTGTCTCCTTACGCCAGCATTACCTGGATCAAGTTAGAAGGTTTTACGGCCATATCCCGTTATTCTCAGCCACATTTTGGTGTAGCTCCCTTGTGTAAATTTTCTAATGAATACAATATTGATTTTGAATATGCAAATCATTCATGGCCAAAGTTGTAAGCAAAGTGTTAGGTTTGGCCATGGATAAGACAATAGAGTTAGTAGCGTATGATGATTTTTGGTTAAAGGTTTTTGCAAAGGAAGAGGCTGCTCTTGCAAAACTTTTAAGAAATAACTTCATTGGTTGTGAGCATATAGGATCAACTGCGATGCCTAATGTTTTGGCCCGTCCTATTTTAGATATTCTCTGTGTTGTCCATACCCTTGATGGGATTGAATTATTCCGTAATGAATTTATGGCCCATGGCTTCTCTTTAGTTTCAAATGAATCTCAGCAATTTGTATTTGAGCGAAAGGCTCCAGAAGGTGATCGCGTTCTAACAAATGTTAAGATTTTAAAGAAAGGTGATGAAAGGATTAATGATATTCTAGACTTTAGAGACTATCTTAATGCTGAGCCTATGATTGCCACTGAGTATAAGAATGCTAAGCTTAATCTCGTGGAAAATCACTCTAATGACCTCGCTCTTTATGAGGGTATGAAACAAAGATTTATTGAGGCCGTCCTTTCAAAGATTCGCTAATTTTCATTGTATTTCTAATCAAGAAATTTTGGTCTTTTCCGATAAGTTTGCTATGCTTAGAGGTAAGATGTCGAAATTATTTATTAGTTTAATTTTATTGAGTAGTCTCTATGGCTGTAACCAAACCCAACATGTAATTGGGCGTGTTGAGGCATCATCAGAAATGATGATTGCAAGTCCACTTCGCCATGCAAATATTGTTAAAAAAGGTGAGGTTAAAAGAGGACAGGGACTTTATCAGGCCTTGAAAAGTATTGATATCGATAATAAGCAGGCCTTGAAATTAATCAATCAGCTAAGAGATGAAGTTGAGTTTTCAAAGCTTAAAGTGGGTGATCGTCTCGAAGCAACCTATGATGAATTTAATAATCTTATTAAATTTTCTTTTTCTCAAAATGAATATGAAACACATGTCGTAACTCTTAATGAAAATTCTGGAAAATGGGATTATTCATTAGAGGAGTTGGAAACATATTGGCAACCTCGAATGATCGAGGGACAGCTAAAAACAGGATCAACTCTACAAGATGATCTTCTTGCATTAGGTCTTGAAAGATCAGTTGTAAATGAAGTGGTAAATGTTCTTCTATGCAAAGTGAACTTTAGAATGCACGCTCGAGCAGGAGATCGTTATAAAGTTCTTTTAAGTGAAAGAAAACACGATAAAAAAACTGTTCAAACAAAAGTTCTCTTCACATCTTATAGTGGAATCAAGGCCGGTAGCCATGATGCTTATTTCTATGAAGATAAAGAGAAAAGTTCCACTTATACAGCTCATTACACTCCAGATGGACAGGCCCTAATAAATGCTGGCCTAAGATATCCTTTACCGAGACTACATATTCGTTCAAGTTATGGATGGAGAATGCATCCTGTAACAGGAAGAAGAGCAATGCACCGAGGTATTGACCTAAGGGGGCGCACTGGTGAAAGAGTTCATGCAGTGGCCGCAGGAAAGGTCATTATGTCGACTTATAATAAGTATGCAGGAAATAAAATCGCAATTCGCCATCGTGACGGTTCAACTTCTTATTATTATCACCTCAACCGACGAAGTGTTGGAGTTGGTGCCTGGGTTAGGTCTCATCAAGTAATTGGTACTGTTGGAGCAACTGGTCGAGTCACAGGACCTCATCTTCATTTTGGATTTAAAGATCGACGTGGGCGATGGATGAATCCTTTAAATAAACGAATGATTGCAACACCTAAGCTAAAAGGTGAGCGTTTGGCAAATCTTCGTACACAAGTCCAAAAGATAAAAGGAACAATTGCTGATCTAGAAATTAGTAAAGATTCAAAGTATCTTGTTGCTAACTTAGATAAGATTAAGCGTTTTCCTAGTGCAATTGATCGCTTTGACTTTCTTCAAGAAGAAAACTAATCAATCCATTTAGGGTATAGACCAAGTTTATTATGTAAGTAGTAATCATGAGTAGGGATAATGATATAGCCTCTGTCTTGCATCTTCTTTATCTTATCGATCTTTTTTCGAGTTAAGTCTTTATCTGTATCAACGAGAATTGATGATATTGCGGCTTTATTTTGTATTGGCCCCAGCTGCCTCGTCGTCCAAATTGCATCACCAACAAAGAAATACTTCTTATTTTTAGAGTTTAGTATAAGTCCAAGTGAGCCATGTGTATGACCAAATAGAGGAATAAGGATTAGTGTTCCATCACCAAAATAGTCATAATGCTTTTTAAAGTTTAAATAGGACTCTTTTTTCCATTGAAAACTTTGTGTTTTGACGTCTTTAAATTGAGTGGGAAAGGTTCTATTTGCAACGGGGTGTTTTACTTCATGCTCTTCTTCTTTACTAATAATTACTTTTGCATTTGGAAAATCTCGAAGTCCACTCGCATGATCCCAATGAGCATGGGAGAGAATAATACTTTCAATAGTGTATTTATTATTAAGTTGTTTTTTTATTGACTGTTCTTTCTTATAAGCAAAAAGAGGCTTGGCCCACCAAGACATATCATTTTTGAATTGATAATCGACTTCTTCTCCAAGCCCAGTTTCAAATAGAATTGTCTTTCCTTGATGTTGAATAAGAAATCCTGCATGATTTACCATCATTGTTTTAAATAGGCTTCCTTCTTCATAGATAAGTCCTTCAAGGGACTTTGCGGTTCCTGTCTTTATTATTGAAAAGCGTGGATATTCTTCGTTTGCATAGAGATTAATCATGAGGAAAATTGTAATTAATAGTTTCACTTGTATTCCTTTTGTAAGATGATTTACACTAGTATAAACCTTAAACTATACTTTAAGGTCAAGATGAAAGGTTAGCTTATGAAAATTGGTGAATTATCAAAAAAAACAGGTGTCGCAGCCTCTGCCATTCGCTATTATGAAAAGATGGAACTACTTGTTCCTAGACGTGGTGATAATGGTTATCGGGATTACCCAATTGAGGCAGTGGAATTATTGAATTTAATCTCACAGGCCAAGGATTTAGGCTTATCTCTTAATGAGATAAAGACTGTTGCAAAAGTATTGGCCACCAATAATCCTAATGGAAAGTTGAGAAAGCAACTTGAAGATAAGATGCTTGAACTCGATAATCAAATCAAGGTCATTAGGAAGTTTCAAAAGAATATTAGAAATCTTCTGGACTCAAACTGCCCACTTTAAAAAAGAGGAAATACTTATGCCATATATAATCTCTCCATCGATTAAGCTTAACTCAAAAGGTGAGTGGCTTGAGGGAGTCGCTTATGAAAAAGAAAATTTATATAAAATTGAAGAGGGTAAACTTCCTCCAGTGCATTATGATACACATATCTTAAGGCCCCATAGTTTAACTCACATTGAAACACCAAAACATACACAGAAAGAAGGAAAGTCTACGGACTTCTATTTTAAAAATAACCCTAATCACTTCTATGGCCCTTGTCTTGTTATAAAGTTTAAAAATGAAGGTTGGAAGGAATTAGGTGATGGGCTTAAGCAAAAGGTCATTCAAGAAGAAGAGATTAGAGAAAAATTAAAAGGCCATAAAGGAATTAGTAAGGTTTTAATTTCGGTTGAAAATGTACAGGAGAATGAATTTGGTTTTCATGAGCCAAAACATGTATTAACTCTTTCACACGAGGCCGCAAGATATTTAACAAGCTTTGAGAGCTTTAATCTCTTTGGTACCTCATGGAAATCATCCGACTTTATGCCAGGCTCAAGTGAGAGGCCAATTCATAATGAAATCTTTAAGAATGCGTTAATTCTCGAAAATATTAACTTAAATGAGGTTCCAGAAGGAGAGTATTTCATTAACTGTTTTCCACTTAATATGGAAGGCTCTTCTGAATCTCCTGTTACAGCAGTACTTTTTGATAAAAATGATCTGTCGTCTTTTATCAATTAATGAATCCTTAGTGCTGCGTCGTGTTGTCTGCGCTTTGTTGAAGTAGAAATCGGTGTACTGACTCAATTATTTATTGTATCCATAGATATTATTTTGTCAGATATAACTAAATTAGGGGCGGTATGAAATCAATAATATTATTAATATCTTTTATTGCTAGTTCTTATACTTTTGCAAATGATAGTCGTTTATTCGAGGATATATTAATTCATCTAGAAGAAAATACCGAAATCATTGAAGATGGAAAAAGCTTTGGCTCTAGAAAGAAAACTTTAGAGAAATTAGAAGATAGAAATCAATATGCTCTTAAGCTACTTGAAGAACTTGAATTACAAGTTAAAAATACGAATGTGGATTTAAGCCTAGAGATCGAATCCTTAAAACACAAACTTAAGAGAAAAGATCAAGTCATTAGAAATACAAAAATTAATCTTACTCAAGAGATAAAAAAACTAGAGGAAGAATTAATGACAAAAGATCATATTATTAAAAATATGAATCAAGATACAACATGTACTTTAAATGTTTTTCGCCAAAGCTTCACTGGTGTTGCAAAAGATAAAGAATCAGCTAAAGCAAAAGCATTAATTATGTGCTCAAAAAAATATGATCTGCAACTACAATGCCTAAGAGGAAAGTTTGAAGGCTGCTAGGTAATTCTAGGCACTTAGCTTCTTATTCAAATACTTCTTAATACTTTCACGTAATTGACTATATATCCCTACTTCACATTTACTTTGTGGAGATAGGGAATATTTAACACTGAGTGAAGTGTATACTTTTGTACATTAAAATTTGTATTGTAAGTATTATACGATCTTTAATTTACGATTTAAGGCCAAAAATAATCATGATACAAAGAGTAAACAAATGGAGATTTATATGAAGCAAAAATTACTAATAGTATCAGTTATCTTTCTTTCACAATTTACGACATATGCAGAAACTACGATCTTCTCAAATAGTGAGGGATGTGTAGTTGAAAAAGAACAAAGAAGAAATGGAGTTATTTTATATCTATCTAAGGGTGATCAACAACAAGTTGTTGGTTTTACTAATGATTATCAACTTGCTGACTTTGTTTATTGTGCAGATGATAAGACTGAAATTAATTATCTTGATGGATCTCTTGGGACAGGCATTATGATTTCTTGTAATGGTCATAGAAATGGTCATGCTGTGACAAGAGGACGTGTTGATATTTCTTTAGATACTGATGGAAACCCAACAGAGGTTAAAATAGATGGTCAAAAGAAGGGCCTATTTACTTGGAAACAAAAAACTTTAATAGAATGTAATAATTTAGTTCAAGAATAATAAATATTTTTCTAAGGCCTTACTTAATCCAATGTAAGGCCTTATCTGGTTTAGCGTAGCTTAACCTACCTATATGCTTTGGCTTTGAGTATGAATCTAGGCCCGATACACAAACTGTCTGAGCTTGATGAATATCAATATGGCCATCATCACATATACAAGATTCTGGTAAGTAGACGTTCTTTATCTCGCCAATAATAAAATGTGTTCCATTCTCTTCGATTTTTATTTCTCTAACAAATTTAACTGAGAACTTAATTTTTGATTCTGCTACAAATGGAGCTTTAAAATTGTCTTTAATTTCTTCAGTCAGTTTACAGGCATCAAACTCACTTACATCTTGTGGATAGCGGGCACTTGTTTGATGGGCCTTTTCGACTATTTCTTCATTGATATGATTAATTGTGAACTCACCATTTTCACGAATATTATTAAGAGTATCCCTTCTGGATACATCTGGTCTAATGACCATGCCAATAAGAGCAGGGGAAGCGCCTAAGTGAACGACAGAACTTACTACCGATAGGTTTGTTTGACCTTGATTATTTATTGTTCCAATTAGATTCGCTGATTTAAAGCCAGATAAAGAATTAATGATCTTTACTCTTTTTCGATCATCAAATGCTTTAAAATCCTCATCACTGATTCTTTTTATGTTGTCTTTTACCATGGAAGCTCCTGTGCATCCCAAGATAGAAACTTACCTGTGTCATGACTATCTCGGTTCTCAATTACATTTAGTATATTCGATGCTGTTTCATGTGTCTCGTGAATCTTATAAGTAGTTCTTTTAATAAATGGCTGCGAAAGCTCTGTCTTAGTCGTTCCAGGGTGAACAGCTAAGACAACACATTTCTTTCGCTTTCTTGTAAACTCAATTGCAATAGTTTTAATCAACATATTTAAGGCCGCTTTTGAAGCACGATAACTATACCAACCTCCGATGCGATTATCTTCAATACTTCCCACTTTAGCAGAAATCGTTGCAAAGACACTTGTTACATCGTTATTGAGTTGTTTTTCAAAATGTTTGGCCAGTAATGGTGTAACAATTGAATTAACTCTCATAACCTCAATAAATGCTTCACAGTTAAAGTCCTTAAGAGATTTTTCAGGTAAGATATCATCATTATGAAGCATACCTATACAGTTGATGATGAGATTTAATCCAATATTCTTTTCTTTAATTGAATTTGAAAGGTTACAAATTTCACTCTCTTTAGTTGCATCTATTTGTATGATCTCTAAACGATCTTTGTACTCACTTTGTAAAGATAGGAGCTTTTCAGCATTTTCTCTTTTTCGATAAGTGGCCATAATTCTAGTTTTTGAATTTTTTACTAGTAGGGCATGAACAAGTCCAAAACCAATTCCATGGCCAGCACCTACTATCAATGCGTAATTACAACTGTTAAGCCTGAATGACATAATATGCCCTCGAAAAAATAGAGTTATCTTATATTGTTAGTGTTAGAATAAATGGACAGATGAAAAAAATAAATAAAATTAAAAATAAATTTATCTCCAGACAAATGGGGGTTGCCAAATTGGCCTTGAAAATGGGCAAGGATGTTTGGTCTAAACGTAATGAAGATCTTAAAAATAAGCTAAGTGGTGGGATTGGCCCCCATGTTGAATTAATAGCAAATGAACTTGGTGTAATGAAAGGTTCATTGATGAAAGCTGGGCAACTTCTTTCTACATATGCTGGTGCCTTCTTACCTCCTGAGGCCCAAAAAGTTTTAAAGCAATTAGAGAACCAATCTTATTATTTAGATTGGGAGCAAGTCAAAACTCAAGTTCCTATAGACTTTCTAGATCGTCTGGAAATAGAAGAGGAGCCTATTGCTGCCGCTAGTTTAGGGCAAGTCCATCTGGCTACATATGAAAATGCACGCTATGCCATGAAGATCCAATACAAAGGTGTACGAAAGGCCATTAAGAATGATGTGAAGGCACTTAAAATGTTAATGAAGATCCTTAATGTCATTCCTAAGGAAGTGGATCTTCGTGAAATATATGAAGAGATTGAAGATATGCTCTTTTTAGAAACTAATTATATAGAAGAAGCAAAATCAATTAATAAATTTAGAGAATTATTAAAGGACTATCCTCAATTTAAAGTTCCCGATATTTTAGAAGAATTTTCAAATGAAAAAGTTCTTACCATGGAGTATCTTGATGGCCATAGTTTAAGAGAGTTAGAAAATCTAAATCTCTCTCAAGATGACCGTAATGAGTTAGGTCGTGAATTTATGCGTCTTATGTTTCTTGAACTTTTCCACTTTAAAAAAGTACAAACTGACGTTCATATGGGAAATTATATTTTACTTCCTAATAATCAATGGGGACTCATTGATTTTGGTGCTTCAAAAACTCCACCAGATAGTTTTTTAAAAGGTTATCAGACTCTAATCATTGCTTGTGCTAATTTAGACCGTGAATTATTCTTTAAGAATCTTTACGATATGGATTATCTTTCTAAGAATAAGCAAACGAATGAAGACTTCTTTTGGGAATATGCAGAAGTTATCGCAGCACCTTTTCAAGGAGGTTTCTATGACTGGGGTTCTTCAAATGTAGCCGATAAGGTTATTGAAATGGCACCTCGATTGATGAAAGAAGTCGCTGTCGGAAATCCATCAAGACACACAGTCTTTTTAGATCGTAAGATAGGAGGAGTCTTCTTTGTACTTCAGAAATTAGAAGCAAAATTTGATGTAAGAGAATTATTAAAGGAAGTTCTCGCCAGCACAGGGGATACGGATAGTATTCGTTAATAGCTCTCTCATTATAAATCTATTCTTTTTACATGGTTGATTGTCATTTTATATCTACAAGGATAAAAGCTCCTTATGACAAATAGAGGAGAGTTTTGTGAAAGCAATTAAATTATTTATTTTAGCACTTTCAATTTCTTTAGCATCTATTCAGCAGTCAAAAGCTGTTGTTGCTGGTGGATTAGCTATTGCTGGTGTTCCTGCTGCTGGTGGAGTCGCTCTAGCTGGACTTGGCTCTGTAGGTGGTGGTTTTTTAATGACTATGGACGCTAGTAGTTGTGATGGTGGTGGATGCGTTGTCTTTCTTGTTATGGGATTGCTAGTTGGTGGAATTCTTTTAGATGAAGAAGGAAGTAACTTTGAGTTTTCAAAACTAGAGCTTAATCTTGCATCTGAAATTGGTGTAAGTACTGACTCTCTGGCCATTTATAATAGTGAAATAGAAGAAGCTAATATTATCTTTAATGAGGTTTCTTCAGAGTTAACTGCTGACTCAACGGTAGAGGAATCAAAAGGTCTTTGGGAAGAGTATAGACAATATCTTTCTCCTGAAACTTTTGAAGTTATGACAAAATTAGTTTCAAAAGCTCAATAAAAAAGGCCATTAATGGCCTTTTTTATTTTCTTCTTCTATGTTTACCTTTAGCATTCTGCTTTCGTTTCTCTTCGCGCTTAGTTGTTTTTCCACTTAAATTAAATTCTTTATCAAGTTCTTTAAAGAGCTTGTCGTATTTACTCTTTTTCTTTCTACGCTGTTGCTGTTGTTGTGGCTTTTTCTTAACTTGGGCCTTAGGGGCAGATCTTTTTTGAATGCGGTGATCTTCTGAAGAAGAGCCTTCAATTAATTTATAAAGAGATGCAATTTCTTGATCGTTGAGCTCTCGCCAGTCACCAACACCAAGTCCATCAAGGCCTATATTCATAATACGAATACGGTCTAGCTTTGTTACATTATAGCCAAAGTATTCACACATTCTACGAATCTGACGATTTAGTCCTTGAACGAGAGTGATTTTAAATACCATCATGCTCATTTGTTCGACTTTACATTTTTTCGTCATTGTTCCAAGAATTGGAACTCCACCGGCCATGCCATTAATAAATTTATCATTGATGGGCCTATCAACGGTAACGACATATTCCTTCTCGTGGTTATTTCCTGCACGAAGAATTTTGTTAACGATATCACCGTTATTAGTTAGAAAAATTAAGCCTTGTGAGTCTTTATCAAGTCGGCCAATTGGGAATACTCTCTCAACATGGTTGACGTAATCGACAATATTATCTTTTTCGCTACTCTCTGTTGTGGAAACAATTCCACGAGGCTTATTTAAAGCAATAATAATTTCTTTTTCTGCAACTTTTGGTTTTACAACCTGGCCTCTTACTTCTACGACATCGCCTTCAAATACACGATCTCCAATTTCAGCAAGCTTTCCATTTATCTTTACGATTTGTTGTTCAATTAGGTCATCAACTTCACGACGTGAGCAGATTCCACTTTGACTAATATATTTATTAATTCTCATTGAATTATTATTTTCCATGCCAGTTATTTAACATATTTTTAACTCATAAATATAGTTTAAGACGATTTATTGCTATTTTTTGAGTAAAAGTTACATTTCACTAAGTTAAAGGTGAATTATTTAATCATTCTGATACATTAGCTTCCAAATTCTGGGGGGAATTATGAAAATCTTAATCACTTTTGCTATGTTAGTAGCAGCGTCACAAATTTATGCGCAAATTCATTGTAATGATCTTAAATCTGTAAAATTACGTCGTTTTGACTTTAAAACCAAGCCTTATCAGGCAAGTGATGTCTATGCCGAAGTCTCTGGTGGGCGAATTGAATATACATATCGCTATCAAAATAGAAGGGGAATGGGACCAGGGCAGCTTTGGGCCAATGAACGAATCTCTGGTACAAATATTTTCTATGATTCACCAGCAGATGGAATTATTGTTTTCAAAAATTGTAGAGAATACTAACTACTAGTAGCTTCTATTTTATTGTGCTATCTAAGCCCATGAGCAAAAAGAAGAAGTCCGGTATGGCATTACAAGGTGTAGGAATTGCACCAAATATATTACTTCAACACGTTGAAAACACAGCTCCTTTCTTATTTAAAGGTGAGCTAGATACATCAGGTGAGAAAAGGGCCTTTCTAGAAAAGCTCAAATTCTACAAGAAGAATTTAAAACAGCTAAATAATATTAATCTTGCTGAATACTTCCACATTTGTATCAGTGCTCATTGGGCAACAGCTGGTACTTTTGTTCCAACCGATGTGGATAACCAAATCCGTGAGACTCTTTGGAAGCATGGTCATATCTCAAAGCATATAGAGAAGATGGCCCGTTTAACGATTGAATCTTGGACTTGGGATTACTCTCAAGTAACCAGTCGCAAAGCCTACAATAACGATAATAATACAGTCATGAGTACTCATGAGGGAACATGGCTAAGTGTTGCGATTGGTGCTTACTGCGCTCTTGTTAAAAATCGTAAGACTAAACTCGCCTGTGATATGGCCGATGTCATTTTAGAAGAGATTAAAAAAGAAGAGCTTATTATGCTAAAGCTTCGTGAGGAAAGGGATCATATCAATTTCCTTAGAGCGGCTCCTCTTATGGCCCACAATTTTGGTGATCTTGACCGAGTTATGGTTCAGTGGAATATGGACCCTGAAGATGCTTTTTATAAGCGAATCTTTAAGCTCGGGCACCAGTTAAATGAAAATTATGATCCAATTCTAGTTTACACTGGAAAGGTAAATAAAGAATTCTCTTCAAAAGAAAACCACCGCCATATGGCCATGAGACAGCCAAAGTGTCTTAGAAAATCATCTCAGTTCTTAATTCCAGTTGGTCCATTTATGGATGACTGGGGAAAGGTTCTAGGTGAAAGTGATCTTCTTTCTATGGAAGAGAAAGCTGAAATTGTAACGGCATTCTACGACGGCTATAAGAGACAAGATGAGGCTTTCGGCTATATTAGGGGCTACAAGAACCTTATTGAATCTATTGATGGTGGCCTTGCTGCCCTTGAGATGTATTTACCATTTGATCTTGTTGCTGAAATGAAGAAGTCTGAGTTTAGTACTCTTGCTAAAGTTTCACGTGAAGAATTTGAAGATAGCTACAAGAAGCGCCTTGAAGAATATATTTGTCCTGTTACAAGTATGAAATTCTAATTATAACTTTTTCGAGCATTTGTGTAATTATTTAAAACCGTAAGCTTCTTGTCGTATTTATTTTCCATAAGAGGAGAGTTGATAAAGAAGTCTGCACTAGTTTGATTACAGGCCATCGGAATATTGTAGAGAGTTGCAATTCTAAGAAGCGCTTTAATATCAGGATCGTGGGCCATGGACTCAAGAGGATCCCAAAAGAAAATAAGCATATCAATTTTGCCTTCAACAATGGCCGTTCCTATTTGAAAGTCACCACCAATAGGTCCACTTAGAAACTTTTCAATAGTAACACCTAACTTTTCTTCTAAAAGCTTACCTGTTGTACCTGTTGCACAAAGTTTATGTTTTTGAAGCTTTTCTTTATGTTCTAAGCTCCATTGAATAAGGTCATTTTTTCTATGGTCATGGGCCACTAAGGCTATTGTTTTCTTTGTCATAGCCTTAGTTTATGCCCACTATTTAATGAAGTAAAGCTTAGGCGACCCTTGGTCCTGATAAATTTTGTGCTAATGAATTACTAAACCTCTCTCTTTTCCACTTCAAAAGTTGATCATCAATTTCATCTTCTAGAAGTTTGAAAGTTAGATAAGGTGTATGGGCAACTTTCTTTGCATAAAACTTCTTACCATAGGACTGGATTGTCAGTTGTCCGATATAATTCGTCTGGTGTTTCTTGAAATCAAGTTTATAAGAACTACTTACTGGGCATCGATCCATGAGCCTATCAAGTTTTTGTTTAATCTTTTGATACTGGTTTTGATTGAGTTCAATACCAAAGTAAGAAACCATTGGTTGCATCGAAAAACCCGAGTTACTTTCTTTAAACATAAAGCCTCCTTGATACTGTTGTAATGTAAAAAAGATTCTTTAGAGGTGTAAATTCAGTAGGTTACCTCTCGATAATACTATGGTAGCAAAAAAATAGAAGTCAAGACAAGATGAATTTTTTTTCGTCATTTTAAATATTTAAGCCTTATTTATTTTATGGCGACTTATTCTTAATTGCTTCTTATGGAATTACTAGTGAATAAAAAGTTAAAGCTAATAGGTTGATGTTTTAAGAATTTCTATGATTTTTTTACTAACTTTATTTCGATGTTTTTCGGGACGGTAGATAAGACAAATTTCATCTTTAAAGATTGGCGCAGTCTTGAGTTTATTTAAAGTAGGATACTGAGCAGCAACTCTTGATGGAAGAAGGCCATAGCCAAGTCCCAAGGATGTGAGATTAGCAACAACTTCTAAGTTTGCTGAATTAATATGGCCATCAAAATCAATTTTCTTGGCAATTTTTTTTAAGATATATTGTGACTGACTAAGACTGGCATCAAGTATCAGTTTATTTTTTGCATTCTTTAAATGAAAGATCGATACTTCATCAAGACATAGTTTTTTAATGACAAGGTCTGGGTGTTTTATTGGATTGACTACAATACCAAAATCAGCTTCCCAGCTAATGACCTTTTCTGTCATTTCTCTTGAAAGACCGTGAATAAAATTAAACCCCATATTAGGGTATTCTTTTTGAAGCTCTGGCATAAAGCACTTAAGGGAGTAAAGTGCTACAGATGGATGAATTGCAAAAGTATAACTTCCTTGAGCAATATCTCCTTCTGAAGATACTAAGTTCTGGGCCTCTTCCCATTCAAAGATTAGCTTTCTTGAACGTTTTAAAAACTCTTCACCAAGTTTGGTTAACTGGATACCATTCTTAAGTCTTATTAGTAGATCGCCTCCAAGCTCTCTTTCTAATCGCTTAATGGCATAGCTTAGGGCCGGTTGTGATATTCCGATTTTCTCTGAGGCCCTTGTCACATTCAAGGTCTCACTAACGGTAATAAAGTATTTGATATCATCTAATATTAACGACATTATTGATTCCTTTAAAATCGAAACTCACTTTCGAGTCTATATGTGGTTCCGTGTGATTCTGTTTTTCCGATCTTTAGTCCCAAACTAAATCGATTGTCTCTACTATTTGCCTTTAACTTAAAGTAAGTTTCTTTTTCGTGGCCTGTGGTCCAGTAACCAGTTTGACCAGAGATAGGGCGACTTGTTCCTAACTGAAAAGAGAAAAGATCATCACCAGATCTCACTTCAGCATTGAAGTCCATCGTTGAACCATTTTGCTTTAGGTAGAGTGTGTTTTCTAAAGTAAGGGTATATTCATCAGAGATCGGTGTATTAAATTGATTTTTTATTGTTGTACCAAGATAGTGAAGTGAATGGTGACTTTCATTTCTGATATCATCTTTCATAATAGAGGCATGTGCCGTAACAATTCCTCTCCATGTCATATTTGCAAAGTTACTTTCGGCATATAGAGAACTGGCAAGCATATGATGCTCACTTCTAAAGTAATCACCATCTAGTGCATCGATCTCATTATTTTCATCGAGTTTTTCATTTGAGTAATCTCCTTTTCCCATCGAACCACTAACGAGTACTCTTGTATCAGCATATATATTCTTTAAGAAACCAAAGTCAGTCTTTCCCGTTCTAAGTTGTGCTTCTATGCCACCAAAGATACCTATACTTTGACTGTGAAATTCACGATGCTTCAAGCTTTTTCTGGAATGATATCCTGTTGCTCCTGCATTTAGTGTTAAATGTTCAGTGTCTCTTCTAAGAGATACACCTGCTCCAAGAGTATTTAATCCGGAAGCATTATCTGAATAGAATGCAGTTGCAGTAAAAATACCTTTAGTATAATCAACAGAGCTAAAGTTGATACCATCAAATTTAGAGCCAGGTGAAGATAAGTTATTATCGAAGCCTAGTACCTTATTTAAAACATATCCTAATTCAGTTGATAGACGATCGTGAGGTGTTCCGTCAGCATTAAATATGCGATAACTAATTCCAAAGTCAGCAAGACTTGAATCTTGAGATAGTCCTTGAGCACTTGGCGATTCATTAATTCTAACTTCTCCATAATTTAAGCTAACTATTCGATCCTTATTATCAGGGTCTTGCGCAATAACCATGGCATGACCATCTCCAGCCGTTGCATAGTCGAGTATATATGTTTCACTAATACCTAGGTCTTTAAGGACTGTTGCTTGTGCTACCGCGATATCACGGCAAACGCCAGCATCATACCCATTTCGTTGTGCTCTATAGATTTCATCTTGTGAAACAATTCCATCTGGGTCGCGGTCGTGATCATAGTGATTGTTCATCATATGGCCTAGAGTATGTCCGATATAAATTTTTTGATTGAAATTCATATATTCTTTCGCTTCTAAAAGAATATTTTGTCTTTCTAGTGAGTCATCTGCAGAGATAACGAGACCGGCAACGACATTTGAGAAATATACTTGTGCGTCTTTTTCTCCAAATTGATTCTGTGATTCATTATAGATTTCATCGAGATCACGCTGATGGTATGTCGTGCAATTATTTTCAAGGCAATTAACAATATTGCCAATAATAAATTCACGATACTTAGTTTTAAACCAATATGAGCTTTCATTATATTCACTATTATAAGTTAATTCCTTAGCGTCATATTTAATTTGATGATCTTGATAGAATGATTTCTCGATTGTGAAATCAATGTCTGCAAATACATTCAGACTGCATAAAAATGTTATAAATAGGATCTCTCTCATTCCTATAATTGATCGCAAAGAAGATGCCAGAAGTTGAACGTCATTTATGATAGATATAGCATCTTGGCCGTTTAATTTTGTACGGCCGCTTAAAGTTTAAGCATTTGCTTATCTGAAGAAAATATTGCTTATCGAATTAATGTTTCACATGGCAAACTTTAGTATTGTTATTTCAGTAAGATATACAGTTAAACTTAATTAAAAACATAAACTAATGAAAAGTTCTTAAGTGTCTGAAAATATTAGACGAGAAGTCAGTTACTAAGGGAGCTCGATGAATTTACTTGTTTTTTTATTCTATTTACGTTTGCAAACTTATTTCTATTTCTAGCACTCTATCAGGCTTCACGTTGGTATAAGTCGATTAATAAGAAGCTAGCTGTCTTAGAAGAGATAACTATGGAAATGGCCGAGCTGCAAAAGAAGTTTTCCAACTTTAAAGTTGAAGACAATTATTTAAAGCATAATTAAGATTGCTGTTTTGTTTCTTCATGCAGCAGTAAACCCCAAAATTGCCTTTTCGGTTTGTCGGCCGAAAAGGCCTTTTATACCTTAACAACGAGCTGTACTTCATCACCATTAGAACGTAAGATATAGTCATCAATAATAAATAGGCTCATGCATAGCAACCATGATCGTATTAGCATCAAGGTAAAAGCTAAATGAACCTTTCAAAAGAAACTTTTCTAGGACTACTAGAAGGTAAGAACCCTAGTACTCTAGAATTAGGGCCTATTCAACTTGCACATCTCTATATTAATTCGGCATTTCTTGTCACTGTCACAGGTTTTCTTAAGGATCAATTATGGCTAAAGCGTCAAGAAGAACGAGATATTTCGTACTGTGATTTTATGACTCCACTTTTTTCAAACGATTTATTAAGAATATCTTTTTTAAAAGATTTTTTAATTGCTAGTGGTGAAACGAATTTAAAAAAGGTGGCCAAGGACTCAAAAGTAATTGAAGAAAATGTTTTAAAACAAATTCTTGGCGCATGTGAGCTCTCTCAAAAAGAATTTGTCATTGAGTCTTTAAAGGAGATGAGTCTTTATTTCTTGGCGGAAGAAAAGGCCCAAGAAGGACGACTGCAAAGTCTTGGTCATAAGGGACCTGATCTTTATCGTACATTTGATAATCTCGATGATCTCTTTAACCTCAATTACCAATTAGATCGAGATATGATTTTTGATTCTACTATTAAAGAGAGGCTGTATGCAGGAGCCGGTGTAGGAGTTCAATCTGGCTATTCTACAATCTTATTGGCCATGGAGAATATGCAGTTAAAGCAAGGTGGAAAGGTTATTGATCTTGGATCTGGTTATGGGAGAGTTGGATTAGTGTGTTCTCTTTTGCGTCCGGATGTCGATTTCATTGGTTATGAATTTGTCCCTCATCGGGTTGAAATATCAAATATAGCTACAAAGGCTTTTGGCCTTGAAGAGAATTTAAGCTTTCAAGTACAGGATCTGTCACTGGCCTCTTTTAAGATTCCAGAAGCCGATGTTTATTATCTCTATGATCCTTTTACTAAAGAGACATATCACTATGTGCTAGGGCAAATTGTGGAATATAGTAAAGATAAGGAGATAACTATCATTACAAAAGGTAATGCTAGGGGCTGGCTTATGGATATTGCAGAAGAAAACTCTTGGCCTAGACCTGTAATTATCGATGAAGGTAATCTATGTGTATTTAAAACAAGAGAATAAGTATAATTGTAAGTTGTTGAAATTGTATTGTTTAGGTGAATGGATATAAAATTTTAGTGTAAAGATAACCCGTAAGTCGCGTTAAATACTTTAATTTGTTGCCCTGTGTGCAGAAAGTCGGTATAAGGAATTAATTGTATTTGATTTTTATAGTTAGTTCCTTGTTTATCTTAAAGTTCCTTCCTATTTTAATTCGATGTGCAAAATTATTAACTCGGCAGAGAATTAAAAGTATTTGTCTATTAAACATTTAGAGTAAGTTCATTATTAAGACGCAAACTAAGACCGAGCTGTTATGTGAAAAGGTGAGAAATCCTAGAACATATATGCTTGATGAGAATATTCACCCTCGCATTCACGCCAAAAATCTTGATCGTGAGCTAGGTTATAAAATCACAAAGATTGAAGAAAAGCTTTCTCAAAAGTACCGCGCTTATTATAAAGATGCAGATGATTCAAGTCGTAAGCAACATTACGATGGAACACAGACTTGGATTGGGTTACACCCTCAAGCATTGCAAACTCCATATAATCATTTATTTGATGCCCTTTATTTATTAAAGGATTACAACATCGACAAGATTGTTGATATAGGTGCTGGCTATGGCCGCATCGGGCTTGTTATGAGCTCAATTTTTCCAGAAGCTCGCTTTATTGGATATGAAATTCTAAAACAAAGACAAAGAGAAGGTAATCGCGTCTTTGAGAGAATGGAATTACTTAATTGCGAAATTCTTTTGGAGAATGTTTTAGAAGAGGACTTTGTTCTACCTAAGGCACAGGTTTACTTTATTTATGACTTCAGTGAGATGCAAGATATTTCCGACATCTTAGATGAACTTGTAACTCGTATTGATGACTACAACTTCTTTCTTATTACAAAGGGGGAGAGAGTGGATTATTTAATCGAGAAAAAATATAAGCAATTTTGGATAGCAAATGGTTTTTTAAGTTCAGGTGAACTTAAGATATATAGTTCGATCACAGATCTAACAAAATTTTAATAGCTAGGAGAAAATTATGGCTACAGGTACAGTAAAGTTTTTTAATGATGAGAAAGGTTTTGGATTTATTAAGCCAGACGATGGTGGACAAGATCTTTTCGTACATATCTCAGGTGTTGAAGGTAACACTCTTAGAGATGACGAAAAAGTTGAATTTGAAGTAGGTGAAGGACAAAAAGGTCCATGTGCTGTTCAAGTTAAATCTCTTTCTTAATTTAAGAAGAATTTAAAAAGAGGGGCCTATTCTTGGCTTCTCTTTTTTTTCCTATTATTTCAATATTTTACATTCTTTTTTAGCGTTCCTTTGTGGCAACACTGGGTTGCATATTTGTAGTCTTTTGCAACATGTGATTTTTGGTAATAATTAAGATTATCACCGGCCAGGAGACTGCTATGATGAAACTTGGAAGACGCCAAGCTATTACAGGAATTCTTTTTGGCCTAGCATCAGCAGTGCTTGGGAGAAAGTTTATGACAACTAAAAAAGAAAGAATGCCAGCAATATTTTTAGGTCATGGATCACCTATGAATGCCATTGAAAGTAACGACTTTACAAAAAGTTTAGAAAAGTTAGGCAAGAGACTACGTCGTGATTATTCAAGGCCCAAGGCCGTGCTTATGATCTCCGCCCATTGGGAAACTGAAGGAACTTGGGTTACCGGAATGGATCATCCAAAGACTATTCATGACTTCTATGGTTTTCCACAAGAATTATATGATGTTCGATATCCTGCAGATGGAAATGCCAACTTAGCTGATGAAATTGCTAAGGTGATAAAAAAGCCTCGAGTTAATATTGATGAGAAGCAGTGGGGTCTTGATCATGGAACATGGTCAGTTTTAAAACATGTTTTTCCTGAAGCGGATATACCAGTTGTTCAATTAAGTCTCGATCGCAATCAGTCATATGAATATCACTACGAACTTGGAAAAAAGATAAGGTTCTTAAGAGATGAAGGCGTCATGATTATGGGAAGTGGGAATATTGTCCATAATTTAAGAATGATGAGTCGTGAGCATCGATACTTAGGCCATGACTGGGCCATCGAGTTTGACGAATGGGTAAAAGATAAACTTCTTAAAAGAGAAGATGCTCCGCTAGTGAGTGATGCTCTTAAGACGCAAGCTGGTAAATTTAGCATTCCAACAGATGAGCACTACCTACCTCTTTTATACGTTCTAGGTGCTAGCTCAAAAGAAGATAAAATGACTTTTGATTATGAAGGTTTAGAACTTGGTTCATTATCAATGAGGTCAGTTCGTTATTATTAAAACTTATTGGAGGAAAATATGATCGCTTTAACAGGTGCTTCAGGCCAACTCGGTCAGCTCGTTATAAAAAATTTATTAGATAAGGGTGTAAAACCAAAGTCGATTGTTGCCATTGCACGCTCAACACATAAGCTCGATGAATTTGCTAAGAAGGGCGTACAGGTTAGGTATGGAGACTATGAGAAACCTGATAGTCTTAGATCTGCTTTAGAAGGCGTTGAAAAACTACTACTTATCTCATCAAGTGAAATAGGAAAAAGACTTCCTCAACATCAAAATGTCATTGATG
The DNA here is from genome assembly GCF_048381875.1 of Halobacteriovorax sp. Taxonomy (NCBI): domain Bacteria; kingdom Pseudomonadati; phylum Bdellovibrionota; class Bacteriovoracia; order Bacteriovoracales; family Halobacteriovoraceae; genus Halobacteriovorax; species Halobacteriovorax sp. The sequence continues at coordinate 293,006 of NZ_JBLXBP010000002.1, read as the reverse complement.
TTGTAAGAGATTCTTCAGTGAAACATTTGGCCTATACAAGCATTCTCGATGCAGATAATTCGCCATTAGGACTTGCTAAAGAACATATTGATACTGAAAAGCTAATCAATGATCTTGATATTAAGACTACAATTTTGAGAAATGGTTGGTATTCAGAGAATTACACAATGGGAATTCCGACCATATTAGAGCATTCTGTTGTTCTCGGTTGTGCTGGAGAGGGGAGGATATCATCAGCTCCAAGAAATGATTATGCCTTGGCCGCGGCAAGTATTTTAACAGATGATGTCCATGTTGGTAAGGTATACGAATTAGCAGGTGATACTTCTTATAACTTAAGTGAATTTGCAGCTCTAATTGGTGAGCAGTATGGAAGAGATATTTCTTATAAGAATATGACTCAAAATGAGTATAGAGACGTTTTACTTCAGGCTGGTCTTCCTGAAGTGATTGCGGATATGTTGGCCGACTCAGAAATTGGCGCCTCAAAAGGAGGACTTTATTCTGAAAGTAAGGATTTATCGAGATTAATCGGTCGTCCTACAGAGTCAATGAAAGAGACCATCAGAAGACTTGCTTAATTCATATATGAAGGGGATGCTAAGCATCTCCTTATTTTATTAAATCTCTCTTGGAAATCTCTCTAAACAAGTTATAATTATCTTATAAACGTCAATGAGAGAGTTTATATGAAGTTGATTTTCATCTGTGCATTACTATGCATAATTTCTTGTCGTCCATCTGAGACAAAAGATCCATCAAAGTTCAAAATAAAATTACGTTTAAGTCATGTCTTTAGCCCTAAAGAAGACTTAACTCTTTCAATGGATAAAGTTGCTAAACGAATTGATGAAAAAACGAATGGAGCGGTGAAAATTTTAACTTTTCCCCAAGGCCAAATTGCAACTTATAAAGATGGAGTGGAGCTTGTTGCTAGAGGTGCCCATTTTATTTCTGTGGAAGACCCTTCTTATATTGGAGACTATGTTCCTGAGTTCACTGCCCTTGTTGGTCCAATGCTTTATAATAGCTATGATGAATACACTGAGCTGATAAAGACACAGATGGTTAAGGATTGGGCCAAGAAATTAGAAAAACAAGGAATTAAAATACTTTCACTTGAATATATTTTTGGATTTAGGAATCTTATTACAGATAAGGTTGTAAGAACCCCTGAGGACTTAGAAGGAGTAAAACTTAGAACTCCTGGAAGTAAGCTCTTTATTGAGACTTTAAATGCAATGGGGGCAACAGCAACACCTCTTCCTTGGGGGGAGACATTTAGTGCAGTTCAACAGGGTGTTGTCGATGGACTTGAAGGATCGGAATTTACAAATATTAGTACAAAAGTCTATGAGACAGGAAAAAAGAATGTAGCACTTACAAAGCACTTTTTAGGTGTCTGTGGTGTTTATATTTCAACGGAAGTCTGGGCAAAGATTCCTGTGAAGTATCAAAAAATCATACAAGATGAATTTGACTTTGAGGCACGTGAAATGATTAATCTTTTAAAGTCTAAACACTCAAGTGTTGTTAAAAAACTCGAGTCTCATGGGGTTAAATTTAATGAAATAGATCGTGCTTCATTTGAGAAAAGAACGAAGAATGTATTTGAAAGCTTACCAGGAGTAAATCTTCAAATGTATAATAAAATCCAAAATGAGCTTAAAAGTATAAGAGAGCGCATATGAAATTATTTCTAAAAAACTTTGAAGAAATTATTAGCGGAAGCTTTCTTATTATAATGGTTTGCTTAGTTATTTTGAATGTCATCCTACGATATCTTTTTAATTACAGTATTTACTGGGCGGAAGAGGTCTCAACGATATGCTTTGTTTGGTCTGTCTTTGTTGGTGCTAGTGCCGTCTATAAAAATAAAATGGATATAGGAATTGATGCTTTAATTGTAAGACTCTCACCAGAAAAAGAAAAGGTTGCTAGAACTGTTGCTCACTTACTTACCATATTGATTAACGGCTACATCTTCTATTTAAGTATTGTCTTTACATTTATTGCATATAAGAAACCAACAGCTGTTCTAGGCATTAGTTCAGCTGTTTATAATAGTGCTCTTATCTTTGGCTTTGGCCTTATCACTTTTCACTCCATTAAGTTTTTAATTGAAGATGTAAAGGGGAGGAGAGCATAATGGAATACTTACCTGTAGCAATTGTTTTCATTCTTTATTTTTCTAGCTTACCAATTGCCTTTGCTCTATTTGGCGCATCGATTTTCTATTTCACATTCATGGATGCAGGAATGCCAACAGACTTAGTCTTACAAAAGTTTATTACTGCTACAGCATCATTTCCACTCTTAGCAATCCCATTCTTTGTCATGGCAGGATCTGTTATGAACTACTCCGGAATTAGTGCAAAGCTTATGCAAATGGCCGATGTGCTTACCGGTCATCTAACTGGTGGCATGGCCCAAGTTAATGTTGTTCTTTCTACATTTATGGGTGGCGTTTCTGGTTCTGCCAATGCTGATGCGGCCATGCAAAGTAAGATCCTTGTTCCACAAATGCAAGAACGTGGCTATAGTAAGGCATTCTCTGCTGCTATTACTGCTGCTTCATCGGCTATCTCACCAGTCATCCCTCCTGGGATTGTTCTTATTATATATGCACTTATTGCTCAGGTTTCAGTAGCTAAAATGTTTGCTGCTGGTTATGCTCCTGGCCTAATTATGGCCGCCGTACTTATGATCACAGTGGCAATTATTTCAAAAAAACGTGGCTATAAGCCAACACGTGAAATAAAAGCAAATAGTAAAGAAATTGCCATGCAGTTTATTGATTCAATGTGGTCTCTTGCGCTACCATTTGGAGTTATTCTAGGACTAAGATTTGGTCTATTCACTCCAACGGAAGCGGGAGCAATCGCCGTCTTAGCATCTGTCCTAATTGGTATTTTCATCTATAAGGAACTTAAGAAAGAACACTTTATCCCTATTATGAAAGATACAATCTATGGAACGGGAACTGTTGTTCTTATTATTGTATCGGCTTCTGTATTTGGTTATTACTTAAATTGGGAACAGATTCCTCAACGACTTACAGAGGTCCTACTAAGCTTAACTCAAAATAAATACGTTATGCTTGCTATTATGAATGTACTTTTATTAGCAATGGGGATGTTTCTTGAGGGTGGTGCTGCTCTTATTATCATTGCGCCACTTGTTGTTCCTGTGGCGACTCAGCTTGGTATTGATCCAATTCATTTTGGCGCGGTTCTCATCGTTAATATTATGATTGGTGGGGTAACGCCTCCTTTTGGCTCCATGATGTTTACGACTTGTTCCATTACAGGTGTCACAATAGGTGAGTTTGTTAAAGAGATTTGGCCATTCATTATTGCTTTACTGCTAACATTGCTTTTAGTGACGTATTGGCCGGCCGTTGTTTTATTCTTACCAAACTTACTTTAAGGCGGTAAGGCGGTGCCATGCACCTTTTGTTTCGCAGTGGCGAAACAAAAGGTGCATGGCACCCTATAAATCAGATAAGTACTTAAGAGATCGAATTCGTTTTTCAACATCATAGATTGATGTGACGACCATCAGTTCATCAGGTCGATAGCGAGTGATAAAAGTCTCTAGTTTTTTCTTAACGGTCTCTTTCGATCCAACAAAAGAGAAGTGAAGCATATGCTTTGCCATCATCGCTTCTTCAGGAGACCAATAAGTATTGATATCTTCAATTGGAGGAGAGAATTTCTTTTTAACTCCACGTCTAAGGTTAGCAAAAGATTGCTGTTGGCTTGTTGCTAGAAATTGTGCTTCTTCGTCTGTGTCAGCGATAATAATATTTACCCCTAACATAAAATATGGCCTTTCTTGTTGAGGTGAAGGCTCAAAACCAGCATGATAAAGATCTAGTGCATCTTGAAGAGCATCAGGTGCAAAGTGTGAAGCAAAAGCATAAGGAAGACCTAAATGAGCTGCTAGTTGCGCACCAAATGTGCTTGAACCTAAAATCCACAATGGAACTTCGCTTGCGTGTCCTGGAGTGGCCACAATTGGATCATTACCACTTTCTTTTGAAAGGAGTCTTTGTAGCTCGACGACATCTTTAGGAAAGTTGTTTGAGCTTTGGGCCGTAGTTCTTAAGGCCTGAACAGTCATTTGATCAGTACCGGGAGCACGCCCAAGGCCTAGATCAATTCGTCCAGGATATAATGCTTCAAGAGTTCCAAATTGTTCAGCAATAACTAGGGGAGAGTGGTTCGGAAGCATAATCCCACCAGCTCCAACTCTAATTTTTTTCGTTTGGGCAGCAAGTAATCCAATAACAACAGAAGTTGCAGCACTGGCAATGGCCGGCATATTGTGATGTTCAGCAACCCAAATACGATTAAATCCAAATTCCTCAACGGCCTGTGCTGTCTTAACAGAATCATTGTATGCATCGCTTAGTTCTTGGCCTTCATTTACAAAGACCAAGTCTAATAATGATAGCTTTGTCTGCATTATAATTCCTCTAGTGTTGGGTAATCTGTGTAGCCAACTTTATCTGGCCCATAGAATGTTTCAAAGACTGGCTCATTAAGAGGAGCATCTTTTTTAAATCGCTCTACTAAATCAGGATTTGCAATGAATGGAACACCAAATGAAATAGCGTCGGCAATTCCATCATTAAGGGCCTTTTGTGCCGTTTCTTTTGTAAACTTTTGATTGGCAATAAAGACACCATCAAAGTGTTTCTTTAATTTTGGAAAAAGACTTCCATCATCAAGCGGATCACGTGTGAAGACAAAAGCAATGTCTCTCTTATTGAGTTCTTCTACAACATAGCTAAATAGTGATAAGGGATCAGAGTCACCCATGTCGTGACTATCGCAACGAGGAGCAAGGTGAACGCCAACGCGATCAGCGCCCCATACTTCAATGAGTTCATCTGTGATTTCCAGCAAAAAACGCACTCTGTTTTCAATTGAGCCTCCATATATATCATCTCTCTTATTTGTTGAGTCTTGTAAGAATTGATCGATTAGGTAACCATTGGCAGCGTGAATTTCTACTCCGTCAAATCCAGCTTCCTTAGCATTTATGGCCGCTTGTTTATAGTCTTGGATGATGGCCCTAACTTCTTTTGTCTCTAATGCTCTTGGTGTTTCAAAGTTTGTGATAGGTCTAACCTGTGAGACGTGACCCTCTGGCCTAATAGCACTTGGAGCAACAGGTAATTCACCGTCTAAGAACATTGGATGGGAAATTCTACCAACATGCCAAAGTTGCATAAAGATTTTTGAACCTTTCTCTTGAACAGCTTGAGTAATTTTCTTCCAGCCGGCAATTTGCTCTTTTGACCAAATTCCTGGTGTGTTGGCATACCCAACAGCTTTTTTTGTTATGGCAGTGGCCTCTGTTAAGATCATCCCAGCTCCTGCTCTTTGTGTATAGTATTCAAGCATAAGTTCATTTGGGACTCTTTCAACTCCTGCTCTTGCACGAGTAAGAGGGGCCATGATGATACGATTCTTTAGTTTAAGGTGACCTAATTTTATTGGGGAAAATAAATCTGGCATATGTACTCCTAAAATTATAGTTAGATGTTTGTCAAACAATAGACCCGCTCTTGAAAAAAATCAAGCAATTTGTTAGAATTTTATCTAACAATGGAAAAACAAGAAATAACACTCGATAAGATATTCAAATCACTAGGTGACCCTATAAGAATGGGGGTCATAAAGCAGCTTATTATTTATGAAGAAGGTTGTGGTGATAAAGAAATGACATGCGGCTCGTTTGATTACTGTGTTAATAAGGCCACTTTTTCACATCATGTTAAAAAGCTTATTGAAGCTGGGATTATTTGTGAGCGAACTGAAGGGGTTAAGAAGTACCTCTTTTTAAACCCAGATATTAAAAAGAAATATCCGGGCCTAATTGAGACTGTGAAAAATAGCTGTTTGTCTTGTGATTAAAATCTTTTTTCAATACTAAGCATCCAGATTGGATCATCGTCAGTATATTCGAAGAATTCTTCATTTTCTTCTCCATATCCTTGAGAGAATCCAGTCTTAATCCTAAAGCCTCTATAGTCATAGTAAATTCCACCGTAAGCGTCGCCTCCAAAGTTTCCATCACCATGAGCATTTCCTTCTAAAGATAACTCCATTCCAAAACGATGACTTCCTCGTTCAATTAAAACTTTATTAGCCTCTAGTAAGAAGTAGACACGCGATCCTTTTCTGATACTGACAAGTTCAACACCTGTTTCTAATGTAATTCGATCAAGTTCACACTTACAATCATATTGGTTCGTATCGAGTTTAACGACCTTTCCAATTGCTGCTTTGGCCGTGACAAAGACATCATTTGTGTCACCTAATTGATTATCGTACATGGAAGTTGTTTCTGGCGTTAAGTTGTTGTGCTTATAAACATGCCATCTTCTTTGCTGACCGATAGCACCCCAGCCACCATCGTCACTATTATTGAATTTCCCAATCCCTGCACCAACTAGGATATAGCTCTTATTATCATACATCTGTGCATCGAGAATATCATCCCAAGTAATATCAAGCTTTGTTACTTCATTAAATACTTGTGGATCATTTGGAAAGAGGTCTTGACCTTCTGGTGTGAAATCTTTTGTGTATATTTTAGATGAAAGAGCGATCTTCCATGTTTCATTTTCTTTAATGATTGCATTGTCAGCACTTGGTGATATTTCAACTTCAGCGCCAAGCCCATGTGTGTAGCCATGGTCATCATCAACGTAGAAGAGTGAAGGCATTAGGTTTAAAAAAGGATTATCGTTATCCATTTGAATTTTTGTTTTCACATGGGAGCGATCTGCATATAGCTCTTTTTCAATATTGGTCACTTCTGCAAAGGCCTGTGTACTGATTGCACATAGTGAAAATGCTAAGGCAAGCTTAGTAAGCTTCATGGTTTTCTCTCTCGTTATTGTTTTCTTAAATATAAGGGAAAAAGGCCTGGATCATGGCCAGATTGTATTATTTTTATTTAGTGTATAGTTCATAAACGAAACAATTGCGCGAGGCGCATGTAAGTTATTGGAATTAAAGACTGTTTAATAGAGGGCCATAAGGCCATTCTAATACTATTAATTAGATTTTTTTCATATTTTGCATTGTTTTAACGTTTTAAGACCGATACCATTTTCCCATGAAAAAAACACACATCGCGGCTTTAATGATTTTGATTTCAGGAATGACTTTTGCAACTTGTGATCAAAGTAAATTCTACTCAGGACTTCCAACCCATCTTTCAGGTTATGAGTTCAAATCAAAACTATCTAATCTTCTAACAAGGACACATCGTAGTCTTTCTTATGATGATCTTCACCAGGCTTATACGAGATCTGATCGTGATAAGACATATGATGGTGATAATACAATTTTAGATATGTATTCTGAAAATCCTAATGGAAGAGACCCTTATAAATTTAGGGCCGGTCAAAAGAAGTGTGGCCAATACAGAAACGAAGGTGACTGTTACAATCGTGAACATTTATTTCCACAAGGTCTATTTGGTAAGAGAAGACCAATGAAAACAGATATTTTCCATGTTTATCCATCAGATGGAAAAGTGAATGGAATGAGAAGCTCGTACCCATTTGGTGAAGTCGGGGAAGCAAGATGGATTTCAGAAAATGGATCCAAACTTGGAAGAAGTAAAGATCCAGCATATCGCCGTACAGTGTTTGAGCCAATTGATGAGTTCAAAGGTGATATCGCTAGAGCAATGCTTTACTTTGCTGTTCGCTATGAAAGTCGAATTCCAAGCTTTCGTTATAATGACATGACAGATGGTTCAAGAGATCAGACTTATAGCACATGGTTTTTGAAAACACTTTTAAAGTGGCATAAGCAAGACCCTGTTAGTGAGCATGAAAGATATCGAAATGATCAAGCATGTCGTTATCAGAAAAACAGAAACCCATTCATTGATCATCCTGAGTGGGCCTTAGCAATTTGGGAAGTTCAATAGGCCAATGCTAAAAATCATCTTAACTCTTATTATAACATTTATATTTCTTGTACCTTTCTTCTCCACACCAATTGGAGAAGAATTGTATTTGAATTATCAAGACACAAAACTGCATGAAACGATTTACTGCCAATATGTAGAATGGTTTGGTGCTGAAGGTTTTGAAAAGATTAAATACTCAGTAAAATGTAAACTCTTACGATAATAAAGTTTAGTTTTACAAATTTCACACCATTGACATTCATCAAACTGCTATCATCTTAATAGTGAGGAAGAGGATACCTTTTGGAGGTTTCGATCATGAAAAAGTTGAATGTTTTCGTATTTATATTCAGTTTGCTTTTTGCTTCCTTCTCCCTTGCCCAAGCTGATAACGTTAGGGCATTAATGATGGCACTCGATGACGAGTATAAGGCACGTGCAATTTATTCTAGAGTGTTGGATGACTTCGGTAGAGTTCGCCCATTTTCAAAAATTATTTATTCAGAACAAAGACATATTGATGCACTAATTCCTTTCTTTGCAAAATATGGAGTCGATGTGCCAGACGATTCATACTACGGGAGAGTTCCTGGGTATGATTCAATTCAACAAGCCTGTGAAGCCGCAATTATAGGAGAGATGGCCAATGTTGAATTATATAATAAGATTTTTGAATTGGCCGATGACCCTGATCTGATTGCAGTATTTGAAAATTTACAGTGGGTTAGTCAAAATCGTCATTTACCAGCTTTTCAAAGGTGTGCTGAATGATTCAGCATATTGTGTTCGTTGACATCCTAGCTCCCTTGATTTCACCCTCTCACGAAATCAAGGGAGTCTAGATCCGAGTTCCCATAACCATAACTTCATTCTTATTTACATTTAGCTGTCTCAAAATACAGTCGTAATCAAGGCTATGTAATTTCTTTTTAAAGCTTTGGAGAATATCGTAGCTGTCACTTCCTTTAAACTTAATGGTAAAGACAAAGTTTTTGCATTTTTGAGGTGTGGCCCAAGTTTCTATTAATTCAAGAATTCTATCTGGAGTACAAATTATATCTGAAACCACCCAATCAAAAACATCCTCAGTCATAAACTTGAAAGCATCTTCAGCGCTGAAGTTCACTTTTGGCATAAGGTCTTCTCTTAGGGGAGAGCGATCAATTGATGTGACTTGTGCTCCCTGATTGAGCGCAACGTAACTCCATCCCCCTGGACATGCTCCAAGATCTACTAATGTTTCATCTTCTTTTATCTCTTTTCCAAGTACGAGTTGCGCTTCCACAAGTTTTTTAAATGCTCTTGATGGTGCCTGCTTATCATCGGTAATCGTTGTGTAGCCACCTGGGAATGGACTAAGAAGATGATCATATTCTTGCCTTTTTACTTTATCGAGAACTGAAACCTTTATGCTTCGATCAGGATAAATGCAGGCCTTAATAAGTGGGCAGTCTTTGAAATGAAACTTTCCTCTCTTTATTCCTTCTTTTCTTAAATTCTTAGCAAGTTTTTGAGATAATAATTCACTGCGGCCACTGGTTACGACTCCGTACTTATTAGAAATACTAAAGACTTGATAGGCTGTTTGTGAAATATTACTCTTCTTTAAAAGATTAACTATCAAAGAGCTCTGTTCTCCAATGCTTCCAGCTGGAATAGTTTGGGTTTCTGGTAAAATGTCCAGAGCAAGACCAAGATAGCTCTTTCTTAATGGTGTTTTTTCATCAATTTCTAAAATCGGTAGCCCATCAGGACTTGTGATTTGAGACTTCTTGATGGAAAATTCATCCATGACCTCATCTTTGAGGAACTTTTTCCAGGTATTATCTTTTGGCATTAGTAGGTGCATAAATGAGAACCTAGCGAGAAAATTAAGTTCCGTAGAGGGAAAATGTAAAATTTTCTAGATTAATAGAAGGATAAATATGTATTCAAGCTCAAGAAGATATCGCAAGAATGATTGGTGGGACTTTATGACTGTTATTGACCAGGAGTTAGACAGAGATGAAGGCCCAATGACTTACTATTATATTCTTGATGAGCTTAAATGGCGTATGGTGGACTCTGTATCAGAGGGCGAAACTTTTAAAATTAAGAAAAAGGCCCAAGAATTAAAAGATCGTATGGAAAAGAGTAAAGAAAATTGGAGTCTTGATTCTGATGCGACTCTTATTGAATTAAACTCTTTATTAGAATTTCTTATTTAAATTTATATTACTGATCTATATCATGAACAGATTAAGTAGATTTGATAAAATTAATTATGAAAAAGAATCTAAAAATCACTCTATTTTCTCTTTTTACAATTATCTCATGTGCGGCCATTGGCTACTTTGCCTCTGATTCACAAGAAACCACCACAACTGAAAGATGGGTTTTCTTCGACCTTGGGGATACGATAGTTAATACAAAAGAAAGTGGGAATTATCACTATTATCCTGGTGCTTTGGAGTATATACGCTCCTTAAAAGAAATGGGTATTAAGGTTGCTATTATTTCTAATATTCCTGAGTCATTTGGTGAAACCTACGATCAGAAAATTAAGTCACTCAATCAATATGTAAAGGCCCATTGGAATGATCAAGACCAATTTGACCTTACTATCTTTCATAAGGTTTACATTCCAATGAGTAATGATGAGCTAAAGCCCGCGCCATACATATTTAATAAGGCGCTAGACGAAACTGGTCGCCATCCAAGCCTTTATATTTCTGAAGCTTTTGATGAAGTTGAAGCAGCAAAGCAACTTGGTTTTGCTGGATTCCACTTCGCCGCTGGTGTAGGGCAGGAGAAAGTTGAGTCAACTCTTTATATTGAACTCAGTGAAATCGTGGACTATATCGATCAAAATAGTCATCTCTAAAGTCTAAATATATTACGTATTTGTCGTTACCTAGAATAAGCCTCTTGAGTCGAGGCTTTTCTTATGGCATATTGTAGAGTAATCGTCTAGACAACTTGTCTATAGGAAGTGAAAGTGAAGCAGGATTCGAAAGAGGCCATTTATGAAGGCGTTCTTAATTTATTAGATGAAGTTCCCATTTTAGATTTAAGTGTTTCAAAGCTAAAGAAGCATACTGGTCTATCAACAGGAACTTTTTATTATCATTTTCCAAATGGTATTGAAGATATCTTTAAATCATTATTCGTTAAATTAACCTCAAGAATTAGAAATGAAGTTTATCAAGCTGCTATATCGGCCAAAACAATTGATGAGACACTAGACGCGTTGGTTACAACATATTTCAATTGGCATAAGAACAATTTAAGAGAGAGTAGTTTTTTTTGGAGAGTGTCTGAATCTGGCTTCTCTGAGATTCGCCACCTTATTCAAAAAGAGTATCGCTCCCTATCTACTAAGATCTATGAAGTCTTATGTGAGCAAGGAGAGTCTGAAGGTGTAAAAGTCATTTCTCCAAATATTTTAGATGCCTTTCTTTACGGAGCTGCAAGAGAGCTTATCCATTCTTGGATAGGGCGAGGGCGAAGAGAAGAAGAATTTGAAAAAATGCGAGTTGAATTTATCGATGCACTACACCGTGCATGTATTGATAAGAATTAAGGGATATACGAGGAAAATATGGATAAGATTTGGCTAGATAGCTACTCTAAAAATGCATCATTTGAGATTAACCCAGATAGCTACAATAGTATTGTCGAAGTAATAGATGAAACTTGTAGTAAGTATCAGGACCGCTCAGCATTTATAAATATGGATGTTGAGATGACTTATGGTGAAGTTGCTCAAAAATCGGATGCCTTTGCTAATTACTTAATCGAAGAGCTAAAACTGAAAAAAGGTGATGTCATCATGATACAGATGCCAAACCTTCTACAATATCCTGTTGCCCTTTACGGGGCCTTTAAAGCCGGTCTAATTGTTGTTAATACGAATCCTCTATACACTGAAAGAGAGGTTAAAAAAGTTTTAAAAGACTCTGGAGCAAAGGCAATTGTTATTTGTAGTAACTTTGTCTCAAAACTTGAAGCGGCTATGGCCGATAGTAAGATTGAGCATGTAATTACAACTGATATTGGAGACTTTTTTCCTTTCTTAAAAAGAAACCTCGTTAATTTTGCCATCAAATATATTAAGAAGATGGTTCCATCTTATAAAGGAACATACACGTCTTTAAATACCGCTATTGATAGAGGAAGTAAGCTAAAAGCATCATATCCAAAGCTTTTAAATACTGACATTGCACTTCTTCAATACACTGGTGGAACGACTGGGAAAACAAAGGCCGCTGTACTTACTCACCGAAATATTATTGCTAATATGCTTCAAATGGCCGTTTGGATTAAGTCTGGTCTAGGGGAGGGAGAGTATAAAGTTCTGGCCCCTCTACCAATTTATCATGTCTTTACATTCTCTGTTAATATTCTTGGTTTCTTCTATATGGGAACAACTAATTTATTAATTACTAATCCACGTGATCTCGATTCTGTTGTAAAAGATATAAAAAAACATAGGCCTGAAGTCGCAACAATTGTGAATACTTTATTGCAGGCATTGCTTAATCATCAAGAATTTCAAAAGCTGGATCTAAGTTATATGAAATTGAGTGTTGCTGGTGGTATGGCACTGAAAGTAGCAGTTAAGAAAAAATGGGAAGAGATAACTAAGTCAAGTGTCGTCGAAGGTTATGGCCTAACTGAAGCTTCTCCTGTTGTAACATGTAACCCAGTTGATGGAAGAGATATCGCTGGATCGATTGGTATTCCACTTCCTTCGACAGATATCAAGATCGTTGATGAGCAAGAAAATGAGCTGGGCCTTAACGAAGAAGGGGAGTTGTGTGTGAAAGGTCCCCAAGTTATGCAAGGTTATTGGAAACAAGAAGAAGAGACAGCTAAGACATTTACTAAAGATGGATGGCTTAAAACAGGTGACTTTGCTTGTATTGATGAAAAAGGCTTTGTTAAAATTCTTGATCGTAAAAAAGATATGATAGTCGTATCTGGCTTTAACGTTTATCCAAATGAAGTGGAAGAAGTTCTTCTTGAACTTGACGGTGTTCAGGATGTTGCGGCAATTGGAGTCGATAATGAAAAGTCAGGAGAGGTTGTAAAAGTCTTTATCGTAAAGAATAAAGAAATTACAAAAGATGATATTAAGAACTTTTCTAAGAAGAATCTTGCTGGTTATAAAGTACCAAAAGAGATTGAGTTTAGAGATGAGTTACCAAAGAATAATGTTGGAAAAGTTCTAAGAAGGGAACTTCGCTAGAAACTCTTTCATTTCATCTTTCCAAATAAGACTGCGGGCCTTTGGATTACATCTTGTTGGCGTTGGCCAATACCAGATATGATCAATAAGGTCTGTACTAAGTCCATTTTGTTCGAAGAAGCCTTCAAGTAAGTTTTCAATTCCTTTTTTTCTACGACAAGTAAAGAACATAGGCTTTGTTTTCAATAACTTTTTAAACTTTGGTGAGGCATGTTTAAAGTCCACGTTATTTTTCTTATGGGCCGCAAATAAAACAGTATCAGAAGGATCGTCTTTATCTTTATTTGGAACCTTGGCAATATTTACTATATTGCTCATAGCAATGCCCCACTTTTCTAAGAAGGCATACTTTTCTTCAATAGTAAGTTTTCGAGCTTCTTTTTCTGGTTCAAACAAGAATTGTAAAACTTTCCAAAAGTGATTGCGATTATTATTGTAATAAAAGAATTCACCATCGGGTTTTTCACCATTTACAGTACGAGCATTAATAGAGCCCATAGTTCCTAGAATAATTAAATTGGTTTCTCCCTTTGGGATAAATAGAGGAATTTCATCTTGATGTGTAGCCATATACCTAGGGTATCATAAATAGAAGAAATTATGCTAAAATTAGAAGGTGAAAAATAAATGTAAGCTAAGAGCTCTTCTCTTTCTCCTTTTGAATATAAATGTACTCGCTATAAGTGTGAATATTAGCACTTATAAATCACGAAATGAGATCGTAAAGAGGGAATCTGAGAGCTTTGGTCGATATATTGTTGTAAAATTTGGTGTCTTTGATTTAAAGACTAAAAAGCTAAAGGTTAGTGGTGCAAGTGTAATTAATAAATATCAAGAAGAAGATCTTAATTGCCTAGAGCCTATAATTAAAAGCGCAACAATGAGTGAGACTCAACTAGAGGACTTTTCAAAGTTTGTTGAATTTAATGATCGTTTTTTTCAAACGCAGTATGGTGTCTTAGTTGAAAAGTCATGCCTTGAAAAATCCAATCGTAAATATATCGAGTCAAATATTTTAAAGTCATATAAAGATGGCCTTAGTTGTTTACAAGAACTTGATGGTGAAGGCTCGAAAGAATTACTTCTTAAAATGAATAATCTCTTTAGTGACCCTGATAATAAACCAAAGATCTTTTGTTCAGAAACAAATGCAGATATTAAGTCCAAAGGAATTAATTGGACTGATGCTAAAGCCTATGCCAGCGCTTCAGATGAATTTAGTAGTAATGAAATGAAGCATCCGTTTATCTCTTTAGGACAACAGTGGCGTTGGCAAGATAATGCTTATAGTTTCCGTGGTACACTTTTTCATGAGTTCATTCACAATACAGGATGTATTCATACTAAGACTATAGAGAAGTCTTATACTTGCCAGACATGTTGCTTTAGTGAAATCGATAATCCTAATGCAATGATGAGCCCTGCTCAAAGTGCAGTCGAGCAAAAAGAAGTTGCTTGTAAAATATGTCGTTCTACTTATGAAGGGATTACAGATAAGAACTACTTAAGAGATTATGCTAAATTTAGTATTCTCGGCGGACAGACCTCATTTCTTCTACCAGTTTTAAAAAGCTATATGAAAGAGCGTCCTGGCGATGACTTTGCTGTGGAGATCTTTGTTGAAGCAGATAATAACGGGCCGTTAGCGAAAGCACTTTTATCAAATAAAGGGCCCGTTACAAAGTATGAATTACTAGCTGAAATCGTTAAGGAGTATGCAAAAGGTAATTATGTCCAATCAGCTAAGTTTATTAGAAAATTAAAGCAAGAGCGTAAGTACTTTACAAACAATCAATACTCTTCGATTTATGAAGAAATAGAAAAAGATCTGCTATTTATGTCCTTTGGAAACCCTGAGATTAAGATTCAGGATACTAATCCATTTGATAATCTATTTAAACAATCCAAAGACTTTCTCTCTTCTCCTGTTAGCTTAAAATAGCAATTTGAAGCTTTTCAAAAATGTAATCTTTAAAAACCTTAACATGCTTTGGGATATGTTTAGAAGGTGGAGATAGAACGAATAGAGAACGTTTGAAATAGGTAAATTCTGGCAAAACTTTTG
Source organism: Halobacteriovorax sp. (assembly GCF_048381875.1). Classification (NCBI taxonomy): domain Bacteria; kingdom Pseudomonadati; phylum Bdellovibrionota; class Bacteriovoracia; order Bacteriovoracales; family Halobacteriovoraceae; genus Halobacteriovorax; species Halobacteriovorax sp. The sequence continues at coordinate 277,767 of NZ_JBLXBP010000002.1, read as the reverse complement.
TAAATATATTTGTCGCAATTTCTTTCTTGCAATAAAAGGTTGGAAGGGTTGCAATGCCTTGTGAGTTACTCACATATTGCTTTAATAGTGGAAAAGAGTTTGTTGAAAAATGACTTTGTAGATCATTTAATTTCTTCTTTGTTAATGGCGTCCCATAAACATCTTTTAATAATCCAATAGAGTGATGTTTTAAATCATCTTCTTTTAAAATTCGTTCATTAGTATTTAGATATTGATTTGAAGCAAAAAGGGCAACTTCAATATCGCATACTTTCTTTTGAATTAAGTTCGAGTCTTTTAGTTTCCCAATTCTTAATGCAAGATTGAGCTGGTGCTCCTTAAAATCAAGAATATCATTCGTTGAATAAAGCTGAATCCTTATAGATGGGTATATTCCCATGAACTCATTTATTAGTTCCATTAAAATCTCTTGCGAGAGGTCTTCTGGAGCTGTTAGTTTAATGGCTCCTTTCATCTCATCATTATTTGTTTGGAGTTCTCTGACAGAATTTTCTAGGGCTTCTATTGGCTGTCTAATTGATTGGAGTAGGTGCACTCCCTGTTGTGTAAGTGATATTCCCCTTGGGCCACGTATGAGTAAGTTTGATTCGATTAAACTTTCGAGCTTAACTAAGTCACGACTAATTTTAGACTTTGGATGACCTAGTGCCTTTGCTGCTTTTGTTAAACTTCCTAGTTCTGCAACTTTTTCAAAAATCTTAAGTAAATTAAAGTCCATTATATTGCCCCGTAGAGTGTTCACTTATAAGAACATTCTACGGGTATTCTTATGAATTATGCAACATTACTCATATTTAGTGACTCATTCATCTGTAGTGTTTGTGAAATTAACTTCTTCCCGGCATCATTAATTTCTCTTAATGTTTGCTTTAAACTGTCTTTGAAATTACCCAGGTCGCGTAGGAGTCCATGAAGTTCACCTGAAGATGTTGATAATTTTGCAGCTTCAATCTTTCCACTTATGCTTACCATCTCTAAACCAATTGATAACTTCTTTACATCATTACAAACACGCTCAAAAGTTCGAAACTCTTTTTGAATTTCTTGAAGGCTATCTTTTGCACGTTTTATTTGTTCAATTCGCAATGTATTTAAAATTTCCATTTCATTAGATTTTTGAATTGGTGTTGGCTTTGTTTCATTCTCAAAGAAATTATGTATCTCTTGCTGAAGAATGGAATTACAAACATAGAATTGGCATTCTTTTACCTTTTGCTGCACTATCTTTCCTGATTCCACAAATTTATTTATTTCAGTGTGTATTTCTTTGGCTAGATTATCGTACTGAGAAGAGATCGTTGCAAGGGAAGCGGCTTCTTCACCAATTCGTGCAGACTGGACTTCTAGATTCATTGGTACAAGTGAAGTTTTCTGATATTCCTCAAAAATTAATTCTGACTTATTCTCAAGAGTTGCCCCTGAGTTCAACGCTTCTTCTAGTAACTGTAATGCGTTTATAGGCCTTTCTCCAAGCTCTATTTGTCTTGCGTTAAGTTCTGCCATTAGTGCTTCAATCATAAATTGTCTGTAGTCCTGAAAACCAAGATCTTTTACAACTGAAATTAGAATATCTTGAGACTCTTTTGGTGAGAGTCTCTTCTTCTTTTCAAGATGATATAACTCTTCATACTTCTCTTGAATGATTGCAAAGTATTTACTGCTTGGTTTAAGTCTTACTGATAAGTAGCCATCATCAATTGGTGAGACTAGCGCAAATACCCAGTAATTACTTCCGTCTTTAGCTTGATTGTTAACATATGCACCGATCATTTCATTGCGGCCAATGGTATCCCAAAGAAGTGAAAAAACTCCTCGTGGCATTGTTGGATGCCTGACAACCTTATGTGGCTTACCCAGCATTTCATCCCACTCATATTGGCTTACTCGTTGAAATACAGAATTACCTGATTCGATAATTCCCTTTTTATTGGTTCTTGAAAAAAATAATTCATCATAGCCGAAGCTACTTTCTCCTTCTGTCACTCTCTCTCCCTAGTTGTAATTAAATTCATTTATCCTCTCGTAATTTATATTATTGATATTACGTCGGTAAAAAAAGATGATTGTTCTCACTGAATTAATTTCCTTGAGAGGGGTTTAAGGAATCTTTACGCTGTGTTAACAATGTATTGATAATTTAAATAAAAAATCTTGCTATGATGATTGTCATCTTAGGTTGGTTAACAATGTAAATTAGTTTAGTTAACGAGGTAAATAATGTACGAAGAATTGAGTTTATATGAAGTTGTCATTATCGGTGCTGGGCCTGCTGGGATTAGTTTAGCAACAGAGGCATGTGAGAAAGGAATTTCTCCAAATAATATTCTCGTTCTTGAAAAGGCCAAGGAACATTCTTGGGCCATCAGAAAATTCTATCCAGAAGAGAAGATGGTAACGGCCAATTATAAGGGTAATGATGTTTCATGTACTGGACATTTATGTTTAATGGATTCGACAAAGAAAGAAACATTGAGTTATCTCGATAAGGCAATCGCAGACTATAAGCTTAATGTCGTTTATGAGAAGAGTGTTGATGAAATTAAGAAATTAGCAAATGGTCAATATGTTGTTTGCTCTGGTGAAGAATGTTTTGTAACAAAAACAGTTGCAATTGCAATTGGTGTTATGGGACGTCCAAATCGTCCTAGTTATAAAATTCCAAATGAAATAACAAGTAAGATCCACTTTGATTTAACTAGTAATCTCGTTAAAAATGAGAAAGTCTTAGTTGTTGGTGGTGGGGACTCAGCAAGTGAGTACGCCCAATATCTTGTTCAAAATAAGAATGATGTCACTTTCAGTTATCGTAGAGAATCAATTAGTCGTATGAATGACATTAATCACAAGACACTTCTTGAACTTGGAAAAGAAGGATTATGTGATGTTAGGCTAGGAACTGATATTGATTCAGTTGAAGAATCTGATGGAAGAATTCAAGTCAACTTTAAAGATGGAAAGCAAGAAAAGTTTGATCATATTTTTTATGCACTAGGTGGTTCAACACCAAAGAACTTTCTAGAGACTATCGGTATAAAAATGTCTAAAGAAGGTCCAGAAGTTAATGACTTCTTTGAGTCTAAGCAAGAAGGAATCTTTCTATTAGGAGATCTTTCTGCCGGCCGAGGAGGAGGAAGTATTAATCTTGCATTTAATAACTCTCACAAGGCCATGCAAGAGATTTGTGATATGTATCTCGATTGTCCTAAATAATTAGTACTTGTTTCAAGTCATGGGCAACTGTAAAATGTTGTGATGAAGGAAACTAATAAATTTCAGGAGAAATATCTCGATTTGCTTATTTATTTATCTTCGAAAAGAAGAGGAATAAAGGCGCGTCTTAAGAAGTCTTTATTGAGACTCAAAAGAGGGCTTGAGCAAGAAGGAGTTGAGACGCGAGAGATGTTTTCTATCTATGGCCGCTATACAAAAGGCTTGGCAACTAAGGAAGAGATGGTCTTGGCCAATAAGCAATTTGTAGAAATCCTAAAGGGGCTTGGAGTAGGGGTTCTTTTAGTTCTGCCGTTTGCACCTCTGACTCTTCCTTTTGTCGTAAAACTAGGACAACGTTTAGGTATTGATATCATTCCTTCATCTTTCAGTGATAGAGAAGATTAATTCTTTTACTAATTCTTATATTATTTCAGGTAGTTATGCTTTGCTTTAGGTAAGTGAGGCCCAATATAAATAATTGCTGTATATATTTCAGCGTATATTCCTATTTGTCCTGTCTTATTGTACTAAGATTGAATGAATAAAACACTCCTCGCTATTTTATTGGCACAGCTAATCTGTGGAAATACTTTCGCTATAAATATTGCGGGAACAAGTGCTTATTTCGACCAAAAAGACCTTGAAGAAGTAACTTCAAGATTATCCTCACAGCAGCTTTTTGAATTAGATAATTTGTCATTAAGCGACTCTCAATGTGAGTACGAGATCTTAGAAGATGTTTATCAATTAGATAAGGATTTAAGCTTAAAAGACTCACTCATTTATTTAAGGTCTAATAAGACTATTGATGATACTGAATACCGTCTTTTAAATCGAACAATCAAATCATTTTTAAAATCAAAGAAAGATAAATACCTTTCACCATTTAAATCTAAGGTAGAAGATTTTAATAAAAATGCATTTCATGATTTTGCAAAGCAGATCGAAGGTGGCCTTTGTTTGAATATCGCTTTTAAGAACCTAATAGGTGCATTAAAAGTTGAAAAACCAATAAAGAGTTTTAAGGTTGCTTATCACAAAGGTCTAATTTCAAAGAGAATGTATTGGCAGCTTAAAAGACTGGTACAAGAAGATTATCATAAAGAAGCAAATACATTATCTGAATATCGTAAAAATCAAAACTTTTTAACAAATCAATTTCCTGAACGTCTTGAGATTGAGGGCGTAGACTATATTTCAAAAAGAAGTGAAAAGCGAAAAGCATCTCGTCGTGAAGTTCTACTTTCAAAATATAATCCATTTCAGATTATTTATCTTAGAAGCATGATGGAAAGACTCTTAAATCGCATTAATGCAGACTTTGTATCGATTAATGTTGTTTTAGACGATGAAGTTGTGGAAGAAATAATTCTCGACCCATTAGAGCAGTATCGTTTTGCTGCAAAGATGATTCGTAAGGAATTAGGGGATTTACAAAATACAAATTTATTCTCATCAACGAATGTATCGTTTGAGGATATCTTGGCCGCTTCTTTTGAAACAGGTTTAGTAAATGGGGAGGATCTAAGTACTCTTGAGACAGTTGAGTACGTTTGGAATCCTAAACTCACAAAAGGTGAAAAACGAAAGCGTTTTATAAAAAGATATGGAACGATTTTTGTTGCTGCAATTCCTGCTTCTGTTTATTTTGTGAAGGTTTTTGCTCTCGTTGGAATCGAAATGTTAACTGATATTAAAAAGGAGCCAGCTCGTGATCATTCAATGTTCTAAGCTCTTGGTGCTTCTTCTTATTGCACAGTTTAGCTTTGCTGCTTTTAAAACAACAGTTTTAACTCGTAATAAAGAAATGGATCTTGTAAAAAAAGAGGTCGTATTCACAGACATCGACAACCTTGGAAAGTTAGAAGATAAGAGTTTTAAAATAGTTAAAGCAAAGTCTGAAAAACCGATTATTTTATCTGAACTAAATGATGACTTAGAAAAGATGAGAGCAGCAAGTGTTTACTTTCATCTAAAAAAAGCGAAGAAGTATTTTCTTGATGTTGTTAATTCTAAGTATGTAAGTGAGTTAGGGCAAATCACAATTAGACTTGGAATTACTAATCAATTTAATTCTATTGGTCACTTTGCTCATGATAATCTAGCTCCTGAATATAATAATGCTCTTTCAATCCCTCCTGGGGAAGGAAGAGCAAGATTTGGTATTGATCCTTGGCAACATGAGATCTGGTTTAGGCCAGCAAAAGAAGTTGATTTACCTAGTGAAGGATTAAAGAACGACTTCGAACAAACAGCGGCACTATTTAGTGAGTTTCGTACTCAATCTCGATTTGCTAACTTTCAACGATTTGTTGCTGATCTATTTTTATTAAGCGGTGATGAGCTTGTGGATTCTGGACTTAGTATCTTAGGTTCCACGGCAATTATTGAAGCTTCGTTTATAGCGATGAAGCATATATATGGACTTCTTCAGGGAAAGAGTTATTTATTAGATACATCGTTTATTCCTGAAATTGTTTATCATGAGTTCGCTCATATCGCTCTTAGTGACAAGTTAACATTAAGTCATTCTTCACCTGTTAATGAAGGCATGGCCGATTTCTTTGCCGCTTCAATTGCCAATAGTTCAACACTTGCTGATAAGGTAAAGGACTATGCAAAAAGAGTACGTGAAAAAGATGCATTTAGAGAGCAGACTTATCAATCAGGCTTTGAGTCTAATGCATATGCAAATATTGACTTTGTCTTAGGAGTACTTTGGCAAGTTAGGGAGCTAGATGAACAGAAGAGTCACTCGTATATATATAATATTAGAAATAATTTAACGAGTAGCTCAAACATTAGAGGTGATTTAGTGAAGTCCATTCTTAAGGAATGTCGACGCTCTTGTAAATCTCCGCTTAGTGGCAGAATAAAGCTTCTAAACGCCTATCATGAGATGGGTTTATAAATACATAGATTCGATAAAGAATTGACGTAATATATTTTGTTGGGTATTAACCCATATATTTTAACTAATTATTTAGGGAGATGTTCATGTTTAAGAAATTAGCTGCTGTAGCACTTGTATGCTTCTCGTTTTCAACACTAGCTAATGTTGATGCGAAAATTGCTCCAATCTTTGAAGAGGTTGAGTTTAAATTATCTGTAGAGTGGGATCAAAAAGATCAAGAGTTCTACAATGAAACTGTTAGAAACTTTGAGACTCAATTAGGTGAGTTAAGAGCAGAAGGTGTAAAACCTGCTGACGTTTTAAACTACCTAAAGTCTAATATCAAAGATCAAAAAGTTGCCAATGAACTTTCTAGTCTTGTCGCTTCAATTGATCTTGAAACAATGACTCTTGAAGAATCAAAATCACTAATTCAAGATTATGTAGATGGTATGAAAAATACTGGAGCAAATTACCACGGTCGTTATGGTTATGACTATGGATTCTACTACCTATTCTTTGGTGGAGTAGTATTTTATTACTACTGGTATGCTTATAGCTACACATACTATGATTGTTACTATGATAGATGGGGTTATTACTACTGCTACTAAAATCAAACCGTAAAAATTATGTTAAAAGAGGCCTCCTTTTTAGGAGGCTTTTTTTATTCTTTATTTGCACACTAAGGCATTCAAACATACAATATTTATATGCAAAATAAATATAATGTAACTTATGTATTCTTTGGTTTTCTTTTTCTATTAATTGGATATTTGGTTTGGATGATGGCCAGGCAGATGATTGGACCAATTATTTTTGGCCTTGTTTTAGCCGGTGTCTTTAATCCACTAAAAAATAAAATTATTAGCAAGTGGAAAGTTACAAATTATACCAGCTCCATCCTTACGACTTTGATTATTACATTACTTGTACTAATCCCACTAATATTCTTAGCTCTAGCTCTTAGTAAGGAAGCAGTTTCATTATATCAAAGAATTGTCAGTGCTTTAGCACATCACGAAGTTGATAACTTCTTATTTGGACAAGGGGCCGTCGCTGATTTAATAAGAAGCTTTTCTCAAATGTCTGGTATGGATATTGATATGGAGCAAGTAAAGACTGCTGTTTTAAATGCCCTTAAAGGAGCTTCAGGAACAGTGATTTCAAGTATCAATTCGATTATGGGTAATATCATTACTTTTATATTTGATTTGGCCATTATGATGATTGTCGTCTTTGGTATATTCATTGAAGGAAAGCATTTAAAAAACTATATATTTGACCTATCACCACTGCCTTCAGACCAAGAACAGAAGATTTTAGAAAAATTTAATCAAATGAATTATGTAACTTTGGTATGTAATGGTGTTGGAGGAGTTATTCAAGGTGTACTTGCAGGTATTGCTCTTTGGTTTACGGGGTTTGAATCCATCGTCTTATGGACAGTTGTTATGGTGTTTTTGGCCTTTGTTCCATTAGTGGGAATATCAATCGTAACGATTCCTGCCAGTTTATATCTTGTACTAACGGGTGATACAGGGGCAGGAGTAGGGCTCTTTATCTTTACTTCTCTTGTTGGACTTATTGTTGAAAATTGGTTTAAACCCAAGTTTATTGGCGACCGAATTAAGATCAACTCTACCTTTGTTCTTCTAACGATTATAGGCGGTATGGGAGTATTTGGTATGGGAGGAATCTTCTATGGTCCAATTATAGGAATTTTATTTCTCACAGTAGTTGAAATATATCATGATCAATATAATTTTGTTGTTGAATAGGAGTTAATATTGGCAACTTACACGACAGTTACTACAGGTAGAGCCGATAATATTGAATTAAATCTTACGGCCGAGAAGAAAGAATCTCTCACAGTTACTCCTCCTCCTCAGTTTCAAGGCGTTGAAGATAAGTGGAGTCCTGAAGATCTTTTTAGTGCGAGTATTTCAAGTTGCTATATACTTACTTTCAAGTCATTTGCACAATTTCAAAAGCTTGCGTGGACCAATATTGAAGTTAAGGCCGATGCACATCTTGAAAAAATTGAAAAAGGTTTTGCTTTCACAAAAGTGGATATCTATGTAAACCTTGAAATTTGTTGCGAAGGAAATGTCGATCCATATTTAGAGCTACTCTATAAGGCCAAAGATAATTGTCTGGTTACTAAATCTATGAATTGTGAATTTAACCTACACCCAAAGATTAAGAATACAGCAAAGAAATAAATTACATTCTGCCTTTCAACATTCCATGCCAATACACAAGTGGAAGAATATGGGCCTTTAGAAAGTACATACTCCAGCGAGGCTTAGACTGATCAAAAGGAAAAGTTTCGCAAGGCTTTCCATCGTAATCAAACTCTGCAAGAATCAACTGCCCATATCCTGTAACTATTGGACATGACGTGTAGCCATTATATTCTCTATTAAAGTCAGATCTCTTATTAATAAATTTGACTATATTCTCTGCTACCACAGGTGCTTGTTTTCTAATTGCTGCACCAGTTTTCGCTGTTGGTGCATTAGAAACATCACCCAAAGAGAATACATTCTCATATTTTTGATGTTGGAAAGTATGCTTGTCTACATCAATCCAACCAGTCTCGTCTAAGAGCTTACTATTTATCAAAAAATCTGGTGCTGACATTGGTGGAACAACATGAATAAACGAATATTCTTTTTCAATGAGTTGATTTGTTTGAAGATCTCTAAAGAAGGCTTTTTTATTAATTCCGTCAATTCGCTCTAGGTTTATTTGGAAATGAGTTTTAATATCTCTTTCTTTTATAATCTTCTCAAGTGACTTTTTATATTTCTCAACCCCAAAGATAGCTTGGCCAGGGCTTGTAAATTCTATCTCTACATTATTTCGCTTTCCATGCTTTCTTAAATAGTCTTCAACTAGATACATAATTTTTTGTGGGGCACCACCACACTTTAAAGGAGAGTTAGGAAAAGTAAATAATGCACTACCATGATCAAGCTCTTGTAGGAATTTCCAAGTATAATCAACATATTCATAGCTGTAGTTAGAGCAAACGCCGTCTTTACCCATTGCCTCTTTCAGTCCTTCTATTTGATCCCAGTTTATTTGAATTCCTGGAGCAACAACAAGAATATCGTATTTTATAATGCCTTCTTTTGCACACTCAACTTCATTTTTATCAGGATTTATTTTAATACAACGATCTTGAATCCAGCTAACTTGGTGGGGCATAACCTCTTTGGTTAACTTTCTAGTTTCTTCTTTTGTTCCAATTCCAGCACCGTTTAGGGTCCAGTAAGGTTGGTAGTAATGATACTTAGAAGGCTCGATAACGGAAATTTTAAAAGATTTATCAAGAGAGTTTCTCAACCTAGCTGCTGTTGTAATACCAGCTGTACCTCCGCCAACGATAACTATATTCATTTTTTATCCCTATTATTTTGTTTTAAAAGTTGCCCAAAAATATCCTCGAGTATCACCTGTTTTATAGCCAGTGGCCTTATCTGCAGGATATAGCTTATTAATTCTAGCTGACACTTCAGGTTTTATATTTGAACCGTGGCAGTTTAAACAAAGTGGCATTGTCTTTATTGGTTTTATAATTCCGGATTGATTATTACTAATTCGAACAACGCTATAGCCTTTCTTGTTAGATCCTGATTCGTAAGCATCAATTGTTTCTTTCATCCAGTCTTTTACTGTATTATTTGGATTTCTATTTTTTAGACTAACACGTCCGACCTCAATACCTTTTGAATGGTATTTTTTAGTGATGGGCATGGCCTTTGTATTACAAACCTCAATGGCATTAACTGGTGAGACCTTCATTGCTGATTGAAGCTCTTTTTTTAGTGCCATAGCTGTTTTTTGAATTGCTTCAAGGGCCTCTTTTTGCCCAGCTAGAGTTGAAAACGAAAGTAGTACTAGAAAGATTATTTTTTTCATAAATCTAGAATAGCATAAAAATATATTTATAATTTGATGCGTATCAATATTTGTCTTCTTTTAATCATATTTTTAACATTCTTAGGTATGGATTTTTACAGAGGCTTCACATTCAATCTCATTGATTGATGTTATAATGATTAAAATTTCATTTATCTAAAGGAGAATATATGAGTGATAAATATACACCACCTAAGGTTTGGACTTTTTCAGAAGGTAACGGAGGTGAGTTTGCAAATATTAATCGACCTACAGCTGGTTCGAGAGAAGAAAAGAAGCTCCCACAAGGTGAGCATCAATTTCAATTATATTCACTAGGGACTCCTAATGGAGTTAAAGTCACAATTATGTTCGAGGAGTTACTTGAACTTGGCATTAAAGAAGCCGAATACGATGCATATCTAATAAATATTGGAGAAGGAGATCAATTTGGTTCGGGATTTGTCGATATTAATCCAAACTCTAAAATCCCTGCACTTTTAGACAAGAATCATGGTGAAGAAATTAGAGTATTTGAATCAGGATCAATCCTTGTCTACTTAGCTGAGAAATTTGGCAAGTTCCTTCCTAAAGATCCAATAAAAAGAGCTCAAACTTTTAATTGGTTATTTTGGCAAATGGGAAGTGCGCCTTACTTAGGTGGAGGCTTTGGGCATTTCTATGCATATGCCCCTGAAAAATTTGAATATCCTATTGATCGTTTTGCTATGGAAACAAAGAGACAATTAGATGTATTAGACAAACAATTAGCGAATAATAAGTATATTGCAGGAGATGAATATACTATCGCTGATATGGCCATCTTCCCTTGGTATGGGGCACTTGTTAAAGGGAAACTATATGATGCAGCGGAGTTTCTATCTGTACATGAGTATAAGAATGTCATCCGCTGGGCAGATGAATTAATTAAAAGACCTGCTGTACTGCGAGGCCGTGTCGTTAATCGAGCGTGGGGAGATGAAGATCAGCAACTTCATGAACGTCACAGCTCAGCTGATTTTGAAAAAATTAAGTTAGAATATTAAAATATAAATTTGGAGGTCATTAAAATTGATAATTTGCTTCAATGCGGTGATCTCCATCTGTTATATCTACTAAATTACTCCAATTTGCAAAGTAACGTAAGTTAAAGCGTGGTGTGAATTGATAGCTTGCTGCAAATTCATGTAAGAGAATATTATCTTTTCCTGGAGCATATGCACTATCTTCATAGATGTTAGAGCCACTCACAGCAGTTAGCCAAAAGGGATTATAATTTAGCCATATTTTCTCTGTTATCGTAAACTTTCCATACATTCCTATAAGTGCATTAACTCCATAGATAGAGAACCCACTATCAATACTTGAATCATCTTCAACAACATTTTTTCCAAAGTCGTACCTATACCTGCCTGCGTATAGACTGCTAAAGGGTCAGACATGTCCTGAACTTCATTTTTATCTTGTGCAAAGATGAGAGAAGAGAAAAGGAATAGTAATGTAATTGAATACTTATCTTTAAATTTCATGTTGAAAGTCTCCATTTTGATCTTTTTAAAATTATAAGTAGGGTGAAGCTTGATTCAAACTTTATTAATTCTTTAAGAAATTTTAATATTCTTAACTTTCTATCATCACCCTTCCACGGTAGCGTTTTATTGCATCGAGAATTAATGTGGGGGGAGCTATAAACTTTAATTCAGAAAATCTATTCAAAATAAATAAGGCCAAGGGGGAGATTGGATTTCACGTAATCCAAAATGATATAACTTCTATCTATCTTAATATAAGAAAGGAAACGGAAGATATATGTAAGCCTTTAGAGATTGAGGATTATGTTGTTCAGCCTTGTGCAGAAGTAAGTCCACCTAAGTGGCATCTTGCCCATACCACATGGTTTTTTGAAGAATTTATTTTAGCTAAGTATCTCGATGATTATCAGCGATACAATAAGGGCTATTCATATTTATTTAACTCATATTATAAATCCGTTGGGAATCACTGGTCGCAAGGACAGAGGGGACATCTATCTCGTCCTACAGTAAACGAGATTTATGAATATCGTAAGTATGTCGATTTCTATATGTGTGAAGTTTTAACTAATATGGATCCTGTTTCAGAAATTGAATTCTTACTTGAGGTCGGCCTAAATCACGAGCAACAGCACCAAGAATTATTACTAATGGATATCAAATATATATTTGCCATGAATCCTTGTAATCCTGCTTATTATCAGTACTGGCCATTAAAAGTTTTTCGCTCAAGGAATCAGTGGAAAAATGTTGAAGGTGGAATTTATCAAGTAGGCTTTAATGGACAGGATTTTTCATATGATAATGAAAAACCAAATCATGAAAGAGTGATTCTTTCGTACTCTGTCAGGCAACAATTGATTACTAATAGTGAATATTTAGAGTTCATTAATGATGGTGGTTATGAAGATTTTCGACTGTGGCCAAGTGATGGACATGACTGGGTTAAAGAAAACAAAATAAAAGCACCACTGTATTGGTCTTTAAATGATGGAGAGTGGTTTGAGTATACTCTTGGAGGATTAGGCTTAGTTGATCCAAATGCAAGTGTTTGCCATGTTAGTTACTATGAGGCTTATGCCTTTTCAAAATGGGCCGGCTATCGTTTACCTAGTGAATTTGAATGCGAATTAGGCCTTGATGAAGGACCTCATGAATTGTGGAATTGGACATCTTCTCATTATTCTCCATACCCAGGTTATGAATCATTTCTAGGAAGCCTCGAAGAGTACAATGAGAAATTTATGTGTAATCAATTTGTTTTAAGAGGCGGCTGCTTTGGTACTCCAAGTAATCATTATCGAAAAACATATCGTAACTTTTATCGTCCACATCAACGTTGGATGTTTTCAGGAATAAGAATTGCCAAGGATAAGTAATGGAAATATCTAATTTAGTAAATTATGAAAATCATATTAACGACAAAGAACAATTTGCTCTCGATGTGCTTAATGGGCTAAGTCGTGACGAAAAAATGCTATCAACTAAATACTTCTATGATGATAAGGGAAGTGAGTTATTTCAAAAAATAACTAAACATGAAGACTATTACCTAACTCGTACTGAGTACGAAATTTTAAAGCAAGCTAATAAAGAAATTGCTAATATCATTTCAGAAGATGAAGTGGATATTGTTGAACTTGGTGCTGGAGATGGCCATAAAAGTAAATTAATTATTGAAGGATTACTAGAAAGCGGGAAAACAGTAAATTATTATCCTGTCGATATATCAGCAGAGGCAATGAAGCAACTTGAAGAAGTCATTACTCCTAACGAAAATCTTCAAGTACATGGTGTTGTCGCAGAATACTTTGAAGGACTTCGCTATATTAATGAAAAGTCTAGAAACCGTAAGCTTGTTTTATTTTTGGGATCAAATATTGGAAACTTTAATCGTCATCAAAGTCACTACTTCTTACAGCATATGTGGAATGGACTAGAGGCAAATGATATGGCCCTTATTGGTTTTGACCTTAAAAAAGATGTTGAGAAACTCACGGCCGCTTATAATGATTCTAGTGGGTACACAAAAGAATTTAACCTAAATCTTTTAGAGCGTATAAATAAAGAGCTAGGTGGTAATTTTGAACCAGAGAACTTTCAGCATGTAGGAATCTTTAATCCAAAAATAGGAGCTATGGAAAGCTACTTGCTTCCAAAGAAGGATCAATCAGTTTATATAAAGTCATTGAAGAAAGCGTTTCACTTTGAAGCTTTCGAACCACTACACCTAGAATATTCTTTCAAATATACAAAAGGTGACATTGAAACAATGTGCTTTGATAGTGGTTTTCAAGTCGCAAAACATTTTACTGATAAGAATGAATACTTTATTGACTCATTATGGAGAGTTGTAAAAGCCTAAGCTTTTTTAACTACCGAGCACTTTAAGTACATTGATCCGTGGCCATCAACTTTACATGAGATATCGTGTCCGTTAACTGGATCATCAAGTAAGCGAATATTTTTTACTTTCGTTCCTGACTTGATTGTGGACTTACCGGCTTTAAGGTCTCTAATCACTGTAACAGAGTCGCCATTTTGTAGAGGGGCCCCATTAACATCAAGGAATTGATGCTCTTGTTCAGTTTCTTCATTGTTAGCGTCTAGACTCCATTCATGAAAACATTCAGGGCAATTCCACAATTGTCCATCTGAGTAAGCATATGGAGACTCACATTTTGGGCATTTTTGATTTTCTTCAGTCATGAAATTAGATTAATCCTAACGCCATCGCTTGTAAATATAATAAATATCATAGTGAGCGGTCTGGATAGCCAACGCGTCCAGCAAAAGGCAGCTTAAGTGCTGGATCAGCAAAGTCGACACCAAAGTTTAACCCAAGAAGGTTGAATTCAATTCCCTCTGCTCTACCAAATGTTACACCTAAGAGCCCAAAGGCCGATAGGGTGTAGCCAGTATTTGATGCTGTCGGGGCAATAAATTTATTAGTGCCTAGGTAATCCTTACCAATGGCATGAGGTGGAAGTTCAATATCCAATTCTTCTATATTGCGATTTAGATAGGAAACAAATGTATTTGAGTTTGGTCCAGGCCAAATACGATAAAGATCTTTATACGGATAATTTTCAATTAAAGGCTTTAGCTTTTCAATGATAGTAGCAGCTTTTTTTCCTCGTGCCTCAAAGGCGAGGGTTGGCATATTATCAAACCATAAACGATCAGGAAGGTCCTTTTCAATTCTAATGGCGCTACCTTCTCTTCTGATATTCCATGAAGTAACTTGCGCTACAGTGTATTGTTCTTCATCAACTTTCTTCCAAGCAATCCATGGATGGACGGCAAAGTTGCCTCGCCAGGAAAAAGCTCGTGCGTAGTAGACTTGTACAATATCTTCCTTTAGCTCATGGGCCTTAGGCGCAATTCCTGCACTTTCACGTGATGTCTCTTTCCACGACTTTGATGAACAAGATAAAATTAGAAATAAAAGAATAAGTGTATTAATCAACTTCATACTAGAGATTATAACATCGTATCCCTCTTGAATTCTACGGTTTAATCATTAATAATATGAATAATTACACAGAATCTGAGGAGCCCTTATGTCTGGAGGACATCACCATCATCATCACCACCATCATCATGGTGATATGAATAGCAAGAATATCTTAATCGCATTTTTCCTCAACGCTAGTTTTGCTGTGATTGAATTAATTGGCGGCTACTTAACAAATAGTGTGGCCATCTATTCAGATGCTCTCCATGATATCGGAGATAGCCTTGCTCTCTTATTTTCATACTTCGCAGAAAAATTAAGTAAGAAAGAAGCGGATAATCAATTTACTTTCGGTTACCGCCGTTTTTCGATTCTATCGGCACTTATAAATGGCCTAATTCTTTTCTCTGGTAGTATTTTTGTCATTTATGAAGCAGTTCAAAGAATAATGGCACCTGAGCCTGTTCAGGCAATGGGAATGCTATGGCTGGCCTTATTGGGAATTGTGGTGAATGGGGTTGCTGCTTATCGCATGTCTAAGACGAGTGGCCTAAATCAAAAAATGGTAATGTACCATCTATTAGAAGATTTAATGGGGTGGGTGGCCGTTCTTATTGTCAGTGTAATACTTCATTTTAAGCCTTGGTATATTTTAGACTCGATTCTTTCGATCTTGATCTCATTTATTATTCTAAGAGGTGTTTATCATAATCTTAAAAAAGTTGGACTAATATTCCTTCAGCATTTTCCTGATGAAATTGAGATGAATACAATAAAAGAAGAGGTTGAGGCCTTAGAGCTTGTAAAAGATATGCATGCTATTAAAGGTTGGTCATTAGATAATGAATCATTCTATTTAAGATTTCATATTCTTGTTGCGCCGGAAACAAAGGCAAGGGACTTAGACATTTTAAAGCAAAGTATTAAAGAGGTTTTATCTAGTCATCATGTTGTCTATTCCACAATAGAGTTTGAATCTTCAACTGATTGCTGCGAGTAATAACTTTCTAAGACCTCTTAAGGTACCACCAGAGTAGACGATTTAATGGTGCCAATAATCCTTGAAAGAAGTTAAGGCGGTTTTCAACAAATGAAACCACTAAGCATCCTTCATCACTTGCAGTTGCTGGTGCATGAGTATCTTTTTCATCAAATACAGAAAAGTCACCATTACTTAAACGAGTTCCTTCACTGTAATAATAACCATCAACAACATAGCTATATTCACGTCCACTGTGGCCGTGCTCTGGAACAGTTTCTCCTGGTCCCATGTAGATAAAGAAAAGACCACCACCGGCACCTTCTGTAATTTGTGCCACACCGCAATCATTACCGAACTCTTTCCAATTAAGGTTTTTCTCTGCCGCAAAGGCCAACTTTTCAGGTAATTCAAATACCTTGTCTCCGAAGTTAATCGTTGCAGTATTTTGCTTGGCTTTAATATTTACAATCGTTTCTCTTTCTTCATCTTCTATACGATTAAAGAGGCTTTCAAACGCATCGTCCACTTCATCTTTTTTGATCTCACTATCATCACTAAAGAAGACTTGAGCTTCCTCGTTTGTAAGTGTGGCCATATGTTGTTGGCAGTCCTCACATTCACTTAAGTGAGTTGATATTAGAAGAGAAGCTCCCGCTGGTAACTTAGCGTTAACATAGTCTCTTATTAAATTTGTGTCAGGATGATAAAGCTTATTCACTTTTCCTCCATTAGTAATTTTAAGTTTTTAATAGCTAGTCTTACCCGTGATTTTACTGTCCCCAGGGGGATGTCACGCATGTGAGCAAATTCCGAATGAGTTAGTCCTTCTCGGTATATACCGTAGAGAACATCCTGCTGATCTTGAGAGAGTTTAGTTATCATTTCTTGAGTTTGCGCTCTTTGATAAATCTCTTCAATTTCATGCGTAGAATCAAGTGTGTGAATATTTTCATCAAAAACATCATCAGCACTTATGATTGCTAAAGGATCACGGCTTTGTTTTCTTAAATAGTCATATTTTGTATTTCTTATTATTGTAAATAGCCAAGTATTAACATTGGCCAATTCTGGAGAGTATGAGGAAGACTTCTTCCAAACCTTTAGCATGGCCTCTTGAGAAAGCTCTGCGCAAACTTCCTTTGATAATCCAGCCTTAAGGAGGTAGTTCATCGCCTTTGGGTAATAAAAATCAAATAGCTTCTTAAAAGCATGTCTTGATTTTTCCTGAGCGATTTCTCGAATCAAGTTTTCTAATTCAGTTAGGCCCAATTGCACTTTGTGATGTCTCCTAATAATAGGAATTAGTCTATCACATCTGAGTCCTAAATTCGCTAAAACTTGATCCTGCATATTTATTACTCTCATATTACTCATTACGAGATGAATCAAAAAATGGATCACATTAAAGTTGATTTTTTCTTATTTAATATAAAAGACTGGGTGTAAGCTGTTGAAATTACATTGTTTTGTGCTTTTTTTCTTATTTAACTGATCTATTTCTAAGCCTTATGCGTACTAATAGGCATAAGGATAACTGACTTAAAAAGGATCAAACGTGTTTGAAAGTATACTGATTATCACAGCACTGCTTCTAGTCTATTTTACGATTGGCTGGTACATCTCTTTTCGAGTTAAGGTATTTGCCTACTTAGACTTTTATTGGTGCTCAAGCTTCTTTCTAATTATGGGAGTTTTATATTTTAACTACCCAGAGGGCCAAAACTTCTTTGAAAACTTAAATGCTATTGTGCTTTTTTGTCTCTACGGAATCTGGTCTGCACGCTTAAGCACACATCTCTTCACTCGAATAAGACAAACGGGAGAAGATAAACGCTACATAGAGTTAAAGAAAAAGTGGAAAGTCATGTATGGAGTCTATCTCTATGGGCTATTTGTTGGTGAAGCCTTATTAAATGTTGTCTTAGCTATCCCTCTCTACCTAGCGATAATGAATCCAACTTTTGATTTATCAAATTACTTTGGAATTTTAATTTTTACCATTGCAATTATTGGAGAGCTAATCGCTGATTCTCAGCTTAAAAGGTTTGTTTCCAATAAAGAAAATCGTGGAAAAGTCTGTGATATCGGTCTTTGGAAATACTCAAGACATCCAAATTATTTTTTTGAAACATTAATTTGGGCCGGCTTTGGGGTATATGGACTTAGTTCAGCACCTATTTCATTTATCGGTTTAATACCGTATTTGATCATGCTTTATCTTATTACTTCAGTAACAGGAGTACCTCCGGCAGAGGAGTCTTCATTAAAGTCTAAGGGTGATCTTTACCGTAAATACCAAGAAAGAACGAACCGCTTTTTACTTTGGTTTCCAAAGGTGAACACAATAATTATTTTAATGACAAGTTTATTACTAATAGGAGGCAATGTGGATATGGCATACGCGCAAGATGATAATGCACAAACGAAATCTCAGGCCCAACGAATAGAGAAGGTCTTTAATGAATTAAGAGCTGATAACGTCGATATTCTTGATAACTTCTATGCTCCTAATGCTCTATTTATTGACCCTATTGGACGCCATAAGGGAATCGATGAAGTTAAGGGATATTACAAAGGTATTTATGAAGGTGTAACTGATATCAAATTTGAGTTTTCGGATATTATCTCAAATGGTTCTAATCATGTGGGAGTATGGAAAATGATTTTGAGAACTCCAAATCTAAACTCAGGAAAACCAGTTATCCTTCATGGAAACTCAGTCATAAAGTTTAATGAAAATGGACTTGTAAGCTATCACCGCGACTATTTTGATATGGGTGAATTTATATATGAACATATTCCTGTTCTCGGATCAGTCACAAAGTACATTAAGAAAAGGCTGAAGGGGGAGTAGTGAAAATAGCAATCATTGGTTCTGGTATTTCTGGTTTAACATGTGCATACAAACTTTCAAGTAAGCACGACATTACTCTTTTTGAGGCCAATGATTACCTTGGTGGGCACACTCATACACATGATATTGAGCTAGATGGTGAAAAACATCGTGTTGATACTGGGTTTATCGTCTTTAATAAAAAGACTTATCCAAACTTTTTAAAACTTCTTGAAGAATTAGAAGTTGCTTATAAACCGACATCCATGAGCTTTAGTGTCAGCTGTGATAAAACTGGTCTTGAGTACAATGGAACCTCATTTAATACTCTATTTGCTCAGCGATTAAACTTTTTAAGACCGAAATTCTATTCAATGCTAAAGGGAATAATTGACTTTAATAAGAAGGCCAAGGATTTTCTCTCTAATGATAATGGAGATATCTCTCTTCAAGCATTTTTTGAATCACGAAAAGTTAAAGATAGTGTAATTGAATATTATATTGTTCCTATGATGGCCGCGGTATGGTCGACTGACCCAAGAGATGTATGGCAATTTCCTGCTAAATTCGTACTAAGATTTTTTGAAAATCACGGCTTCCTAGAGGTTGATGATCGTCCGCAGTGGTATGTAATTGATGGAGGATCAAATTCTTATATTGATAAAATGCTTCCACATTTTAAGGATAGTGTTAGATTAAATACTCCCGTTCAAAAAGTTATTCGTCATGATGATCACATTGTTGTGGAAACAAAGAATGGGAGCGAAAAATTTGATCATGTTATTTTTGCAACACATAGTGATATTTCATTAAAGATTTTAGATGCTCCAACACAAAAAGAGAGCGAGGTTCTTTCTTCAATTCCTTATATTGCTAATCCAACATACTTACACTTAGATCGAAGTTTTCTTCCAAAGAAGAAGCTTGCTTGGGCAGCATGGAATTATCAACTTCCTATTGAAAGAAAAGTAGGGGCCACAGTGACATACAATATGAATATCTTACAAGAGTTAAAGAGTAAGAATTTGTTCAATGTCACTCTAAACCCATACCGAAAAATAGATGAGAAGAAAATAATTAAAAAAATGGATTATATGCATCCATTATTCTCTCTCGAGGGGATGAAGGCACAAGAAAGTTGGAAAGATATAAGTGGAAAGAATCGTACTCACTATTGTGGAGCATATTGGCGTAATGGCTTTCACGAAGATGGTGTTTTCAGTGCTCTTCGTGTTGTAGAGGAACTGGAGAAGATATGAAAAGCTGCCTCTACGAAGGAGAAGTCCTTCACAACCGTTATTCACCCAAGGAGCATAACTTCAAGTACAAGTTATTTCTAAGCTATATTGATTTAGATGAACTTGATGAAGTCTTCTCTAAATCAAAGTTTTGGTCTCTTGAAAAGTTGAACTTTATTTCTTTTCGAAGAAGTGATTACCATGGCGATAAGTCAAAACCACTGAAAGAAGAAGTTTTTAACACTGTTGAAGACAAGATTGGTAGAAGACCAAATGGGCCAGTAAGAATTTTAACAAATTTACGCTTCTTTGGTTATTGTTTTAACTCAGTGAGTTTTTACTATTGTTATAAAGAGGATGGAGAGACGCTTGATGCCTTAATGGCAGAAATCGAAAATACTCCTTGGGGTGAGCGTTATTGTTATGTCTTTGATGGGGAGGATGTAAATGACAAATCATTAAAAATTAAGCTCGATAAGAAATTTCATATCTCACCATTTTTCCCAATGGATATTAAGTATATTTGGGAATTCTTTGTGCCATCGAATTCTCTTAGAATTCATATGACAAGCTTAGATAAAGGCAGTGCAGTCTTCTTTGCAGGACTTCAGTTAAAACGGGTTAATATTTCATCTCGTTCTTTAAATCGAATGCTTTTTAAACATCCGCTAATGACTTTTAAAATGATATTTGGAATATATTTTCAAGCATTAAGACTATGGATGAAAAGAATTCCATTCTTTGATCATCCAAACCCAGACAGTCGTAGATCAATAATCTCAGATAAAAATAAGGAAGGTGTATTATGAAACCAGACTATAAAACTCTTCAGAAATACCCTGAAGTACAAGCGCTATCAAACTATGGTTTTTTAACAAGATCCATTAGAAAGCTAATACTTAAATCATTAGATGATCTTCAATATGGACGTCTTAAGATTATTGAACAAGATATCACTACTGAGGTTGGTAAAGGTGATATCCTTGTTAATGCTGAAATCAAGGTCAATGATCCTTCTTTCTTTGTTGATGTTTTCACTAAAGGATCAATAGGTGCAGCAGAGTCTTATATTCTTAAGAAATGGGACACTGATGATCTTGATAATGTTATGAGACTATTTGCTTTAAATAAGTCTACACTCAGTCAAGTGGACTCAGGCCTTGTTAATCTTCTAAAGCCTGCAAGGCTAATTGAGTATTGGCAAGACAGGAATACTATTGATGGTTCAAAGAAGAATATTAAAGCGCACTATGATCTTCCAGATGAGCTTTTTGAACACTTTTTAGATGAATCTATGATGTACTCATCTGCATTTTTTGAAAACGAAGAATCAACACTAGAGGAGGCACAGCAAGCAAAGCTTAAGCTAATCGCTGAGCGCCTCGATATACGAGCTGAAAATCGTATTCTTGAGATTGGTTCTGGTTGGGGTGCATTGGCGATCTATCTTGCAAAGAATTATGACTGCCACGTTACGACGACAACAATATCAGATAATCAGTATCGTGTAACAAAAGAGAGAATTGCTAAAGAAGGTCTAGAAGATAAGATCACTTTATTGAAAGATGATTATCGTCTTCTAAAAGGTGAGTATGATCGTGTTGTATCAATAGAAATGATTGAAGCAGTAGGTGAGCAGTTTTTAGATAGTTATACGCAAAAGATATCTGATCTCTTGGTTGAGGATGGGCTGGCCCTACTTCAGATTATTACAATTAACGATCAAGAATATGACCGTGCCGTAAAGGAATTAGACTTCATTAAAAAGTTTATTTTCCCTGGAAGCTTTATTCCTTCAATTCATGCTGTTCTTTCATCATTTAAGTCTACTTCAGATATGCGTTTATATAATCAAGTGGACTTTACATCACATTATGCAAGAACTCTTGAGGAATGGAAAAAACGTTTTAATACAAATACTCATGAAATCCCAAAACTTGGAGAAGATGAGGAATTTATAAGATTATGGAACTTTTACTTCTCATATTGCATCGGTGGATTCCACGAAAGGGCCATTGGTGTTTCTCATTTAACTTTTGGAAAACCACTATATCGTAACTAAGGAGAATATATGTCATTTTTAATGAATGCTGCTGAAAGAGGTTATATTCCTGATCCGTTAATTCGTGTCGGAATTAGAAAGCTAATTAAGCAAAGACAAGACGAAATTTATGAGAACTTCAGTTTTCATCGAGATGGCATCTTAGGTGAGCTTAATTCATCTGTTATCGCTCAAGATACAGACAAGGCCAATGAGCAACATTATGAGTTACCAGCTGGTTTCTTTGAGTTAGTTCTTGGTAAGAATTTAAAGTATTCAAGTTCTCTTTTTGAAAGAGGAGTAAAGACTCTTGATGAAGCAGAAGAAGCGATGCTTGAACTTTATTGTAAAAGAGCGCAGCTTGAAGATGGAATGGATATTCTTGAACTTGGCTGTGGATGGGGTTCTTTAACTCTATATCTAGCAAAAAAGTATCCGAATTCAAAAGTTACGGCCATTTCAAATTCATCGTCTCAACGTGAATTTATTGAATCGAAAGCAAAGAGTCGTGGGCTTAGTAATTTAAAGATATTAACGCAAGATATGAATACTTTTAGTATCGATAAGCAATTTGATCGTATTGTTTCAATTGAAATGTTTGAGCATATGAGAAATTATAATGTTCTTTTTGAAAAGGTTGCTAGTTGGCTAAAGGATGATGGTAAGGTCTTCATTCATATCTTCTGTCATAAGAGTGCTTCATACTTTTTTGAAACTGAGGGCGATGATAACTGGATGGGGAAGTATTTCTTCACTGGTGGCGTCATGCCAAGTTTTGACCTTTTTGAAAGAGTGCAAGATTCACTTTCTTTAGAAGAGAAGTGGAAAGTAAATGGTAAGCATTATCAAGAAACTTCAGAAGCTTGGTTTAAAAATATGGATAAACATGAAAAAGCTCTCATGAATGTTCTTGCTGATACTTATGGAGCAGAAGATGCAAAATTATGGTTTGAAAGATGGAAAATCTTCTTTGCCTCTTGTGCTGAACTTTTTGGTCATAATAATGGAGATGAGTGGTTTGTTGGCCACTTCTTATTCAATAAGAAATTAGTTAGGGCCTCAGAGTAAAACGGAGCTAGTATGTATTTTGCGATAGGATTTCTATTTATTCATTGGTATTTATCGTTATTTTGCCAGTCATTTTACTTGCATCGCTATATTTCTCACGATCAATGTAAGATGTCGCGTGGTTGGGATCGATTCTTTTTGATACTCACGATCTTATCGCAAGGTCCAAGCTTTCTTCGCCCTCAACATTACAAAACTTTACATATGCAGCATCATATTCATTCGGATCTAGAGGGAGACCCTCATTCTCCTGTTGTTAGTAAGAATATTGTCGATATGATGTTACATACATACCGTAAGTACATGAGTGTAAAAACGCAACGTGAAACTTTTCCCAAAATTGTTGCTATTGCTGACTCTATTCCCGTCAGATCTCTCTTTGTTGTGTTTTACACACTCATGTACTTACTTTTTACAGATTCTCTTTGGTTTTTACTTCTTGTTCCTATCCATAGTTTACTTGGTCCAATACACGGGGCCATTGTGAATTGGTGTGGCCATAAGTACGGTTATCGAAACCATGATCTCGATGATCATTCAAAGAATACTTTAATTATAGATTTCCTTATGATGGGTGAGTTATATCAAAATAATCATCATGCTAAAGAAAATAGTATAAACTTTGCGACTAATTCATTTGAGCTAGACTTTACTTATCTCACTTTAATTCCATTGAGGAAAATAGGAGTCATTCAATATGAATAAGTTATTAATATTAGTTTTATTATTTCCTATGCTTGTAATGGCCAAAATGGATAAGGACTTTAAGCTCGTTGGAGAAGGTGTTCTTTCATATTACTTCTGGGATGTTTATAAAGTTAGTTATTTTAAAAGTATTGTCTCAGATGATGAATTAATTAAGATTACTTACTTAAGAGATGTAGAGCGTAAACATTCTCAAGCTGGTTGGGATGAATCACTAGGTAAACTTAAAGGCGTTGAGAAACAGCTGGAATGGTTAAAGAATAATGCTGTTGATGTTAAAGAAGGCGATGTATTGGCGATTTATAAACTAAACGGTTCAGATGTTATTATTCAAAAGAATGGAGAAACCATTTCTTCTAAGAAAGATGATAAGAAGTTATTCTCAATTGTGCATTCTCCATGGATTGGCCCACAAAGTGTTGATGAGGATTTAAAAGAGAAGTTGATAAAAGGGAACTAGTCTTCCCTTTTAACTATTCTTCTTTAATTCGTTAAAATAAATATCTTTATTTGTTGTAAAGTTTATATCATCACCATAATCATCAGTTAAGCGACTCAGAAAATTATCTAGTTTGTGAAAGTTCTCTTGGGCAGTTTCCTGGTGAGAATTAATAACTAAATACATATCTTCATTGGCATTATAGTGATCAGTTATTGCTGCAAGGTGATCATCAATAGTCTGCTCTTTCCAATAATCAATGGCCCCTAGGTTATTAGGAATTTCAAAAAGACTTCCGCAGAAGTTTTGAAGATAATATGGACGAGATAGAACATTCAATTCTCCCCAAATGAGGGAAATATAGCGTTGGAGATTGTCTCCTTCCCAAGAGCTTCCATTCAGTAGGTTGTAATTTGTTGCAGAACTTTCAATTGGTATACCTGTTTCAACAAGTGCTTCCCAGACTCTTTCATCAGACATCCATCCGCCAGCTCTAAAAGAATGAATAGCATCAAATCCGTTACTCTTTAATTTCTCTAGTGAATATTGGATCATGGCCTTTACTTCATCTTTGTTATAGGCAACAAGCATTACTTCCTGACCATTCATGTCGCCAGCATTATAATCACCGTATTTGCTAAAGCATGGCGCCATTCTTGGCATAACACCTGCCGCTTGCACAAAGTGGCGAGGAGTATGGAGATGTAGACCAATTTCATCGTCTTGAGAGATAACAGACTTCATTGTTTTGTTGATATCCATATTTTCAAGACGTTTATTGGTGTAATAAGCGGCATTCTTGTAATGAACAATTGGTGCATTCCATTTTTGTTTGAACTGACTAATGGCCGAAAGGTTCTTATGCTCTAAAGAAATACCTTCCCAGTCCATGCTAATAATAAGATTGATCGCCATACAAATACCTACCAATACCTTTAGAGTTTTAAGATTTCGCAGTCCTATTTGTATGAAAAGGGAAGTTTTGTAAACCAAAATTGTAAAATGAATAAAAATTTTTATTTTATTTTCAGGTGAATATTTGACCATGAAAAAAGTAAAAAGATTTTATCTAATAAAAGTGTCTAAAAATGAGGAGGAGAGAGAGAGGTTTGTTATTCATAAGAAATTAGTGGTTTTGTATGTAAATTTTAATCCTTGCTATGATTAAGATCATGCTTTAGTGAGGTGAAACCCGCAAGATTATTTTTTCTGATTTAATAATCGTAAGATATAAACGTAAAGTTAAGAAAATCTTAATTTTCTTGTCCTGTGGCGTTAAGTCATCTTATCTAATCTATGGTATATATATTTAGAGATGTGGTTTTTGAATATGGAGCTTGTTGAGTCTAGTTAAATTTTTTTAACTTTTCTATTTACTTAAAAGAGAATTTTCAGAGTAAAATCACTGTAAAATTGAATGTAATCATTTATGGAGAAATTATGAATATTGTTATTTTATCTTCAAATAAGAACCTCTACTCAACTAAGAGACTGGTAGAGGAAGCAAAGAAAAAAGGTCATAAGATTGAAGTTGTTCATCCAAGTGATTGCTTTGTTGATGTAACCTCTGGCTCACCAATGGTTCATTATAAGAAGAGAAAGCTAAGTAATGTTGATGCTGTAATTCCACGTATTGGTGCTAGTATTAGTGCCTATGGAATGGCCATTGTTCGTCAATTTGAAATGATGGGAGTTTATTGTTTGAACTCTTCAAATGCTATCGGACGCTCAAGAGATAAGCTACGCTCAATGCAGATCCTTTCACATAAGGAATTACCACTTCCTAAAACAAGTTTTGCAAAAACAACTCAACAAACAGATAAGTTAATTGAGTTAGTTGGTGGGGCGCCTCTTGTTGTTAAACTTCTTGAAGGCTCTCAGGGGCGAGGTGTTCTTCTTGGAGAAACTCATAAAGCTTCAGAAAGCTTAATAGATGCCTTTAGAGTGTTACATGCAAACTTCCTTGTTCAAGAATTTGTTAAAGATGCAAAAGGTGCAGATATTCGCTGTTTTGTTGTAGGGGATAAGGTTATCGCTACCATGATGAGACAGGCAAAAGAAGGAGAGTTTCGTTCTAATATTCACCGTGGTGGTGTTGGGATAAAAGTTAAAATTACTCCCGAAGAAAGAAAAGTTGCAGTGGCGGCAGCAAAGGCCATGAAGTTAAATATGGCCGGAGTTGATATTATACGCTCAGGCAGTGGACCAAAGATATTAGAGGTTAACTCATCTCCAGGTCTTGAAGGAATTGAGGGAACTAATGAGAAGAATATTGCCGTTAAAATAATTGAATATATTGAGAAGAATTTTGAAAGTGTAAAAAAGGATATTTGATTGAAGAGTTCTTTATTTGATTTAGATATTGAAGATTACGAAATCGGCTATCCACGTCTGGACTTTGTGGATTTTCCATCATTTTATGGACTTCAAAAAGTTAAGGCTCCAGTCTACGTTTATCGGGCGACTAAAGAAGTTTCTCCTTGTGTGGTTGTCACCGCCTGTATGCATGGAGATGAAATTAATGGACTTCGTACGGCCCAGCTTCTTATGAAGAAAAAGATGAAGCTCTTAAAGGGGACTTTAATTGTTCTTCCTACTGTCAATATCTATGGTTTCTTAAATAAGCACCGTTACCTTCCGGATCGAAAAGATATTAATCGCTGCTTTCCTGGTAAGAATAAAGGGAACTTTGGATCTCGCTTTGCTGACTTTATCTTTAGGAATGTTACTCGCTATGGTGATGTTTTTATTGATCTACATTCTGGCGGTGCTGGCCGCTTTAATATACCTCAAATCCGTTGTGATTTGAGTACTCCTGGAATGCACGAACTCGTCGAAAATGTGAGTATACCACTTGTTGTAAATAGTGCTTTACGTGATGGCTCACTTAGAGAAGCAATCAGCGAATTAGGTAAACCATGTATCGTTTTTGAAGGAGGGGAAGGCCTTAGGATTGATGAAACTATAGCCAAATACGGTCTAAATCTTATAAAAAGTGTTCTTCACCAATATGGGATGATTAAGGCCAAGAAAGAGTTTATTGGTGAAAAGTTTATAATTAAAAAAAGAAGATGGATGCGTGCTTCACGAGGAGGGCTTCTTTTAAATAAAGCAAAGTATGGAAAGATTGTAAAAGAGGGTGAAGTCGTTGGTGAGCTTAGGCAAATGTCTGGGGACCTTATTACTAAGATTCGAATGGAACACGATGGAGTTATTCTAGGAATGAGTACTTCTTCTCTTGTCATGGCCGGAGACGCTCTTTATCATATCGGTTTTCTAGATGATTATAACCCTGATGATCTTGCAGATGATGAAGGGGAGTTATCTGATTACTTTGACTTTGAATCATAAAATCAATTGGAGTTTAATATGTCTCATTTTAATCATGCTGCAAATACATGGGATTCAGAAGATAAAATTAAGTTAATGGGAGAGTTAGCGCAAAAAACTCTTCAGGTTTTAAATATTTCAAAAGAAGTGGATATCCTAGACTTTGGATGTGGTACTGGACTTTTTGGCCTTGAATTCATAAATATCGCAAAAAGTATAACAGGGGTTGATACTTCACACGGTATGCTTGAAGTCTTTAACAAGAAGACAAGTGACCAAGATCATATTCGTTCGATAAATATTGATTTAGAAAAAGATGACTTAGATGAAAAGTTTGACCTCATTATAAGTTCAATGACTTTTCATCACCTTGATTCTCCAGATAAAATGACTCTTAAACTTGCTTCAATGTTAAGAGATGGGGGGAAGATGGCCATTGTGGATCTTGAGACTGAAGACGGTAGTTTCCATCCCGACCCTAAAGCAATGGGTGTAAAGCACTTCGGCTTTTCAAATGAAGAAATTGTTGGATGGGCCGATGCTGCTGGTTTAAATGTTGAGATTACAACTATTAATACACGAACTAAGAATTTAAAGAAGTATAATCAATTCTTAGCAGTATTTTATAAGTAGGATATATGAAATTAGGAATTATTGGTGGAAGTGGGGTTTATGACCTCGATATTTTAGAGGAAGTTGAATCTCTAGAAATACAGACTCCATTTGGGGAACCTAGTAGTAAGATAAAAAAACTCAAGGTTTCTGATTACGAATTCTTCTTTGTCACAAGACATGGTGTAGGACACCATATTTCTCCTTCTGATATAAATTATCGTGCCAATATTTTTGCTCTTAAGAAGTTAGGAGTGACTCATATAATCTCAATCTCAGCTGTAGGGTCATTAAAAGAAGAAGTCGCTCCAGGTGACTTTTTTATGCCAGATCAATTTATTGATTGGACCAAAGGACTACGCAAAAGAAGCTTCTTTGAAGATGGGATTGTGGGACATGTCTCTGTTGCACAACCAATCTCGCTAGAGCTTGTCGAATCGATCAAATCTGTTCAAAACAAAGTTGATACAAACTTTCACTTTGGTGGCAGCTATATTTGTATCGAAGGACCTCAATACTCAAGTCGTGCCGAAAGTGAACTCTATCGTAGCTTTGGTGCCAGTGTCATTGGAATGACTAATGTTCCTGAAAGCTATCTCTCAGTAGAGGCAGGGATTGCTTATGCGACAGTAGCACTTGTAACTGATTACGATTGTTGGAAAGATGAAGCTTGCTCACTAGAAGAGATCACAGCAGTCATTAATAAGAATGTGTCTAATGTAAAAGAGCTATTAAAGCACTTAATACCTAAGATTTATCAGGATAAGAAAAGCTCTGAAAAGGCCAATCTTAACGCAGTGGTAACTGACAAGAGCTTAAGAACAAAAGAGCAACAGGAAATCTTAGATATTCTCTTAAATTAATTTCTTTCTGTTCTGTTATTATTGTTTTTCATGATATACATCATGTCTTCTTTGACTCTTAAACGATATAAGTTTATTGAGAGGATGGACCGATGTTATATTATTTTGAAAATTTACCTGAAGACAAAACACAAGTAGGTGGAAAAGCCTATATGCTTGCCATGATGGCACAGATGAATATTCCTGTTCCTAATGGAATTATCTTGGATGCAATGCCATCAGATAGAGAATTAGAGGAAGTTTATCAATTTGCTAAAGATGGAGAATACTCTTTGGCAGTTAGAAGTTCTGCTACAGGGGAAGACTCGAAAGAGAATAGTTTTGCTGGCCAGAATTCCACATTCCTCTATGTCGATAATGATATTGATTTAAAAAGAGCGATTACTGACTGCTTTAACTCAATTAATAAAGAATCTTCAAAAGCCTATCGCCAACATTTCTTAGGAAGCTCTAAAGAAGTCCCAATGAACGTTGTTATTCAGCGTATGATTGACCCATCTTTTTCAGGAGTTTATTTTTCAAAAGACCCAAGAGGGAAGTTTGAGTCTTGGATGCTTGAATATATTGATGGAGTCGGCGAAGATCTTGTTTCTGGGAAAAGAACTCCCACAATCTTGAGTGAGTCTCAAAGAGTAAGCCCAGATATAACTTCTGAACAAATTGATGAAATTATTCGTTGTGCAAAACTTGTGGAAGATAAGTATCAGGATGATTTTGATATTGAATGGGCCATTGATAAAAAGGGGATTGTCTATCTTCTTCAAGCAAGGCCAATTACAGCAAAAGCTTCAATTTCAAATCTTAAGAGAATTGGCCATGAGGAGCTTGAAAGATTAGAGTCAATTTATCCTCAAGAGACAGTCTGGGATGGACAGACATTTGCAGAATGGACAACAGCGCCAACAACATTAACAACTGAGATTTGGGCAAATTCATTTAAGAAGGATCAGGCATTCGATAAGGCCTTGCAAGAGCTTGGTTATGTCGGCTTCAGTAAAGATGAGTGTTTAATGGATGAGGTCTTTGGACGAAGTTATATTAACCTTTCAAAGCTTGGGCAAATGTATTTTGGTCCAATCCCTTATACAATAGAGCCAATTCCTAGGCCGCATTTAAAATTTCATTTTTCAAAAGTTACTCCACACATTCTTATGAAGACACCTCAGACAATGTGGAGAATGTTGAAGGTTGGCCTCTCAATCAATACACATAGAAAAGAAGTTATTAATGATGCAACGAAGGCATTAGTGGATATTTCTGTTATTAATAAAAGGCCATATGATAGTAAGATCTATCAAGATTGGACATTGGAAGATCTATTAAGTCGCTTCTCAAAAGAGTCATCACTTTTTAGTGAGAGAACTTTGGTATGGCCTTATATCTTGATCTCATTAACAGAGACAACAATTCAAACCTTAATATCTCTTTTAAAAAGTATCTATACTCCTCAAGAGGCAGATCACTTAATTAAGAGATGGTCTGGAGCAGGAATAAATTCAGAAACATTTAAAATGGGACTCTACTTTAAAAAAGCATGTGCAAAGCCCAATGCTCGTCATAACTTTCTTGCTCGCTATGGTCATCGTGGTCCGGGAGAGCTCGATCTCAGTGCTAAGAGATGGGCAGAGATTGGTGATGATGCATTCTATGATTATCCCTTAGAGAAGTATGTAAAAGAAAAAAATAATCATACATTAGATGATGTTGAAGCCGAAATTATGGCAATGAAGTCATTTAAAAAGACTTTAATCTTAGAAGAGTGGAAGATTTTAAAGGATCTCTTAGAGCTAAGAGAGAAGTGGAAAATGGCGATTTTAAAACCTTATGCCCATATTCGATATCTTTGTTTAGAAATCGCACGTCGATATAAATTAGATGACTTAAATGATATCTTTTATCTTCATATCCATGAGATAAAGAATTTTAAAAGTAGTTACTTAAGCCTTATCATAGAAAGAAAGCATAAGATTGAAATGTTTCGAAACTTCAATTTTTCAACAGTTACTTCTTTAAGAGAAATAAAGTCTGTTATTGATGGTAATGAAGAAGCTTCTTCAAACAATCTGGTCGGAGAAGGACTATCTTCAGGAATGGTTAGGGGCAAGGTTGTTGTCATCAATAATCCTTCAAATTGGAAAGAGATTGAATGGCCTGAAAATGCAATTGTCGTCGCTCAATCAACTGATCCAGGATGGACACCAGTTTTCACTAAAGCAAGTGGGATCATTGTTGAGCGTGGTGGTGTTCTGTCACATTGTGCAATTGTTGCCAGAGAAATGGGAATTCCTGCTGTAAGTGGAATTAAACAATGTCATATTAAATTTAAAGGTGGAGAGGATGTTTTCGTTGATGGAAATTCTGGAAGTATTAAACTCATGCAATAACAACTTTTGTAGTGACTATAGTTACTCTATTGTTCCAACGGTATTGTTACCCTTAGCTTTTCTAAGTACAGGAATTACTGTTGTTGCAACATTTATTGCAGGGCTCTTTGGGGTAAAGCTTAAGGCCGAAGGGCCAAAAAAGCTTCTTGAGGTTTTACTAAAGCCTAAGGTGTTAATCTCTGCAATGATTTTTAATCTTCTTATCTACGGTGGAATGGAAGCCTATCAATATATAAAGCATGGGCCGGTACCTCTATTTATTCAAGATACTTTTAATAGTGATATCACTTATAAGAAAGACCCAATAAATGTTGATCCTGAAAATTTTATTTGGCAACAAGTTGTACCTGAAGGAATCTTTGCTTCCGGTACTGTTGTCGATGGAGAGCTTTTTGTTGGATCTAATGAAGGTAATCTCTTTGTTTTGGATATAGAAACTGGGGCCATAAAGAATAAGATTTTCTTTGGTAAGTTTCTGTCGCCAACTCCTGTCTATTTTAAAGGCTTCTTATATTTTGGCGAAGGGCTTCATGCTTCTCATCATATGAGGGTTTATAAATTTAATCCTAAGACAAAGAAGGTTGTAGGCTCTTTTAAAACTAAGGGACATACAGAGATTCTTCCTGTCATTCACACAATTGAAGGAAAGGACTATCTTTTTCAAACAGCTGGTGGGGATGGCCTCTATGCAATTGATCCTGAAACAATGAAAGAAATCTGGCATTTTGAAGGTGGCCATATGGATGCCTTTGTTCTTTTAAAAGATAATGCCGTTTATGTTGCAAGTGGTGTTCCTGAAGAAGATCTTGGGAAGGCCAGACCTTTTGCTTATAAAATTGATGCCAAGAGCGGAAAGCAAATTTGGCGTGAAGAGCT
This sequence comes from Halobacteriovorax sp., assembly GCF_048381875.1. Lineage (NCBI taxonomy): Bacteria > Pseudomonadati > Bdellovibrionota > Bacteriovoracia > Bacteriovoracales > Halobacteriovoraceae > Halobacteriovorax > Halobacteriovorax sp. The sequence goes on along the minus strand of NZ_JBLXBP010000002.1, from coordinate 245,374 downwards.
ATCTCTTTCAAGTTGGTATGGACCTGTTGCAACACGTGAGAATATTTGCTTTATTCAAGGTGAACTTCATGTGAAGTCAGAGCTTGGTGGACTTGTATGCTTTAATTCATTAGGGGGCAGAATTAGTTCTGTTGAAATTGATTCACCAGTAATTGGAAAGCCTTTAGTCTTTGATGATATTGTTGTCTTTAATGATTTTGATGGACGTGTCTATGCTTGGAATAGCGTAACTTCCGAACTTAAATGGAAATATGAGAGTCGCAAGAAGAAGCTCGGTTATAACTACTCATCAATGAAATACGACGGAGAGAAGCTGATCTTTATTGATCGCCTTGGAAAGATATCTTACTTAGATCTTAATGATGGAAGCCTTATCAAATCCCGCCTCTTTTCTGAAGGTGAGAAGCCTGAGAATATCTTTGCGGATACTCTAATTTTAGATAAGGGACATATTGTCTTTGGGATGAAGGGAAGTATTAAATATTTTAAAAATTAGTGATAAATACAGGACATAAGCTTTCTTAGGTTATCACCCGTTGAGTTTTGAAGAGGCCCAAAGTGGTTATAAGACCAGCCTGCATAGAAGTGTGGGCTGACACATCTCCTATTCGACTCTTTTAACTTCCCTGATTCAGTATTATTTGGGTGAGTGAACTTCTTTGTTTGCGTAACTTAACTCGTCATCATTAAAGTAAGAGTCAACGCTTTCAAAGGATGCAAAAGTACTAAATGAGAGTATGAGGATTAAGTATTTCATTGATATGACAATATTAAAGAAATACCATTTAGGACAGTAGCGTGAAAAAAAGAATAATCATTGTCTAGCTTATCAAACAGTATTATAAGTACTTATGATTAATTATTTTGAAGTTGTAGTTATTGGGCTTGTCCTTTGTGCGGATTCTTTCTCTGCTGCTGTCGCAATGGGAGCTCGTCCTCATAAGTTTAGTGATTCGATAAAGTTTGCTTTTTCTTCCGGTGGTGCGGAAGCGCTAGTTGCATTCTTAGGTGCCATTGCTGGTGCGAAAGTTATTGCACAATTTGATTATATTGATCATTGGATATCGTTTGGACTCTTAACTGCTGTTGCCATTCATATGGCCTATGAAGGTTATGAAGAATTGAGTGGTAAGCACGAACATGAGGAAGAAAAACCAAAGGAATTCCACAGTATTTTTAAAGTAATACTCGTTTCATTTGCTACAAGTCTTGACGCCTTTGCTGTTGGTGTGACAATTGGTGCATCAGGAAAGGTGCTAACTCCATATATTATCTCCATCGGTGGATGGGCATTTTGTTCAACAATTGTTGGAATGAGCATTGCAAAACGTGCTTCAGATAAGCTTGGGCCTATTTTTAGCATTATTGCAGCAATTATTCTTCAAAGTCTGGCGGTTAAGTTCCTTCTAGAGGGGTTATAACTAAAAGCGTAATTGGCAAATTCATTAGATTCACATATTATTTATCGAATATAATCAAATAGGTGAATTAATGGATATCAAAAATATCTTCAAAAATAATAAAGAGTGGGTGAAGGCAAAGCTTAACGAGGATGAGAAATTCTTTGAAAAGTTAGGTGCGGGGCAAAATCCGAATTATCTTTATATCGGATGCTCAGATAGTCGAGTAACTGCTGAAGAAGTTATGGGGGCCGGCCCTGGAGAGGTTTTTGTTCATCGTAATATTGCCAATATGGTTATAAGTATTGATCTAAACGTCATGAGTGTTCTAAACTACGCTGTTGAACATCTTAAAGTTGACCATATCATCGTTTGCGGGCATTACGGATGTGGTGGAGTAAAGGCAGCAATGGAAAGCCAAGACCTTGGTATTCTTAATCCATGGCTTAGAAATATCAGAGATGTATATCGCACTCACAAAACTGAACTCAATAATATTAAAGACGAGGATAAGCGATATGAGCGCCTTGTTGAGCTAAATGTTCAGGAACAATGTATCAATGCCATAAAGACTGCTGCTGTTCAAAAAGCAAACCGTGAAAGAGGGCTTAAGGTCTATGGTTGGGTTTTTGATGTTCATTCAGGTGAGCTCAAGGATCTGAACATTGACTTTGATAAGATTCTTAGTGAAATCATGGAGATATATCATCTCGACTAACCGCGTCTCACTTATTTAGAGCAATATGGCCGACTTATTTTTTGATGCGACACATAAGCAAGATCTATTGTAGTTATCGTTCTTGATAGGTGAAATCTATCACATATTAGACAATTAATATTAGAGAATTTCTTGATTTATTGCCATAATTCTAAACAAGAATTAAACACTGAAAACTTTTATAAAGGAGATGCAAGTGCAAACTTTAATCAACACAAAAGTACAAGATTTTTCTGTACAAGCTTACGTAAACGATGACTTTAAAACAGTTACAGCAAAAGACCTAGAAGGAAAATGGTCGATCCTTTTCTTCTATCCTGCTGACTTTACTTTCGTATGTCCAACTGAACTAGGTGACATGGCAGATAAGTACGAAGAATTCCAAAAAATGGGTGTAGAAGTTTACTCTGTATCAACAGATACTCACTTCACTCACAAAGCATGGCATGATGCTTCTGAAACAATCAAGAAGATCAAGTACCCAATGCTTGCAGACCCAACTGGTCAATTAACTAGAGCATTTGGTGTTCATATTGAAGAAGAAGGTCTTGCTTATAGAGGGACTTTCCTAATCAACCCAGCTGGTGAAATTAAGCTTGCTGAAGTTCAAGACAACGGAATTGGACGTAACGCTGATGAACTAATGAGAAAAGTTCAAGCTGCTCAATTTATTGCTGAGCACCCAGATGAAGTTTGTCCAGCTAAGTGGAAGCCAGGTTCGGAAACACTTAAGCCAGGTCTAGACCTTGTAGGTAAAATCTAGGAATTATTCTTATACAGAATACTAGATATATAGGGGGGCTTCGTGCCCCCTTTTTTGAAGAAGGAGAACAAAATGTTAGATAACGCAATCATTGAACAATTAAAATCAGTCTATGCTAATTTAGAAAGTGAGATTGGACTTGTGTACAGTGAATCTAGCAATTCAAAGCAACAAGAGCTTGTAGAGATGCTAGAGAGCATCGCAGGTACTTCTCCTAAAATAAGTACAAAGTCGAGTGGGGAGACTTATGATTACCCACATTTTGAAATCGAAGTTAATGGGAAGGCAAATGGAATTAAATTTTCAGGGATCCCTGGAGGACATGAGTTTACCTCTTTAATCCTGGCCATTTTAAATAGTGATCTAAAAGGGAAGCTCCCTGATGATATGATCATTAATCGAATAAAAGCTCTTAAAGGATCAATAGATCTTAAGACATATATTTCTCTTTCATGTGAAAACTGTCCTGATATTGTTCAGGCCTTAAACTTAATGGCCATTTATAAGGAAGATTTTACTCATGAAATGATTGATGGTGAATTCGTCCAAGACGAAATTAAGGAGTTGAAAATTCAAGGTGTACCAAGTGTTATTCACGATAAAGACCTTGTACATTCTGGTAAGTCATCACTTGTTGATCTCCTTGAGAAATTAGAAGAGCGCTTTGGCAAAGATGAGAGCTCAACTTCAAATGAAACTAAGGATCTTGGAGAGTATGATGTCATTGTTATTGGTGGTGGACCTGCTGGTGCGTCTTCTGCTGTTTATACAGCAAGAAAAGGCCTAAAGACTGCCATTATCACTGATCGTGTTGGTGGTCAGATGCAAGATACTAAGGGAATCGAAAATTTTATTTCTGTTCCATATACTGAAGGCCCTGAGCTTTCAGCTGCACTTGGAAAACATGTTTCAGAATACGATATTAAGCTACTAGAACATCGTCGTGTTGATAATATTGAAAATGGAGAGCTTAAGACTTTATTTTTAAATAGTGGTGAAGTGGTTAAAACAAAGTCTCTTATTATTGCAACGGGTGCTAAGTGGCGCGAGCTAGGAGTTGAAGGAGAAAAAGACTATCTAGGACGTGGTGTTGCTTATTGCCCTCACTGTGATGGACCTTATTATAAAGGCAAGGATGTAAGTGTAATCGGTGGCGGAAACTCTGGAGTTGAAGCAGCGATCGATCTTGCTGGAATTGTTAAGTCTGTAACGGTTGTGGAGTTTGCTCCTGAGTTAAAGGCCGACCAAGTTTTAATTGATAAGTTAGAGTCACTAAAGAATGTAACAATTATTAAAAATGCTCGAACAGATAAAGTTATTGGAGACGGTGAAAAGGTTGTGGCCCTTGAGTATGAGGACCGTGATTCTGGAGATATTAAAAAGATTGATCTCGATGGAGTTTTTGTCCAAATTGGGCTCGTTCCAAATACCGCTTTCTTAGGTGATCTTGTGGAAAAAAATAAATTTGGTGAAATTATTGTGACTGATAAATGTCGCACGAATCAAGAAAGAATTTATGCGGCAGGTGATGTTACAACTGTTCCGTATAAGCAAATTATTATTTCAATGGGTGAGGGGGCCAAGGCCGGACTTACTGCATTTGAAGATTTAATGCTGTCATAAAAACGCATCTCTCTCTCGCGTTTTTTGTCATAAGGAAGGCCTCTTAGTTGAGGCCTTTTTTTATACTGTAATTTATTTGATTATTTTAAGAACCACATCCAATGCAATCAACAAAACTATCAACAGGTTTTACACCTTCAAGTTTCATTTTTATGTTGTGGATACGCCCACGAATATCCATGTCATCCATCATATTTCCAGTCAGTTGTGACTCAAGAGATTTGATTTCAGCAAGTAATTCTTCTTTCATTTGTGGCGATAATTGACTCATTAATTCTCCCTATAGATATGTGTGTTGTGTGAATTAAATTATCTATTATTTAGGGAAAATAAGCAACTTATCAGGAGTTTGTATTCAATAGTTATTTTCTATTAGGAGATTTAACTAATTGAATTCTATCTTTTTCGAAAATTGATAAAATTATTCTATCACCATCTTTATAAGGGGAAAGGAAATAGCATGACAGCAAATATGATGGCCATTTCAGGAGTATTAATCGCAGGCTTTGCTACAGGAATTGGAGCAATTCCTATCTTTTTTAAGAAGAATTACTCAAAAGAGGCGCTAGATATTGCGATGGGCTTTAGCGCAGGGATCATGTTAGTTGCTTCATTTATTTCACTCATCATGCCTGGAATTGAAGAAGCGGGGAAATTATACTCTGCCACTATGGCCATGCCTATATTTCTTCTTAGTTTATTTCTAGGTTATATCTTTATTATCTTTGTTCATGATTTTATCCCTCATAAGCATATAAATAAGAATAACGATATGGAGCTAGGTCAGAGCAAGAAAAAACTTAGTCGGGTTACGTTAATTACTCTGGCCATTGCTCTCCATAACCTTCCTGAGGGCCTTGCTGTTGGAGTTGGTTTCGGAGGAGGAAATCACGCTGGTGGGATGGTCCTGGCTTTAGCAATAGCACTTCAAAATATTCCGGAAGGTCTTGTTGTCGCATTTGGTATTTTAAATGAAGGAGCAAGTCGTAATCGTGCTTTTATGATGGCATTACTTTCTGGCCTTGTTGAACCTATTGCAGCTGGAGTGGGTTATTTAACCACAAGTATCTCGGCGCAAACCCTTCCTGCGGCACTAGGTTTTGCTGCTGGGACAATGTTATTTGTTATTTGCCAAGAAATGCTCCCTGAGCTTTTCAGACAGGGACATGAGCGTAACGCAACTCTTGGTGTGATCATTGGTGTTATAACGATGCTTGCCCTTGATTTCTATCTATAAAGATTTAGAGCCGCTCCTTTCCTTTGATCTCATTAAATGATGATCGAAGATGCTGGCAATATTTCTCATAAAAGGTCTCCCTTTTTCTGTTACGAGAAAACGATCACCTTCTTCGATAAGGCCATCTTCTTGCAGCTCATCTAGTTTTTGTTTAATGATGCTTGCATGATTAAGTTTTTTCCATGATTTCTTATCAATGCTATTAGTTGCAAAGAAGTCTTGCATGATTTCTTCTACTTCAAGATCTTGGGATGATTGTATATGACCAGATCTAATGGCAAGAAGGCCACTATCAATCTTATTATAATATTCTTTAACTTCCTTCTCATTTTGAGCAAAACTTTTAATTGATGAAGAGATTGATGAGCAACCGAGACCTATGATCATGGACGATGTCTTATGTGTATGTCCCATAAAATTACGTCTTAAACGACCTTCTTTTTTGGCCTTGGCCAAGCTGCTATCATCTTTTGCAAAATGATCTAGTCCAATTTCTTCGTAATGATTAATGGCAAGAAGCTCTTTTCCTTTTTCATAAAGTGCTCTCTTTTCCATACCGTGTAGTAGGCCCTCTTCTGGAATGAGTCTTTGATTCTTAATTCTTGATGGAAGGTGAGCATAACTATAAAAAGCGATTTGTAATGGGTTCAGAGTTAATACTTTTTCTATCGTTTTTGTGATTGTATTTGTTGATTGAAAAGGAAGACCGTAGATTAAATCAAAATTTATATCAGCAATTCCAATTTCTCTAGCATAATCAACAAGTTCTTTTACTTTCTCATAAGGCTGAACTCTTCCTATTGCTAGTTGCACCTTTTCATCAAAGTCTTGGATTCCCATTGAGAGTCGTTCAATTCCAAAGCTCTTATACATATCGAGTTGTTCTTTAGTGCATGTACGTGGGTCAATTTCTATTGATCCTTTAAATTCTTCCTCTTTGAAGCTTGGAGATAACTCATTAAATAAATTTGTAAAGGCCTCTACTGTTAAGAAGTTTGGAGTTCCTCCTCCTAGATGAATCGAGGCGATTTTGATATCTCCTAGCTTCTTCTTATATAGCTTCCATTCCTTTATTAGGTAGTTCACATATTCAAGGCCACGATCTTTATTCTTTGATATAACTCTGTGACAGCCACAGTAGTAACAAAGCTTCTCACAGAAAGGAACATGTATGTATAATTCCACTCCCTGAGCTGGATCATATTGATCCTTAAGGTGTCCCAGCCAAATACCTTCACATGGGGCCCCATTCCAATGGGGGACGGCAGGATAGCTTGTATAGCGAGGAACTGGGATGTTGTACTTTCTTTCAAGATCATGAGATTTCATATCTTTCTCCTAATTGAGATTAATCATAGAAGAAATTCCTTAGAAAAAAGATGACCTAGATTAGGAAAATTCAATTTAATTTAAGTCATCTAATTTGAACATGATTATAAAGAATTAAAACACTTGAAGATCAGTGACATGTTTACTTTTTAAATAAAAATGAGGTTTTATTTAAAACATTTGAGTTCGTTTTTCATTTAATATCCAATTATTAACTAAACATTGGAGACAAATATGAGTGTTTACACAACGAGTTCACATGGTGAAAGTAAAAATGACAACATGGAAATTTCAGCTTCTGGAATTGAAGGTAAAATTCGTTCAACAGCTCCACGAGAGTTTCAAGGTCCTGACTTTCAAGGAGATCAAAATCAGTGGTCACCTGAGGACCTATTCTCAGCAAGTATTTCGAGTTGTTATCTATTAAGCTTTAAAGAATTGGCAAAGGCCCGAAAATTAGACTGGGATAAAATTGACGTTAAAGCGGATGCAACTTTAGATCGTAAAGACGGACGTATGGCCTTTACTTCGGTAGAGATTAAGCCTGAGTTAGTAGTCAAAAATAAAAAGGATGTCGATAAGTATATGAAGTTACTAGAAGAAACTAAGGATAAGTGTTTAGTAACAAATACTGTTAATTGCTCTTTAAAATTAAATCCAAAAATAAAGGTAGCATAATAATATTGGGGGCTTAGGCCCCTTTTTTATTGTATATTTTTTATTCACTCCATGTAATTCTTCTGGAGTTAATGTTTTCACTTCTTATATATGGTTTAACGTTAACATGAAGAATTTACCCCGTTTAATTGTCCCTATCTTATTAATGTTAACTCATGGCCTTGGTTTTGCTTTTGATCTCAGTAGTGAAGTTGAAAAGTTGAATGAGGAATATCGTAATACTTATGAGTATCCTATTATCATTTTCGATAAGAATGAAATAGCGCCAAAACTTGTTGGTCTAGAAGAGACTGATCAAATTGAAATTGTTAAAAATTATACTCTAGATGTTCATGACATCGAACTTTCACATAATGAGGCCGTTAATCTCGTTCCGTACTTTACGTCATTAAATGGTGCCGCTTCAGCGATACCTTTTTTTGAAAGAGGATGGGGGAAAGAATTAAAATTCTGCGCCGTTTTACCAAATGGAATTATGAATGATCTATCAGCAGAAGTCAGAAGAGTTTTAGGTGACTCAAAAGAAGTTGATGTTTATGAGAACTTTGATTTTTCAAGATTTGAAAATCTCTTTACGCTTGAAGAGTTATATCTTTATTCACTTTATCATGAATTATCACACTGTCTTGATCAAAACTTCATGCTTAAGAATTACTCTTCTTCACCATCTGCACATGGAGTACATGAAGCAGAGTCATTTGCTGAAGTAAATGCTCTTTTCCTACTGGCCCAAAAGAAGGGGATGAGAAATCTTGGTGCAAAGAGAAGCTTACTTCGAAAGACATATAGTCAGTATATGGGACCTTACCTTGCAAGTGATAAAGTCAGTACATTTGCTGGACCGATTGTTAAAAAAGGAGGAAGTGTTTATTTTTTAACTCCTGCTATCATTGCCGCTCAAAGAGAGTTGGAAAACTATAAAAAAGGTGTCATGGACTTCAATTTAGAGCAAACCTTGGCATTATCGAAAGAAGTTGTTGAGCATCATGCAATTAATAGTCGCAGTTTCCAGGCGCTTAATAAGTCATTTAAAGACGGAAGTGAGGAAGCAAAGAGGTATTATCGAGACCTTTCTCAAAGGGATCCAGACCTCTTTTTGGCAACTTATTATGATCTCTTATACTTGTCAGTTCTGCTTGATCGCTAAGTTAAGATAGAATATCTTTTTTTGAACGACCTTTATTTCTGACAGAGTTATAAAGGTCATACATTTTTCCTTCACCATATTCCACTTCTTTTAGCTCGTTAATATCCTCGATTAGATGAGTGACTTTTGTGATTCGATTTAGACTCTCTTCAATTCGATCCACTGATTCATCATCACATTCTCTTCTAAGCTTATTAACAGTAAGCTTTGCAACTGTAAGAGGTGAGTTAATTTCTCGAGATAGGGTAATAATCATTTTAGATATAACGTCTTTCTTTTGGAACAGTTCAACTTCTTTTTCCTTTAATCTTTCTATTAATTTCTTATAAAGCAAAAAGATAACGATAAGAAGTGTTGGATATATCTGGTTGACGATTATCTGATATTTCAGCGCGAGGAAACCTTCGAAGACAGTCCCATAGAAGTAGCCATAACTCATTACAAGGAGATTACTCACAAGTATGAGAAATGAAGACTTATAATCTACTGTCTGAACACTAATAACAAAGAAAGCAATAAACCATGGAAGTAATGCACTTGAATGTGATTGTAGTTCATAGGCTCTGTAGTTTAAAAGGACAAAAGTAATAAAGAATATATATAAGCGAAATAAAAAGGTACTATCATATTTCTTGTAGAAATAGAGAGTGCATATCCCGGCCGGGATAACGAGTGATGAGCCTAGAATGAAGAATGAATTCGTTTCAATTTGAAAGAAGAAAATTAAGAGAATTAATGCAAAGTTAATTACTAAGGTCATAACCGTAAAAGAAATTAACCTCGCTTGGTATCTCTTTTCAATTGCAGCAAGTTCATTTTCACGATCAAATGCAGACTTTGGATAAAAGTAATTTAACAGGTCCTTTTTTATAAAATTCTCCTAAGTCTTTGCCGACTTATCTTTTGTACTGATAGTACTATAGAGATCGAAGATTCTTCTGTCACCATGCTCCACTTCTTTCAAGTCGCTTATGTCTTTTATAAGATGTGTGATTTTAGAAATCTGATCTAGGTTTTCATCCATCTTATTCATAATTTCATTTTCACTTTTTCTTTTAAGTTTATTTACAGTGAGTTTTGCGATTGCCAATGGATTATTAATTTCATGAGATAAAGTGATTATCATTTTTGATATCACGTCTCTTTTATTAAAACGCTCTAGTTCGTTTGTCTTGGCAACTTCTGACAATTTTTTATAGAGAAGGATAAAGGCAATAATTAGGGTGGGGTAGATCTTATGAATTATTAATTGATATTTTAGTGGTAGTAGCCACACATAGGCTTCACCATATTGTGTATTATAAACTATTAGCGATAAATTACTTATCAATATAGTAATGGCAACTTTTAAGCTTGTCGTGTAAACCATGACGATGAAGAAAGCGAGAGTCCATGTCAGTAATTCTGTCGAGTGGGACTGCATGACATAGATACGATAATTTAAGAGTACAAATGTTGTAATGTATAAAAGAACTCGATATGTGAGAAGATTGTCGTATTTCTTATATGTGTATAAGGAGAATAGACACAATGGAATCACTAATGCTTCAGTGTATATAAAATTCGTCGTAAATTGAATTTGAGAGAAAATAATTAAAATTATTGTTATAAAGTGTATTAGAAGTGTGATTGTTGAAAAAGTGATAAGGCGCGCCTGATATCTCTTTTGGATAGCCGCTAACTCATCTTCTTGGTCATATGCAGAAGCTGGATAAAAGTATTTAAATAAGTCGATGCTAATGAAATGCTCCTAAACGATTCCTGTGGAAAATAATAAATGTTAGGGGCATAGAGCGTCAATTTAATCTTGTAAAGATTTTAAGTTAAACCTCTTATTAGGGTGTGCGTTAATGGGCGAGAGCTTTGCTTAGCTTATTATACTTCTAGCTTTAGAACTTCTTTTAGCTCTTTAATTAACTTTTCATTGTTTTTCTTTGGTGAAATTCCAAAGTCATTAAGCTCAATTCTCTTCGTCATTTGGTTATCAATTGCCTTAAGAACATTATCAAGAAGTGCTTTCTTTCTCTGATTCGCTAACTTTTCATCTCTAATTGAAAAAATCTCATTTAGTACTGTTTTACCAATAAATTGTCTTGCTAGGGCCAGTTCCCCATGGATCTCATTTAGTAGTCGATTATCGTAGTTTGTTGACTGATCTTCAAAAGACCTAAGCTTAATCATTTGATAGCTCTGATCACTCATCTCATCATAGTAGAGAGCATTGAATATACTATTAGCGTTATTTGTTACTAAGACCGCAACAAGGTCAGCAAAGAATTCATTATACGATGATGATAAATGATAATACTCAATTTCATGATGAGTTTTCATTTTCTCTTGTAGTCTCTTTATCTGGTTTTCGTAGTACTTAACAGCGTTGCCATAGTTTCCTGTGGCATAGGCGTTTTGAAGAGCTATTTTGTATCGTGATAAGGTTTCTGCCATGGCCTTAAACTGTGGATAAAACTTCTTTCCAATGACCTCGCCAAAAATTGCATGTGAATACTCATGGTAGAGGATGGCATCCGTTCCTAGGCTAAGAGAGTCATATACTTGTCCCCATCGATTTGAAAAGGTAAGTCTTAAGGGAAGGCGAATAGTGCTTCCTATATCAAATGAGGCACCACTGTCTCTTGCAAGTAATTCAAGATTAACCTTAGGTGATATATTTGAAATTTGTTTAACTTTACTCATGGCCCTATCGGCCCAAAAGGCATCTTCGCAATCCACAAAATCCTTAGAACGAACTTTAAAGGCTTTGTTAATAATTTGAAACTCTCTTTCACATTGCAGTTCTTGTTGAACCTCCATTGAGATTTTTAAAAAGCTTTGATGATCTTCTTTGGCAAAAGAGTTTAGGTTCAATAGAGCTGTGGACAATAGTAGAGTTGCTAGAAAATTATTCATAAGGAAAACTAACATTTTACTTATTTGATTAGGGGATTTTGAAACAATTTTCTAGGCCGTCTAAATTTAAAACGGAAAAATTGTCCCCTTCTCTAATCTTGTAAATAAAGAGTATTGTCTTTAGATATTTAGGCTGTCTTGGGAATGGTTTTGTAACTACTTATAATCTTGATAATGAACGTGTACATGTATGTGAGTTTTACAAAATAATTCATATCCTAAACTATTCTAAGTATCTAATATTAAAGAACTTTGAGACCTCTAGGCCTGACTGTATAATATTCTTAGATATGATTTTTTCTGTCGCCATTAATTAAAATTTATTGTAACTAAGTTTAAATATTTTTCAGTGGGACTTAATTTTGGATCAATTTATAAATGTCTTTGGAGAGTTTAATAACTCTGAAGAAGAGAGAGAGTATTTAGAAAATGCATGGAATAAGGACTCTTTCTATACTCGTTACTCTTATCTCACTTGTTGTATTTTGATGCTTTTTGCTGGCCTTTTCGCTGATTACCAAAGGACATTCTTTTATGGTTCTCCCAACATACTTACAGCTCTAAGAGTGGGGCTTGTAGCATATGGACTCTACTTTGTTTATTCGTGGAGAAATAAGGGATATAGTGAAAAAGTTGAGGTCCATCTTTTTTATATTAAACTTCTATCAGTCATTATCGTTGCTGCTCTAACATTTATGGTTCAAGGAAGAAGTTCAACACTTCTTGCTGGTGTTATGATTATGACGACTTCATTCTATGTCATGCTTCCTGGGCGACTAAAATGCATCATTTGGAATTGTGTTCTCTTATTTTTAGTATTTTTAACAGTTCCTCTTTTACATCCTGAAGCAGACTTAGCAAATCATGGCTATCGCGTCTTTATTCTCGTTTCTTTAAATATTGTTCTCTTTGCTTTTCGTTCCATGTTTAATCGCGCTTGGCGACTTTTTCATATTTCAAATAGACGACTTGCTGAAATGAATAAGACTAAAGATGATGTCATCTCAACAATTGCACATGATCTAAAGAGTCCTCTTCAAGTCATTATGTCTTCAGCTCAAGCTGTAACACGCTCAAATCGAGAACTAAGTACGGAAAGAATTCAAAGCTATCAAAATAGAATTTTAAAAGCAGCTCGTAAAACCGATAATCTCTTAAGAGACCTCTTGTCTTGGGCCATAACAAGTAATGAAAGTTTAGGCTATGATCCAAAAGATACAAATATAAAGCCAACAATTGAGAAGGCCATTGAATTTGCAACTGAATTGGCCCAGACAAAAGAACTTGATATTGATGTCGACCTTGAAGATTATGTTCTAAATCACGATAGCGTTATGATTGAGACTTGTATTAGAAATATTATTTCCAACGCAATCAAATTCACTCCTGAAGGTGGAAAGATCAATGTCAAAGGTCAACATGATGAAAATGGATATCAGATTGAAGTTGTTGATCAAGGAGAAGGCGTTCCTGATGTTGTCATCAATGGACTTGCAAGTGGTAACACATTCCATGTTAAGCAAGGAACGAAAGGTGAGAAGGGAACTGGTATTGGCTTAAAATTAGTTCATTCATTCTTGGAAAAACATAACGCAAAATTATTAATTGAAAACTTACCAGATTGTGGGTCTCGAGTAACTCTAAACCTACCTCTTGCTTAACTGCCTCTATATTTTACAATTCTTTGAGCAAGAGCATTTTCTTTTGAAATATCTCCACTTGTGATGGCCCATAAGTTAAAGACTAGATTCTTATCTTGTCCAAGCTTTATCAACCTCTTCTCTTTCAAGCTTTGCTTTACAACACTTCTAGGTAGAAATGCGGCAACTCCACCGTGCTCCACAGCAGACTTTATTAAAGATGAGTCTGTAAATTCACTAACAATCTTTACCGAAAGATTATTAATTTCAAAATAGTCTTCAATATTGCGTCCAAGTACACAGATCTCTGGATAATTGATTACTTTCTTATTACTTAAGCAATTTGGAAATTTTCCCTTAAAGCTATTTTTAGAAGCTGCAACACAAACTAATGGTTCTGCCTTTAATTTGTGAGCAATGAGCTTCTTTGAACGGCCTGTATACTCTGTGTCCGAGAGAATTAAGTCTAGTTTGTTATTTGCTATATCTTTATAAAGGGAGTCGAGGTCTTTTTGATAGATTTGTATTTTTAAATGTGGATTGATGATAAGTGGTTTTAGAAAGTCATAGATAACATCATTAGGTACCCATGGCACTGTTCCAACTTTTATGATTGTTATAAAATCATCATTATTAGACTTGAGATATTGAATCATTTCCTCTGAGTGTCGAAAGATTTTTCTCGCATATTCCATAACGACAATTCCATTGTCGTTTAAAACTAGCTTCTTGCCCAAGCGGTCAAATAATTTCTTTTCAAGATCTTCTTCTAGTAAACGCAATTGATGACTCAGTGCTGGTTGAGTAATATTAAGCTTCTTAGAAGCTTTAACAATTGAGCCTTCTTCTGCAATTGTCAGGAAGTACTTGAGATGATTGAAATTGATCTTATACATGAAGCACCTATATAGATTTAACATTATATATCCATAATCTTATATGCATTTAATTTATAAGTCTAATTGCGTTAGGTTATTACTAACAAATAGAAATCGTTCAACAAAAAAAAGGATGGTTATGAGCAAAATGACTAATAAATTAACTCAACTAAAAATAGAAGATCGTGATCTACATACAAAGACTCACGAATTACGTGATATGGGATTAATCCCAGGGACAATGTATGGACCGAATGTTGAGAATACTCCTGTTAGAGCATCTGAATTAGACCTTAAAAAGGCCATCAGTAAAACAGGTGAGGTCTATGAAGTTAAGTCAAAGAAACGTACTATCTTTGTTAAGTTTGAAGAAATACAAAGAGACCCTGTTTCAAAGGAACTTGTTCACTTCTCTCTTGTTGAATTACCTAAAGGTGAAACAAATGAGGTTGAAGTACCTATTATTGCAATGGGGGAACCAGCTGGACGCAAGAAAGGTGGTGTGCTTGTTTTAATGCACGATAATATCACTCTTAGCGGTACTCCAAAGGATATGCCTGCAAAAGTTGAAATTGATGTTTCAGGACTTGATATTGCGGAGAATCTAACTGTCGCTGATATGAAGTTACCTAAAAAAGTTGAGGCAATGATGGACATGGAAGAAGTTATTGCTATATGTCGTCCACCTGCTAAAGAAGAAGCGACAGAAGAAGAGAGCACTGATGAGATGATGCTAGAGTCGTAATTTCTTAAAATCTATTCATTCGACATAAATTAACTAAGCCTAGGTATTGCCTAGGCTTTTTTTATGATATCTTTTAATAATGAAAATTACTATCGCTGGTGCTTCTGGCTTTATAGGTCATCATCTTATTCAAAAACTTAATGGGATTCATGATGTTAGAGGCCTTGGCCGCTCACGTAGTTCCTCTAATCGTTTGAATGAGGCGAGTTTTGAGTGGAGGTCATGTGATCTTTTCTCTTACCAGAGTATTAAAGACTCTCTAGAAGATACTGATGTCGCAGTATATCTTGTCCATTCAATGCTGCCATCATCAAAATTATTTCAAGGAAGTTTTCAAGATACAGATTTAGTATTAGCAGATAACTTTGCTAAGGCCTGTGTAAAAAATAATGTAAAGCAGATCGTTTATCTTGGTGGACTAGTTCCGGATGGAGAAACAAGTACCCACTTAAAAAGTCGTTTAGAAGTTGAAGAAGTTTTCCAGACTTGTAAAATCCCTACGACAATTTTAAGAGCGGGAATGATTGTTGGAAATGGTGGATCTTCTTTTGAAATTTTAAAAAATCTTGTTCTAAACCTTCCTGCAATGATTCTGCCATCTTGGACGAAGAGTCGTACTCAGCTTGTTTATATAGATGACTTAACAGATATTTTCAAAAAAGTAGTAGGCAACCCAAAGTTCTATAATAAGTGCCTTAATATTGTTAATGGCGAAAAGGTCACTTATGAACAATTAATAAGAGAGACGGCCACTCATATTGGAAAGAAGTGTCTAATGATACCTGTTCCAATTAATTATTTAAGCCTTTCAAAATGGTGGGTAAGTACTTTTGGTGAGGCCCCTTTTGAATTAGTTGCTCCTCTTGTGGATAGCCTTAAATGTCATTTACCAGTAGTTGAGGTGAATGAGGATATTAAGGACTGTATAAATTATCCAACATATAAGTCTATGCTAGAGAAGATCTCAACTAATAAGTTTGAAAAATCAAAACGTTATAAAAAGCGTCGATTTGAACATAAGAATGTCCGATCAATTCAGCGCTTAGACAATCCGTCTCATTTAGATATGCAAAGAGTGGCCCAAGAGTATATGGATTGGCTCCCACGCTATATTCACTCGATTGTTTATGTGGAGCAAGATGATGAGATTGTTAAATTCAAATTGATAGGGTTAAAAAAGTCTCTACTTGCTCTTAAGAAAATCTCAAATACCTCAAACCTTAATCGAGTTAAATTTCATATTGTAGGAGGTCTATTGTCTGGCTCAAAGAATACTGGCTGGCTCGAGTTTCGCGCTGTTGCCCAAGGACGCTACACAATAGTATCGGTTAATGAATTTAGGCCATATTTACCTTGGTATCTTTATCGCTATACACAAGCTGTTGTTCATTTATGGGTCATGAGGTCATTTAATAATTATTTGAATCATTTAAAAATCTCTTAAGTTTAGCTCCTTTTTTCACAGTGCTAAAATCTCAATCGTCTTATTAATTTAAAACTAGGAGGCGAATATGATGAGACGTTCAATTATTCCACGTAGAAATTCCAATCTCGCATCGAGCTTTTTTTCTGGAGATTCAATTGATAGCGACTTCAGAGAGATGATCAATGGTTTAGAGGATATTTGGCAGGGACGTGGTCTTTCAAGTGAAAGTGCAGGCTTTGGTGAAATGAAAGAAACGGATAATGCTTATTTACTAAGTGTTGATATGCCTGGAGTAAAAAAGGAAGACTTGAATATTCAGGTTGATAATGGACTCGTTACAATTGAAGCAACTCGTAAAACATTATTTGAAAATGGTGGGGGAGAAACAAGAAGAATCTCTCGAAGCATCACTGTTCCTCAGACAATAAATCGTGATGAGGTTCAAGCTCAAATGCAAGATGGAATCTTGTATTTAGCTTTACCAAAAAGCGCTGAGAATAAGTCGAAGCGAATAAATGTATCGGATGCTAATGAAAGCTTCGTGAAGTTATTTGCCGATAGCAGTGATAAGTCTTCACACTAATCAAGGTAGATGAAAAGGGGAAGTTCACTTTCTAAGTGGACTTCTCCATTTCCAATATTTGAAAGAGTAAGGCTACTTAGCGCTTCAACACTGGTCCAATCTTGTAATTTATATTTACACTCACCATAGATTTTAATTTTTTGCTTTTCTAGGCTAATGATTGAAAAGGGACCATTATGTTTTATAATCTGATGTCCAGCTGATATAACTTGAATGTTCCTATCAATATAACAAATACGTCGATTTTTACTATCTTTTAAAAAATGATGAATAGAGCCTAAATTAAAGAGTTGGTGATCTGCTCTTCCGCCGCTAAAGCCAAAGAAGTACAAATTTGTAATATTATTGGGGATAAGTTCTAGGGCGGCATCTAAGTCAGATAAGTCTTTTTCAGGATTAAGTCTTATATCAATATTAAAATCACTTATATTTGAATCATTATCACCAATAGAAAGAGAGGCTAATTTAGATGGCCGGTAGTGGTTTAGGCCACCATCAACATAAATAGAAGCTAGCTCACTATTTAAAATTGAAGTATCGCTCAGCATAGGGCCAATTATTTGCAGTGTGTCGCACTCTTTAATCTTTAATAAGAATTCATCATAAGTCATAGGTCCATTATGTGACGTCCAGTTTAACTTGTATTGACGCCATGCGGATGGCGATTTATGGGTACAAAAGTTGTTTAAAATGATAAAAGTAAGAGTGGTTAATTTAAAAGTAACTTTATATTCAATATTTTTGTTCTTTGCTTTCTCTAGTCAGGTGTTTTCCAAGGCGGCCGACTCCTTTCATATTTTAATACTTCATTCGTATTCTCCTGATAGTTCTTGGACTTCACAATTAGATCACTCCATTCGTAAGAATATAGATAGTGAAAACTATAGAATAATTACTTACTCCGAGTATATGGATACAAAAAGGCGCTCTTCACAGGACTACCTAAAAAGCTTGGAAGATTTTTATAAACAAAAATATCAAAAGACTAAGATTAATTTAATTATTACTACTGATGATAATGCATTTCATTTTGCAATGAAGAATCGAAGCTCAATATTTAGAAATGCACCTGTCGTATTTACCGGCCTAAATGGAATTAATGATAAGAGATTTGATGAATATGAGAAAGTAGGTGGCTACACTGGTCTTGTCGAATCATTTGAGATTATAAAGATGGTAAAAACAGGCTTAAGGATTCATCCTAAAGCTAAAAAGATCTATATTTTAAACTCAATACATGAAAATTCAGGTCTCTATTTAAAACAAGAATTTAAAAAAGCTTTTGAAGAGTTTAAGCCTTCACAGGAAATCGTTTATCTTGAAGATTATGCAATACAAGACTTATATAAGAAGCTTGGTGAACTAGATGAAAATTCTTTTATTTTGTTTGGAGCATTCTCACGAGATAAGAATGGTACTTTTCTAAACTTTGAAAAAAGCTTAGAAAGGATGAGTGGTTATGCTGGGATTCCAATTTATGGTTTTTTGAAATACTATTTACCTCATGGATTAACTGGAGGCTACTTTGTAAGTAGCGAGGTTTATGGAGAGCAGGCTGCCATTTTGGCCAATCATATTATAGGGGGACGCAATGTCGATGAATTACCAGTCGTTTTAAAGGCACCAGCACCAATCCTCTTTGATTATCAAAAGATTGTTAAATACAATATTGATATTTCTAAGCTTCCTGAGAATGCACAAATTATTAACCAGAAGAATAAACTTCAAAACTTTTACCAAGAATATACTATTGAATTTTGGATTATTCTCTTTTCATTTGTAAGTTTAATCTCAAGTGTTTTTATCCTTTCATATTATTTTAATCAGCAAAAAAATCATAAGAAAGCAGTTCTGCGTATTAATGAAGAATTAGAAAAAAGAGTTGAGGATAGAACAAAGCAGCTTATTGAACAACAGTCCAAACTTATTAACTCTGCAAAACTAGCTTCTATTGGTGAAATGGCAAGTGGAATAGCTCATGAGATCAATAACCCTCTTACTATTATTGATCTATCGGCCCACCGTTTGAAACAGAATGCGGATAACGAATTAGTTGAAAAGTCGGCCCAGAAAATTAAAGATACAGTTCAGAGAATTACAAAGATAATTCAAGGACTAAAGCAATTAGCAAAAGAAGATGATTCGCTTTCTCCTGAGCTCGTAAATATACGTGAGGCCATTGATGATGTTATCTCAATCTGTCAGGCAAGGTTTAAAGAGAATGAAATTGATTTCAAGGTAAATATCGCAAATGATCTTAAGGTTACTGGCGGTGCTGTTCAGATATCTCAAGTAATTCTAAACCTTTTAAATAATGCCTTTGATGAATTAGTAGAAAGTGAAGGAAAGCGTTGGATTAAATTAGAAGGGAAAAGAGATAATGACATGGTGGAAATCTCTGTCACTGACTCCGGTGATGGAATTCCTCAAGAGATACGTGAGCGTATAATGGAGCCGTTTTTTACAACGAAAGTTGATAAGAAGGGGACTGGCCTAGGCTTAAGTATTTGTAAAAATATTATCGAGCATCACCGTGGGCGTCTATTTGTTGATACATCATCCTCTAATACGAGATTTGTGATTCAAATACCTTCTATCTCCTAGATTGACACTAGATTTTTAACACTTAAGCATTTCATTTATAGGATAAAGTGTTATTATTTATAGGTGCTTTATTTAAAGACTTTGCTCACATTCCTTTTTATTTTTATTTCAAGCTCTTTGCATGCTCAAGTCAGAGGGGATCTGAATATTGTCGTTTTGCATTCTTATAACCAAGAAAATGATTGGACAGAAAAAATTGCCAAGGGCTTTAAGAGTAATATTGATTCATCAAAGCATGGCATGGTTGATTTTTTTACCGAGTATATCGATAGTAAGCGCTTTTATGGAGATGATTTTGATCAGTCATTAAAGAACTTATATTCTAATAAGTTTAAAACTCTTAGTGTTGATTTGATTGCGACTACTGATGATTATGCTCTTGATTTCGCTTTAAAGTATCGAAAAGAGATTTTTAATAACGCTCCAATTATTTTTAGTGGTATCAATGGTTTTGATAAGAGAAAGCGTGAGCTTTATAAGAGAGATAAAAGCTTTACAGGGATTCTCTCAATTCTAGATGTTAAAAAGAATATCGAACTTGCTTTAAGACTACAGCCAAATGCCAAGAAGATAATCTTTATCAATACAAAGCACACCCCATCAGGGAGATATTTCAAAGGGCAATTTGAAGATGGTGTTAAACCTTTTCTTTCGCAATATGAAGTAGAATTTATTGAAGACTTAAGTTTTGAAGAACTTTATAAGAGATGTCGAAATTTTAAAGATGATGCCGTTGTATTCTATGGAGGGTATTCACGTGATCGCCTTAATCAACATGCTCGATTTCGCGATGTCATAAGTAATATAAGTCGTAACTCAACTCTTCCTGTCTATGGCTTTACTGATTTTTATCTAAATTATGGCCTTGCTGGTGGCCATGTTGTAAGTGGCTTTGAGCAAGGTAAGTCTATGGCAAAAATGGCCAATGATTATCTAAGTGGAAAAAAAGTCGAAGATATTCCTATTATTAAAAACCCACAAAACCCTTTGATTCTCGATTCTAAACTTTTAAAGAAATATAATATTGACTTTAAAAGGATCCCATCAAATGCAAGGGTCATTTACCATCACGGGAAGCTTTATAATTTATACACTAGTTATAAGAAAGAATTTTGGTTGACTCTATTGTCATTTATCGTTCTTCTTATAAGTAGTGGCGTGCTCTATTATTTTTCTATTAAGCAAAAAGAATTTAAAGAAAGCTTAATTACTCTCAATAATATCCTTGAAGAAAAAGTACAAGAGAGAACAAAACAATTAATTGATCAGCAGTCTAAGCTTGTTAACTCCGCTAGGCTAGCTACAATGGGTGAGATGGCAAGTGGAATCGCACACGAGATTAATAACCCTCTAGCAATTATTGACTTAACTGCTGGTCGAGTAAAACAAAGAACCAAGGTTGAAAGTAACTTCAAGCAAATCAATAGAATAAATACAACTGTATCTCGTATATCTAAAATTATAAAAGGCTTAAAACACTTATCTAAAGACGGTGAAAAGTCTAAGAAAGAAAACTTCTTATTAATGGAATCGATTGAAGATGTTAACTCTCTTTGCCAAGAAAGGTTTAAGGAATATGATATCACTTTCAATGTGGAGGTTGATCCAGAGCTTAAGGTTTATGGCTCACTTGTTCAAATTGGGCAGATGCTCTTAAACCTGCTTAATAATTCTTTTGATGAGCTAATATCAAAAAAAGATAATCGATGGATTACACTTAAAGCTGAAAGGGTTTATCTAAGAGATAATAAGAGTTATGTTGAGATTTCAATTACTGATTCCGGTAATGGAATAAAGAAAGAGGATCAATCAAGGCTGATGGAGCCTTTCTTTACGACAAAAGCAGATAAGAGGGGGGCCGGTCTAGGTCTTACTCTCTGTTCTAATATTATTTCTAATTATGGGGGAGAGTTCTTCTATGATGCAGAATGTGAGAATACTCGCTTTGTCATGCGCCTGCCAGACTTAAATGACCAGTAGGCCGTTTCTTGATTATTGAGCTCTACGGTCAAAAATAAGTCTAACTCGATTTTCGTCACATACGTTGTTTTCTTCATTTAAGATATCCACTGCTATATATCGAATACCGCGTTTTGATGCTGTATAAGTAGCAGATTGAAGTTTACTCTTTAAAAGCTCTTCATTTTCTAAACAAGACTTAGAATCACCATCAGTTTGTGACATCGTATAATCGAGATCAAGGGTTCTGGTTTCTCTTGCTCGGTTAAAGAAAAGTCCAAGTTGACAGACTTGTCCGTTATTTGTTGACCAGCTTGTTTCAATTGAAAAAGTATTTAGGTCTTTATCTGCAGTAAGTAGATTAAAATTAATGCCTCTTTCTAAAAAGACTTTTGGTGTTTGAGTATATTCAACCTTATAACGACGAATGAATTTTCCACAATCAAAGCCCGTACCTTTTACTATATATGTTGTACCTGCTGGTAGAGGCCATATTTGTGCAAAAACGCTACTAGTTAGAATTGTTGCTAATAGAATGATTCTCTTCATTATAGGCTCCTTAGGAATTTAATTAGATCTTCTCGATCCGACTTTTTTAATTTTAAAAATTTTTCTTTGGCCTTTTGTGCCTCGCCACCGTGCCAAAGAATTGCTTCTTTTAGATTTCTTGCTCTTCCATCATGAAGAAAACGAGTGTGCCCATTTATCTTCTTTATTAGGCCAAGACCCCAAAGAGGAGGAGTTCTCCATTCTCTTGTTGTTGCTTGAGCTTCATTCTTATACTCTCTGATATCATCTGCAAGGGCATCGCCCATATCGTGTAGAAGCATATCAGTATAAGGATATATCTTTTGATTATTTAAGACTTTAAACTTTGACTGATTTCCAGTTGTATAACTTGGAGTGTGGCAAGCTTGGCAACTGATTTGATTAAAAACCTTTTGACCGCTTTTTACTCTTGGGTCATCAAAGTTTCTTCTAACTGGAACTGATAGAAGTTGAGTGTATTCTGTTACGCGATTTAAAAGGTGCTTTGAAATATCACTTTTAGTTTTCTTTTCTTCACAATCAAGTTGTACGTAAGTACATTCTTCTTTTGGAAAAAGATAACTCGTAATTCCTATATCATCAACAAAGGCCGCTGCGTTTTGCTCAAGAAGACTAGGCTTTCCTGCTTTCCACCCAAAGCGTCCTAGCACTTCTCTTTGTTCGACAATCGAGAAGACGCGATTTACTCGACCTGAAATACCATCACCATCTCTATCTTCAGGATCAGCTTTTTCAAGGATATCTTCTTCCTTAATATTTTCTAATAAGCCTAGGCCTATCATTTGTGGCCCAACACGTGGAGAAATTATGGTATTATCACCAAATTTACCTTGAGATAATTTTCTAAAGATATAATTTGGTTTCTTTAATTCAAAAGTTTCGCCATCTGCAAAACTTCCAATGATTGTTTCAAATTTAACAAAGACTTCACCTTCGCCTTTGACGCCTTCGATACTATGTGGCTGAAATTGGCCACCGTATTTTTCATGTTCAATGACTTCTCCATTTTCTTTTATCTGTCTAAGACGAAAGAGAAGAGAAATATCTGTCGGCCCGTAAGTCTCTGGTAGTCCTCGACCACGGCCATCGAGAAAGTGGCATGCAGTACAAGATGTCGCATTAAAGACTGGGCCTAGTCCGTCTCGTAGGGGAGTTGATGAAGGGGCCGTAACCCATGCTCCTTTAAAGAAGCTATTTCCAGTTTGAAAGTAGCGACGAAGCATTCCTCTGGTTCCTGCCATTGGATGAGAGAAGGCATTAACTGAAAGATCCAGTGTAGTCCCGGCACCGGCCGGGAACTTTTCACTGGAGTATGTATTAAAAGATAATACAAAGAAAAATGTTAAGATTAAACTTCTTACCACTGTACTGGAGTCTCTAATTCTTCAGATAGTTCAACAAGTTCAATGGCAAGCTCTTCCATTTCTTCAATAGAAGCTAAGATATCAACTCTCGCATTCTCATCAAGGATTGCTTGATCAAATGGTACGGGAAGACCAGCTAGCATTTTGTTGATCTTTGCAACTCGAGTATTAATTGCATCTGATAATACTGTGTTTTCAGTTAGGCCTAGAATTCCTGTTGCTCTTAGGATATTTGCGACACCCCAGAAGTTCCACTGAATATCCATGTGAGTCATATCTGAGAAACATGAGTGCTCATCTTCTTGTCCCATTGTCTCCCAAGCTACGAACATTCTTTCACCAGATAATTCATCACCTGACATATAGATCATTCCTGCTAGGATATTATTAAGAGCTTCTTTTTGATTCTTAGCTACAAATTCAGCTCTATAATTATTCTTATTAGGCTCCCATGCATCAACAAGAGTTTGAAGATGGTCAATAAGTAGATCAGTTGCTACAGATAGGTAAGTTGCACGTCTTTGAGCATTTTGCCCAAGGCCAATTACATAGTCAGTATATGAGCGATTACCTGGACCAGTTGCAGAAAGGTCTTGTCCCCAAAGTAGGAATTCAATTGCATGATATCCTGTTGAGATATTCTTCTCTCCATTTAATTCATTTAAAGAAGAAAGTAGGTCTTTCGTAATTACAGGATAGTCAGCTACATTATTTACGATACCTGTATTTGGAGCACCTTCAACGTAATCGATATATGCTTCATCTAGAGGCCATGCATTTAAAAGTCCTTCTGGGCCTTGATCACTATCAATTGGCCCATTGTAGAATCTAAAAACTTCAGATTGGCCATATGGAGCTCTTGCTTGCTTCCATGATTCTCTGGCCATCTCTAGAGTCATAACCCCTGGGTTTGAAATAAAGAATTCAACGTCTTCCTGAAGAACAACTGCTCTATCAAGTGAGTCAGAATAAGTGTTATAAACGAGATCAGCATAATTATTAATTACAGTTTGTGTTGTCGTAGCTGCAGAAATACTTAAGCCAAAACCTAGTGAAATCGATAAGATAGACTTTTTAATCATTGTAAGATCCTTTGTTTGTTATATTGCTTGTACAAAAGGTTATATTTTGAAACATTGGTTTGATACCTCAAACAGTGTGTTACTTCAACAGTAAAGTTTAATTTTTACAGTAAATAGACTTTGTTTGCAGTGAGTGTTTTAATTTTGTCTATGAATTCTCATAAGTTAGTAATACTTACGTTTATTTGCTTTTCTTGCTTGGGGCTTCCAATTGGTCACGAGTCTGGATTTCTTGGAAATACGACATCACGTCCGGGAGATATTGGGGCCGCACTCGTTTTTCCATCTGCCACGGCCTTTACTAAATATGACGATATAAAGATTTACTTTGGTCTAATTTATACGCGTCAAGAGATTGGCTCAATTGGAGATAGCGAACTTGAAGGGACAGGAAGTAGTTTTGAGAGTCAGTTCATTCCATACTTCACCGGGTTTGCTGGAGAGCTCTTTGGTTTAACATTTACAAATTTTGTAACTTATTCTGGTACAAATAACGGGCAATTTGACTTGAATATTCCAAGTATTAGTGGCGGCGGTAAGGCCAATGTTCAATTTGAAGAAACAGTTCTTGGGATTTCTGTTGCTAAAAAGTATGAAAGGTTCTCACTGGGGGCAAGCTTCAGCCTCGAGATACAAGGTAGTAAAACCTTTTCAACCTTCGAAGGGGTAAGTGGTGGTAACACTTTTCTTCAAACAACTAATAATATTACAAAGTTTATCATTATTAATTCGATTATAAGTGTATCTTATAAAGAAGAGAGGCATTTCTTTAGTGCAGGTTTGGACTTTCCTGGTATTAGGTATTCCTCTTCCTCAAGAACCGAAACATTCCTACTTGAAGATGGTAGTGGTGATGTTGTTCGCTTGAAAAGTGAAAATGAGCCAGATTATGAAAGTAATACAAGTCTAAATTTAGGCTATAGTTATTTAAGTGCTAGCTGGGCCCCCTCTGTTGATCTATTTTATGATCTGAAAAATATTGATATTAATATTTCAAGAAATGAAGACCGAAATAGGGCCAACTTCTCTGATGATGTTTTGATAAAATTTGGCCTGCGCTCACCTGAATTTAAGCTACCTACCAACAGAGTTTTTAAAGGATCGACTTATTCATATCTTTTTGGACTCCAGTATCGACAAATTGATACCGTTAATGAGTCAATAGATGAGGTAAATACAGGACGCACTTATCAATTCTCGTTTGGGTTTAAATTGGCCAATCGAAAGACAAGTCCAATCTTTGGAATCTATTATGAAGATGAAAAGAGTACTTCTAATTCAGGCAGTAAAGTCTTTGGTTTAATGTATTCTTCAAATTATAATATTTTTGATTAATTTATGTAGACTTGAATCCATAATATGGTGTAATAAGTCTCGTTCTATTTAGGCTTTCTCTGGAGAATTATTATGAGCACAATGGCCCAATTTTTTAGTAACAATTATCGTCACTTTAATGCCGCTTCACTTGTTGATGCATCAAAGGCATATGTAGATCATTTAAAGAGTGGGAAGAAGATGATGATCACCCTTGCTGGTGCTATGAGTACAGCAGAGTTAGGCGTCAGTCTTGCTGAAATGATCCGCCAAGATAAAGTTCAAATAATCTCTTGTACTGGTGCAAACCTTGAAGAAGATATCATGAACTTAATCGCATATAATCACTATAAGCGTATTCCAAATTATAGAGACCTAAGTCCAGAGGAAGAAGAGGAGCTACTTGCACAAGGCTTTAACCGTGTAACAGATACTTGTATTCCTGAGGAAACAGCTTTTAGAAAGTTACAAAAATATCTTTTTGAAGAGTGGTCAAATGCTGCAAAAGCAGGTGAGAGGCTTTTTCCACACGAGTTCTTATATCGCATCCTTCGCCGAGAAGATTTTGCCAAAGAATTTGAAACAGATGCTAAGAATTCTTGGATGATGGCAGCTTGTGAAAAGAACCTACCAATTATCGTTCCTGGTTGGGAAGATTCAACAACAGCAAATATCTTTGCTTCTTACTGTCTAACAGGAGAGCTTGAGCCGTCACTCGTTAAAAATGGAATTGAATATATGATGTTCCTTGCTAAGTGGTATCCAGAAAATTGTGGAGATAGCGGCATTGGCTTCTTCCAAATCGGTGGTGGAATTGCAGGTGACTTCCCAATTTGTGTTGTACCAATGCTTAATCAAGATATGGAAGATGATGTTCCTCTTTGGTCATACTTTTGCCAAATCTCTGATTCAACAACAAGTTATGGTTCTTATTCTGGAGCTGTACCAAACGAGAAAATTACTTGGGGTAAACTATCTTCTAAGACTCCAAGATTCATTATCGAATCTGATGCGACAATCGTTGCACCACTAGTTTTTCATTACGTGTTGGAAAACTAAGATCATTGCTCTAAGATAGAAGGGCATGAGAATACGATTTCAATATAAGCTAGGGGCATTCTTTTTAGGATGCCTTTTTTGTTTTATCCTCCATTCAAAGGCCGGTTGGTCTCCCGTTTTAGCATCTGCTTCTGTGGGACTTATTGGAAGTTTTCTTCCTGTGAATTCAAATATGCGTGCGGCCATGTATAGTGGAAGCTTTGCAGGGATGTGTTCTAGTGAATTAGTTTCTAATTATTGGGAGATATTTGGGATTTCATTAATTGGAGCTGTAATCTATCTCTACTCACTCAAACTTTTTCAAGGCTTTGGTGGAAAACTCGGTACTATCGCTTTTGTGAGTGTTGCTCTCTTTTATTTAATTAAGGGGAGTATTATATGATCTCTTCAATAATTATTTCTATTATTGCAGGAATTTCAACATTTCAACTTTCACAACTTAAAGCGTTTGGAATAATAAGATCATCAGCTCTTTTAAGTCTTATTGCATATGGTATTCTTTATTTGCTAACACCAAATTATGAATTATTATCCATTGTCTTCTTTGGCGCCTCTTTTGTGGGGATGAGTTGTTCTAGTCGAATGCATAATATTACAGTAACGATTAGTTCAATCATATTTGCAATTTTCTTTCATTATTTAGTCCCTCTGTTAAAGGGGTATGGAGGGGCGCTAGGACTAAGTGCTTTCTTAAGTGTGGCCATTATTCAATTATTCTTACATTTGTCTGGGAAACTTGCCACATCTCGCTAAGCCTGCCATCATTTTAACATGAAAAATCTTAACTATATTTTAGTGGCCTTATTAATATCAACATTTACATTTGCAATTGAGACTGTTCAAGTTGTAGGAAGTATTGAAATCGATGCACCTATTGAAGAGGTTTTTGAATTTGTTGCAGACCCTATGAATGATCATATTTGGAGAAGTGAAGTAAATGAGATGACAACGAATACTCGTCATCTTAAAGAAGGAAGTATTTTTAGGGAAGATGCTTGGATTGGAATAAGAAAGCATTTTATAACGACAACTGAGCTAATTAAGCTAGACTATCCTCATCAGGCACTATTTGAGACTGTAAAATCAAATCCATACTTTTTAAGAAGTAACCGCTTATTTGAGGAAACACTAAATGGAACAACTTTTTCTTATGTTGTTGATTTTGATAAACGTATGATTAAAGAAACTTTTGGCTTTAATGCTAAACCTGAAGTTGTGGTAAAACTCTATTCTCTTCTTATGAAAAAGTATCTTTATAAGTTAAAGAAGAGTTTCGCGAATAATCATAAAAGCACCCATTACAATTAAGAAGTAGCCAAAAATCTTTTTTAGCTTCTCTTGTGGCAATTTATGAGTAAGTGTTGATCCTATTTGAGATCCAACAATAGCAAGAGCTGTGAAAATCGCAATAAATTGATAATCAATTTCTAGGCCAGGGGAGTTAATAATATTTCCTACAAACCCAATCAATGAGTTTATTGCAATAATGAGAAGGGAAGTACCCACTGCTTTTTTCATGTCTACATGAAAGAAGTTCACTAGGGCCGGTACAATAAGAAAACCACCTCCAACACCAATTAAACCTGTGACAATTCCTACGACACTGGCCGCTAAGAATATAGTTAAATTAGATGTATTTTTAATTTTAACTTCTTTACCATTTTTAAGCATTGAAATTGAAGCAAGAAGCATAATTCCTGCAAAGATGAATAATTGCATCTGACCAGTTAGAAACTTTGCTAAGTAGGTTCCAAGATATGTTGAAAGCATGGTCATGGCACCAAATTGAAAGGCCAACTTCACAAGTACATTTCCATTCTTATAATGACGAAAAGTTCCCATAAATCCAGTCAAACCGACAATAGCAAGAGACATTGTAATTGCAATTTTAGGGTCAACTTTTACAATGTAGACCAGAATGGGAACCACTAGAATTGATCCTCCTCCTCCGAGAAGTCCTAAAGTTGTTCCAGCTATAAGTGCGAGTAGATAGGCCATGAATTATTCCTCCTTTAATTAGTATAGTAGATAAAATTTTCTTAAACATTGATGGGAATCAATGTCTTTTACTAGAAATTTATTTATTCTAGTGTAGGAGGAACTTATGGATAATTTAAAAATTGAAACATTTTTTGATGAACTAACTTATACCCTTACTTATGTCGTCTACGATAAAGAAACGAAGGATGCAGTTATAATTGATCCAGTTCTTGATTATGATCAGGCATCATCTTCAATTAGCTTTGAGTCAGTTGAAAAAGTTACGAACTTTATTAAAGATACAGGGCTTAAGTTACATTATGTTCTTGAAACTCATGCTCATGCAGATCACTTAACTGGAGCTTTAAAGTTAAAAGACTTTTTTCCAAACGTTAAAGTTGCAATAAATGAAAATATAAAAATTGTACAAGATGTTTTTGGAAAACATTTCAATATGCTAGAGGAGCTAAAGCTAGAGGATTTTGATGAGTTCTTGCATGAAGATAAACCTATCCATGCAGGCTCTATTGAGATTAGTACGATCTTTACTCCCGGCCATACTCCAGCGTGTTCTTCATTTGTCATTGGCAATAATGTCTTTACTGGAGATGCCCTATTTATGCCAGATTATGGTACTGGCCGTTGTGACTTCCCAGGTGGAGATGCAAATGAACTCTATGATTCTGTAAAGAATAAGCTATATGCATTACCAGATGATACTAATGTATATACGGGACATGATTATCAGCCAGGTGGCCGTGAGCTTAAGTATAAGAGTACTATTGGTGAGAATAAGAAGAGTAATATTCATTTAAAAGAAGATACTACACGTGAAGAGTACGTAAACTTTAGAACAAGTCGTGATAAGACTCTAAGTGCACCAAAGCTGTTATTACCAAGTATTCAAGTAAATATTCGTGGCGGGCATATGCCTCGTCCACAGGCCAATGGGGTAAGTTACCTCAAAATGCCTCTCAGTTTTAAGGAATAAACTCTCTTTCTTCCTTAGGAGGAGCACTTAACTGTGCTCCTTTTTTTTCACTTCGGCCTTTATTTCTTCTTTTGCCTGCTCTTGGAGATCTTCAACTTCATCAAACTCATCCATAATCTCAATACCAAAGAATGTTTCCACAATATCTTCAAGAGTGATGACACCAAGAATTGTCCCATACTCATCTGAAACCATGGCAATATGTTCTTTTCCGCGAATAAATTTCTTAAATAGACTTCGAAGAGGTGTGCGACAATTTTCTATCGAAATCGGTCGCATAATATCCACTTCAAATAATTGCTTATCACAATTTTCTTCAATGACATTCTTTGCGATATCTTCTTTGTGAATATAGCCACAAATATCGTTCACTGTTTCACCAAAGCATGGAATACGAGTTACTGGTGCTTTTAGGTCATATACTTCTTTAATAGTTGAAGTCGTTTTAACCATAAAGACCTTTCTGGCCGGTGTCATGACTTCATCGATTGTTTTACGTGATGCCAACAGAGACTCACGTAAGAATTCTCCCTCATCCTTTGCAAGTGCTTTTGTCTGTACGCCTAACTCAATCATCGACTCAACTTCTTCTCGACTCATCGTATGAGAGGGCTCATTTTTAAAGAACTTCATCAGGCCCATTGAAATAACAAGAACAGGCTTTAGAATGAAAATAAGTGGAGGTAGCACTCTTAGTAAGAATGGAGTTAGACTTTTCCAATGTTGGTGACCAAGCGACTTGGGAATAATTTCTGATAAGTATAGAATGGCCAGTGTTAAGACAACAGATACAGCAGAAAGATAAAACTCTAGGTTTGCCCCAGTAATTCCCATTTCTTTGAAAAGTTGAATGGATTCAGAACCAACTCCTGCAGCACCGAGTGTGTGAGCAAAAGTATTTAAAGTTAAGATTGCTGAAATCGCTTCGTCTTTATTTGATGCATATTTCTTTAGAGAATTAGCAAATCCCTTATTTTGACGAACTGAAGCGAGAATAAAATTTGGAGTAATTGAGAGAAGAACGGCCTCCATGATGGAACACAGAAATGAAACCCCAATTGAGATTACGATATATACAATTAGCATTAGCTAGTTAACTCCTTGGCATAATTCTCGACGTATTAGAATAGCTTAAAGTCAGTCGGTATCCGTGTCAATTTAAATGTAGTGTTATTTGGTCAGGTAATTGTAAGATATTTGTCAGGAAAAAATGCTACTTTGGTGCCTGTGTTCATAAATGTGGAATAAAGCAAGAGTTTGAGTTAAAATAGGGGTGCATTAAAACTCAAATGAGGTGAATATGAAAGTTTTAGATTTTATGACTAAAGATGTAACAACTTGTACTGAATCACAGACAGTTGGTGACGCTGCTAAAAAAATGATTGAACTAGGTATAAGTGTTATGCCTGTCGTAAATGATGAAGGGACTCTGACTGGAATCGTAACTCAGTCAGACTTTATCAGTAAGGAAGTTGAAATCCCACATGCACTGGTATCGATTAAAAGGCTTTTTGGTCAAGATTTTAATTTGACTGATGTTGAAGATGTTTATAAGAAATCTAAATCTAAGAAACTTTCAGATGTCATGAGTACAAATCTTGTAACTGTAAGTTCTGAAAATACACTTAATGGTGTTGTTGAGCTTATGATGAAAAAACATCTAAAAAGACTTCCCGTTGTTGATGATGGAAAATTAGTAGGAATTATTACAAGAAAAGATATCTTAAAAGCATTTGAAAAATTAAGCTAAAATAAAAGGCTCCGTAGGGAGCCTTTCTTATTTCCAACCTTTTATTTCTAAATAAGATTGTGATTTAAAATCAAAGTTTAAATTAACTTTATAAAGCTTATTATTAGGTTCTTCATAAAGAGGATCCTGAGTGTCGATGATAATGGCCAGGCGATGACCAGCTTCAATATCATAGGCCGTAGCAACTAATTCGATATTAATTCTCTCCTGTGGTGATTTACCAGTATATGCACCATGAGTTATTAGCTTTGCTATTCCTGTCGGTGATACATCGTAAATATAGGCGATGAGTTGATAAGGAGTAGAACTAACTTCTACATTTAATTTTAAGCGCGGGATTCCTCTTAACTTTAGGCCATCCTCGAAGCGATCAGTTTGATATCTTATACTATTTATTAAATTATTTAATTTTGGATACTTTATCGTAGGCACTTCAAAATGAGCGTCTAATATGGCCGAAAGGAATGGAACTCCTGTGCTGGCTCCTGTGTCAAGTCCTGCCATAAAGCTATCGCTTTGAGCAGGTAAGAGATATGGAAAAGGCGAGAGGCCACCTCGAGTAATTCTTCTTGGATGAAGATAAAATCTCTTTGGTACCTGATAATAAGATTGAATCTCTCTTTCTTTATAGACACTTGGTTGAACAACAATCTTTCCTAACTCAAAGTCTTTTGCAGTCTTGTCATTTTGTAACCAATACTTAAACCATGAACTCATTTTATCAAAGACATAATTTTGTAATCCAAAGAGGCCTGGCAGCTCTGCCGTTGCATGTGAGCCTTGGCTTAGGTCTAAGACCTTAGGCCCTCTTAGTTTGTGAAATGTTTTAATAAGGGCATTTGGTTGAAAAAGATTATCACCAAAGTTATTAGCGAAGTAGACAGGTTTTCTTAAAAGATTAATCATACCAAGGTTGTCATTGAGGCTTCGATTTTGAACCCACTTTTTAAACCCTTCTTCATTTCCCTCTAAAACTTCATCTAATAATTCTGGAATTCTTGGATCGAGATTTCCAAGTAGCTTTCCTGAGTTTACTAAGAACTTTGTCCAAAAGAGACGCGGTGTATTTTGAGCGTAAAGTGACTCCTTTAAGTCAGTCCATGAGCTCATGGCAAAGGCCGTCTTGATACGATATTCTCTAGCTAGGCCCATTAAAGAGAGTCCACCGCCATAAGAAATTCCGGCCATACCAAAATTACTTCTTTGAGCTGGAGTTTCGTCTTCAAGCCAATCGATAATAGTCTTTAGATCTTTTAAATCATTTTCTCCGGCCACATTGATATATCCACCAGAGCATCCCCAGCCACGTGTACTATAACTAAAGACTTGAAAGCCTTCTTTGGCAAGGCGGATTGCCTGGGCCATGTACTCATGTTCTTCTATCGTCCAACTATTTGGAAAAATAATTGTTGGAAATGGACCTTGCTTATTCTTTGGTGTTAAGAGATTTCCGTGAAGTTCTATATTATCAAAAGTTGAAATGACGACATCTGGTTCATAAGTGTATTCTTTTGATTCTGGTAAATTTAAACTAAAACAAATATTTGCAAACGCAGATAATTGTAGAAGAAAAGTAATTAAAATATACTTTCTCATAATGTTTCCCTAAGATTTAATACAATTGAGTAATTATATATTCTTAGTGAACCATTATTAAAGTTTCTGGCAGCTTTTAAGTGAGGAAAATATCTTACAATTCCTATCACTAGAGAAATACCTCAAAAAAGTCGTCTTTGGCCTTATTAAAGAGTGGAAAACGATTGTCTTTTTTTATTGATTGTCTGATATTTTTTATTACGCAGCTCGTCTCGCTACAATTCTTCCATGCTTTATTTATCACCTTGTTAAGGTAGTCCTTTACTGGAGTATGGCCACATGAGCTACTGCTTAGATATTCTTGTCCTAGGTAAATATAGTCTCTTATAAAAGCATACTTCTTTGGTGATACTTTTTTGAGATTTGTTGGATTTAGACGGTAGGCCGCAATACTTTCTGCTGCATCTTCTCCTGGATTTGTTTGGCCATATGTTGAAACCATCTCGTCACGATTATAGCGCCATCCCATAGGGTGATCGATCCAACCAGACATATCCCACCAAAATGAAGAATAATTAAGATTGTAGAAGTAGGCTAAGTTATGGCCAATTTCGTGAAATAGAGTATATGCCTTTCCATCTTTATCGAGTTCGCGATCCCAAGGGGTGTATAGTTCGATGGAAGCGTTTGCAAATATCATCCCAACATGGCCATAGCCGATGTCTTCTTTTATGTGACGAACAAGTCTTTTACTCTTCCATAATCTTGGAAAGTGAGATGGAATTAAGTTTATGCCTTTTAAGATAGCATTCATTTGTTTCAGGTTTAAAAGTGCTGCATCGTTATTTCGATATGGTGAAGTATTAAGGCCATACTTTTCAGAGAGATAAATGGTTTTATAAACCATTTCTTGTCCCTTGAATAATTCATTTAAGGCACAACGTATACTGTCGCAATTCTTTGCTGCTTTAATTAAATGAGAAAAGTCTTTATGTTTATCTAGTTTTTTTAAGACATAGCTTCTTGTTAAAGATCGAAAAAGGCGAGATGAAGTCTCTGATTCATTTCTAAAGTTAAAGCCATTAATCGCTACTTGTTTATTTCCTCGATGAAGAAACTTATTTGAAAATTTTGATATCTCAAGGAGGGTTGGCATCTCTTGTAAACATTTAGCAGAATTAACGCTACTAAAAGGAGCGGCATATTCTTGTAGAGCATAAGAATTAAATGTTAATAGCGTAAACATTAGAGTGGGGAAGATCTTTTTAAACATAGCTTCTTTATGTCAGATCGCAGAATTTTTCTCAATGAAAATGAACGCAGAAGAAGTTTTTATACACTCTAACTGCTTGCTATTGGCCAAAGGAGTGAATTCTAAGACTTTTAGGGGTAAATAATATATAAGTACCTAAAATTTAAGAGCAAACATCCGATAAGTTGGCATTGGTTTTTATATGTTAATTTGTGTCGGTCCCGAAACGGGTCTGATTAAAAGGGAGTTTGTTATCAATAAAGAATCTACTATTAACAAAAATGTGTTTTTTTCCTCCGCATTTTTTATCCTTGTCATTACTGCGATTGGCTCAATATGGCCTACACAGTTAAGTGAATTCTTTAAGGGAATTCAGGGCTGGCTGATTGCCAAGACTAGTTGGGTATATGTACTTGCAATGGGGGCAATGTTATTTACAGCAATCTGGCTAATGGTAAGTAGGCTAGGAGATATTAAATTAGGTCCTGACCATTCAGAACCGTCTTATACTAATATCTCGTGGTTTGCCATGCTCTTTTCTGCTGGGATGGGGATTGGTCTTCTCTTCTTTGGAGTTGCTGAGCCGATTATGCACTTTTCATCTCCACCGGTTGGTGATCCACAGTCTATAGAGAGCGCCAGAGAGGCCATGAAGATTACCTTCTTTCACTGGGGACTTCATGCTTGGGCAATGTATGCAATGTTAGCAGTTTGTCTCGCTTATTTTTGCTATCGAAAAGGTCTTCCGCTACTTCCAAGGTCTGCATTCTTTCCAATCTTAGGAGATAAGATTCATGGCCCTTTAGGGGATATGGTAGATACGTTTGCAGTTATTGGAACGATGTTTGGTGTTGCTACTTCATTAGGTTTTGGGGTTGCACAAGTAAATGCAGGTCTTAGTTATCTGACAGGAATTCCTCAATCAGAAACAATTCAGGTTATTCTAATTGCTATTATTACTGGCTTTGCAACAATTTCGGTTGTTTTAGGGCTTGATGGTGGAATTAAGAAGTTATCAAATATCAACTTAGCTGTAGCGGCCATTCTCTTAGTCTCAGTAATGCTCTTAGGAGATACGGTACACCTTTTTCAACAATACGTTCAAAATAGTGGAGCCTACCTTTCTGATATTATCTATAAAACTTTTAATCTCTACGCTTATGATAAAAAAGAAGAGTGGATCGGTGGATGGACACTTCTATATTGGGGTTGGTGGATTTCGTGGTCACCGTTTGTCGGGATGTTTATCGCTCGTATTTCAAGAGGGAGAACGATTCGCGAATTCTTAATTGGTGTTCTCTTTGTTCCTTCTGGGTTTACATTTCTTTGGATGACTGTCTTTGGAAACTCTGCAATTAGTATTGCTCTAAAAGATAAGTCTGGAGAGTTTGTTCAAGCAGTAAGTTCAAATGTACCAGTTGCACTTTTTAGATTTTTTGAATACTTTCCAATGTCAGCAGCTCTTTCAGTACTTGGTGTAATTCTTGTTATTACATTCTTTGTTAGTTCATCTGACTCGGGATCTCTTGTTATTGACACCCTTGCTTCTGGTGGAAGTCAGCATCCTCCTGTGTGGCAAAGAATCTTTTGGGCCGTGACTGAAGGTGTGGTTGCTGCCGTACTTTTACATTCTGGTGGTCTAGAGGCACTACAGACGATGACGATTGCTTCGGCCTTTCCTATGATCTTCTTAATTCTCTTGGCCGTCTATTGTCTAGTACGATCCCTACAAGATGATTATATGCTTAGAAATCAAGTAAGGAATCATAATAGCTCGATTCAATATGAACAGGCGAGTATGACGTGGCGCGAGCGACTTAATGCACTCTTTAGGCATCCAAAATTTAAGGAAGCCGATAAATTCTTATCAGAAGTAGTCGAGCCAGGACTCATTGAATTACAAGAAGAGTTTGTTAAAAATGGCCTGGATGCAAAAATTCGCCATGGTGAAGATGACTCAATTTCTTTAGTAATAGAAAAAGAAGGCTTTGATGATTTCAAATACGAAGTTTATCTGAGAACATTCCAAGTTCCAGAATATGCACCAGGTGATCAAGAAAAGTATTACCGTGCAGAAGTCTTCCTATTAAGTGGAGGGCAGGAATATGATGTCTTTGGTTACTCAAAAGAGCAAATTGTTGCCGATGCAGTAAACCAATACGAGAAGCATTATCAATTTCTACACTTAACTAACTCAGAATTAGTTTAGATATTCTTTGGGCCACATTCTCTTGTGGCCCTTTATTTTCTTTTATTAATGATTTCTTATAAAGGTAATAAAAGTTTATTAAGATTAAAAGAGATAGAGTTGCTTCTAGCGCTTCATTAATATCGAAAATAATTAAATTTGAAATATTCTCAAGAATTAAAAAACTCATGACTCTTTCAATAATTAGAATTAAAAAGATTATTAATTAATTAAATTTTTCTTTTAAAAAAATTATGATGTAGAGGCAAACAAAGAAAAATATATTGTGAATAATATTTTCTACCTCAATACTACCAAATTGAAGATTGTGAATATTAATCTCGTTTTGATTATTATGAATGCTAATCATTGAATCAGAAATAAAGAAATTTGAAATGAAGTGTTGTCCATAAGAGATTTCTTCTAACATGTAAAAGAGCACAACTACTATTGAGCTAATACCGAAAAGGCTACGATTTATATTCTTATTTTTTAAAATAAAGTAGATTGTTAAAAAGCTAAAAGGAATAATGATTAATTCATATAGGCCAAATGGTTCATGAATTAAAATTCTTCTTAAAGTATTTGGGCCAAATGTAAAAAAAACTCCAATATAAACTAGTACTGGAGAAAGGAATGCAAAGATAGAGATTAAAAATTTCTTATTAAATTCTTTATGGCTCATAAATAAATATTCTATCATTTTGAGCTGTATATGAAAGAGGTAATCTATCTTGCTGAATCTTTGTGAAATCTCTTTATGAAATTTACTTAAAACCGTCAACATTGGTAGGCAGTTTTATTACCAAAATAGAGAATGAAAGCTTTGTTGTATAAGTAATTCTAGTATCTTAGGGAGATTTAATTTCTCCATTTAAAGTAATATTACAATTAACCGATAGGAATAGTGTGATATTGCGGTTTTGGAGTGTTTTGAATTATGACAAATGAATTTAAGTCCTTATTAAGAAATGTTGTTGGTGGAGTTACTCTGGCCAGCCTATTTTCTTATCTTACTTTCATTGCTCCTTCTTCAGATGAGAACAAAGATAATTTTTCTCAAATTGAAGAACAACAAGTTAAAAATCTTGAAGACCAAAATAACGAAAATGATATGTCCAACTCATCAGGGCGTGGAAATCGTGGTCTGGCAAATTTCTCAGATGAAATACAAACGAAGAGAGATAATCGAAAGGATCGATCAAGAACTAGTGTTGGGGCCAATACTTCAAGGCCAGCCCGTGAGGTTTCAAGAGAAGCAAGAGATCCTGCTTATAACGCTCGTGAGATAGAGGGGAGCAGCAATTATCGCCCTTCAAATAGTAGCGGATCATTTTCACTTGGCCCTGCAAATTCACTAACTGGTAATAGTGCTCCTTCTCCAACTACCACTTCAGACTCTTCTGGAAGTAGCAGTGGGGGATCGGGATCAGGCTCTGGTGTATTCAAAGAGTCTGGCGGAAATGAATGTTCATTTTGTGTAACTTCAAAACCTAGTAATAGCGCTGACGAAGAGACAAATGATAATGGAGGTACATTCACAAATTCTGGGAGTGGAAGTAGTAATGATACTGCAGTGACAGAAGTGACATGTTCGCATGATATGGCCGAGGGAAGTTATGCTACACCTATTAGTGTGACAATTAGTTGTAGTGAGTCCGCAAAGATTTGGTATTGCTTAGATACTGGAGGAAGTTCTTGTACGCCTTCAATTCAATATACAGCTCCAATTAATCTACCAACAGATGGTGATTATGGAATCTCATACTATGCACAAGGATCAGCAAGTACAACAGATGTCGATGATTTACTTTATCGAATTGATACAACAAGTCCTGATCTAAGTGTGTCTCATGATGTGATTTATGCTCAAACGACTCAAGTTCCATTACAGAATACGACTGCATCAACGGACTTTGGAATGCCTGAATATTACTATCATCAGATAAACTTTAAAAGCTTTGATCCACTTACTACAGCGACTCCTTGGACATGTAATGAGGTTTTAAATGATTATGCGACGGCAACACCGTCACCTCAAGTTATTCAAACGAATTTTTCAACTTCAGGTCTTGCTGTGACAGATCAAATTATACAAACTGTTGATATGCCAAATCTTGTTATTGGAGATAATCATATTGTGACAGTTTTAGAAGATCGTGTTCTTGGGGTGGTAAGCTGTCAGGTACAAAACGTAGTGGTCAAAGATTTCGCTATCGCTGACTTTACTGGCACTGGAGCAACTCCTGTGACAACAGGTGTTCGAAGAACACTTGGAAGTTTTGTTGGCTTTGGACATTTTCAGGCAGTACCTAATTCCGCTACTTCTGGTCAACTTTCAAATACCCAAGGGACAACTTCAAGTAAGCAAGGTCTCTACACTTTAACTCACTAAAAATCGCACATTTAGAAGGCAGTATTCTTGAGAATCGGAAAAGTTAACCTTGTTAACTCATTGATATTTGTTTGCTAATTAAAGAGCGTTAAGATGTCGATAAGCCACTGTAACAACAGGGGATTATGTTGCACGTAAGTCGAAAATTGACATTTTTTCTAGCACTATGTTTAAGCTTAGTATTTAGCTCAAACACTCTTGCGACAAAAATTGGTTACTCTGGTCGACTCGTTCAAGCAGATGGAACTCCAATTTCAGGAACACCTAATCTTCAATTTGATCTCTATTACTCGAACGATCTTACAACTTCACTTGCAACCCAAACACTTAATTCAGTACCTCTTTCAAATGGAATCTACACTGTTGAGTTAGACTTTCCAAGTCTTGCAACCCTTATTGCAAATACACCTGTGAGTGAAACTCTTGTAATACAAGTTCGCGATACAACAAATACGATCACATTTGATTATCAAAATATTCTAGCAACACCTCTTGCAAGTTACGCTGTGACCGCAGAGTCTATTGCTGATGCGGCCATTACACCACAAAGTTTAGACTTTGTTGGAAGCTGTGCTGACAATCAGATCCTAATTAAAAATGGATCTCAATTTGACTGTATTAACCAATCAGCAGCAATCTCTGTCGATGGTTCAACAATTATTAATAATGCAGGAACGCTTGAGCAAGCAACAGTCGGTACGGCCGGAACTTATACTTCGGTTACAGTTGATGCTTACGGGCGCGTAACAAGTGGATCTAATCCGGCACCAAGTGTTGGCTCAAGTGAGATAACAGATGATTCAATTGTGGATGCCGATATTAATTCAGCGGCCAATATCTCATGGTCAAAAATTAATGCTCCAACAATTGATAAGACTTATGTAGGGCTGCCTAATGTTTTAAACGTTGCTCAAATCCCAGCATCAGACCTTGATAACTCGGGGACTCTTGATAGTGCAACACAGGTTCCAAGTGAGCTTGCTGTAAAAAGTTATGTTAATACGACAGCGCAAACAATTGCGGATGCAAAAGTAATTGATGATATGACTGGAACGCAAACAATGATTGCACCATCAGTTAATTCTGTAAAAAATTATGTAACGGCACAGACTGGGGCCATAACTTCTTCTCAATGGATAACAACAGGAAGTGATATTTATTACAATAGTGGAAGAGTAGGGATTGGAGTTATTGCTCCAAGCACAGCTTTTCATGTAAGTGATTCTAATTGGATTATCGCTTACTTTGAGGGTGATCATGCTACTGAATCATCTATTCATATCAATAACGTAAATAGTGTTGCCAATAATGGATGGGAACTAGGTCATCGCGTTTCCGATGGATCATTTAGAATATCTGAGCAGGGATTA
Source organism: Halobacteriovorax sp. (assembly GCF_048381875.1). Taxonomy (NCBI): domain Bacteria; kingdom Pseudomonadati; phylum Bdellovibrionota; class Bacteriovoracia; order Bacteriovoracales; family Halobacteriovoraceae; genus Halobacteriovorax; species Halobacteriovorax sp. Next base: position 204,907 of record NZ_JBLXBP010000002.1, on the reverse strand, counting down.
ACTCATCGAATGGCCATTCTTCCTGGTGGGAATATTGGTATTGGCACTTCAACTCCAACTGAAAAACTTGAAGTTGCAGGAAAGGTAAAGGGGACTGAATTATGTATTGGTACCGATTGCCGTGGAGCATGGCCAACTGGAAATGCTGGGACTGTGACATCAGTAACAGGAGGAACTGGATTAACTGGTGGAACAATTACATCATCAGGAACACTTGCAGTTGATGTGGGAATAACAAATGGCAAGATTGCTCAAGTTGGTGCAGGTGATAAACTTGCAGACTCAATTATTAATTATAACCCGGCACTTGATGTGGCCTTAACGGGTCTTGATACTTCAACCGCCTCGGCCGCCCTTGCAACAGATACTGTTCTTCAGGCCTTTGGGAAAGTTCAGGCACAGCTTAATGCTCATGCAACATCAATTACTGCAAACTCCGCATTAGTTGTTAACTCAACAGCTGGTAGTGAAACTGATAAAGCACCTTCTGTATCTTCAATGAAAACTTACGTTACTGCACAGGTCGGTGCAATTAATGAGTCCCAGTGGACGACGACTGGAAGTGATATTTATTATAATTCTGGAAATGTAGGAATTGGAACTGCTTCTGCGCAGAAAGAGTTACATATTATTGGAGCGGCTTTACTTGAGAGTACGGCATCGTTTTTGAATATAAAAGAAACAGATGGAAACCCCAATGAAAACTTCGCGATAGGAGTGAACTCTGGGCTTTTAAGATTTAATACAGCTGACGATGCTCTTGTTGGTTCAACAAAAATGGTTCTTGATCAATCAGGAAACTTGGGAATAGGAACAATCTCTCCAAGCCAAAGACTATCTGTTGATGGAAATATAAATGTTACAACTGGAAACGATATTTGTATTGATGGTGGAAATTGTCTCTCAACTGTAGGGGCAGGATCTGGAACTGTTACATCAATTACAGCAGGGACTGGTTTAACTGGAGGAACAATTACAACATCCGGTACAGTTGCTGTTGATGCTGGTACAGGTGCAGGACAAATTCCACAACTTGATGGAAGTGGACGCCTTCCAACTTCAGTTGAGACAGATCCAAGTGTTGAAAATTTTGCAAAAACAACTCTTCCAACTTGTGGTGCAGGACAAGTCTTATCTTCAGATGGATCAAGTTTTTCTTGTGTCACTGATATCGATACAGATACAGACACTAACACAACATATACAGCTGGTAGTGGTTTAACACTTTCTGGAACAGAATTCTCTATTGGGGCCCAGGCCATTACAGATACTCAACTGGCCGGCCTAGCAACAAGTTGTGCTAATGGTGAGGTCCTAAGAACAAATGGACTAGGAAGTTTCTATTGTTATGATCCACTCGATTTAGCTAATAACTTTTATACAAGTTTTGGTATTGGAACAACTCCTGATGCATCAGCAGTTCTTGATGTGAGCTCAACTTCAAAAGGTTTCTTGCCTCCGCGTATGACTTCAGTTCAGAGAAACGCTATTGCATCACCTGCAGAAGGTCTTGTGGTTTATGATACTGATATTCAAGAGATCTATGTCTATAAAGGTGGAGCATGGAGGGCCGTCGGTGATAGTGTAACTGGGACTGGAGATGCGGAAAGTTATGTAGAAGTTTCATTTTCAAGTGGTACTCAAAGTGGAAGTGGAGTTATTAACTATACGAATGAAAGTATTGATGTAAATGGAGAATTTGATCTAAGCACTGATCGATTTACCCCAAAACAAGCTGGAAATTACTTAGTTATTATTCACACTGTTGCAAATGGAATGACAACTGGGGGGCACCATTATGCTTCAATTACAAAAAATGGAAGTGGAGTAATAGGCTCTTGGACAAGATCAACCAGTTCAAGTAATGCAGATAAAAACGCATCTGCTATTGTTTCCATGAATGGTTCTACTGACTATATTGAAGGACGTTACTCATTAAGTACAGGATCTGTTACTAACGGGACATTAAGAATTATAAAGCTTGGTGGTGCCGATAATATGGGGAATCACATCGCTTCAAAAAATCTGGATTTAGCAACAAATAAATTAGTTGGAAATGGTGGGGGAACAGGCCTGTCAATTGCAATTGATGGAGCCGTTACCATTGATAATGATATTTGTATTGATGGTGGAAATTGTCTTTCAAGTGTTCTTGCAAATGAAAGTGAGATTGTAACTTCAAATGGAGCTAATGAATTAGTTAGGCTTGATGGTTCTGGAAGAATTCCTGCTATGGATGCTTCTCAATTAACAGGCATGAGTACCACTCAGGTCAGTGAAGGGACAAATCTATACTTTACAGATACTAGAGCGCAGACAGCTTCGGTTGTTAATTCAACAGCAGGAAGTGAAACCACACAAGCTGCCTCGGTAAGTGCAATGAAAAACTATGTAACAACTGAAATTGGTGGAGTTAATCAGTCTCAGTGGACGACAACTGGAAGTGATATTTACTATAATACTGGTAATGTTGGATTAGGAATAACAAACCCTGATGGACGATTAACTATCTCGTCTACTGATCAAAATTTAAACTTTGCCGCTGATAGAGACTTTCCCGGAACACTACAAATACATAATCCAACAACAGGAGTAGGGGTAGAAAATAATATTGTTTTTTCATCAAATTATACTGGTTCATCTACTGTTATTAATTCTTCTATTGCAAGTCTTCAGGAGACCACTGGTTCAAATGCGGATTACGGACAGGCTTCATTAATCTTTAGAACAAGTGGAAATACTGTTGCTTCATTAAATTCTGAAAGAATGCGAATTGATGGATCTGGTAATGTTGGTATTGGAACTAGCACGCCTACTCGAAAACTCTCTGTTGCAGGGTCTTTAGGATTAGAATTTACTGGAACTGAATATGGTTATTTAGGCTTACAAACAAGCGGACCTTACACAGGTTTAAAGCTAAAGTCTACTGCTGGAAATAGCTTGATTCTTGCTTCAGATGATGATGATACCAAATCACTATTTCTTGATACGTCAGGTAATGTTGGTATAGGAACGACAAGTCCAGGATCTACTCTTCATATTGCAAAAAATACAGGAGGAAGAGCTGCTATCATAGAGGACACTGGTGCAATATCACTTACAGATTCAAATCCTTATCTGGAGTTTAAAGGGTTTAATACTAATATGGGTTATGTTGGATTTGGTTCAATTGGAACAGATGATATATATTTATTAAATCGCCTACCGAGTGGAAAAATCCAGTTTGGTACAAATGATCAGACTGGCCGAATGGTTATCGATGAAGCAGGAGAAGTTGGAATTGGAACAACATCTCCAAGTGCACCTCTACATGTTAAAGGTGGAGCAGGTATTATGAAACTTGAGGCAACACCTACAAGTGACCATGTTTATTTACAATTGTATGCAGATGGAGATAATCCGACGACTCGCTCTGGTTGGATTGGTTATGGTACTTCTGGGACAGATGTACTTTCAGTTACGAATGAACAAGGTGGACAACATATTTCTCTTGCTGGAACAGGATCTGGATACGTCGGTATCGGAAATAAAGCACCTTCAAATAAACTACATGTCACTGGAAATATCGGTGCCACAGGATGGGTTGGAGCAGGTTGTGAAGGCTCATGTTCAAGTGATGCATATGTAATTAATTACGCCGATGGAAGAATCAGGACTTATGCTGGTTCAGGTTCTGCTTGTAGTAAGGCAGGAGGGTCTGCAACATTCTCTTGTTCTTCAGATAGAAGGCTTAAGCACGATATTGAAGATTTCAATGATGGTATTGAAGCTATTATGAAGCTTCGTCCACGAACATATGTATGGCGTGCTGATGATAAAAAAGTTCTTAACTATGGATTTATTGCTCAGGAAGTGCAGGAAGTAATTCCTCATGCGGTAACAGAAGATGAAAGGGAAGAAGGGACTTTCTTAAGTTTAGATCAAGGAGCCTTTACTCCATATATTATTAATGCAATTCAAGATCTAAATACTGAAATAGAGGATAATCATCGTGAAATTTCTTCTCTGAAAGAAGAAAATCAGATGCTTAAAGACTATCTTTGTTCAAAAGATCCGCAAGCTCCATTTTGCCAGTAAAATTTCTTACTCACTATCTATAAAAATATTACATTCTACTCATTCTCATTATTTGGATATGTTAAGTATTCAGTATGAAGAAATTTATCCCCGTACTTGCTTTAATTATTTCCTTTAAATCTTTTGCTTCAATTGAAGTTCGTCCAAGTTGTTATCTTTCAGATAATGAAGAAATTCTCTATATGGATATGTTTCCTTGGAATCAAACAAGAGCTGAAATGGAAGAGAATTCTTGGGCCATTTATAATTCTGGTAAGCGTATGGATAATCGCGTCTTTTTTGAGGATGATAAGTTTCTTATGCCATTTAAGGCAAGTGGTGGAAAAACCCAATATGCTCGTGTTCCAGAGGTCTTTATCAAGAGCTTAGTTTCACAAATTGAATACGCACTAGATAATGACTATGTGGACTTTATCAATTTCTCAGATATGGGCCATAGCCATTTCTTTATTCCAAATGAATTCTATGATGGTGAATTATCGAAATATTCATATGCAAAAGAGAAGGCAAAATTCTTTGAAACTCTAATGAGTGAGAAAAGTGTTCTATCTCTTTATCATACCGCAGAACAAATGAAGTTCTTTGAAAAAAGAGGAGATGAATTTCCTCTGGCCGATCGCTATATTCAAAAAAGATTCTATACTCGAAACTTCGTGGCCAAGAATGATGGATCAAGAAACGGAAAAATTCTCTTCAATCTTGATGCTTCAGGACAGGCGACATCAACTTATCGTCCAGATGAATACCGTTATTGGGGATCTGGAATTTCTTTTAATGCCACTAAGAATGGATGCTTTTCATTTAAGAAGAATGGCCAAGTCTTTTACTTTGATATGAGTGCAGATGATGTTGGCTATAATATGCCAAATGGCTACTAGTAAACAGCAGTTATTGTTCCATTTTATTAATGTAAAATCGCACATTTAGAAGGCACAATTTTTGTCTTTTAGGCAAAGTTAACCTTGTTAACTCATTGATATTTGTTTGTTAATTAAACGACGCTATGATGACGATAAGCCACTGTAACAACAGGGGCCGCTTCAGTTGCTGCAAAAACCCGGTAGAGGTTCTTGGGCGACATATTCAGATGAGAGACTGAAGGATCTTACTGGTGAGTATAGTCACGGATTAGATGAGATTATGAATTTAAACACTGTTAAGTATCGCTATAAAGACAATAATGCCCTTGGAATTTTAAATGAAAGAGAGCACTCTGGTTTTATTGCTCAAGATGTTCAAAAAGTAATTCCTGAAGCAGTTAGAAAGACAACTGATGACTTCTTAACTGTTGATAATGACCCAATCTTCTTGGCATTAATTAATGCAACAAAAGAGCAGCAGGAGCAAATTGAAGAAAATAAGCGTATGCAAAAGCTCATGCAAGAAGGCAACTCACGTCGTATTTCTTCTCTTGAAGAGCAAGTGGATGCCCTAAAAGAGGAAAATGAAATTCTTAAGGCCTACCTCTGTGAAAAAGACCCTGATATGCCTCTTTGCCCGAAAAACTAGCCAAATATTATTGTAAAGAACTCTGTTTGCGATCGTGATTCTAGGTACCTAGGTGATATTCAACATCAAAATTGATTGAGCAGTAAAATAGATCTATTGATCATATGTATATATACGTATTTTCAAGTCTCTGTGGAGGGAATTGTGATCCTTTTAAAATTGGCCATTCTTTCAATTGCTCTTCTCTATTCAACTGTCGCTCTAGCACAGGGGAAGATCTCTGATAAAGAGTTAGTGGCCACATTAAAATGTCATGAAGTTCAAAAAACAAGATGCTTAGAAGTACAAGAGTATGGACAAGAGTTTGTTGGACCTCAAATTGATGAGTCTTTGAATGAAGCGCAATTTGTGGATACAACTAGGCCTACCATTCGTGAACTCGTGTGTTGTGAGAAGAGTACGAGTTTAAGGGAGAGTGTGGTTGGCCATATTTTTAATGAAATGCTACCAGATCAAGTTATCATAAGTCTTTTAGGGCAAAAAGTTGTTAAACACAAAAGTCCAACATCAAAAGCAAATTGTCGCAATATATCTAGTGTGAATAATGTCTATAACGACGATCGATTTGTTGGCCCTAAAATTCCCGATTATATAAAGAACTCTCAATAGAAATCCTTGCTATCTCTTATAACGAATTTACAGTAGCTTAGATAATAAGCCTCCAGCTCATTGTCATTTCTTTGTCAACTTAACTTAACTTCTCTTGCTTTAGACCTCGATGAATAATATGATTAGAAAAGATACCCTATGGGGGTATATGGTTTAAAGAGAGGTACAAGTGAAAAAAGTTAAGTTTATTGTAAGTGGTATTAAATGTGGTGGTTGTGTAAGTAAAGTTGAAGGCGGACTTAAAGATATTTCAGGTATTTCAAGTGTCGATGTTGATGTTGAAAATCAGGAAGTGCTTGTAAGTGGTGAGAGTAACTTTTCAAATATGCAAATCAAGACCACTCTTTCTGGTATCGGTTTCCCTGTTTCAAGTATTAAAAAACTTCAAGCCTAGGAGAGACAAATGCAAAGTGAAAATGTGAATCAACAGGATATAAATATTAAAATCTCAGGCATGCATTGTGCTAGTTGTGCCTCTTCAATTGAGAAAGAAGTTGCAAAGATTGATGGCGTAAAGTCTAGTAGTGTTAACTACGCTGTTGAAAGTGGACACTTTGAATTTGATAATCAGGAGACCTTGAAAAAGATTGAAGATAAAATCGTCGATTTAGGTTATTCAATACAATCTGATGTTGAAGGTGAGCAACAAGAGGATTCTAAACAGACGATTGAAAAAGATAATTTCTATAAGTTCTTATTTGGGATTATTCTGGCAATCTCTGTTTTCCTCTTTGAAATGGGGCCGTTCAAGTCTTGGCCTAATCAAAAAGCAAATTGGTATATCCAGCTTCTTTTGACTCTACCTGTATGGGCGTGGATTGGTCTGAAATTTCAACGATCACTTTTTCAATTCTTAACGAGTGGTCGCTCTAATATGAATACGCTTATTGGTTTAGGTACTAGTGCGGCATTTCTCTACAGTGTTTTTATTACTGTCTTTACTGGCTATGCAAGAGAGATGGGATTGACTGTAAGAGTTTATTTTGAAGCAGTAGGGTTTATCACTTCTTTTGTCTACTTAGGTCAATATTTTGAGGAAAGAGCAAAGAAGAAAACTAAAGAGGCCTTAAATGACTTATTTAAGTTATCTGCAAAGAAGGCAAATGTTTTAAGAGATGATACGTTTAAAGAAATTGATATTAGTGAAGTTGTCGTTGGAGATATCATAAGAGTTCGTCCTGGTGAGAAATTTGCTGTCGATGGGGTTATTACGAAAGGTAGTAGCTCAATTGATGAATCAATGATTTCAGGAGAGCCAATTCCTGTTAGTAAGACTATTGATGATGATGTTTTTGCTGGAACAATAAACGATGACAATGTCGTTGAGTACAAGGCAAGTAAAGTAGGTAATGACACTTTTCTTTCTCAGATTATTAGTTTTGTAGAAGATGCTCAGTCGTCAAAGCCAGAGATACAAAAATATGCAGACCGCATAAGCAGTATTTTTACTCCTGCAGTTATACTTATTTCAATTATCACATTTATTAGTTGGTACTTCTTTGGTGGAGAACCTAAATGGGGTAATTCAATTTCTAACTTTATTGCTGTTCTTGTTATTGCATGCCCTTGTGCTCTTGGACTAGCAACTCCAACGGCCGTTGTTGTTTCAACTGGTCGCGCATCTTTAAAAGGACTTTTAATTGGTGGTGGAGAAGTAATAGAGAAGGCCGTAAAAATTGATACAATTATCTTTGATAAAACAGGAACAATAACTTTTGGAAAGCCTAGTGTTATTGATGAGGTCTACTTAGATAAGAGTAATAGAAAAGAATTACTTACTCATTTAGCTTCAATTGAGCAATTTTCGGAACATCCACTAGCTAAGGCAGTTGTTAACTTTGCTAAAGAAAGTGATATCGAGCTTTTTGAACCAGATAGCTTCGAAGTTATCAAAGGAAAGGGGCTAATCGCTGAAATCGATGATATTGAATACCATATTGGTAATGAAGCATTATTTGATGATGCGAGAATTAAAAGGGACTCTGACCTTGTTTCAAATAAAGTCGGAAGTTTTGTTTTTGTTGCTAAGAATAAAACTCACATCGCAACTTTAATTGTAGGTGATGAAATTAAACCAAGTGCAAAGGATGCGATTAGGCACTTTAAAGACCTAGGTGTTGAGACTTGGATGATTACTGGTGACAATGAACAAGTTGCAAAGAGTGTGAGTGAAGAGATCGGGATCGATCACTATATTTCGAAAGCACTACCAATTGCAAAGGCCAATCAAGTTGAAAAATTACAAGATAAAGGGCGAAAAGTTGCAATGATTGGTGATGGTATTAATGATGCTCCTGCCTTAGCAAAAGCAGACTTATCCATGGCCATGGGGACAGGAACAGACGTTGCAATTAGTGCTTCCGATGTTACAATTGTTAAAGGCGATATAGTTAAAGCGGTTGAGTTTATTGAACTTGCTAATGGTACAATGAAAATCATTAAGCAAAACCTCTTCCTATCGATGATTTATAATACATTATTAATACCAGTCGCTGCAGGTATTCTCGTTCCATTTGGAGGCCCTGCCATGCCACCAGTGCTTGCAAGTATTGCAATGGGACTTAGTAGTATTTCAGTAGTTACAAATAGTTTAAGAATTAGGAAGTTGATATGAGTAAACACCCAGACCATAAGGCAACACTGACTCGAGTAAATCGTATTGAAGGTCAGGTTAGAGGCATTAAGAATATGATCGAGGATGGAAAATACTGTATTGATATTCTTACACAAATTAAATCAATTCGTAGTGCTTTAAAGGGACTAGAGTTAGTCATTTTAGAGTCTCACCTTAATAGTTGTGTGATAAATGCTCTCAAATCTGGATCTTCTAAAGAATCAGAAGAAAAGATAGATGAAATCATGGAATTACTTAAAAGATCTGCCAAGTCTTAGGAGTTTCAATGTTTAAGTATTTGATCATATTATTGAGTTGCTCAACTTTTGCTTTTACTTTCAATGAAGCAGTAGAAGAACTAAAGAATCACAATAGCCTTCAGGCCATGAAAGGAAGTGCAAAATCTTTACTTGAAAAGTCTCAGAAGCAAGCTTCATGGGGTGATCCAATGTTTAAGATCGCTGCAAAAAATCTTCCTGTGGATTCTCTTAAGTTTGATCAAACGCCAATGTCTGGACTCGAGTTTGGAATCGGTCAAAAAATAGCCTTATCTAATAAATATGGAAAGGCCGGTGAAAGTCAAAGTGCACAAGCTAAATCAATTAACTATAGTGCAATGGATCTTGAGCAAGCCTTAACAAAAAATCTTTGGGCAAATCTTATTGAATATAAAAGGATTAATAACGAATTAGATATTTTAAAAGAAAACTTATCTTGGATTTCTAAAATGTTAAAAGTGAGTAAGAAACTCTACTCCAATGGCCGCATTACACAGCAGGCCCTTTTAGATATTCAAATAAGAAAGTCTGAAGTTGAAAGTGAGATCAGTAATAAAAACTTTGAAATAAAGCAAAATAAATCACAACTTAAGTATCTGGTAGGTAATAAGGCACTAAGTTTCAACTATAAATCAATTCCATGGAAGCTTCTTGATAATAATAAGAACGAAAGTAAGGATTATCGATTAAGTTCTTTAAAAGAAAACTTAAAAGCGAAGGAATACTCGCTAGAGCAATCCAAGCTTGCTTATATCCCTGATATTACCGTATCTGTTGGGTATACGATCAGATCTGATGAGGTCGATAATAATGGAGACTTTATTGGTGCACAAATTACATTTCCAATTCCTGTATCAGACGATAAATCTGGTGCAAAAGGGGAAGCTGTTGCCAATCGATATGTGGCCTTTAAACAATTAGATGATTACAAGTTGAAAAAAAGTCGTGACATTGAAGTTATCAAAGACGATATCTCAAAACTGAATGCAGAATTAAGTATTATATCAAAAAAGTCCGTAAACTTTGCTCAAAATTCCCGCTCAATTACATCGAAGTCATATGGGTTAGGTAATAGTACTTACGTTGAGTTATTACAAAGTGAAATTAGATTACAAAAAATATTATTAAAGAAGGTCGCTTTAGAGTCAAAGCTTTCAATGAGAAAGGTGGACTTAAAGTATACTCTTGGAGAATCTTTATATGAATAAGGTCTTAATTATTGTCTTCTTAGGATTTATCTCTTTTCTTAGTTCTTGTCAGAGTAAGAATGAGGTTGAAACAAGTAAGTCACAAAAAGTTGAAACTTACTATACTTGTTCAATGCACCCTCAAATTAAAGAGGATAAGCCAGGTAAATGTCCAATTTGCCATATGAACTTAACAAAAGTAGAGGTGGAACACGTTCACGCCACTGATAAAGAGGCCAAGCTTGAAAAGAAAGAATTATGGGCATGTGAGAACTTTCCTGAAGTTACAAGTGAGAAGGAAGAGGTTTGTCCTTTAGATGGTACACCGATGGTAAAGGTGGACTTGAATAAGCAAGAAGCTGCGACTGTTGTTGGTAAGGTTAAGCTTAGAAAATCTCAACTCGATCACTTCACTCCATCTTTTTTTCCTGTAACGACAATGAAGATGACAAAGAAGATTAGACTTCTTGGGCAAGTTTTAGAGTCAGAAGAAAAGGAAAGTAATATTCCTGCAAGAATTGATGGCCGAGTTGAAAAGGTATATGTGAAGTCGACTGGTAGTTTTGTTAAGGCCGGTGACCCTGTTGTTGATATCTATAGTCCTAAATTAATTACGGGTGGTGAAGAGTATATTCTTGCTAGGAGTACATATCTAAAGAATAGAAGTCGTGAATTTCGTGACCTCTACCATCAAAGTCGTGAACGTCTTGAGCTATGGGGTATTAAAAAGAAACAATATGAGCAATGGGCAAAGAATGGAAAAGTTCCTAAGAACATAACGATCTATTCTCCTGCTACAGGTGTTGTTCAAACTAGAAATGCAACAGTTGGGAAGTATTTCAAAGAGGGGCAGGACTTTTTTAAATTATCAAACCTAAGTGATGTTTGGGTTGAGTTTGATGTTTATGAGCAAGACTCTGCACTAGTGGAAATTGGCCAAAAAGTAGAATTAAATTTTATTGCCCTTCCTGGTGAGACTACTACTGGTGAAATCGATTTTGTTAGTCCTGTTCTTGATTCAACATCTCGAACACTTAAAGTTAGGGCAACAATTGAAAATAAGAATGGAAAATTAAAGCCTGGGATGGTTGCCGACGCTCAAATTAGTCTCAACTTAGAAGGGATGCCTCTTGTTATTCCACGCTCGGCAGTTATTGATACTGGAAAGAGAAAAGTTGCATGGGTTAAAGAATCTGATAGAAGTTTTAAATCGATAATTATTAATACAGGTCATGAGTCAGAAGGTTATGTTGAAGTTGTATCAGGACTGAAAGAAGGTGATGAAGTTGTTATTGAGGGCAACTTCCTACTAGATGCACAAGCACAATTATTTGGTGGCTATGAGGATATGAATGATTAAGAGAATTATTGAATTATCCATTCGTAATCGTGTAGCTGTTGTCCTTATATTTATCTTAATTGGACTTCTGTCTATTTTTAGTCTCAATACAGCAAGAGTTGATGCTATTCCTGATATTGGAGAAAATCAGCAGATCGTTTTTTCTGAATGGCCTGGTAGATCTCCGAAAGATATTGAAGAACAAATCACTTATCCATTAAGTATTATGTTACAAGGTATTCCAGGAGTTAAAAATATTCGTGGAACCTCTGCATTTGGTTTTTCTACGATATACGTAATCTTTGATGATGAAATTGACTTTTATTGGTCGAGGTCACGTGTTCTTGAAAAACTTACGTCTGCAAAGAATGAGCTTCCAACTGGTGTGTCTCCTGCAATGGGACCAGATGCAACAGGACTTGGCCAAGTGTATATGTATACATTGGAAAATACTCCTGAAAACTCAAAACCATTATCGTTAGAAGAACTTCGTACACTACAGGACTTCTATGTTCGCTATCTCCTTCAAAGTGTAAATGGTGTAAGTGAAGTTGCAAGTATTGGTGGCTTTGTTAAAGAGTATCAAATTGATGTGGATCCAAATAAGCTCATTGCATATGATATTCATCTTACTAAAATCATTTCAGCTATTGAGAATAGTAATATTGATGTTGGGGCCGAAGTCATCGAAGATGGAGCTAGAGAGTTTGTTGTTCGAGGTAAGGGATTTTTTAAATCAATTTCAGACATTGAAAATGTTGTAGTTGATGTAAAAAAAGATACTCCCATAAGAATTAAAGACATGGCCCGAGTCGGAATGGGACCAGCATTCAGACGTGGTGCTTTAGACAAAAACGGTCAAGAAGCTGTTGGTGGCATTGTAACGATGCGCTTTGGGGAAAATCCTAAAGAAGTAATTGATAATGTAAAAGAAAAACTCAAAGAAGTAAGGCAAGGCTTACCTAAGGGAGTTGAGCTTAAATCATTTTATGACCGTACTGAGGTAATTGAGAGAACAATTGGTACTGTCTACAGTGCACTTGCTCAAGAAATTGTTATTACAGTCGTAGTGATTCTTCTTTTCTTACTTCACTTTAAATCGTCTATTCTCGTTTCTCTAACACTTCCTTTTGGTGTTGGAATTAGCTTTATTTTAATGAAGTTATTAGGGATTGATTCAAATGTTATGAGTCTTTCAGGTCTCGTTATTGCCATTGGTTCAATGGTGGATATGGGAATTATCATGACTGAAAGTATTTACTCTTCACTTGCTGAAAAAGGAAATAAGCTCACAAAAAATGAAAGAATTGAGATTGTTGTAAGTTCTGCTAGAGAAGTTGGGCCTGCTATCTTAACTGCTGTGGCAACAACAATAATTACATTCTTACCGGTTTTCGGATTAGAAGGTAGTGAAGGGAAGCTCTTTGGTCCACTTGCATGGGCAAAAACTCTAGCAATGTTTGGATCTGTCATTGTTGCTATTATTCTCGTACCAGCATTAAGTGTTTACTTTCTAAAAGGTGATTTAAGGCCAATTGAGAAAAATCCAGTAAGTAAGAAAATAGTCTCAACATATAAACCGGTACTTGATTGGTTTCTCGATAATCGTAAAATATTTTTTATTTTTCCCGTCATCATTCTAATCCTAGGTGGCTTTGCTCTGACTCAATTAGGAAAAGAATTTATGCCTTCTTTAAATGAGGGAGAGATCCTCTATATGCCAGTAACGACAGCTGATGTTGGTATGACAAAGGCCCGTGAATTACTTGCTTATACTGATCGTGAATTAAAGAAGCACCCTCTTGTAAAAGATGCTTATGGGAAGTTAGGGCGAGCTGAAACTGCGCTTGACCCAGCGCCTGTCGCTATGTTTGAAACAGTTGTTAAGCTTATTCCTGAAGATGAATGGCCTAGTGGTACTTCCATTTATGATATTATGAATGATCTCGATCAAAAGATTCAGGTTCCAGGACTTGTGAATGCTTGGTTATTTCCAATAGAAAACCGTATTTCAATGATTTCCACAGGAATCAAAACACAAATTGGCGTGAAAATATTTGGTGATGACCTCGAGACTCTTGAAAAACTTGGTAATAAAATTGGACGAAAATTAGAAGAGGTTAGAGGTGCAAGTGGTGTTTACGCCCAACAGATCACAGGTAAACCTTATATTGAATTTGATATTGATCGAATCGCTGCAAGTCGTTTTGGTATAAATACTGGAACGATTAATCGAATACTACAAACTGCAATTGGCGGAATGACTATCGGTCAATTCTACGATGGAAGAAAAAGATTTCCTATTCGTGTGCGCTATAAAAAAGAGCTAAGGGATCGAATTGATGAACTTAAAAAAGTTTTAGTTCCAAGTCCTCTAGGTCAACATATACCACTTGAGCAGTTGGCAAAAATTGAGATTGTGACTGGTCCTGCTATGATTCAATCAGAAGATGGAATGCTAAAGTCATTGGTATTATTAAATGTTCAAGATAGGGATCTCATAGGCTTTGTGGAAGAGGCAAAAGAGAAAATTGCTAAAGAGGTCGAGCTTCCAAAAGGGTACTCTCTTTCATGGGCCGGACAATATGAAAATCAAGTTCGCTCAAATCAGAGGCTTTTGCTTTTAATTCCGTTGGCCTTACTTATCAATCTTCTCATCATCTATATGGGAATTAAGAACTTAAGAAATGCAGGTATCATCTTTAGTGCAATACCGATTGCATTTGCTGGTGGCCTAATTCTTCTATGGATTGGTGGATTTAATACTTCTGTTGCAGTTTGGGTTGGCTTTATTGCTCTTTTTGGAATTGCTGTAGATGATGGTGTTGTTCTTATGACGTATCTTCAAGAAGAGAATCGAAAAATTAATCCTAAAAACTGGGAAGAATTAAAAGAGGTCATAAGTAATGCAGGCTCACGACGTATTAGACCTCTTATTATGACAACAACTACAACTATTGTGGCCTTACTTCCAATTATGTGGTCAACGAGTACAGGTTCTGAAGTCATGAAGCCTATGGCCATTCCAACATTAGGTGGAATGTTAGTTGAATTAATTACTCTATTCATTGTTCCAATTACATACTCGTACTTTGAAGAAAGACGTATAAAAGAAATCACTCATGGAGAAGAAAATGTTTAAACTAATTACATTATTTTCAGTATTTTTTAATTTTCTAGCATTTGCAGATGTAAGAGAAAGCTTAACATCGGCACAGAAAGAAGAAGTTGTGAATGTTTTAAAGGCCAATGAGAAGCTGCACGCAAGCTTCTTTAAGTATGATGCTAAGAGTGTTGCTGACTCGGCCCAAGAGCTTAAGAATGCAATGAATAAGGTCTCACATGAAAAGATAAAGAAGTTATTGAAGTTTTCAATGTCTAAGCTTGATGAAATAAAAGCTAGTAAGACAAAAGATGAGAATGGACAAAATTATCATACGATCTCAATGGCACTTATCTATATTCTTAATACTTATGATGTAGGAAGCGAGTATAACGCTTATTCATGTCCTATGGTTAAGAAGAAGTGGGTACAGAATTCTTCTAAGCAAGAAAAAGTACACAACCCATACGCTGCTAATATGCCTCATTGTGGTAGTAAAGATACAAGCTTCTAATTATTTTAAATAATCAGTAACGGCAGCACCAAATATACTTGGAAAGGCGATAATTACAGTACGTTTAAATGCAAGTATATGGTCTGTCTTTACTGGAAATTTATTAATCAAAAATAAAATCATAACAACACTTAAAGTCGTAATAAAGTAGATGGCAAAAATACGCTTTAAGAACTCAATGACATTTCCCTTAAGCTTAAAACGATAAAAGTTAAAATACACAAAGAACGTTACTGTCGTAATAGATGCGGCAAATAAATAGTAAATATTTTGAAAGGGGAGAGTCTCACTAAGTGTCCAAACCTCTTCTGTAAAGCACAGAGGAGAGGCAACAAGAAAGGCCCCTACAAAAATTTGAGTGATATCACGTAAGCGCAATTCAACCATCAGTGGGTTGATAACATGGCCCATTGGCTTTCCTGAGTCGTCTAAGAAAGTAACTACTTCTCTTAGATAGCCGTTGATACGCTTTATTTCTGTGTGGGTATTTTTTAATCCCTTAAATACATTCATATTTAAATTATAGGGTTAAGATAGAATTTAGGCAAAAAAAAAAAGGCCCGCTAAGCGGGCCTAAGTATAAACTTTAACTTGATTAAAGAATATTGATATCTGCAGAGATTGCAAAGTTTGTCTTGTCTGAGTCAAGATCATCAGCAAGGAACTGAATATTTGGATATACGTAGATATCTCTTGTTACAGAAATTCCTACACCAACTGATTGGTATTCATATGCTCTTAAGAAGTTTGAATCTTCACCTCTTGATTTTTGGTAGTTGAAGTAACCAAATACTGTTCTGAATGAGAACATATCATTGAATCTGTACTCTAGTTGTGGGTAGAAACCTACTGCTAGTTCAGTAAGAGCATCTTTTGGAACTACTGTTTCTGGCTCATTTCCATAGAAGTATGCACTTAATGAAACTGAAGCACCGATAGTAAGGTTAGTTCCTTCAAAGTTCTTCATCATGTTGTGTGAAGCACTTACAACTTGTCTTAGGTCTACATTCTTGTAAGATTCAGCTGTACCAAAAGTTACGTCTGCAGAAGTTGAAGTTTGGAAGTCACCAATTTTGTAAATTCTTGAATAACCGATATATGGATTATCAACGTTACCTTCTGAATGTCCCCATGGGTTTAGTACAGAAAAACCTGCACCAACAGTCATACTGTCATTTTTGTTGAAACGGTATCTTCCTGAGAATGAACCACCAAAAGATGTTTTTGTTTCTGTTTCTGGATCACCATAGATATCTGGTCTCTCTTCACCAAAGATATCATCTAGTGTACCACCGTTGTATCCCATTGATAGAGATAAAGAGTAGTCAGACTTTGAACCAGACTGTGCTCTAAGTCTTGCGTTTGTAATTTCACTATCAATGTCTTCCTTGTTTGATTCTTCTTGCGCTTGAGCAGGTGCTGCCATTGCCACTGCTAGAAGAAGCATAAGTAGCTTTGAGCTTTTAACTAAATTTCTCATTTTCACTCCATGTGTATGTTTTTAATTAGGGTACTATTGTCTAAAGAACGACGTAAAAGATCAAATAATTTCTTAACAAATCCTTGATATTCAATAAAATACGATGATGCGTTCCGCGCTAAATTTAACATAATTAAGTTTCTTCTTCCTATACAGGTGATTAAAATTTTATTTTAGGGAGATGTTAATGAGTGATAGGCGAATCTTTAAATGGGCCCAGAGAGGAAATGTTCAGGAGCTGAGCATCTTATTACTTTCTGTATCAGAGATTAATTTAGAGGTAAGAAACCAAAAAGGCCAAACACCGCTTCACGTCGCTGTTGAAAATGGGCATCGTTCATTTGCACACACATTGTTAAACTCCGGCGCAAATCCGAATTGTCTTGATCATCTTGGAAATACACCTCTTATGAAGGCCGCACAAAAAGGGGATTTGAGCCTTTTTAAATTACTGATTCAAAATGGATCTAATATTGAAATTGAAAATTCAAATAAGATGACGGCCTATGACTGGGCGCACGCTTTTCATCGCCGCAACATAATATATTACTTGTCTTCATATGGGCATTCTAAAAAGTCGGAACTCAAAGCTTATTTCGGTGCCTTCAAACAGCTCTTCCAAGAAATTATTCGCTAGTAATTGTATCAACTCATATACTGGTCACATAAAAAAGGAGGACCATATGCGAGTTCATACATTATTTACAACAATTATATTAAGCTAGAGAAGATTATAACTATAAGATTTTATTGAAAGAAGGAGGTTTTAGCCTCCTTTTTTTATTTTGAGTATGTAATCATTTGTTTAGTGTTGTCGATATTTGTTTGACATATCAAACATCGGGCGATAATTATTCTCCATACTAACAAAAGTATTAAATTTAAGGAGAATAACATGTTTAAAAAATCACTTATTGCACTTGTTTCATTACTTTCAATTACAACTTTTGCTCAAACTGACTTAGTTCTTGAAGGTGAGAGATGGCTTGCAGCTAACAAAGGTTATGTTTGTGGAGCTTTTACAGATTACACAAATGCACCATCATCACATGCAAATATGAATGTTGTATGGGGTGATCTTTCAACTGATTACACACTTGATAATATTTTAATTAAAGCAACTTTTGAAAATGCAAATGGTGTTGAATGTTCTTACTCTTCACTTCTTTTTGCTGATAACGATGCATCAACAATCGAACTTCTTGAATCAAGAGCTTTCTCAAAAGTTGATGCGACTGCTGACTGTTCAGAGGGTAAGGCAATCCTTGATTCTCAGCTTGAGTACAATGACTACCTATACTGGGGACACCCTCACCACGCAACACTAATGGTTCCAGCTGCTGGAGCTGCTGAAGTTTGTGGAGCTGGTGCAACACATATTGGAATCGATTTTATGGTTTATAAAAAACTATAAAAAAATCCTTGATATGAAGCAGGGCCCTTCAAAGAAATTTGATCGGCCCTGTTTTTATTTTAGATATGAGCTCATTAATTAGAAAACTTTTAAAAATACATAGAATCCTTGGCCTTGTTTTGGCCGTGAATTTCTTAATTTTAGGACTTACTGGTGTTGTGTTGGTATGGAGACACGAGCTCGCACCTGTACAAGCTGTTGAACAAAGAACGTCATTTATTTCAGAAAAATCATCTCTTTCAAAAATTGAAAATTTCATTTCCACTAAGTATGAAGGTAAGAAAGTTCTTTCTATTTTTAAAGGTGATGATGGTGATATTAATGCCAGAGTAACCGAGCCAGGTATCGAAAAGTTTAAAGGTGCCACACGTCTTAAATTTGATATGGCAGGTAATGCAATCGATAAGGAAGTTGTTAAATCACAAACTTCTAATAAAGTTATCGATTTCATTCTAAAGCTTCACCGTGAACTTCTCCTAGGAGGTAAGGGGAAGATCTTAATTGGACTAATGGGTCTTTTCTTTTTAATTGCACTTATTAGTGGTGCTCTTATTTCTAATAAATTCTACCGAAATATAAGGAATATGAATTCTCGAATTCTCTTAGGTCGCTTCCATAAGATAATTGGAGTTAAGACATGTGCTTGGCTATTGATCGTGACATTTACAGGAACAATTCTTGCTTTCAATAGTACACTGATAGGGCTCTTCTTAAGAGATAATGTTCGTGCCCAACAAGAAAATGCAAGAGTTATTGAAAATGCCACTTATGTTTCAGTTTTAGATATTTATGATGAGCTAAAAGAAAAGCTGCCACATCTTGAATATGACTTTATCTCATTTCCAGATAATGAGTTTTCGGTTCCAAATCACTTTGTGATTCTTATGGAAAATGAAGAGCATCATCATGAAATTGCTTATGTTGATGCTATCACAGGAAGTTTAATTAGAACTGTCTCACTACCTTGGTATCTAGAATTACTTATTCTATCTGAACCACTACACTTTGGTGATTATGGTGGGGTGATTTTAAAAGTCATTTGGAGTATTTTTGGATTAGTCATTTCATTTATTCCAATCAGTGGAATTTATATTTTCTTATTTAGAAAACGATTACTTAGTTCTTCATCAAAAATGTATGATGGCTCGACTTTAAATGATGTGAATATCTCTTTAAATGAGATCGTTTTACCAAGCGCATTTATTTTTATTATTTTCATTGTTTCCTCTGATTATAATTGGCCACTAAGTGGACTCTTTCTTATTTACTTAGGAATTTCATGGAAGGATATTCTTAGTTTTACTCTTCGTCTAAAAGATAAAGTAGTAAGGAAAGAAGCCTCATGAGTTCACAAGTTCAAATTAATAATAAATTTGTTAAGGCCATCTCCTTATTATGCTTCATCTTTGGCGCTTCACAAATGATATTGTTGGGACTTCTTCCAATGATATCTGAAGCAACAAATTTAAATATTACGACAATTATTATCTTCTATGGACTTTCAATTTTTCACTTTCTTTTGATGACAAGAGTTTGGGGGAATTTATTTAATAGTTTAAGTCCGGTTACGGTATATCGAGTGGGACTCTTTGGGATTTTCTTCTCTTATGGGTTTCTCTTACTAGCATTTCTTGTGAGTAGTCCTATCGCTACATTTGGGCTATTTATCATCTCTAGAATTATCCATGCCTCAACTGCAAGTAGCATTGTTCCATTCTCACAATTAATTAATATACGATTTCACACTAAATCTAGCGATGGTGTTCTTAATACAACAATGTTCTTAAATATTGGCCGTCTTTTTGGATTAATTTTAGGTGGTGTATTCGCATTTAACTTAAATATGAGTTTAGTGATCTTAATGGTATTCATTATTGCAGTATCTTTAAATGGATGGGAGCGAGCAGGAAAAGGAATTCTTCTTTGTGAAGAAGACTACAAAGAAGAAAGTGATGAAATAAAAGATAAGAAAGTAAGGTTTAAGCCTTTGTTTTTAATTCCTTTATTTTTTACTCTTATATCATCATTCTATAATACAGGAATTACAAAAGCTGTAAGTTCTATTTTTGAAGAGGCAACAAAACAGTCGGCCACTATTTATTGGTCTTTAACCTTAGCTACACTTTGTCTTGTCCTTATTCAATTTATAATAAAAAAATATAAACTTCTTGAATCATGCATTTTCATAACTTTTGGTGTTGTCTCACTCATTGCTAGCCTTTACGCATTTTCACTAATTACTAGTATCACAACTCTAGTTGCTTTCATTTTATTATTTGCAATCGCAGCGGCAATCATCCCAGTTTATTACATGGGATTTATTTATGGACAATATGTCACAGATCAAAAAAGTTTTGTGGCAAGTAAGATAAGTTTTTATCAAACATTAGGTAATGCTTGTGGGGCCATAACTGCAGGGACAGTAATTAGGCTTAATTTAGATGTTTATATAATGTTCATATTTTCAATTTTAACATTTTTCTCTGTTTACATGATTGTAAAAAACTCTCACCTAAAGTTGAGTAAAGCCTATGTTGGAGTAAGTAATGATTAGCTCTCATCCAAGAATATTAGCAAATAAGTACAGTATCCGCTCTCTTATTAATTCTTTGGCACGTGATTATTCACAAGAGAACTTTATTAAGTTTTCAAATGATGCTCTTATCGTTGAAGTCAATGAACTGAATTGTTTAACCTTTGAATTAGCTGCATATTCTCCGCTAGGTGGTCACCGCTATTCAGGTAAGATCTTGTTTAACAATGAGGAAGTCTCTTTTGATGAAATGCTACCCATTCTATGTGAAAGGTTTAATGAAGTAGATACATCATTTATTGATAATGTTTTGAACTCTCGAAATAATATGGAACTTATTTTAAGAGAATATGAAAATAGAGACATTGTAATTGATGACTATCTTTCAAGTGAACAATTGATGCTCTTAGGCCATCCGTTTCATCCATACCCAAAATGTAAAAATGGAATGAACGAAGAGGATATGAGGTTATATTCACCAGAATTTAAAAATGAGTTTAATTTAATTTGGCTTAAGTGCCATTCTTCTGTCATTTATACAAATGGTGACATTTTAAATGTTCATAAGGCCATGAATGAATTGGCTAATTTTGACCTTGAAGAACTCGAAGAGGACTATATTTATATACCTATGCATCCATGGCAATGGAGTCGTTTAGCCAAAATGAATGAAGTCGAGGCCCTCTTACAAAGTAAACTTATCACAAAAATTTCACAGGGGAGAAGAAAATGGTGTGCCCTTTCATCTCTTCGATCACTATATTCAAAAGATGCTCCGTACTTGGTTAAGTATTCAATGGATGTAAAGCTCACAAATTCAATTCGTCATCTTCAGCCTGAAGAGGCCATTCGCGGTATGCAAATGGAGACTGTTTTTAAAAATGAAAAGGTCGATGAATTTAGCCAGAAATTTGAAGTCCTGTATGAGCCATTTTATGTTGCACTTAAAAATAATGATGGAAGTGCAATAATAGAATCAACGATTCAATTACGAGAGAATTTTGCAAGTGATAATTGTCTACTCTTAGCAACGCTGGCCGAAGAGAATCCATATACAGGAAAGTCTCACTTAGCCACGTTAGTAGAAGAAAATGCTAAAAAACTAAAACTTGAAACTGGTAATTTCTTTTTAGCTCGTAAGAATTGGTTTTCAGCTTTTCTTGAAAATGTAGTTGGAGAGTTTATTAAGCTCTCAGAGGAGCATGGAGTACTTCTAGGCGCTCACATGCAAAATATTATCTTAAGAATGAAAGATGGCCTGCCTATTGGTGCAGTCTATCGTGATTGTCAGGGGACTGGCTTCACTTCTAAGAGTGTTGAGAAGTTTGGCAAAAAATATGATTTTATTAGCAAGACTAAGGGGAATATTTTAAATCCAGATGATGTAAATAAGGTTTATACTTATTATTTAATAATAAATTCAGTTTTTAATACAATCATATCTCTCGCTAATGGAGATAAGAAAGCAGAGATCTTCCATTTAAATCAATTTAGAAATTTTATTTTTAAGGGATATAAAGAGTCATCCTTTCTTAAATTTCTCCTTGAATCAGAAACTCTTTTTCAAAAAGGAAACTTTAGATGCAGTATTACTAATATTAATGAAAATACAATAGCTAACCCTTGGGATATTTATAACCAAATCGAAAACCCAATAGTTTCTCTTCTAAGACGACCTCGTCAATATCAAGGGACTCTTTATGAGTGCAAGACTCACTCTGGCCAAACGATATCTCTTCGTGCATTTGATTTAGATAAAGATATTGATAAATTCCATGAGTGGCATAATAAAGAGTATATCTATGAGTTTTGGGAAATGAATTTCTCAAAAGATGAATTGGCAAAATATATTCAAGGCCTTAAGTCTTCACCATTTCAATTACCAATAATTGTCGATATCAATGGCCAACAAGCAGGATATTTTGAAGTTTATTGGGCATTTGATGATCGTATCGCCCCATATTGTGATGCCAATATCTATGATCGTGGAATCCATATTTTAATTGGTGAAGAGAAGTACTTAAGAACAAAAGCAGTTTATGAATCTATTTTTCATTTAACAAAGTTTATCTTTGAAGATGATAAGCGCACCCAAAGTATTTGGGGAGAGCCACGTGAAGATAATAAAAAGGTTTTAAAATTAGCTGAACTACTTCCTGGCTGGTCTCATGAAGGTGTTTTCGACTTTCCTCATAAAAGATCTAATCTCTTAAAAGCTAGTCGAGAGCTTTTTAATATGGAGAGTACAAATGAATAGTCATGAATTCTTTAATCTTCATAAGAAGCTTATTATAAAGGCCATTGAAGAACTTCAGTATGAAGAGTTATTTGATATTGAATATAATCATAGTCATTTCTATTTAAAGATATCTGAAGAAATTTATTATACGTTTCTTGGACGTATAAGTGTTTGGGATAACCTCCAAATAGAAGAAGAATCCTTTAGAAAATATAGTAATGGTAAAGTCGTAAAAGAGTATACATTGGCAGATTTCTTTTATGAAGTTCAAGATATTTGTAAAATGTCTGATGATACTCTTGCTCAATTTATTGAGGAAGGGAACCAGACAATCTATGGTGATCTCATTTTAAATGAGACATTGAAAAATATAGATATTGAAGAAATTGCAAAATATAACTTTAAATCTGTTGATCAGATCCTATCTGGGCATCCAAAAATCATTATGAATAAAGGACGTCTAGGATGGGGAAAGAGCGAATTAGAAAAATATGCTCCTGAGTCACGTAATAGTTATCAAGTTCATTGGTGCGCAATCGCAAAGAACAATCTTATCTGGGGCCTAGATGAGACACAATTAGCTTTTTCTACATTGTATTCAGATTCATTTGATGAGAGTGAGCTTAAAGAAATCAAAGAAAAGATTGCAAGTTATGATCTCAATTTTGATGATTACTTACTCGTTCCAGTTCATCCATGGCAATGGAATAAGTATATCAGTATTCAATTTGCGCCGCTTATCTATAAAAATATAATTATCTCTCTTGGAGAGTTAGGGTCAACTTATACCCCTCAAGTATCTATTCGTACTTTGTCTTCAGATACTGAGGGGAGTCAGTATGATCTAAAACTAGCGATTTCCATCCTTAATACTTCGTGTGTAAGAGGGATTCCTCAAAAATATATTAAGGATGGCCATCGTCTATCTGAAAAAATTGAAAGGATCATCGCAAGCGATAATGTTCTCAAAGATAAGGTAATAGTTCTAAAGGAAGTCGCAGCGATTAGTTGTCCAATGCCAGAGTTTGATCGGATTTCTGGCGGATCTTATCGTTATAAAGAATTATTAGGATGTGTTTGGCGCGAAAGTGTTGAGTCAAAGTTAGGGGATAATGAAATTGCTATACCAACGGCCGCCTTATTATTTTCAAATGATAAGGGCTCCCTTGTAGCTGAGTACATTAAGCAATCAAGACTTACGTGTGAAGAATGGTTAAAACAATACTTTAAATCAGTGGTTATTCCTCTTTATCATCTTCAGGCCGAACATGGACTAGGACTAGTCGCTCATGGGCAGAATACTATTGTTATCTTAAAAAATGGAGCTCCTCAGAAGTTAATTATAAAAGACTTTCATGGCGACTTTAGAATGGCCTCAAATTCTAAGCATATAAATGAGGACTTTGGAGTCTCTCTTGATACGCTTGCCCCTGAGTATTTAATTCATGATCTTATTACAGGTCATTTTGTAACGGTTCTTCGTTACTTCTCAAGAGTTGTTGAAGAAAACCTAGATTATAAAGAAAGAGACTTCTATCACTTACTCGGTAGAGTGATCTCAAATTATCAAGATGATAAGAATATTGGTGAGAATATAAATTTATTAAAAGTAGAATTTGAAAAAGTATTGGTTAATTCTGTGCGATTTGTTGCTGGTTACAGTGAAACAGCGCAACGTTTAAAGCCAATGCTTGGTAATAATATAAAAAATCCCCTTTTGTCGGATAAGTAGAGGTAAGTGATGAAGACGACATATGATATTGTAGGTATAGGCTTAGGTCCCTTTAATCTTAGTTTAGCAGCATTATTAAATCCCCTTAATAATGTTAGTAAAAAGTTTCTAGATAATAAGTCTGAGTTTAGCTGGCATCCGGAATTAATGTTTGGTGATGCTATGATGCAAACATCTTTTCTCAAGGATTTAGTTACCCCTGTGGATCCAAGAAGTGAGTTTAGCTTTTTAAATTATTTAACGAAAAATGGACAATTCTATCATTTCCTAAATACAGATCGTAAGGCCATTAACCGTTATGAATTTCAAGACTATTGTAAATGGGTTTCAAAAAAACTTGCCCAAGATATCGACTTTAATTCTAATGTGATTGACATTAAACATGATGGTGAAAAATTTGAAGTAATAAAAGAAGATGGCTCTTATTTTTCAAAGAATATTTGTGTTGCCTCTGGGCCAACTAAGAATATTCCAGAGTGTGCTCAGTCACATCTTTCTGACAAGGTATTTCATGCTAAGTCAAAGTACATGAAAAACTTAAATCTTGAAGGTAAGAGAGTTGTTATTATTGGTGGAGGACAAACTGGAGTTGAGACATTTAGAAACTCTTTAAATGGTATGTGGGGCAGAGTTGAGAGTGTAACTTTATTAAGTGGGAGACAAAATCTGCAGCCATTAGATGAGACACCATTTACAAATGAAATTTTCACACCTGAATTTGTTTTAAAATTTCATTCCTTACCTCAGGAACAAAAAGATAGCTATACACAAGCACAGCTTCTGGCCAGTGATGGCAATACTCCCCAATATTTACAAGAGATGTATAATGAACTTTATTTAGATAAGTTTTACTTAAAGAAGTTACCTGAATATAAAATTGCACCAATGCGCTGGCTTAAAGGTATAGAGAATAATGGAAGTAATTACTCATTACTAGTTGATAATTTAATGTCAGAAAGTGAGGAGTTATTTAAAGCAGATATTGTTATTTTAGCAACAGGCTTTAAAAGCGTTCTACCAAAATTCTTAGATTCATTAACCGATGTTATTCAAAAAGATCATCAAGGAAGAGTGATTGTTAATCAAGACTATAGCCTTTTAACAAATATTAATTCTGGAAAGATTTATACAATGAATTTTAGTCGCCATGGCCACGGTATAGCTGATCCTCAAACAAGCTTG
The DNA here is from genome assembly GCF_048381875.1 of Halobacteriovorax sp. Classification (NCBI taxonomy): domain Bacteria; kingdom Pseudomonadati; phylum Bdellovibrionota; class Bacteriovoracia; order Bacteriovoracales; family Halobacteriovoraceae; genus Halobacteriovorax; species Halobacteriovorax sp. The sequence continues at coordinate 179,097 of NZ_JBLXBP010000002.1, read as the reverse complement.
ATGTCTTGGAGATCTGCAATGATCGCTAACGATTTAACGAATGAGACAACATATAATACACAAAATACAGGAGAAAGCTTTTTAAGCTTTTTTAAATAAATGGAGTATAAAATGAAAATTTTAACATTGATATTAGTATCAAGTATGACTTTTGCTGCATCAGTAGCGAATTCAAAAAAAGAAGTAAAAAAGGCATCATCTTTTGATACAAAAGAAGAGGTTATTGAAAACCCAACGCTTAAGACTTTATCGGGCTCTTTAAAAAGGTGGTCATTTTATTCAACATTCGCTTATAAAGGCGGAGCGATAAATGATCTAACAAGTGCTGAAAGACCAAATATTAAAAATGCGCAAGGGACACCGTCTCTTTCAAATATCTCTGGTGTATTTGGAGCAAAGTATCGATTAACTAAATCTGACAATATTTCTCTGCAGGCCGGTATGTATATGGCAACTCCATTTCATTCCAATCACACGGCCTCAACTTCAACTATTCAAAAAGAATTTGATGATAATTCACAAGAATTAGATATTGATAATCCTGTACTCTCATACTTTAAAACTTATAATCTTGGTGAATTACAAAATGTATCATTTGTTAAATACCAACATGTAACTCGTGGTACTGAAAAAGATTATGGGTATCAAGGTGCTGCTGCTTTTTCTCAGGCCATGGCCTATCGAATAGCTAAATTTGCCTATATCGCTGCATCAGCAACTTTTACACAATACTTTTTTAATAAATCAAAAACAAAGTATATGGGTTTTGATATGTCATTACTACCATATCAAACAGAGAGAACTTACCAGCTCAGTTTATCGACAGAAATGTACCTGAGAAGAAATATTTCAATTCGACTTATCTCTGACATTTATTCTCGTTATCAAATGAGAAGAGAGAGTGAAATGGAAAAACGAGTATTACAACAGACTATCGCAGGAACTTATTTCTTTAATCGTGATATTTCTATAGCGCCAAATATTCGTTTTATCGCAGAGGATATTCGAGCTGATCGAACGAATGTAGGTTTGACATTAAATATGAATTTATAAGAAAAGGGCCACATGAATGGCCCTTTTTTTATTTTTCTGTAATTTCGTAATCATCATGACCTGGAATATCTTCTGGGTCTGGGGCCACAAAATCAACACCCAAGTGTAAGATCCTTGTTCCTGCTTCGCAGTTAGGCCTTACATTCTTACCAATGACAATTCCATTCTTATTAGCGCAGATAACTTCTTTAACTTGTCCAAAGACATCATATACCTTAGCGATGACTTGTCCTTTTTTAATACGATCAGTTAATTTTGGTAGTACATCAACAATTCCACCTTTCGTAGAATATATCCAGTATGAATGATCGCAAATCGTTGCATCTGTTACCATATCGTGAACTTCACCTTCGATCATATTATAATAACGGAGTGTGTTTCTGATACCTTCAAGGGTTTCATCAATTAACGTATGTTGAAATGCATTTGGATTTCCAATTTCAACTGTAATAGCTGGAATACCTTGGTCATTTGCCCAAGCTCGAAGTGTTCCACTTTCATCGTATTTTTGAACAATAATTTGTGGATTTTGTAGGAAGGCCAATGTTCTAGTTTCTTCATTTTCAAGATCAGCTCTAATATAGAGACTGTTTACACGGCCATGACTTGCAGTGTGAAGATCTAATAAGTAGTCAAACTTTGAAATAATCTTACTCGTAAAATAATGAGCATAGATATTACTTGTATTACCACCTAATTTTCCTGGCATGATTCGATTTAGGTCAACACCGTCAATAAAAGCGCGTTGATTATTTAAGTAGCCTGGAACGTTACTTATAGGAACCATGATTAATGTTCCCTTAACTTTTTTTGGATCTAATTCTTCAATTAATTTAAAAATTGTGGAGATACCATTTAATTCATTACCATGTACGGCCGCAGTAATTCCAAATACCGGCCCGTCTTCAACTCCTCTGATGATAACGATTGGAATTCTCCACGGTACGCCCATGGAGTTGTCTGAAAGAAGAATTTGAAGTCTGTGAACTTCTCCCAGCTCATAGCTATTAATATCAATTTCTTCAGTTGCCTTTATAATTCGTATATCGTTCATTTTTTTTCCTAGAACATAATTTCATTAAATAATGACTCATCATTATCAAGTGTTTTAAATAACTTCTTCTTAAATCCGCCTTTCTTGTTTGATAGATGCTGTGCCATTTTATCAATAGCGACGATTGTTAGTACTGTTTGAATATAAGCTTCAATTAGGTCATCTGTACCAATACCAAGTGAGTTAAAATCCTTTCTATCCATAAGCATTAGTCTAGATGTATCAGAATCCCATTGGTTTTCACCTGTTTTAACAGAAAGGTTTGTCCCTAAAACATCCCAACTATTTTTTGGGTACTCTGCTTCTAGCGGCTTTCTCGCTCGACGCGCATAAACTGCACAAGGCATGAAACCTTTTGAAGGTGAGTTGTAGACCATAAGCCTTAAGTCAGCAATATAGATATTTCCTTTTTTATTAGGAACAGTTCCAATGTGAAAGAACTTACCATGCTCACTCGTCGAACTCCATTCATAGTGGCCAATTAAGCTTTGTACAATGAATTGATCATATGGATAATCCATTTGCATAAAAGCATCTAATTCATCTTGATTTGTTACAGTAAAAACTCCTTGTCCGGCATTTGAATAAGGAATTTTAATAACGGCCTTACCTCCAAACTTCTGTACCCATAGTGGAACGGCAAGCTTGTTAACATCTTTGATTGTCTCAGGCATATTGATTCGAAGACCTGACTCGGCAAGCTCCGAATTATAAAGTTCATACGCTTTATTTGCTAAGAGTTTATTACGTCCACCAGCTAAGCATACTCGAGTTGAGTTATAAATAAATGTTTTAGTCGTTGCAGGAATTCTATTCCATGGCTTCTGGGTAACATAGCGAAATGCTGCTCTAATTGGAATGATCTCACCAGTTTCAAGCTTAAGTTGCATTACACCATCTTCAAAAGTAATGAATTGCTCTTCACCATGAAAGTGGGGAATTAGATAAACATCTTCTCCAGTTAAGTCAGCGATTGTCGATGCATAACCAGAAGTTTCCATATAGTTCTTATCGTAAATAACTGCAAGAGAGCCTTTTGGAAGTCGCTTCTTTCTTTTCTTTAATGCTGGGATAAATGAATTTTCAATTAAAAACTTATAGCCACGGTGTTCATCAGCATCAGTACGAGGTGGCATTGACTTTTGTCCTGAAGGACATGAGTTTGTTTCAAGGATTACCATACGGCGGTTACCTGCTTCTGTCGTAACATAGAAGAGGTCTGAACCTCCCCAAAAGAAATGCTGAGTTTCGTATGAAAGTATATCTCTTAATGTATCAGTACATATTTGAGGATTTAGGTGACTATACCTTTTAATAATCCTTTCATGATCTAAATTTAAAAAATTACTCACTAGTGGATGTAGTTGTGAGTTTAGTGCTTTCGGATAAAAGTGATCTTCTTGTTCAAAGTTATCAGGTCTAATACGTTCAACCTTTCTTAGTGTTACTGTTTTTGTAGTCAAAATTACTCCAATTCAAAAATAAATTATGTGACATCATTATAGTCTTAAATTGAAAGACAGCGAAAACCTATTTTTATATTTCATAAAAATTAATTTAACCTGATGTGTAAATGTTGAGGGAAATACTTGGCAAATAAAAAAGGCCACAACAATGTGTGGCCTTAATCGATATAAATCACGAGTAAGTTTTAGCGAACTAACGCTGACTCATTTCACTAGTTGTCTCTGTTATTAAATCGACCTTTTTAAGGTCTGAAACAATATTTTCAGCGACTTTGTATAGCCCTGGCTTTTCAATACGGGCCGCTTTTTGTACTTCTGTCACAACTTCTTGAAGCGGACTTCTTCCATCGAGGTGATCCCAAATGAAAGCAGCTAAAAAACTCACTTCATAGCGCTTACCTTGTGGATTAATCAGAATAGGTGTTGTATCGTTGCTCTGTCGCTGTATACTTCCTCTTTTTATAAACATTAATACCTCCATGTTTTCTACATCATACGTCACATATATTTTTATTCAAATGCCCCTATGTCATGTTTGGTAAAACCTAATACGCAACTTACTGACTTTAGGTTATCCTTAATTTGTGGCATCTTCTTATTAAACCAAGATAAGGGGAATTAATGAGACTCCGTAAAGAGCTGCAGGGTGTCAAGCGCATCGTTGTGAAGGTCGGAAGTAACGTAATAACAAAGAAAAACGGTAACTTAGATACGAGAAGATTGAGAAAATTAGTTGAGGATATTTCTGAATTAATTGACTCAGGTATTGAGGTTGTTCTGGTAAGTTCAGGTGCCGTTAGTGTTGGAAAGTCATTTTTGAAGAAACATCTACCACGAAAGGGGCAGATTGATCTTCAACATTCAGCAAGTGCCATTGGCCAGCCAAAATTAATTAATACTTACTCAAGATTATTTGAAGAGAACGAAAAGCTTTGTTCACAGATTTTATTGACTCACGATGACTTTAGAAATCGTAAGAGAAATCTACATGCTAAGCAGAATATTAATGTTCTTCTTAAAAACAATATTACACCAATCTTGAATGAGAATGATTCAATCTCTTTTACTGAGATTGCTCTGGGTGACAATGATCATCTCGCTGCTCAGACCGCGCAAATGATTAACGCTGATGCATTATTAATGATTACATCAACTAATGGTCTTTATGACAAAGACCCAGGTTATCCTGATGCTAAGAGAATTGCAGAAGTTCCATTTGGAAGTGACGTTCTCGATTCGGTTAACTTTCAAGGTAAAACAGCTGTCGGTAAAGGTGGGATGGAGTCAAAAGTTCATGCTGTAACAAAGATTACACCACTTGGGATTAAGGCAATTATCAGCTCTCTTGATGCTGATCGCATTATTCTTGATCCACTGACTAAGGATCTTGGGACATATTTTGCTCCTAAGAATGCTTATGATCCTGAAGAGAGAAAGGCGTGGCTATTATCGATGAAGAAGCCAAATTGCTACATCGAAGTTGATCGCGGTGCTTATAAGGCCCTTAAGAAGAGTAAGTCACTTCTTCCTAAAGGTATTATTGATGTTTACGGAGAATTCTATAAGGGAGACTGCGTGGATATTATCTGTGATGGAGAAGTATTCGCTTCAGGTGTTTGTGAATATGGAAATACTGAAGTTGAACAGATTAAAGGACGCCATAGTGATGAGATTGAAGACTTAATTGGATTTAGAACATCTATTGAAGTCATTCATACGATTAATTTAATTTTAGAACACGATATAATAAAGGAAAATAAAAATGAAAGAATTAGCTAAAACAGTTAGAAAAGCTTCAAAGCAACTATTAAAGCTTAATAAAGAAACAAAAGATTTAATCTTTGATGACCTAATTAAAGGACTAGACTCAAATCGTAAACTTATTCTTGAAAAGAATCAGCTCGATCTTGATGAAGCTTTTAAGAACGATTTAAATAAAGCAATGGTTGATCGTCTTAAGTTATCTGATGAGAGAATTGATGACATTATCAAAGGTGTAAAGACAATCAAGGATCAACCTGAAATTGTCGGTAGCTTCTATGATGAATTTACAAATGACTTAGGACTTAGAGTAAAGAAACAAAGAGTACCAATTGGTGTAATTCTTATGATTTTTGAAAGTAGACCAAACGTCGTTGTCGATTGTGCTGCTCTTGCTCTTAAGTCTTCAAATGCCATTATTTTAAAAGGTGGTAAAGAAGCGAAACATTCAAATGAGATTCTTGGTCAAATTATTCAGGATTCAATTTCAAAGTATGTTGATAAGAATGTAGTCTCAGTATTAGCATCAGATAGTCGTGAACAATTAAACGGTCTTCTTTCTCTTAAAGAAGAAATTGATGTAGTTGTACCACGTGGTGGTCATGGACTGATTAATCATATTTTTGAAAATGCTAAGATGCCTGTTATTGCTCACTATCAAGGGCTATGTCATATGTATATTGATAGCGATGCTGATATTGAAAAGGCCGTAAATCTTGTTGAGAATGCAAAGACACAAAGAACTGGTGTTTGTAATGCGATTGAAACATTACTAATCCATAAAGATATTTTACCAAAAGTTAATGATCAAATTGCTAAGCGTTTACTTGCAAAAGGAACTGAGCTTAGAGTTGACGAAAAGTTTTCTCAAGCAACAAAGGGAGATTTTGTTGCAGCTAAAGATGAAGATTGGTCGACAGAATATTTAGATAATATTCTTTCAATCAAAACAGTTGATAGTTTAGATGAAGCGATTTCACATATTGATGAGTTTGGTAGTAACCACTCTGAGTGTATTGTTTCAAATAACCAAGAAAATTGTGAAACGTTCTTACGTAGTGTTGATGCAAGTTGTGTGATGGTAAATGCTTCTACTAGATTTAATGACGGTGGACAGCTTGGACTAGGTGCTGAACTTGGTATTTCAACGACTAAACTACACGCTTACGGGCCAATGGGTGTTGAGCAGATGACAACATCTCGTTATGTAATCGTAGGTGATGGTCAGATTAGAAGCTAGGAGATTTCAATGAAGAAGATTGCAGTAATTGGCTGTGGAAACATGGCCGGCGCGGTAGTACGCGCAATGAATGATAGTAATAAAGAAGGAATTGAGTTTCTAACATTTACTCCAAGCAAAACAAGAGCAATAGAACTTGCTAAGGAAGTTGGGGGAAGCGTATTAGAAAACTTAGAAGATGTAGCAAAAGCTGACTACATTATGGTTGGTTGTAAACCACAGCAGTTTTCTGAGTTGGCCAAAATGCTAGAAGGTGTTGATTTAAGTGAGAAGGTGATTATTTCGATTATGGCCGGAATCGGTCAATTGAAAGTAAGTGAACTTCTAAGCGCACCTAAGGTTATACGCTTAATGCCGAGTTTACCTATGGAACACGGAGAAGGAATTTGTCTTCTTCACTATTCTCCAGCTGTTGAAGATAGTGAAAAAGACTTTCTTAGTACAATTCTAAAGAAGAACTCAATGTTATTTGAACTTGAAAATGAAGATGCTTTTGATCAGGTAACAGTCGTCTCTGCATCTGGCCCTGCATATATTTATTATTTCATGGCCGCAATGGAGAAAACCCTAGGAGAGTGGGGCGTCAAAAAAGAAGATCAAAGAGCTCTAGTTGCTCAACTATTTAGAGGAAGTGCCAAGAGTGCACTTCAAAAGTCTGATATGGATCTGGAAGATATGATTGGCCAGGTGACATCGAAGAAAGGTGTGACGATTGAGGCAATCGACAGATTTCGTCGAGATGAGTTAAGTAGTGGAATTCAGGCAGGTTTAGAGCAAGCAGCTAATCGCTCATTCGAAATTAAGAAATCGCTATAACCAATATATTAGGTATAACCTAATTAGTGGGGTAAGCAATTCTTAATAAATCCAGACAGTGTTAAGGTAGGTATATGAATAATAAAAAAACAGAAAAGTTAGTACAATTAGTTAGTTATGGTGCACTTGAACAGGATCAAAAACCTGCACACCGCGCACCAAAAAGAAAAACTGGTAATGACGAAGGACACGGGAAGGCGCTCAGGCCTTTAGGTTTCGTTCGTAGAAGCCTAATTGAAGATGAGGATAATTGCCTCTCAGTCCTTTAAAAAAGTAAATATTTTTAAATTGATAATTTTTATTAATAAACAAGAGTTCTTTTCTTGCCCGCAATAACTGTGATTGTGGGTTTTATAGACTAAGTACAAGTCGAAAAAGAAAAGGGCTCAAAAAGAAAGGATTGCTAAATGATTGTTTACAGTTTCCTCTTTTTTTTACTCCTGTTCACATTGATTGGAGTTTCTTCAAGTTTTAAAAGTAAGAAAAACAACTCAGATTATCTCCTAGCAGGACATAACACTCCTCCTTGGATGGCCGCTCTTTCAGCGGTTGCCACAAACAACAGTGGTTACATGTTCATTGGTTTAATTGGTTATACTTACACCAGCGGGATTCAGTCTTCATGGATTATGATTGGTTGGATTGTTGGTGACTACATCATGAGTATGTTTGTTCATAAGAAGCTAAGAGAAGTAACAGAAGCCGAAGATTTATTAAGTTTCGGTGGGGTATTATCAAGATGGCAACGAGGAACAAGCTTTAAAAAACTTAGATTCATTGCGGGTCTAATCACGTTTATTTTCTTAGGTGTTTATGCTGCTGCCCAATTTAAGGCCGGTTCAAAAGCACTACATGTTCTTTTTGGATGGGACTATAGTACTGGTGCAATTATTGGTGCCATTATTGTTTTCGCTTACTGTCTATCAGGTGGTATTAGGGCCTCAATTTGGACCGATGCTGCTCAGTCTTTCGTTATGATTGTCGCTATGGGGATGCTCTTTGTAGTAGGTGTTAACGAAGTTGGTGGTTATGGACAATACGTTGATAAGCTAAATGCAGTTTCACCTGGTTATTTAAGTTTCATGCCTACTGGCCTTGAAGTTGGCGGCGCCTCTGGTGTCTTCCTCTTTATCCTTGGATGGGTATTTGCAGGATTTGGTGTAATTGGCCAGCCACATATTATGATTCGTTTCATGACTATTGATGATACGAAACACATGAATAAAACAAGAATGTATTACTATGCATGGTTCATCGCATTTACTGTTATGACTATTGGAGCAGGGCTTACAGCTAGATTACTTCTGCCAAATTCAGCTAACTTTGATGCTGAACTTGCTCTTCCAATGATGAGTCAAATGCTTCTTCCTGAGATTTTAATTGGTGTTGTTCTAGCTGGTATTTTTGCAGCAACAATGTCGACAGCTGACTCTCAGGTACTAAGTTGTTCAGCGGCATTTACGAGAGATTTAATGCCAAAGAAATCAGATAATGTTTATTTAACAAAATTAGCGACAGCATTAACAACAATTATTGCATTAGTTGTTGCGCTATATGGAAGTAAGAACGTATTTGAATTAGTTCTTCTTTCTTGGTCGATTCTAGCAGCTTGTTTTGGACCTCTACTCTTTGTTTATGCAATGAAGAAGCAGGTTTCAGAGTTTACAGGAATTGCCATGATGGTAATTGGTGGTGCTACGACAGTTATTTGGATGGTACAAGGCCTTGGTGGAATCATTTATGAAGTTGCACCAGGAATTGTTATGGGTCTAATAACTTACCTAGTTCTGTCACAGACGAAGTTCAATGATATAATTTCATCTAACAAGGTGAAAGACGCCAGAACTCAGCAAGCGGCAGAATTTGGAAATGATGGATCTCAAGAATTTAGTAGTTAGTTATTTATATCCTATTACAGTTACCCTCCTATTTTTAGGAGGGTATTTCTTTGTTCTTTTAAATATTAAAAGAGTAGAGAGAAAGAAATTAAGAGGCATCAAGAGAAGAGATATCATTGATGCCGTTGAGACAGATTCTCCGGTTGATGATCAGGAGAAGGAATTAAAGTCACAGGGAGCTGAAGGTATTGAAGGCCGCTTCTCGTTTATGACAAGAGCACTTCCAATACTAATTTTTATTCTTTGGTCGATTTTTGTTTCAATTCCTTATCTTGGAAAGATTCCAACAGTCTATGTCTCATTGATTGCAGCAATTGTTTCAGTTATTGCCGGTTTTTCTCTAAGACCATTTTTAGAGAACCTCTTTGCTGGAGTTATTATATCTTTCTTCAAGTCTATTAAGATTGGAGATACAGTAACGATAGATGATAACTACGGGATTATAGAAGAGATCGGACTAACTTATTCAGTTGTAAAAAAATGGAATTGGATTCGTGTTGTTATTCCAAATTCAAAACTTCTACAAAAAGAAATTTTGAATTACACGATTAATGACAGCTTTGTTTGGACCCATATTTCATTTTTCATTGCTCCTGGAACGGACCTTGAAAGGGTGAAAGAGATAGGGACAATGGCAGCAAAGAAATCATCGTATTATTGCGATGTTGAGGACCCAACAATGTGGGTGATGAATTTAGAAAAAGATGCTGTTGAATGTTGGTTGGCCGCTTGGGCGGAAAACCCATCAGAAGCATGGGAGCTTAGAAACGATATGAGAACAATGCTTTATGCAGAGTTTCAAAGAGAAGGTATCGATTTCCACAAGTTTAATATTAGTAAGCAAGAAAGGTAGTTATTATGTTTAAAAAATTATTTCAAAACTTTATTGAACGCACGACAAAAATTGTCTTATTCGTTCTAAACCAAGTTTTCCCAATTTCTTCTAATTCTTAGAAGCTTAAAAAATCAAAAGAATTGATTATTTTTAGTTAGTTAGGACCTAGTCTTAGGTTTTTGCTAATTTATGTTCAACTTGTTAAGCTAGGAGACGAATTTAATGATTAGGGGTATAAGCTTGGAGAAACTCAAGGACATTAATTGGAACCACCTATATTGCTTCTATGAAGTAGCAAAGGTCCAGTCTTTAAAAAAAGGCGCACAAATTATTGGAACCTCGTCTCCAACACTAAGTGAACAACTTAAACGCCTCGAAAATAAATTCAATATGAAGCTCTTTAATCGTAGCTCAAAAGGCCTAACTCTTACTCAAGAAGGGATGCAATTATTTGAGCGCACTAAGGGGATCTTTGAAGAGGGAAGTAAACTTCTTGAACATTTCTCGGAAGATGTTGTTGGTGGTTACCCTGTTTCTATCGGAATAGAAGAAACAATTTCTCACGACTTAGCGACAGAGTTCGCTTCTCAATATTGGGACCTCTACACTCAATACGGTACCGTTAATACACTTCGCCAAGTTGGACATGATATTCTCGTTGATAACCTGTTACAAGGTTATATTGACTGGGGAATTTCTCTAAGAAAGCCGAAAAGAAAAAGCTTAGAAGTTGCTGAAATTGGCTCATTCGAGCTTGTATTCTGCTGTTCAAAAGATCTCTATGGAAAGTTCCGTGATCACAAGGACCTACTAGTTAATATTCCATTTGCCGAAAGTAATTGGGATAAGACTCTTAATAAAGTTATTTATCAGCATCTTAGAAAGAATGGAATTGTTCCAAAGGAAAAGGTCTATAGCGATCATTTGGACTTTGTTCATAAGCTATGTGCCCGTGGCCGTTGTGTTATGTTCTTACCAAAGAATCCACTAGAGGATTATGAAGGTATTAAGACATTTCGCGTAGGTGAGCCAATTAGAATGTCTTTATATGCGATTTGGAAGAAGTCTGATGAAGGACTTATCTCAATTAGAAAACTTGAAGAGTTAATTCAGGCGAAGCTTTCTAATGTTCCTGAGCGTTATGAAGATGTTGATCTTCAGATTGAAGTCTCAGACGTCTCAGATGAGCTACTGAAGTAAACTTGAGGGTTTTGGTTTTGTCTAATTAGGCCAATACTGCATTCCTTTTGTCATTTATTTCATCGTAGAATTTCTCTATGAAAACTAAAATGTCAAAATCAATTAATACTTTAATAATCTTATCAACACTATCAATCATCATTAGCTGTGGACAGTCTCCAAAGCGCGTTGAAAGTAATGATATCAATAATGGTAGTAATACTATTTCTTATGAATACGACGATGATATTCGCCATGAGATGGAGTTATATCAGAATAAGCATGTAAAAAAATGGATCACTTATTTTGCCTCCAAAGACCGCGAAAGGTTTCAGCGCTTCATTGAAAGAGGGATGTATTATAAAGAAGTAATTCAAACAGTTCTTGAAGAAGAGGAGCTACCTTATCAGCTATATTATCTTCCTCTAATTGAAAGTGGATTTAATCAAAGAGCATTGTCACATGCTGGGGCGGTTGGACCTTGGCAATTTATTAAGGGAACTGGCCGTCGCTATGGTTTAGCAGTCAATCGCGTAGTTGATGAAAGACATGATCCAATTCATAGTACTGAAGCGGCCACAAAGTATTTAAAAGATTTATATAATGTCTTCAATTCTTGGGAGCTTGCAATTGCAGCTTATAATTGCGGTGAAATTAGAGTTCTTCGTGCCATTATGAAAGGAAGGACAAGAAATTTTTGGGAGCTCGTTGATCGTAAACTTCTTCCAAGAGAGACGAGAAATTATGTTCCAAAGTTTTTGGCCGCTGCCTATGTTGGAGAAAACTTGGAAGAGTTTGGCTTTGATACAAATGCAATTGCTGAAGTCGAAAAATATCCTGACTTAAAGCTTATTGAAGTACCTGGCGGTGTAAGGCTAGCTGAAGTAGCCAAGCACTTTGAAGTTGATCGTAAAGAGTTAGAAAGAATTAATCCTGCTTTAAAATATAAACGAACACCTAATTGGATTAGAAGTTATGCTGTTTGGCTTCCTCGAAATGACTATACAAACGTAGAAGAAATTCAAAAGAAGCTTTCTTCAAATCGTCAGTGGGGAAAATTAAACTCATTTCCAACTCGCTACAAAGTTAGAAGAGGGGACTCTCTAATTCGTATTGCTAGAAAGTATAAGATCTCTTTAAAAAGATTAAAAAGAATAAATGGAATTAAAGGAAGTCGCATTTATCCGGGACAAAAACTAACTCTACGCTTAGATGAGTACAAGGGTGTCGTTGGGAAGAAAGTATACTTTGTTAAGAAGAATGACTTCTTAGGAAAGATTGCAAGACGTCATGGATTATCTGTGTCCTATCTTAGACGCTTAAATGGTTTATACTCTAACCGAATTTATATAGGGCAAAAACTTGATGTAACAAAAGGTGTCCGTACATTTCGTTATCGCGTTAAAAGAGGAGATAGCCTCTCTCGCATTGCAAGACTATATAACACGACGGCGAGGGAAATTAGAAGACGTAACTCATTATCTTCAAATAACCTCTTTATAGGTCAGATGTTGCGCATCTAAATATTTGCTATTGTTGAAAAAAAACGAGACATTTTTTAAAGCTTCCTGATAAGATTTGTCTGATGTTACGTTACGCCAGACTTACATTACTAATTGCATTCTTTGCAAGCTTCTTAGCTGCAACGATTCATACCCACGATGACTCTCATGAAATATCAAATATCCATGATAGTTGTAGCGTGTGTCTTCATGGAAAAAGAATCAGCTGTCTTGATTCTCCTGATCTTGAATCAACTTTAATTGTAAGTGCGACTGATGTTGAAGTTGCTGGTCCATTTATCACATCTGATGAACCACTTTTCTATTTAGATTTAACTTCTATCACTCTTCGCGGTCCCCCTAGTCTTATTTCATAATCCCATTTAATTTAAATTTTTATTTATTATTTATGAAATAACAAAGAGGTTACTTTGAAGAATTATATTATTACATCACTTTTAACACTTGGTGCTCTTAGTGCATCAGCTCAATCAACATCATTATCAGACACATCCAGAGGAAACGGCTTTAATCCATCAATTGGCCTAAATGCACTAACTCTTTATAAGAACTCTGCTCGTGATAATGATCATGACGGCTTCCAGTTACAAGAAGCAGAAATTCAATTTAGTGCAGATGTTGATGCATACTTTAGAGCAGAAGCAACTTTTGCAATTCACCCTGAACATGAAGAAGAGGAAGAAGCTGGACATGAAGGCCATGGGTATGCTTTTGAACCAGAAGAGATCTTTGCTGAAACGATTTCAATTCCTGATGTGACGGTTAAAATTGGTAAGTTCTATACTCAATTTGGTAAGTACAATATGGTTCATACGCACGCACAGCCATTTATTTATCGTGGTGTCGTTCAAGAGTATATGTTTGGTGAAGAAGGTCTAAATGAAGTTGGAGTTGGCGTTTCAACAATGCTTCCACTTCCATGGTTTAGTGACCTTACAGTTCAGTTCATTCAACCATCAAATGAAGAATTATTTCATGAGGATCCACACTCAATTGCAACAGTTGCAAACTTGAAAAACCTTTGGGACTTATCTGAGTCTCTAACATTAGAGTGGGGGCTTTCTGGTCTATACTATAATCACAGAAGCTTACCAACTGAATTAAGAAACCGTACGACTGTTCTTGGTTCAGACCTTACTTTTAAGTGGAAACCAGTTAAGAAAGGAAAGTACTCTTCATTTGTTTGGTCGACAGAATTCATTCACAAGGATATTCAAGGTGAAAATGAGTTAAAGAACGGTGGTGTTTCAACATTCTTCCGCTATCACTTAGCACAACGTTGGTATGCACAAGCTCAGTATGAATTCCTAGGTCTATTTGCTGATGAGAGCCTAACAGATACAAATGTTTATACTGGTCTAATTGCTTTTGTTCCTACTGAATTCTCGTCTCTAAGAGTACAATACGATGATATTCATGATGGTGAAGATCGCCCTGAAAAAAGAGTCTCTCTCCAGCTAAGCTTTAGTATTGGTGCCCATCCGGCCCATGTATACTAGGGGATAGAAGATGAAGAGATTATTGATTTATTTGGTGTTGAGTTTATTCTCAATAGCAAGTCTCGCTCAAGTACGAGTAGTGACGACAACGACTAATTTAGCTGATGTTGTAGAAAAAATAGGTGGAGAGAGTGTTTCGGTACTCTCTCTTGCTAAAGGGACTCAAGATCCACATTTCTTAGAAGCTAAGCCTAGCTATACTTTTAAATTAGCAAAAGCTGATCTTCTCGTTAATATTGGTGCAGGTCTTGAAAGTGGATGGCTTCCTTTAATTATTAGAGGAAGTCGAAACCCTAGTATTAGAGATGGCCAAAGAGGACGTCTTGAAGCAGCAGATATTGTCTCATTAAAGCAAGAGCATAAGGGAGAGATTAGTCGAGCTCAAGGTGATGTTCACCCTGAAGGAAATCCTCACTTTATGCTTTCTCCAACTAAGGCCCTTGAGGTTGCAAAGGCGATTAAGGATAAGCTTTCTCTTATTGATTCAAAAAATACATCTCGCTATGAAGAAAATTTCAAGCGCTTTGAGAATCAAATGAAGAGCAAGATCAAAGAGCTAAAAAGTGTAATTAAGAGTGGGACTCATATTATCACTTATCACAGAACTTTAACTTACTATTTAGATGAGTTTGGTATTCATATTAAAAATGTTCTTGAGCCTAAACCTGGAATTCCTCCAACAGCTTCTCATATCATTAAAGTGATAAAAGAGATGAAAGAAGAAGGGATTAGAACTATTGTCGTTGAAAATTACTTCGATTCTAGTGTGGCAAAACGAATTAAAACGAGCATTAAAGATGTTAAAATTAATATCGTTCCAGTAGCCGTAAATGGAAATGATAAGGCAAAAGATATTTTCTCTCTATATGATGAATTAGCTAAAGCTTTAAAGGAATAAATATGGAAATCATCTCGTTCTTAGCAGCTCCTTTTGTTATGTGTTTAATCCTGGTGGGGATTCACTGCTATTTAGGATTACATGTGCTTAAGCGCGGGGTGATTTTTGTTGATCTTTCATTAGCTCAAGTTGCGAGTCTTGGATCAACTGTCGCATTACTTTTTCATTTAGATCACCATAGTTCACTTAATTACTTTATATCCCTTGGCTTCACGTTTGTAGCAGCAGGATATTTTGCATGGGCAAAGAAGTATGAAAAGTATATTTCGCAAGAAGTTCTAATTGCCCTTGTATATGCTTTTGCTTCATCTGCTGTTCTTTTAGTTGTTAATATGATGGCCCATGGAGCTGAACATATAAAAGAAATCCTTGTTGGAAAAATCCTTTGGGTAACATGGATGGATGTTCTAAAGACAGGGGGGATCTATTCAATTGTTGCTTTAATTCATTATATTTTTAGAAAACAAATAATAGCAGCTAGTATGGAAAAGTCAGACTCATCTAGCTTCTGGGACTTTGTGTTCTTCTCTCTATTTGGTGTTGTGATAACATCCTCAGTTGGGATTGCAGGTATTTTACTTGTCTTCTCATTTCTTGTGGTACCAGCTCTTTTAAGCAGCAATCTTGTAAGCTCTCTAAAAGGACAACTTCTTTTAGGTTGGATCATAGGAACGATACTTAGCTTTATTGGTATGACCTTGAGTTATGTTCTTGATCTTCCTGCTGGAGCAATCATCGTTGTGGTATTTACAGTTCTTCCAATCTTTGTACTACCGTTTATATTACGAAAAAAGATCGCTACTTAATTTGAATCTTTAACATAATTTAGTTTCGAGACTTTAAACTCATGTCGAAGAGCCTTCTAATAATGCTTTTAGGAGGCCTTATGAAAATATCATATTTATTTTTTTTAGTTGTATTTCTTTTAAATTTCTTTATTCCAAATGATGCCCTTGCTGTAAAAAACGAAGGGCTAGACAGTATTGTCACAGGTATTGATGTTAATGGTAATGAGTCAAGTTGTTTGCGTATGGTACAGCCTCTTTATTGTTCGATGGAAATTCAAGTAGGTGATTTGCATGGACTAGACTGTCGTTCAAGAGGATTTAAGGCCGTTCAATGTGGATGCCACAATTTTGTTTGCGTTGAATATGAAACAGAGACAGTTGTTGGTGTTGATCGCCAGGGAATGAAAAGATCTTGTCGCCCTATGAAGGAAGGAGCATCTTGTACAGAAATTTTTACTGAAGATGAGGCATTCGCTGAGCGATGTCAGGAAAAAGGTGGAGTAGCCGTTGCATGTGGATGTCATGATTATATTTGTGTGAAAAATTAACCTATCTTAAATTCTCATATTGTTTTATTAGAGAGATAACTTTCTTTATCAAATATAAATTACATCTCACTGAGAAAGGGAAAACAAGGATGATTATGGAAGCATTACAAAATGAATTAAAAACGGGAAAGGTTAAATTTTTTAATGAAGCAAAAGGTTTTGGATTTATTAAGCCAGATACAGGAGACGGGGACTTATTTGTTCATATTTCTGCTGTCGAATCAGGTAACAAACTAGCTAATGATGACAAAGTGACATATATGATTGGAGAAGGAAGAAGAGGCCCATGTGCAATGAAAGTTAAGAAGGCTTAACTTTCTTTTTCAATTAAACTTGATGTGAGAAAAGAGGGGCATTGGCCCCTTTTTTTTATTTATTTTCTTTAATATCTTTACAAGACCAATCAAAAGAGTGAACTCCATGTTCTGGAACTCTAGCAAATGTCCAAATATTACCATTAATCCCTGGGGCAACATGATCTAGGCGAAAACGAAAGTTTCCTGTCGTAAACGATTCTACTTTCTTGTTGTATTTAGGAATATAATTTACCTTCTTTATAAAAGAATACTCATTATTTTGATTTAGATCATCGACGAATACTTCAACTTCGTGAAACGGAGTATTTCGACCAAATCGCGACTCATAAATTATTGCATCAGTAACTTTCGAGCTCATGTCATAATTTACGCAATGGTATAGCTCTTTTCTTTTAGGTGTAAGACCTGCCAATGTATTTAGTGATACAAAAATAAGTGCGCTTAAGATTATCGATTTCATAAATTCTCCTTTGGGGTAGCTTTAATTTTAAGGGCAATTCGAATTTAAGTGAAATTAACTTATCTAAGAAAATATTTCTTCCGATTTTCTAACAAAGTATTTCATTGAGGAGGTATTTATGGAATTCTTAGAGCTTATTTTACTGATTATGTCGGCCTATTATATTTGGCGTAGGCCTCAATTTCAAAAAAGGGCAGAAAATCTTTTAATTGGAGCTACTTTTATTATGTTCTTTGTTTGGTTTGTAGCGACTAAGCATATGATCCTTCCTCCAGGAAATTACTAATGTCAGGCAAAACTGAGCGCTTTTACAATATTGTCTCTCTTGCAACGATTGCTCTGGTTGTTCTTCCTATTGGTATCGCAAGTATTGTTCTAGGTTTCGGATTTGGCGATAATCCTTGTATTCTTTGTTGGCAAGAAAGAGCTGTTATGATGTTTATCAGTTTGACGACACTCTTTATTTTGCGCTACGGCCTAAGACCAAAGTACTTGGCCTTACTTATTTTCTACTGTGCAATTGGAATCTTTATGTCCTTACGCCATACTGGCGGTCATTTTTTAAGAGATATTGGACAGGGCTTTGCACTTGAGATTCTAGGATTCCATACATACAGTTGGGGTATTTTTATTTATTGGATGATTTTTATATGCTTGGCCATCATTCTTGGCTTCTTTGGAGGTAACCTTGTTGATAACGAGGACGGAGAAGTACGATACCTTACTAAGCTGCAGGGAAGTGCTTTTGTTATCTTTTTCATCGTTCTTGGAATTAACTCCATACAAGCGATTACACAAGTTGGGCCACCGCCATTTATTGGACAAAGTGATCCAATACGTTTCTCATGGACTCCAAAAGATTGGAAATGGTCGACACAGTCGTGGGCAAATCTTATGCGTCCTATGAGTTTACGTGGTAAGTATCATGTTGAAAAACCTGTTGTTAAGACTCAGGCCAAAAGAGATATTGCTATGTTTGAAAGTGGTGATGAGTTAATTAAAGTTAAGGAAGTAAAACTTCCTGAAACGATCATTGGTAATATTACAGACATTGATTATCATCCAAAATCGAAATTATTTGCTCTTGTTACAGATCAATTCTACATTTATATCCTCGATGATAAATTAAGTGATATAAAAGCTTACGTCCACCTGGATAATCTCTTTAGTATCGAAATAAAGACTCTCACAGCAGTTTCCTTTATTGATCGTAATCGATTGATGGTTACGGGAATTAATAAGAGTTATGTCATTTTAAAATTGGATAAAGAGGCTAAGTTAAAGAATCAATATGCGACTTTTAAAGATGGTACTGATGGAATTTTAGAAACCAGACGAGGACGGTTTTCAACAGTACGCTCTAAATATGCATATATTCAAAGTTTAACCTTTGATCGCGAAACAAATGAATTTGTGACCTTAAGTGTTCCTAATAAGAAATTCAATAAGATCATTGCGACAAGATTTTCTTCTATAGACTATATGCTTAGTAGTGAAAAGGAAGTCTTTACTAATGAAAGTGAATTTCAGCCTCATGTGACGAGTTTGAAAATCTATGATTCCATTGCCTATGGGCTTGCTCCTGATAATAGAGAAATCATTATTTCAGATAATAATTTCTCTTCTTTTACTGGATCCATTCTCTTGCCTGTTAATGGTGACTACAGGGGAGTGGTTATCTTTGAAAAAGATCAATTCATTATTATTGATGGCAATATCGCAAGCTACTTTATTAATTAGAACTAAGTGCTTTTATGATCTCTTCATTTTTTGTACGATCTTTGTAATTAATATGGATATCACTATAAGTAATCTTATCTCCATCTATAACAAATACTGCAGGATGGGCCACCATATGATGTGTTTCTCCAGAGTCTGCTTCTACATCAATTTGATATGATTGTTTGTATTTCTTTACGAGTTCATCATCAATTTTATTCACAATATTAAAGGCCAATAAACTTTGTGCTTTAGGATCACTAATAACATCGAAAGTGAATTTATTTTTATCTTTCATTTTCTTTGCAACTGCAGCTCGATCGACACTTATAACTAAGATTTGAGAGTTCTTGTCGGTTTTACTCATAACTTCTGATTGCACACTCTTTAATTGCTTTATGCAGTACGGGCACCATGAACCACGATAGAAAATCAGAGCGGTCTTTTTATCTAAATTATCTAATTGATATTCTTTTCCTGTGATAGATTTTAGAGCTAAATTTGGGACCTTCTCACCGGCCTTTAGACCTATTTCAGATGCAAAACAACTTAAAGACAGTAATAAAATGATTATATATTTCATTTTTTCTCCATTTTCTTCCCTTGAGCTAGACGGACAAAGGGAAATTCTATATTGTTGCCCTGTGAAAAAATCATTCTTTCAATTCACATTCCTTGAGCTACAAGAGTTATTGAGTTCTAAAGGCTTAAATTCGTCTGGCGCAAACCTTCTTTACAATTGGTACTATAAGAAGAAAAACGCATATAGCAAAGAAATCCAAGATATTGCGAAATCAACTTTAAGTTTTATCAATGAAAACTTAAGTTTTTCTTTGCCTAAGGTCGCAATGGTTCAAGAGGCCAACGATCGTACCGTTAAATTTCTCTTTGAATTAGAAGATGGTAATAAAGTTGAAAGTGTTCTTATCCCATTTCATAAGAAGTATTCGATCTGTCTGTCTTCTCAGGTTGGCTGTGCGATGAAATGCTCTTTTTGCTTTACTGGTAAGCAGGGCCTAAAAAGAAACCTAAAGGCCTATGAGATTATAGGTCAGTTTCTAGCGGCATGGCATTGGCTTAAAGAGAATCGCCCTGGAGAAGAGCGCATCTTAAATATTGTCTTCATGGGACAAGGTGAGCCTCTACATAATTTTGATGAAGTGAAAAAAGCATGTGATATTTTTACTTCACAATATGGAACTTCAATTGGCCATCAAAAAATTACCATATCAACAAGTGGATATATACCAGGTTTAAAAAGGTGGAAGGATGAAATACCTGGAGTTAATCTGGCCTTATCTCTACATTCTGCATTTGATGAGATTCGAAATGAACTTATCCCAATAAATCAGCGCTATCCATTAGAAGAAGTTCTCAAGTACATTGATAATATCCCATTAAGATATAAGCAATTTGTTACTTATGAATATTTATTAATAAAGGACTTAAATGATGGAGAAGGGGATGCAAGAGCGCTAGGGAACTTGCTTCAAAATAGAAGGGCCCTTATTAACCTGATTCCGTTCAATGAATTTCCTGGAACACAATACAAGCGTCCGAAAGAAGATAATATTCTTAATTTCAAAGAAATCCTCGATACTTACTCTATTCCAACTCTTGTTCGTACAACCAAAGGTGATGATGTCTTGGCCGCATGTGGTCAGCTCAATACCAAATGATCTAATTTTAGTACAAAATCTTAAAATATATGTACTTTTAATAGGACGGAATTCCCACTATTCTTTTAGTAAATAAAAGGAGTCGAAATGGGACGTTTAGTAGATGGAAAATGGATAAAAACCTCAATCATAACAAGTGATGATGATGGTGCTTACGATCGTATTCCTCGATCATTTAGAGATACGATTTCAAAAGATCACGACACTTTTAAGCCTGAGTCTGGCCGCTATCATCTCTATGTAAGCTACGCTTGTCCTTGGGCCCATCGAACTTTAATTTATCGAAAGCTCAAGGGGCTTGAAGAGCATATCAGTGTAAGTGTTGTCTCTCCAGATATGTTAGATATGGGATGGACTTTTGAAACTAATATTTCAGGGGCCACTGGAGATGACCTATATGGCCTAAATTACCTGCAAGAGATTTATACTAAAGCTGATCCAGAAGTGAGCACTAGTGTTACTGTTCCAGTCTTATGGGATAAGAAGACACAGAGAATCGTAAATAATGAATCATCTGAGATTATTCGTATTTTTAATAAAGAATTTAATGAGCTAACAGGTAATACTGATGATTACTATCCTAAAGAGCTAGCTAGTGAAATCGATGAGCTAAATGATTTTATTTATCCAAATATAAATAACGGAGTTTATCGTAGTGGCTTTGCAAAGAAGCAAGAAGCTTATGAATCCGCTGTTACTAGTTTGTTTGATGCTTTAGATAAAGTTGAAGAGAAGTTAGAAGGAAATCGTTTTCTCTTAGGAGAAAGGTTAACCGAAGCAGACCTTCGTTTGGTTCCAACTCTTCTTCGTTTTGATTGCGTTTATGTGACCCACTTCAAATGTAATCTTAAACGAATAAAAGATTACAAAAATTTATCTCGTTATCTCAAGGAACTTTATGAGATGAAGGCGATAAGTGAAACAACGAATTTTGAACATATTAAAAGACATTATTTTTATAGCCATGAGGATATTAATCCATATCGAATTGTCGCTCTTGGCCCTTTGGAAATTATATAGGTGATATTATGAGCAAAAAAGAATTAGCATATATTATTGATCCACCTCCTAAACACTGGGTTGGTAACGGCTTTCATGTCCACACAATGTTTCATCCTGGACATAATCTTTATAAATATACGACACCATTTCTTATGATGGACTTTGCTGCTCCTAAGAAATTTGCTCCAACAAAAGCAAAACGTGGAGTCGGTGAACATCCCCATCGAGGATTTGAGACCGTTACGTTTGCTTTTGGTGGAGAAGTCGAGCACAGAGACTCAAGTGGTGGCGGAGGAGTCATTGGAAAAGGTGATGTCCAGTGGATGACTGCTGCAAGTGGTGTTGTACATGAAGAATTTCATTCTCAGAAGTTTAGTGAAGAGGGTGGCGTTTTTGAAATGGTACAGCTATGGGTAAATCTTCCAAGCGAGTACAAAATGACGTCGCCAAGATATCAAGGCGTAAAAGGAGAAACTTTTCCAAGGATTCATCATGCTCAAGGAGTTGAACTAAAATTAGTTTCAGGAAATTATTTAGGAGAAGTGGGTCCTTGTAAAACGTTTTCTCCAATAAATCTTATTCAAACAGATATGGAAGAAGGTTCTAACTTCTCGCTTTCTTTAGAAGATAAAACAAACTTACTTGTTCTCGTTAGGAAGGGAAGTGTTTCTTTAAATGGTAATGAAGTTAACGAACATCAATTAGCAATTTTTCATAGGGATGGCCAAGAGGTTGAGGTATCGAGTAAAGTGGGGGCAGAGCTTTTAATAATGAATGCCGTTCCAATTGATGAGCCTGTCTTTTCACACGGCCCTTTTGTTATGAGTACAAAAGAAGAAATTATTCAAGCTTTTGAAGATTACCAATCAGGCAAAATGGGACACCTCAGTTAATGGATTTTCCTTCTCAAGATATTGAAGCAACTCAAAAGAAAATAAGTCAGAAAGAATTTATTGCATTAATGGCCGCACTGATGTCATTTGCGGCCTTGGCTATTGATTCGATGTTACCGGCCCTAAACTTAATTGGAGAAAGCTTAGGTGTCGTTAATCCCAATGATAACCAAATGGTCATTTCATTTATATTTATCGGGATGGGAATTGGGCAATTATTATTTGGGCCAATCTCTGATGCCATCGGTAGAAAGCCTTCAATGTATATTGGTATAGGAACTTTCTTCTTTGGTTGTATAATATCTTATAGTGCAACAACATTTAATCTAATGTTGTTAGGAAGACTTATACAAGGTTTAGGGGCAGCATCAGCTAAGATTATTTCAACAGCGATGGTAAGAGATCGTTTCTCTGGAAATGTCATGGCAAAGACGATGTCTTTAATTATGATCATATTTGTCCTCGTTCCAGCGCTTGCGCCAACTCTAGGCCAATTAATTCTAAGCTTTGGAGGATGGCGAGATATATTTCTCTTTATGATCTTCTTGGCGATCATTAATTTCGCTTGGTTCAGTACGAGACAAGAAGAAACATTAATTGAAGAGTATCGCAGACCTCTTTCTTTTTCTAAGATTAAAGAAGCAACTCTAGAAACCGTTAAGCACCCTGCTACTGTTTGTTACACTCTAGCAGCTGGTTTAATATTTGGTGCATTTATAGGCTACTTAAATTCATCCCAACAAATTTTACAATTAAAATATGGACTCGGTGATAAATTTCCAATTGCTTTTGGTGTTTTAGCATTGGCCATTGGACTATCTTCATTTTTAAATTCAAAACTTGTTGAAGAAATGGGGATGAGAAAGCTTTGTGAAACAGCTCTTACAGTTCTTACTATTGTCGCAATTATATTTAATATTATTGTTTACTTCACAAATGGAAATCCATCGTTTTATTTATTCTATGGTTTTTTGCTTCTTTGTTTATTCAACTTCGGTCTACTTTTTGGGAACTTCAGTGCTTTGGCCCTCGAGCCTATGGGGCATATTGCCGGAACAGCAAACTCTGTTATAAGCTCTGTCCAGATTCTTATTTCAGCTCTTATTGGTTCCACTATTGGGCAATTGTATAATGAAACGGTAACGCCTATCGCAATAGGCTTCTTAGTGTGTAGCATGCTATCTCTTTTCATCGTAAAAAAAGTAAAATAGATAGACGATTAAAGTAAAATTTGGTCTCATTTATATATGTTAAAAGCATGTATCTTATTCTTATTTGTGACCATTCACACTTTTGCGTTTTCACCTCCTTCTGAGCATATCCGTAAGAGTCGTTGGGATGTTTCTCCAATCCAAATCAAATTCTTAGCTACTTTCTTTGCTATCGAATTAGTGACATATTCCATAATTTCCCCTGAATTTGTAAAACAAGAAATCGATAGTAGTGATTACGATTTTGACGAAGATGATATTGAAGTTCCTGTATGGGCATACCAACTAGGTAATCATGGGCCTGAAGTTTTAACAGCTGGAATGTATGGATACTATTTATTTGGAAATGATGAATACGCTTTTGAAAAAGCATTTGTTTTTACTGAGTCTATGTTCATTTCTCAGGGGATAACATTTGGTACAAAGTATGCTGTAAATAAACAGCGCCCAGATGAATCTAATTATCTTTCGTTCCCAAGTGGTCATACAACTCATGCTTTTACTGTTGGGATGTGGATGAGTATGGATATTTATCGAAGCGAGAAGTTTCATGAAAATATTTACATTGCATCTCTACCACTTATTTACGCTTCATATATTGGCTGGACTCGTATTGATGCAAATAAACATAGCTTCAAAGATGTCGCTACTGGGGCCCTTATAGGATCTCTGACAAGTTATTTCATGTACGAGTTTCACTTTGATGAAAATGGAAAGTATCGATTTAATAATAAGAGTGGAGCAATTCTAACTCCAACTGTTGATCCTATTCGTAACCGTTACGGTCTAAGCATTGGGGTTTCTCTATGAATTATTTAATTTCTATTCTATTGATCTTCTTCTCTTTTTCATCAATGGCCCAACTTAAGAGTCTAGACTACTTATATCGCTTTCCAGAAAAGGGTGGGAGTGTATTAGAATATTCTATCTATTGGTCATTGGATGAAATGGAATTTGATGATCGCTCTGGTGGCGTTGAAGAATTCTTTGAAGTTGATCGCTCTGTTCTAGTTGCTGGGATTAACTATAGGTATTCAATATCGGATCGTTTTCTTATTGCTTTTAGTACTCATGCTGAAGTAGCTGATTTTGATACTCATCTAGAAGATGAAAATGATAGTGAAACACCTGAGAAGAGTCCTTTTGCTTTTTATGATCCAAGCATTGATTTACGTTATCGATTAATTCAAGAAAATGAAGTCTTCTTTGATATTGAAGCCTCTATTGTATGGGGTGCTACTAATTCTTCTAAAACTCCTTTAAATAGAACAGTAAGTCCTTTTGATGGACAAGAATACTATAAGATTGCTGCGTATACTGGTATTGATTTTAATACTTTTTCATTTATGGGTATTATTGGTGCTAACTTCTACAATGGTGGTGTTAATCAGTCAGAGTTTAATAATGAACGATTAAAGGCACAAGACAGTTCTCAGGTTCTGTTGGGCTTTCTGGGACAAGCTAAAGTGACAAAGAATATAAGAGCGACTGTCGGCTTCAACTTCCTTTCGGCCGACGCTTTTGACCTCACTGGTGCGACAGAGAGAGTTAATGTTGATCAATCAACTCAACAAAATTATTACATAGAATTTGACTATCTTAAGTTTCAAAATAGTTTAGGTATTATAAGCTTTAAAGTTAATCAACGTATTGATCGTTATAATTTACTTATAAATAACAATGATCTCTATGTTGCAGATAATACTTTTTTAGATTTTATATTTAAAGTTGAAAAGTGGTTCTAATGAGTCTTTTATTGGCCTTTGCTTTTTTTATAAGCTGTGGTGGCGAAACTGTAATTCAAAGAGAAGCAAATACTTGTGTGACAAGTGATAAGTTTCCAAAGACCTATATTGTCATGAGACAGTGGGGTTGGGATATTTGGTTAAAAGAAGCAGGTGTTAAGGATGCACGCACTCTTCGCTATGTAAATGATAAGAAGTGGCGACAAGTGGAGTGCCCAAAATGAAACAAGTCCTATATTTCTTATTTCTATTTGTTTTTTTATCGAGCTGTAGTTATCGTGAAACTATTCTACGTAAGGCACCTGACTTCCTCAGTGACAAAATTGAAGACTATTTAGAATTAGATGAGGCGCAGGAAGAAGAACTTCGCTCTCAGGTAACATCTTCATTTTTTGAGCATCATAAAGAAGTAATCATCTTAAGAAAAATCTTAGCTGATTATGATATAACGAAAGACTCCCTAAGAAAGCAAGTCGTGAAAGGATATCCTCCGTATTCTCGTGTTCTAAAAGATGTAAATGCTATTTCTATTGAAGTGCTCTCTAAGCTTGATAGTAAGCAAAGAAAGGAGCTTGTTGAAAAACAGAAAAAAGCAAATGAAAAAAGAGAAACTGATCTTAAAAGCTATAAAAAGCGAGGAGTCGATAGGCTTTCAAGATTGTTTGGTGAATTAACACCCAAGCAAGATATATTAGTGGAAAAGCTTGTTGTGGATTACTTAAAGAAGAAGGATAATCTTAAGGCTTCAAGTGCTTGGAGAAAGAAATTTGTCGAGACGTTAAAGATAGATGATCAAATAGCTTACCAAGAAGCATTGAAAAGAAACTTTAGTGATGTAGAGGATTTAAAGCAAGTTTTAAAAGACAATGAATACTTCTTTAAATTCTTTGATGAATTTCAAAAATCCTTAACAAGTAAACAAGTCGAAAAATTTAATAAGAAGAAACAAGAGGTTCTGGCCTGGATTGATCTATATTTAAAAATATATAAGACTCCTATAAATCATACCTAAGACGCATTAGTAGTGACTGATTGGCCAGAATTACTCGTCCATCAAGCTCAGATTCAAAAATTGTGTTATCTTCATCTAGTTTTATATCGATTTTAAATGCTTCGATACCTAGTCCTAGGAAAAAACCGTTATCAAATCGATAGTCAGCATAGAGATTATTAGAAAAGACCTTTCCAGAAAAGCTACCTATCTTAATATAGAAGAGATTTAACTCACTATTTAAAATCCATTTTTGAGTTAAGTTAATCTCAGCTTTGAGTTTAAATGTTGGTAATGGTGCGACAAAGCTATTCTTGGTCTTTGCTTGTCCTGATTCACCAACACCTACTTCAAAAGGCATAACATAGAATCCATCACCACCTGAGAGATTAATTCGATCATCAAGAAAGAATGAGTAAGCATAGAAGAGTCTTATGATATCAAAGTTAAATACTGAGTCGATGAGTGTTCCAGTTGGGATTGTTTGCTCATTACCATCTTTATCCTAATATTTTATATCTTCAGCAAGTACTTTTCTTCCACTACGATGATACTGATACCAGGAAAATGCCATAATATGCTTTTTATTATCACTAAATCGCCAGTCATAGTTTAGGAGAAACTTAATTTTGTATTTAAATTTTATTAATCGATACTATAGAGAAGCTCATCAATTTGCTTTTCATCTTCCTCTTTAGAAGGAGCTTTTGCTAGTACTTCTTTTGCAGCGTTAATCTCTTCTTGTGTAGAGCTTTCGTCTGCCAGTACTTTTCTTGCTTCTTTTTCTTTTGCAATCCTCTCATCTCTGGCCTTGCTGAAGTTAACAATCTTATTTCCTTCAGCAAGTACTTCATCATAAGAGATACCACCCATCTTTCTCTCTGATGGTGTCTGAGGTAAGAATATATAATCAGTTCTTTTTAGCTTTAATCGCTTACTTTGATAAACCATTGCTTTAGCAAAAGACTCAAATGCTTTTCTTGGTACGTAATGCTCAGAGTCTCTTTTTAGAATATAACGTAATTGAGATAATTTCGATGCATCAGTTCCATCTTTTGGCGCTTTTTGGCTAAGTGGTAGATAAAATTGGTAGTCAAGGATATTACTAATAGCAAACTCATGTGCTCCCTTGATGCCAATTTCTCTCATTGTATCATTAGAAGTCGTTGTACAATTATAAAATGGAGTAATTTCTAGACCCTCTTCTGTACGTACTCGATGTAGTTGTTCTTCAAAGATATCACGAACTTTCATCATATCTTCTTTAGAGCGCGCATAGCCAATTAGTGTATAGGTTGGACGGTAATTAACCTGTCCTTGAATTAGGTGACCAAAGTAACTTACTAGGTCTGTATTACTAGCAAGAACCTCTTTTTCACCTTTAAAGTAAAAATTAAATGTTTCACCTTTTATTGATAAGTCTTTTTGAACTTCTCCCATTCCAATAGCAAAGTGTCCTGCTGCTGAGCCTGGAATATCTCCTTGTCGTCCACTTAAAGTGACAACAAAAACGTGATCTCCTGGAGTGGCCTGATAATTATCACGATGACGAATAGTTCCTCTAAATGGCTCAAGTGATTGAGAATTTTTATTCTTTGGCATTTCTTTAAGAATGTATTTTAAAGGATTCTTTTCGAATTTCTTATTTGCTGGATATGGATTATCACCAACAGTGAAAAGGTTTGCAGGAATAATTGCATTAATAATATAAGTATTGTCTTCCATGTGACCTTGAGTGTGGACTTTCTTTCCAACAAAATAGTCACGTGATTTTTTATCAAATTTTGTTCCGTAAATCTTCTTTGTTCTTCCAAACTCAGCCTTTTGATCATTAAGATAGAATGAACCATCGGCACTTTTTGTAAGAACTCCAACTCGATCTTCTAAGTCGGCAACAACTCTTGGCATCTTATCAATAATAAGATTATTCTCAGAGATCTCACCATCAAACTCAAAGACATAATTAGGAGAGTTGACTAGGACTTTATCGAGATACTTATTGTAGCGTTTAGGGAATTTTAATTGTGTAACTTTGAAGTTGTCGACTTGGCCATCAATATGGATTTTTGCTTTCACAACACCATCTTTCTTAAATAACTTTCCACGGTAGCTTTCAGCTTGTGTATTTGTACTGAAAACGACTAATGTCATTAAAGCTAGGCAACAGATATTCTTCATCGTCTTTCTCCCTAATTGTGATTTACGATTGGATTTTTCTATTTCATATATAAGTGCAATAGATATGCCAATTTCATATCGTGATTATAGGGTGTTAGCAAATAATTGAATGTTTAGTTATTGAAAAGTGTTTAGGAAATAAACAGTGGGCCAAGGAATTTGGCCCACGATATAGACAAGTCTTATAGTTGCTTGTTGATGAAATCTCTAATCTCAGACATAGACATCATATCATCTGGATCAATACAGAATTCAAGACGATCGTTAGCGATGCGGATTTCGTTAGCAACGTCTGCTGTTGAAACTTTAGCATCTTCAGAGCGCTTGTCATTTAAGTCTTCAGTAAACTCTGCAAGAGTTGTCCCTGTTACTTTTGGTGCAAGTTGTGCATCTTCGATAAGCTTAATTTGCCCGCTGAAGTTTCTTCTACTTGAGTCTAGAACACCAGAGGCAGCAAGCGTACTTGATGAACCGTAGTAAACTGCTTCAGTTGCTGAAGTTATACCATCATGAATAATATCTAGAGCGATAAGATCAATGATAACATTATCTGAATCTGCTAAAACAGCTGTTCCTGCTGCAATTGTTGATGATGCAAGCTCAGTTCCACCCCAGGCAAGTGCTACACCTGTTGTACTAAGTGCTGCAGCCGTACCAATTGCTTTATCAGTAGGTGCATCATTTCTTTCTTTGTAAAGCTCAAGACAATTTGCTTGTGCTGCTGTTGTTGCAATAGAGCATAGTAGCCCAAGTGCTAAAAGTGATTTTTTCATTGTTCCTCCTAAAATTACCATCTCTCATGTAAAAGATAGAATCGTTTTTGATGATCTAGTATTTCTTTATTAACTAATAGTCCTTCGTATGGTTCAGTGTAGACACGAACTCTTCTTTTTGTTCGATGATCGCGTTTCCACTTAATAATTTCTCTTTTAGAAAGCTTTTGTCCTTCTTCTTGAATCTTTGCTAAAGTACCTTTTCCATAAAATGACTCTAAGCTTGTCTTGATTTCAGACTCGCATTTTGAGTTATTACAAATTTCATAGAGGTTAGCTGGAACCTTTTCTAGGCCATGTAATTCATCAAATCCAATACGGTCTGTTTTTTTGATAAAGGCCTTGTATTCATTAAAGGCAGCTAGGTCAAATGATACAATCTCATTTAGTTTTCTAATTTCATTAAGACTTAGCTTATTAATTAGCACTTTAACTTGTTCTGGTTTTATGTCGTATCGAAGTTGATCAATATCTTTAAGATCAAGTATCTCAACAACTTTTTCTTTTAATTCTCTTAGTGATTTAATCTTAATAATTGGATAAGGATTAACTAATGCTCTTTTTAAGTACTTTGGTAGAGCTAGTGGGATTCTTCCTTTTATACCAAGGCTCTTATGATATGGAAGTCCTACTTGTTTAAAGAAGTTTACAAGTGCTCCAGCACAATTATTTGCAAAGAAAGTATAATCTCCCAAATCACTACTTTGTGGAAGGTCATAAAGAAGAGGAAAGATTTCTTCTACTGTTGTCTTTACTTGTCCTTCAGTTTTCTTTGGAATTGCTGATAGGGCATAGATTGACCCTGTTTGCGACCTCAGTGGCAGGATTCCATATTGTCCCTGGCCATATTTTTCACTTGAGTAGTTTTTAAGTTTTTCAACAGTTTCTTGCATTACACCTTTATGTGTTTCAATGCGGTGTTTAGCGATCTGTCGCCATTGTTCTTTTAACTCGTTAATTACGTTATTTCTGATCTCTTCATTTGAGATAATAATGTATCGATCAAGATCTCTTTTTTGTCTGTTATTGTATTCATCCATAAAAAGACGAAGACTTTTGACTTGAGGAAATACTGGGTATCCACCAAAAATACCTTTTACATAGTTGAGCTTTACACTATCGACATTTGCTACAAAGCTTAGAACAACATCATCAGATTCAGTTCCAATATCATCAACAAAACGAAGCATCGTGTGACCAAAGCCACTTTCAATATTTGACCAAGAGCTTGATGCAATAATAAGCTCTAAGCCTATAATTCGACCGGCATCATGACGCCTAAATAGGCGTTGAAAGAAGCGACCATTCTCATTTAATAAGTCCTGATAATTTGCAGACCAGTTGATTCGATTAATTTTCTTCTTGCGCTCTTTTTCTTTGCGACGCTCTTTCATCCTTTCACGTTGTCTTTCACGAAAGTCTGAGTCGCTGTGTCTGGCCTGGGCCTGTAAGCTTGAAATTAATGTAGTTAGTACTACTAAAAGTAGTGCGGTTCTCTTCATCTAATTCTCCAAATATTCCCTGTTAATATAGGTTATTTAGAGATTCAAATGAGTATGATTGTAAAAGTTTTTAGGGGTGTAAATTTAATGAACAGGTTTAAATCGTTGAATTTATGAAGTCGATATCCAGGCCTTGCTCTTTAAAGTGCTCTCTTAAGTAGAGCTTTCTTGCTTGATTGGGTCCTTTTTCAATTAGCCCAAAGACAACTTCTTTTAAAGTAGCAAAAGCATAATTGTGATAATTTTCATCATTAATTTGTATTGAATTAACTTTTTTCTTAGGTGCACCAAATGCAGATCCCATGAGTGAAGCCGCAATGGAAGAGGTTTCTTCTTGTTTACCAGCACTTTCATCCATAATTGTTTGTGCCAGTTTTATCTCTTGTGCCTCAACATCTCTAAAAGTGATATCGTTATTCTTAAGAGTGAATCCATATGGGCAGTGAAGACAGCTTGTTCGACAGCAAGAACCTCGGTTTCTTAAAAATTGTGATGTCTTAACCTCTAGGCCTTCATCATTAGTATATGTAAGTTTTTGATTTGAATCCATAAATCGATATTAGCCTTTAAAGAAACTCTTGTCGAGAGTTCTTACTTTGTGGCCAGATGCTTTTCTGCTCGCCAAATACCAATTAAGCTCAAACCAGAACTCATGGAAGTGACATTATTACCCTTTAAAAAGATTGTTGTAGGTGTGGACTTTACTTGGAGCTTTCTCGTTGCATAAGGAGAATTTATGAAACGAAACTTATATGGACTTTGATTAATAAAGCGACGTACTTTCACTCCTGTTTCAAATGCGTTAATAGCGTAGATTGATTGTGGATTGATTTTTCCTTCCAATACTGAGTCATGGAGCCTTTGCATTTCAACTTTACATGGCCCACACCACGTTGCCCAAAAGATCGCAACAGAGTGATCCTTCTCGTTTTGAGACGGAAAGTTGATCTTCTCATTTGTTCTGATATCAAGATATTCTTTTGGATTGAGATTAGAGCCCTCTTTCTTAAAGTTATTCATGACAGCAGGCGCCTGCTTGTAAATTATAAATCCAAGCAGTATGAGACTGATAAAATTGGTGGCAAAATTCCACTTCTTTTTCATGGCAAATATTTTAGCATGATCTTAAATAGAAGTGATTAATTAAATCCTAATTTTTGACACCTCTCTAAGTTACTAGAAGTACAGTAAGCTACGACTAATAAATAGACGCTACTTAAGGAATGTAGTATTTAATAAACATGAATAAAGAAGAACTTGAAAAGAGATTAGTCGATCTTGAAGAAAAATTTTGTCATCAGGATCATTTATTAGGCCAACTAAATGAAGTTGTAACAAAGCAAGAGTTTATCATTGATGAATTAGTTGCACATGTTAAGAATCTCGTGGCCGCCCAGAGCGACGGTCCTGCTGAGCAGATGACACTTGAGAATCTTAAAGACTTTAAGCCACCACATTACTAGAGGCAAAAAATGATTAAACTCGAAGAAATTTATCAGGGGCTGCGAGAGTTTAAACAGCTAACAGGTCGTCCTCAACAAACTCCAGGTGCACACTTTTCTAAAGTTACACCTGAGAAAGCACCTAATCCCAAATTACTTTGTTGGAGTAATGGCCTAGCTTCTGCCATGGGAATTAAAGATTCAGATAAAGAACTTTGGATTAAACTTTTAAGTGGTAATCAAGATAATTATATTCCAACTCCGATTGCTGCTCGCTACGGTGGCCATCAATTTGGACATTGGGCCGGACAGCTTGGTGATGGCAGGGCCATGAGTCTTGGTCAATTAAATGGGATGGAAATTCAACTTAAAGGTGCAGGTCTAACTCCTTATTCAAGGGGAGCAGACGGTAAGGCCGTACTACGCTCATCACTTAGAGAATATATTTGCTCTGAAGCAATGTTCCATTTAGGAGTTCCAACCACAAGGGCATTAAGCCTTGTTGAGACCGGAGAGGATGTCCTTAGGGATATGTTCTATGATGGAAATGCTGCTTACGAGAAAGGAGCTATTTGTACTAGAATTGCACCTAGTTTCTTGAGGTTTGGGAATTATCAAATACATGCGGCCAACCATGAACTCGAAGAATTAAAAGAACTTATCGATTATACGATAGATAATTATTTTCCTGGCATGTCCATTAAGGAAATGTTTGGTGAGGTTGTACGCCGAACGGCCTATCTTATGAGTGAATGGATGCGTGTTGGCTTTGTTCATGGAGTTATGAATACTGACAACTTATCAATGCTAGGACTTACTATCGACTATGGGCCTTATGGTTGGCTTGATCGATTCGATCCTAATTGGACACCAAATACAACTGACTTTAGAGAAAAACGTTACCGATTTATTAATCAAGTCAATATTGCATATTGGAACCTTGCTCAATTAAAAGAGGCGCTTCAGACTGTTTGTCTTGATAACCTCGATGAACAACTGGATAGCTTTCCTGATAAGTTCCATCACTTCTATCAAGATATTCAAGCAAAGAAAGTTGGACTTAAAACCTGTGAGCGTCAATTTATAGATGAACTCTTTGATCTTCAATATGATCTTCAAGCAGATATGACCCTCTTTTATCGCAGCTTAATGGATGTGATGGAGGGCAAAGAAGTTGACTGGCAAAGCATCTTCTATAAAGACTTAACGAATGATGATAGAAATCGTCTGGATATGTGGTTAAAGAAATGGCAAAGGGAGCAAAAGCTTCAAAGAGTAGATCCTATGATTGCCTATGGAGTTATGAACGAATCAAACCCTGTCTTTATTCCAAGAAATTATATCGTTCAACTTGTTCTTGATGACCTAGAAAATGGTGATGAAACAAGTCTACGTAATTTAGAGCAGGCGATTTTGAATCCATATGAATTAAATGAGTTCACGAGACCTTTTTATAAAAAAGCTCCTGAGTGGTCGACTTCACGACCAGGATGCTCAACTCTAAGTTGTTCAAGCTAATTTAGGGCCTAGTTGCAAAATTGTGCAGGAGCTCGCTTCCAAGTCGGCTCACATTGTGTGATCCATTTTCCGCTATCATAGTGAGCGTATCCAAACCACCACATAACGTGATCGTTGTCTTTAAGCTCAACTTCGTTTGGATAAACCTCTGGACTTAGGCCATTTACTGAGTAACACCATCCATGAGCATTCATTTGAGTATCACTTAAGACCTCCATGGCATCAATTCCTGTTGGAGTATCAAAGATGGAATTCATTCCTCGTTGTGTACCCTTATGAGGGATTTGATAAGTATTTAGAAGCTTAATTGTTGCACTTCCAACTGTTGCACCATTATCTAGCTGCATTTGGGTTTCAAATAGTGCGGCTCTTTCACATGGGCCAACAAATTCAAAAGTTGCAGCAAGGCTAAAAGTTGAAATAAGTGCTAAAAGTGCAAATTTATACATAATCTCTCCTAAATATATGGCTTTGTAGCATTCGATGTTTTCATTGCCATGGCGCCGTGCGCAAGCGTATGATTTTTTACATGTCTAAATATGTTTGGGGTAGTGAAGAGACCCAATACTTCTTCAAATTAAATCCAGAGGCCATCTTGGATGCTATTGACGCTGTGGGCTTTAAAACCACTGGCCGTTGTTTACCTTTAAATAGTATCGAAAATCGTGTTTATGAAATTGAAGTTGATCGACCTGAAAGTGAGATCAACTCACCAAGTGATAATTTTATCGTGGCCAAATTCTATCGTCCTGGACGTTGGACAAAGGAACAAATACGAGATGAACACGACTTTTTAAATGACCTTGTGGAAGCAGAAGTTCCAGTGATTCCACCACTAAATATCGATGGTGAAACTCTATTTGAAATGCCTGATCATAAGATTTTGTATTGCCTTTATGAAAAGAGAGGGGGAAGAAACCCTGAAGAAATGAATGAAGAGCAACTTGAAATAATGGGGCGCTCACTTGCTCGTATTCATAGTGTTGGTGCTCTTAAGGCGGCCAAACATCGAATAAAGCTCACTCCTGAATCTTACGGAGAAGCTAATCTTAACTACTTAAAGTCTACGGACTATATTCCTGCAGATATCAGAGAAAGCTTCATTACAATTTGTGATCAGATCATTCGTGAATCAAAGCCTCTCTTTGAGAATATGAACTTTCAAAGAGTTCATGGTGACTTTCATAAAGGAAATATCATTTTAAGAGGTGATGATTCATACTTTGTTGACTTTGATGATATGGTAATGGGCCCAGTTGTTCAGGATGTATGGCCAATTTGTCCAGGAGATGATCAACAATCCATTATCGATCGAAATATATTTCTAGAGGCATATGATAGCATTCGCTCATTTCCTTATGAGCAGCTAAAATTAATTCCTTCTCTTCGTGCACTACGCCTCATTCACTTTAGTGCATGGATTGCGAAGCGATGGGACGATCCGTCATTTAAATATACTTTTGGCTACTTTGAGTCGCCTAATTATTGGTACGGCCAAATGAATGATTTAAGGGCCTTACTAAGTAAGATTATAGAAGTTAAGAATCCATACGTTTACTAGACGAATTCATATCTTTGCGAGAAAATTTAGTTCTAATCACTAAAATTTTATGAGGTAAAGAATATGGATATTCGTCTTAAAACTTTCGAAGAATATGAAGTCGCTTATGAGCAGGCAAAGAATAACCCGAGTGAATACTGGGGAAAGATCGCAGAGAATTTTCAATTTTCTAAAAAATGGCAAGATGTTACGTTAGGTGATTTTACTGATGGGGAAATTCGTTGGTTTAATGGTGCCAAATTAAATATCACTGAAAATTGTCTCGATCGTCATCTTGAAACAAGAGGTGATAAGAAAGCACTGGTCTATGTTGCTAATGATCCTAGTGAGAAAAATCAAGAATTCACTTATAAAGAACTTCACGCTCAAGTTTGTAAAACGGCAAATATGTTAGAAGAGCTTGGTGTTAAAAAAGGTGACCGTGTTTGTATCTATATGTCTATGGTCCCAGAGCTGATGTTTACAGTTCTTGCTTGTGCCAGAATTGGTGCAATTCACTCTGTTGTTTTTGGTGGCTTCTCAGCTCAGGCCCTGGCCGGAAGAATTGTAGATGCAGAGTGTAGTGTTCTTGTCACAAATGATGGAGGACTTCGCGGAACTAAGGTCACTGAACTGAAGTCTATTGTAGATGAGGCCCTAGAAGAAAAAGACTGCTCTTGTGTTAAGAATGTAATTGTACACAAGCGTGCAAATAATGAAGTAACGATGCAAGAAGGGCGTGATCTTTGGTGGCACGATCTCTTTGATAAAGCTTCCGATAAGCACACAGCTCCTCAACTAGATGCAGAAGATCCATTATTTATACTCTATACTTCGGGGTCAACTGGAACGCCTAAGGGTGTTGTTCATACACAAGCTGGTTATATGGTTTGGGCCGCTTATACTTTTGCCAATGTCTTTCAAGTAGACCCAGGAGAATCGAGTAAAGATATGTACTGGTGTACAGCAGATATTGGTTGGATCACTGGACACACTTATATTACTTATGGGCCACTTTTAAATGGTGCCACAACAATGATGTTTGAAGGTGTACCAACTTATCCAGATGCGGGACGCTTTTGGGATATCGTTGAAAAGAATAAGGTGACTCATTTTTATACTGCGCCAACTGCAGTTCGTGCATTAATGGCGTGTGGAGACGATGTTCCTGCAAAGTATGATCTTTCAACTTTAAAGGTTCTAGGCTCTGTTGGTGAGCCTATTAATGCTGAAGCTTGGCATTGGTATAATGAGCATATTGGAAAGAAGAAGTGTCCAATTGTCGATACTTGGTGGCAAACTGAAACAGGTGGAATTCTTATTTCTCCACTGGCTGGGCTGACAAAGACAAAGCCTTGTAAAGCAACACTTCCTCTTCCTGGAATTATTCCTGTTCTAGTTGATGATGATGGCCGTGAGATTGGTGAAACAATGGCCGAAGG
This sequence comes from Halobacteriovorax sp., assembly GCF_048381875.1. Classification (NCBI taxonomy): domain Bacteria; kingdom Pseudomonadati; phylum Bdellovibrionota; class Bacteriovoracia; order Bacteriovoracales; family Halobacteriovoraceae; genus Halobacteriovorax; species Halobacteriovorax sp. The sequence goes on along the minus strand of NZ_JBLXBP010000002.1, from coordinate 142,127 downwards.
AAAGCTATGTATTAAGCACCCATGGCCAGGAATGCTTAGAACTGTTTATAAGAATCATGAGCGTTTCATGAATGCCTATCTTAGAACGTATAAGGGTTATTATTTCTCTGGTGATGGTGCCAAACGCGATATCGAAGGTTATATGCGAATTACAGGACGCGTGGATGATGTTATCAATGTGTCTGGTCACCGTTTTGGAACGGCCGAGATTGAAAATGCTATCGGTAAGAATACGGCCATCGCTGAAAGTGCCGTTGTTGGTTACCCGCACGATGTAAAAGGTGAGGGGATCTATGCTTATGTTGTGACTGATTTAAAAGATGAGGCAGAAGTTACAAAACATATCAACGACACAATTATTAAAGAAATTGGTGCCGTTGCTCGTCCTGATAAGATTCAAATCGTTTCAGGTCTTCCAAAAACTCGAAGTGGAAAGATTATGAGAAGAATTCTTAGAAAGATTGCTGCCCATGATTTTAATAACTTCGGTGATACTTCGACTCTTCTAGATCCAGAGGTTGTTGAAGAAATAAAAAACGGTGTTAAGTAAGTTAAATTAAGTAAACATTTTACATAAGTATTATTGATTCCTCTCTTATGTGCTAGAAATAGTGCATGAGAGAGGAAGGCCTTGAGCTAATGCGTGACATTCTTAAAAAGCATCACACCCTTAATAAGTCTAGGGTATGGTTTGATCTTATTATTAATGCAGTTATTGGTTGGAGTGCATTCTTTTATACTTGCTTTCACTTTAATATCATCTCTTTCTTACTTGCTATATTTTTTATCTATCGTGGAACACTCCTTGTTCATGAGGTTTCACATATTGCTAAAAAGATTAAAGGCTATCGCTTAGCTTTTAATTTATTATTTGGATGGCCAAATGCCTATCCCGTATATCTCGGTGATGCCCACCTCTTTCATCACGGAAAGAGGACCTATGGAACCACTCGCGATCCGGAGTATAAGTATATTTCAAGTTTTGATTTTTTGACTCTTCTTAGGCCATTTTTTTCATCTCTACTTTTGCCATTCATTCAAATTATTAGGTTCGGCATCTATCCACTTTCATATCTATTTCTTAATAAAGAACAAAGAATTTGGACTTATCAGAATATCTCAACTCTCGCTTTTTCTATGGATTACAAAAGGCCATATAGGAAGGAAGAGGAGATTAGTCGAATGATTAGAAATGATCTCATGTGTATGCTTTATAAATTTGTCATTGGGTGCGCTATCTATCTTAGTATTCTTCCATTTGAGATAATTTGGGTTTGGTATAGTGTTGTAGTCATCTCATCAACTCTTAATATGTATCGAGCGCTATTTAATCACCTCTATACAAATGAAAGCCTGACTCCAATGGGTTGGGAAGATCATCTTCTTGATACTGTGACAATAGAATCAGGGCCGAGTTCATTTTTTATCTTTGTTAATGGCCTTAATTACCATGCAATTCATCATCTTTTTCCAGAGCTACCTTATACTAATTTGGCCAAGGCCCATCGTGAGCTAATGCAAAAACTTCCCGATGATCACATCTATAAACATAATACTTTCTCTAGTATTTTTGACGTTTTAGCGACTTCAACTTCTATTGAGCGTAGTAAAAAAGAAATCATTCAGACTGAGCTTGTTTAGTGTATAATATGAGTCATGAAAAAGACTTTTATTCTTCTAGTTTTCGGATTACTTCTCTTTGGATGCTCAAAGCCAACACCAAAAGAGACTGTGGAAACAGTAATTCGTGAGACTTTCTTAGTAAATTTTGAAGAGACATTTAATCACTATGATCCCGGATTCAGCTCAAGTCAGCAAATCGCTGATTATCGTGGCTTCGTCAAAGATGTGGTCATTTGGGAAAAGAATATTAAGAAGACAAAGAAAGAAGTCTTAGAAGCAATCCAAGGCCTACTTTCATTTAAAATTGTTGAGATAAAAGAAGAGGCCAGAACAGCTACAGTAAAGGCCATTGTAATCGTACCAGAGTTTGATAATAAATTTGATATGCAAATAGCTCTTTTAAGCTTAACAAGGCCACCTCTTATTTCTAAGAGAGCTCAGGCCAATGCAACTATTTTAAAAAATATAAATGATGGAGAGTATACTCTAAAGCCAGTGGAAATTACTTTTACTTTAAGAAAGAAAGATAAGTGGCGTGTTGCAGGAGTCAATAACGTAAGAGGACTGTGGCGTTTTGAAAATTAATTTTCTCTATCTTCTATTATCTTTATTTCTATTTGGTAGTCTTTACGCTGACCATGATGGTGATCTTTATAAAGGCCACGGCCACTATGGCCAATCTCCTTTTTCAATTACTTTTGATCAGGTCAGTGAGCAAGCTGAGTTAGTAGAAGAAGATTTCGACTTTGACCATTCTTTATTCATTTCTTCATATTGCTTCAAATTATCTAAGAAGCCTGCCACGTATAGAATTGATTTTTCTCAAACCTATTTTAGCCAAGAACATCTTGGTGGTCACTCAGGACTAAGCCCGCCAAATAATCCAAATTCATAAGTTTTTTTATTATTTATTGTTTTTGGAGGACGTATGGAAAATACGACAAATAGCACTTCTTCGGAAGTAAAGAGATTTGATTATGAAGGTAAAATTCCTGAAGGGAAGGAGTATATTAATGAAGGGGGAAGTGATATAGGACTATATCTAATTCTTACTCTCTTTATTGTCGTCTTCTTTGCAGTGATCTTTTTTCAAATGTATGGATAGAAAAGATAGATAAAAAGAAAGGGCCAGTTAATGGCCCTTTTTTATTATTTGAAAATAAGAATTGCATCTTCATCTTGATCCTTATTTGGATCCATGATGAGCTCATCATCTTGATCAGTTTGATCCTGATCAGTTTGGTCCTGATCGTCAGTTGGATCTGTCGGCTCAGTTGGCTCAGATGGTTCCGTTGGCTCAGTTGGTTCTTCGATCTCATATACTGGTGTTCTGTTGATATATTCAGGTCTAAACCCATTCTCAACTGCAATTTGAACTAGCTCTTCATACTTTGTTTCATCAATTTCTCTGTCGCGAGTTAAGATGAAAAGAGTATTACGATCTCTATCTCCTACGATAGCTTCTGTATAATTCTCATCAAGATGAATGATCTGATAGTCTCCAGCTCCAACTCCAAAGTATCCAAGAAGAGGAACAAAGCTAACCTTAAGTTTCGCATTTGAAATCTTATCAGCGACTTTTGCATAGGCCTTGTCAACTTTCTCTTCACCATTTGCTAGCTGGCAAGAGTTCTTTACTCTAACGCGGTTATGCTTAAACTTGTATTGTGCTTTAGTTCCCTTACATCTTAAGTTAAAGAAAGCATCGTATGCACCTTGTTGGTACCAAGTTCCTAAATATTGCTCAAGATTAACATATTCTACTGTTTGAAAATTATTAAGAGGAAGCTCTTCTGATGGAACTAAAACTTCATTAATTTCGTGAACAATAATATTCTTATCAAATCCCTTTAGAGTACTAAGACGAATGGCAAGATTATTAAGAATAAATTCTTCGCTATCTTGATCCACAAGAATGACACGGCCATTATAAGTCTTTACTTGCTTATCAGCTCTTAGATCCTTCTTTGTTAAGCGCCCATAGCCAACGTGATACATTAGAACTTTTCTTAGCTCTAGTGGATTGGCAAGTAGGTACTCTACTGTATCAGGTGGAAGCTTTGCAAAGGCCTGGTCGTTAGGTGCAAAGATTGTGATATCTTCGTCTGCATTAACAAGATCATCTAGACCTGCTAATTGAGCTGCACTGATGAAGTTTCTAAAACGTCTCGTGTGCTTCATTGCAGTCATTGTTTCTGTTTTTGATAATGTCGTGTTTGAATTTCTTTTTGTTTGCTTAGCAGTGGCCGAGTTAAAAAAGAAAGGTAGTACTGTTAATAGTAGTACGAGTTTTTTCATTGAATCCTCCCATAAGTTAATGAAAGGAAATGTAGCTTTTTATTAATACTTTTGATGTTTAAGATTGGTTAAGAAAGGTTAGTAAAAGTTAAGGGGCCGAAGCTGGCCCCTTATTTACTCTATACGTTTGCTTTAATTAGTTGAACTTTAAAGACTAAAGTTGAGTGTGGAGGAATTTTCGCTCCTGCACCGTGCTCACCGTAAGCAAGCTCTGATGGAATTGTTAATTCCCAAGTGTCACCTTCTTTCATTAGTTGAAGTGCTTCAGTCCAACCCTTAATAACTCCACCTACTGGGAATTGGATTGTTTGACCTCTTTGGATTGATGAATCAAAAACAGTTCCATCAATTAATTTACCTTCATAGTGAACTTCTACAGTTGAGTCTGCACTTGGAGTTGCACCGCTTCCGCTTTCTAGAACTTTGTATTGAAGACCTGATGCCGTTGTTGTTACACCTTCTTCACTCTTATTCTTTTCAAGGTAAGCACGACCTTCTTCCGCTAGCTTATTTGCAGCTTCAGCAAGTTGTCTTGCCATATGCTCTTGAAATTCATTCATTGTTTTTTGTGTTTCTTCTGCTGAAAGTTGGCTTTCTTCACCTTTCATTGCTGACGTAACAGCATTTGCGAAGATTTCAGAATTGATTTCTATTCCTTGAGCAACAAAATCAGATCCAATTTGACGACCGATAATGTAGCTTACTTTTTCCATATGAGTTTCCATAAACACCCTTTGTTTGTTTAATTGACAGTATTGAAAAAGCACCATAGCACTTAATGGAGGATGTGTCGAAAATTTGAGCTATTGTCGCATTGTTCCGTTTGCAGCACCACCAGGATACCAACAAATTGGTCGCTCAATATTTAGAACCCCATGGATCATTGTGTCAAAACGGCATTGTGAATCTGGGTAATAGGATGCATCGGTATTAAGCTCAGTTGCAACTTTATTAGAGAATTGATCGAAGTCGACTTCATCTCCTGTGGTCTTAAAAAATGCCTGATCGGCTTCCATGGCCGTTAATAATCTAAGGCATGTATTTGAGTTGTGCATAATCTGATTTGAGCAAATTGCTTCATACGTTGGATTACTATTGATCTCACGTAACTCATTTAAATACTTAAAAACTATTGGTAAACACACCTTTGTGGCAAAGTAGTCAGATTGTCCCTCTGTTGTACTACCTGAGCTCTTAAAGGGTTCTCCTCCAATACCGTGTCCGATTTCATGACAGCCAGTAAGGGCAAGTCCATCAGGAGTCATGCCTGAGAGACGAGCAAAACCACCCATTAAGTAAATGCGATGCTCTATTTGATTCTGATCACTTTCAACTTTTACATATGAAGCGTGAACCATGTCGATATCCCACCAATAGGTGTCAGCATTGGGGATACCTGGGATTGGTAAGTTAATTTTTAAAACTTCATTTTGCGAGGGGGCCAATTCGCTATATGCTTGGTAGAGGGCCTCTTTTACTTGTAGAAATTCATCTCTTGTCACACTTGCAAAAGATGAGCTTGCTAAAAAGATTATGGCCACTAAGAGAATGAAATTTTTCATATATGCTATGTACTAAGATCTAAGAATTAGAGCAAGTGAGATGGTAAAAAAGTAGAGTATTAGGAGGAGTGATGTATCACGAAGTACTTGATTTTTGGTTCGATGAATTAAGTGATGAACAAAAATGGGTCAAAGATCCTAAAGTTGATCATGAAATAGAGAAGCGCTTTGGTCGTCTTCACACTATGGCCGCTAAAGGGGAGCTCTTTGAGTGGCGCCATGAGCACTTAGGGCGTCTTGCTGAAATCATTCTCTTAGATCAATTTTCTCGTAATATTTACCGCGACGATCCTCGCGCATTTGCCAGTGATGACATGGCCTTAGTATTGGCCCAGGAGGCCGTGGCCCAGAAAACCCATGAAGGCTTCACGCAAAGAAAGAAACACTTTCTCTATATGCCCTTTATGCACAGTGAATCCTTAGTGGTTCAAAAAGAAGGACTGAAGTATTTTGAGGAACTAGGAAGTGAGCAGGCCCTTAATTATATGCATCAGCATATGGCCATTATCGAACGCTTTGGTCGCTACCCACATCGAAATAAGGTCTTAGGTCGACGCTCAACAGATGAAGAAAAGAAGTTTTTAAAAACACCTGGCTCAAGTTTTTAACGTATAACCAAAATATCTTCAAGGAAGAATGCCGATAGTTCACTTCGTCCACTGAGATTCGACTTTTGATAGATTTTTGTACAATGTTGCTTGATTGTTTTTTCTGCTGTGGAGCGAATATCTGCGATCTCCTTGATACTTAAGCCTTTTAACAAAAGTAGGGCGATATCTTTTTCTGACTTGGTCAGATTCCAGTCATCCAATTGTTCATTGATTTTGTCAGAAATTCCTTCTGAGAGATTCTTTGTTTGTTCTTTAAAGTTTTGTAAGTCAGTTTTCAACTTTGATACGTTTGCACTTATCCTAATATTCTCTTTCTTAATAAATAATAACTTAAACCACAAATATGCAGCTCCGATGAAGCCAATGATCATGATGATGGCCTCTTCAAAGACATGTTCAAAACTTGCCCCTTCATGGAGGTCCTCGTAAATGTCAAAGATAAGAAAAATTGAAATGGTTAGGAAAAGAAGCCCTGTTATAAGGCGTTCACGTTTATTTAACATTGGATTAGGACCTTGGTCTTATATATTTGTAACGTCTTGTTTTTACATATTTTATTTGGAAATAGGACGTAAGTCCAGTTACAAAAATTTACTTTTGGAGCGAATCTATATGCACGAAGGAGGAACAAATGACTCGTATTGTTCATATGGAAACGCTTAGACCAGACTACACTTATTCAACACAGGAGATTATGGATACTGCTGATCGTATGTGGTTGAAAGATGTAGATAAGTTAACAAGAAGAAAGGCCCTAAAGATTCTTGAGGGTGCAAATATTGACCAAAGAAGTATTGTGGTGGATTTAGAGACAGTTTTCTCAGACTTAAGCTTTGAAGAGAAGAATAATATCTACAAAGAGAAAATGATTGAGTACGGAAAGAGGTTATTAAAGCAAACATTTGAAAATAGTGATGTGGATCCATCGGAGGTGGATTATATCATAACCACAAGTTGCACTGGTTTTATGATCCCATCTGTGGATGCCTACTTGGTAAATGAGTTTGGAATGAAGCCGGGTGTGGTTAGGCTACCTGTTACTGAAATGGGTTGTGCTGGTGGAACCTCGGCCCTTATTTATGCTGATAACTTTTTAAAATCAAACCCTGATAAAACGGCCCTTGTCTTAACAATGGAGATACCAAGTATCACATTTCAAAAGGATGATCTTGATGGGGCCAACCTGGTATCAACGGCAATCTTTTCAGACGGCTTTGCTTGTGCTGTCTTAAAAGGCGGGGAAGGAAAGGGCGCCCATATCATTGATAGTGATATGTACCACTTTAGTCACGGTGAGTATCTCATGGGCTTTGAGCTTGTTAACTCAGGTTTAAAGATAGTGCTTGATAAAGATGTACCTTCCGCAATTGAAGGAAATTTTGAAGATATATTCCTGCCTTTTTTAAAACGCAATGGACTTGAGATTGAAGATATTGAAAATTATATGTTTCACCCAGGAGGAAAGAAGATTATTCAAATGGTGGAAAATTATATTTCAGACTACCAAAAGGATATCTCAGAGTCTCGTTGGGTCTTAGAAAATCACGGGAATATGTCTAGTGCTACTATTATGCATATTCTTCATAAGGTTACGAATGAGCGCTCAATTAAAAAAGGCGAACGTGGTTATATGCTCGCTTTTGGCCCAGGGTTTATGGCACAAAGTGTCTTACTTGAGTGGAGGTAGGTCACCTTGAACTTCAATCGCGCCGCCCTCATTCTAATCTTTCTTGCAGCCTTTGGTGCCATGTTCTCATATACAAGAGAACTGTCCCAGAAGAATCCAGAATCTATCTTTCTAACTGATGAAGGAATGGCAAAGTTTGAAAAATTCCAAGAGGATTTTCCAGAAGTCGAGTCATTAGTGATCTACTCTCATGGTATGCCTACAGTTAATACCTACGAAGATCTTGAGGCATTTGGAAGGAAACTAGAGGAGTCATGTGATGATGAATGTTACTTTCTCTATCCACATGAATTAGTTAGGAAACGCCAGGACTACTTAGACAGATTAAAGGAAAGAGACTTCAAAAGTCTTGAGTTAACATCTTCAGAAAGTGTCGGCTTTATCGTCTTTAATAAAGGGGAGAAGGGGCAGTTAAAAAATATTGTTAGAGAAGTTGAGAAACAAGTTCGCTTTCACTGTGCTGGTCATGACTATACAAATTACCAATTAGACAAGTCTTCTGAGGTCGTGCAAGAAAAGATCTTTCCATTTCTTTTTGCCTTCTCTTTATTTCTACTCTTTGTCTTTATTAGAAATATTATTGATTCGATTCTCTTATTCTTTCCATGCGTCCTTTCTTCTATACTCTCACTTAGTGTCATTAAGTATTTCTTTCATCATATGAATATGGTGAATTCAATAGTACCCTTGATGACTTTTGTGATTACTTTATCTCTTGGGCAACATCTTTATTTTACTGCAAGGGATATGGGATCCCTAAAGCTTGCCTTGAAAGTAAAATTAAAGCCTATTGTCTTAATGCTTCTAACAACCTTTATTGGCTTTTTGTCTTTATATATCAGTGAAATTTTTGTCATTAGAAGCTTTGGTCTACTCAGTAGCTTTCTTATTCTTATTTCATCGATCTTAGCAATTATATGGCTAATGTCTGTTGAAGGGCTCCTTCACTACCGTAGAGATCGAGAATATAAGTTAAGACTCTATCCTAAAAAAAGCCTTTCTTTTTTTTGGATTATTTCTCTTGTTGTAATTGCTCTCCTCGCAGGGATGTGGGGTGGAAATAATGTGAAGGTTATCACTGATGCCACAAAGTACTTTCCTAAAGAAAGTGATATACATGCAAGCTTTGAAGAAGTAACGAAGCTTGCAGGTGGAGTGCCCATCGTTGAAATTGGTATTAACACAAAGGACTATGAGTCTCTAAAAAATATTCTTAAATTAGAAAATGAATTGAAAGAAGTATCAGGTCTTAAGGTCTTTTCACGAAATCAGATGATTCAAAGAATTAATAAAGACTATAGTGGAAACCCCTCAATACCTGAAAATAGTTTTGCCTATGCTACGTTATATTCAAAAGCACCAGAGGCCTTAAGAGAAGCCTATTCTATTGATGGCGAATATAAGATCACCTTACTGGGGCCTCCTTTAAATGTAGATAAGTATGAAATTCTCGTGAATAAAGTGCGTCAGGTACTCAAGGGGCAAGATTATACAATTGATGGCCTTTATTATAATTTAATGATTTCTCAAAAAGAGATGGTTCATACTCTATCCAAAAGCTTTCTCATTAGTCTTATCATTATGGCATTGATAGCAGTGATAACACTTAAGGAGCTTAAGTTATTTATTATTTTTATTCTCGTTAATACACTGCCTCTAGGGCTTTCTCTTGGTTTTCTAAATCTCAGCGATATGTCCCTTAATATTGCAACTGTTATGACCTATAGTGTAGGTCTTGGAATTGTGGTGGATAGCACATTCCATATTCTTCATTATCTAGGTAGTCATAAGTTTTCCATGGAAGAATACCTCGAGACAATTGTTAAACCCGTCTTAACAAGTTCAATTACATTGATTGTCGCATTCCTCTTATTTGGCGCCTACGATTTTCTACCAATAAAGGAATTTGGGCTCAATCTTTCATTCATTTTACTTTGTGGGATGATATTTGATCTCTTTGTTCTACCAACTCTTTACTTAGGACGATCAGATTTTAACACTGGGGGAAGTCATGATTTATGATGCAATTGTTATTGGAGCCGGCCCAGCTGGGTGCATCTTTTCACACCTTATGGCAAAACAAGGTAATAAGATTTTAATTTTGGAAAGACAATCAGAAATAAAGAGGAAGGTTTGTGGAGAATATCTTTGTCCTGAAGGAGTTAAATCCCTTAGAGAATTAGATTTAAATCATGTCTTATCTGGCTTTAAACATCTAAATGGAATGATTATCCATTCTCCAAAGGGAAGAGTTCTCGATACTAATTTCCCTGCTAGTTATGGCCACTCTAATTATGGAGTCAGTGTTAATCGTGAAGTCTTTGATAACCGTCTCCTCTCTCAAGCAATGAAGAGTGGGGCACAAGTAAAAATGGGAACAACAGTTGTCGAGATTAAATTTAATAGCTCTTTCTGGCAGATTAAAACTTCTGATGGAGGAGAGTTTTATTGCCGTCTTCTAATCGGTGCAGATGGTAGAAACTCTTTTGTTGCTAAAAGTCTTAATCTAAAGCTTGAAAACGAAAAGAAGAATATTGCTCTACATGCTTGGCTTCCTTGTGAAAGAAAACTTCCTCGAAAAGGACAAATGTTTATTTTTGATGAAGGTTGCTATATTGGTGTTGATCCAATAAATGACAAAGAAGTAAATATCTCTCTTGTGTGTCAGGCGAAGCATATAAAGAAATACGGCTCGGCAAATGATACGTTTGAATTCTATCTTAATAAAATAAAAGATCAAATAGGAGTCTCTATCACAAAAGAGATAAAGGTTCATACCAGTTTTCCTATCGAGCACTCTGTAAGCGATATCATAAAAACAAATGTCGCCTTAATAGGTGATGCCGCTGGATTCGTTGATCCTATTACAGGTGAAGGGATCTTCAATGCCATCAAAACTGCCCATATGTTAGTGCAGTCTTTAGAGGATTACCCATCTCTTGTGAGCTTTGAGCAGGGCCTTCTGAATTATAAACAAAAAAAAGAACTCTACTTTAAAGAAAAGACAAGACTTAATAAGGGATTTCAATGGCTCATTCGTTCTAAAATCCTCGTTGAGATCGTTGCGGCCTTTATTAATTTAAGTCAGAAAAAAAGAGATGCCTTCATCGGCATTATTGGAAATATCTACACACCATTTCGTGGTGTAATGAAAATGATTTTTTAAATCGAGGTTAATATGAAGAATATACTTATTGGATTCATGACAATTCTATTTTTTCAGTCTCTTTATGCAAAGGAGCTGAGCTTAAATTATAACGATTATGACAGTGCACATAGTGGAGATAAGAAAATCATCTTTCATATGGAGTCCACTAAGGCGGGGCTTATTACAACCAGTTTTGATGGTGTTGTTAAAGAAGGAAGTATTGTATATAAAGAAGAAAAAGGGCAATATCGAGATGTTGTTATTAGGATAAAGGCAATGAGCTTGGATACTGATAACGATGCAAGAAATGAAAAAATGTATGAGGAGACATTAGCTGTTAAGAAGTATCCTGAAATCATTGTTTCTCTAAATGGTCCTATCAAATTTAATCAAGAAAATATTGCTATCATTAAAATTAGAGGGCAAGAGTATCCAATTAAAATCTTTATGAGGGAAAGTCATAATGAAAAACAAACCTTGATTTCAGGGCATTCAAATGTATCAATTAAGGCGTTAAAGATACCAGATCCATCAATTTGGATTGCCTCTGTCAGAGATCTCGTTGAGATAAAATTCACATTTGTCCTTTAATTTGTTAACATGCATTGCAATACAAAAATTTGAAAAGGATAAATTTTGAAAGATGCAAAATTAGTATGGTCTGACGAGGCCGGTGATTTACGCAAAAAGAATTCAAATAAAAATGCCAACGAAGAAGTTAACGAATCTGAACTTGTTCTAAGTATTAGACGACTTACCTCAGGTAAGGGCCGTGCTATTGTGGAGATCTCAAGCCTTCCAAATAATAAGAAATGGTGCCAAAAACTAGCAAAAGAATGCAAGAAGTCCCTAGGTGTAGGCGGTGCTTATAAGAATGATTATATCGAAGTTCATGGTGAAAAACTTGAAGAAGTGAAGGCGCTACTCGATAAAAAGAATTTGAAGTGGAAGCAGACTGGAGGCTAGACTATCAAATATTTGCGTGCTAATATTTTTATCATGTTAAGAATTCTTCTTTCTCTATTCACAATTGCCATGATTTTTGTGAGCTTCTCTCACGAGGCCCACGAAGTTATGACTGAACTACAAGTTAAAGTAGAGAAAATTAATTCCTCACACGATATTACTCCTGCTAATCACTGCGATGGCCATGATAGTAACCCAGACCACTGTCATATTCATTGTACAGGACTTCATTTCGTGGCCGATATACACCAAGTACACCAGTTAGATGTGCCAGTTAAAATTGAATCTCAATCATTAATTTCCAGAGATAGTTTCTTTAAATCTCCATTCTTAGATCCTGCAATAAAACCTCCTTCACATTCTTAAGTTAAATTAACACGACTTTTATCAAAGAATATTAGAAGGATAGTTACATGAAATGCTTATATACTTGCTTCTTAACGCTTGTACTCTCACAAGTAGCGTTTGCTAGTGCTACAAATAGTACGTGTCAGATTAAAGACGCTAATGAGTTCTTAAAGCTCATTAAAGAAAATCATCAAGTCAATCTCTTGGCAGAATCAACAAGAGAATCACTAGCAGGAGAAATAGAGTCTGCAAATGCTATTTATAATCCAGAACTTGAATCTGAGATAGTTTCTGGTGGCAGTGGAGAACTAAACTCCATGATTAAGATTGCTCAAACATTTGAGCTCGGTGGAAAACGTGGGGCCCGTGAAAGTCTTGCGAAAAATCAAATGGCACTGGGTGAATTAGAGATAAAGAATAACAAAGAGAATGTTATTTTAGAAAATGTTTTGAGTCTTTACCGCTTAAGACAAATCAATGAATTGATACCAATTTATAAAGAAGCATATGAGTCCCTACAAAGTCTTTTAAAGAAGAAGGGCCGTATCAAGAAATCTCTTTCTCCTTCTCAGGAGGTTGAATATGAAACTCTTTCACTTGCCATTGACGATTACTACCTAAAACTCTCTGAGCTGACGGCCAAGAGAGCGACTCTCTTAACTCATTTGAAATTAAATGCAGGAGGAGGGTGTGTTGTTAAGCTAACTTCTTTACCAAGAGAATTTCGTTTTAAGAATATTTCTATGCAAGAGCTTAACTTAGAAGAAAGTACTGAGTTTCAAAAGAATAAGGCAAAACTTTTGGCTGCAAAGTCTAATTATGATCTGGCAAAATCTAATGCCTATAGTGATTTAAAAATTGGGCCGATGTATGAGTTTGCAAAGACCGATAACCAAAAGGATCATGCTTTTGGATTAAGTCTCTCTTTCGATATACCTGTTTTTAATACCAATGATGGGCCAAAGGCGAAAGCTCTAGCGCAAGTTAAGAGAGCCGAATTTGATATGCGCTACCAAGAGATTGACTTGAAGATGGACTTAAATAATTGGTTAGCAAAGTACAAAAGGTATAAGTCAGTTTATCAGCGTATGGTTTCAAGAAGTTCACTTGAGAAGAAACATAAGCGTATTGAAACTCTCTTTCAACGAGGAGTCATTTCTACTGGGCTTGTTATTGAGGCCCATAGGCAACTCGTTGATTTCACTAATCGTCGTAACGATTATGAACTTGGAGCCGTTGAAGCTTTATGGAATATCTATCTGTTACGCGGATCAATTTTAAAGGAAAGAATATGAAATATATTAAATTAATAGTCTTAGTCTTCTCTCTAAGCATTTTTGCTAGTGGAGACGATCATCACGATAATCACCACGAGGACCACCATGAAGAACACAATGGTGAACACAAAGGTGAGCATGGAGAACATCATGACGATCATCATGACGATCATCATGGCCATGGACATGGAAATGAGAGATCTGGTAAAGATAAGGCCATCACTGAAATTGATGAGCACTTAGGTTTAAAACTTTCAGCTCAAGCAACCGCACGCTTAAAGATTAAAACAATTCCATTTTCTGATAATTTCAATGATCTAAATAAGTCATCATATGTGATCATCGGAAAAGAACGCGCTCTTTATCGCAAGAGAGATGGTTTTTATAAGCTCATTGATGAGCATGATTTTTCCACTGCATTTAAACCCTCAGATGAGATTGTTATTGAAGGAATAGAGCTTCTTAGAATAAGCGATATCTTCTCAACTGATAAGTCAGAATATGGCCACGCACATTAGGATTGGGGGATAAGATGAATTTAATTAATAAGCTTATTGAATTTAGTGTTCATAATCGACTCTTTGTCTTTATCGCAACGGTTATTCTCATTATTGGTGGGATCTATTCATTTGATCGACTAGCAATTGATGCTGTTCCAGATATAACAAATACTCAAGTACAAGTTAATACCGGAGTTAAAGGTCTAACACCCGAAGAAGTTGAGCGAATGGTGACTTTCCCAATTGAGTCGGCCTTAACAGGTATGCCTGGTGTGGAACAAACACGCTCAGTTTCAAAGTATGGAATTTCACAAGTTACAGTAATCTTTAGTGAAGAGACAGATATTTACAAGGCTCGTCAGTTAACGTCAGAGAAACTTGTTAATTTGGAGCTCCCTCAAGGAATAAAACCTGAGATGGGACCTATATCCACAGGATTAGGGGAGATTTTTCACTACTCTCTAAAGTCTAAGAAAGAATATGTTAACGAAGAGGAGAAACTTCTCTCTTTAATGGAGCTTCGCTCAATTCAAGATTGGTTTATCAAGCCACGTCTTTTAACTGTAAAAGGGGTAACCGAAGTCAATACAACTGGCGGTTATGAGAAGCAATATTTCATTCAACCAGATATTGATAAAATGGCCCGCTTCGGAATTCACTTTGATGATATTGAAGAAGCAATTCGCAGTACAAATATTAATGTGGGTGGTGGCTATATCCCACAAACTGGAGAACAATTACTTGTTCGAGGTGTAGGACTATTAAAGTCTATTTCTGATATTGAAAATATTGTTATTAAGCGTCTTGGCTCTCTTGATATTATTCGTGTCAAAGATGTGGCCCAAGTTAAGTTTGATAAAGAGATTCGCACAGGTGCAGCAACTCATAATGGCCAAGAGGCTGTTCTTGGAACGGCCTTTATGCTCTTAGGGGAAAACTCTCGTGCTGTTTCAATTCGTTTAAAAGATAAAATTGATGAAATTAAAAAGAATTTACCAGACTGGGTTGAATTAGAAGTTGTCTATAATCGTTCTGAAATGGTTAATGCAACTTTAAGTACAGTAGAGCATAACTTAATTGTTGGAGCGGGTCTTGTCATGGCCTTTCTCATGCTTCTTGTTGGAAATTTTAGAGCAGCTATAATTGTCGCAGCAACGATTCCAATTTCTCTTTTAATCACATTTATTCTAATGCGCTGGCAAAATGTCTCAGGAAACCTTATGAGTTTAGGGGCCCTCGACTTTGGAATCATCGTAGATGGTGCTGTTATTGTGATTGAAAATTGCGTCCACCGCATACAAAAGAAAACAAAGGAGCTTGGTCGATCTTTAACAAGAGATGAAATTAAAAACCTTGTTATTCAAAGTGCGATAGAGATTCGATCAGCGGCAGGTTTTGGTGAGCTCATTGTTATTGTGGTCTTTATTCCTCTTTTTGCTTTAACAGGAATTGAAGGGAAGATGTTTGGTCCAATGGCCATGACATTTATTATGGCCCTTGCAAGTGCTCTTGTTCTTTCATTCACTCTTGTTCCGGCCTTAGCTGCAACATTTTTAAGTTCTAACACAAAAGATGTTGAGCCAAGACTAATGACAATGGCAAAGCGATCATTTGCTCCTATTCTAGATCTAGCATTAAGGTTTAAAAAAGTTGTTCTTGGTTTTGGATTGGCAAGTATCGCTCTTGGTGTCTTACTCTTTTCTTCCCTTGGTTCTGAATTCATTCCTCAACTTGATGAAGGAGACTTTGCTGTCCAATTTATTCGTCCAGCAAATATTAGTATTGAAAATTCAATCAAACTTCAACGCTTAAGTGAAGATGTCATTAAAGAATTCCCTCAGGTTAAAAATGCTTTTGGCCGTACTGGTGCTGGTGAAATAAGTACCGATCCTATGGGGGTTAATATCTCAGACACTTATGTCATGCTAAATCCAAAAAGTATGTGGCCTAAAGGGGATATTAAAACGAAGAAGGATTTGATGGAGGAGATTCGCAAGGCCCTGGCCATTAATATTCCGGCCCAAGTGATGATGTTTTCTCAACCAGTTGAACTTCGTTTTAATGAGATTCTTGAAGGGACTCGATCTGAAGTTTCAGCTAAGGTCTACGGTGAAGATCTGGCCGTCATAACTGATGTTGCAAATAAGGTTGCGGCCGCAATTAAGAAAGTCGATGGTGCAGGAGAAGTAGAAGTCGAATCAAAGGGAATGTCTCCAATGATTCAATACACTCCTAAACTTGATGAACTTGCAAAACTTGGTGTTAGTAGTAAACCAGTATTAGATGTCATTTCAACGGCCATTGGTGGCGCTCAAGTTGGTAGCATTTATGATGGTGTTAAGAAGTATCCAATTGTCACAAGACTCTCTGGTGAAGAAAGGCGTGATGTTGAAACGATCTCCAATCTACCGGTTGGAATTTCAGATGGGTATACTGTAAAAATAAGTGACGTTGCCCATATTGATTTTTCTGAAACCTATTCTTCTGTCAATCGTGAAAACTCTGTTCGAAGACTTGCTATTCTTATCAATCCAAAAACTCGTGATATTGAAAACTTTGTAAAGAATGCATCTAAGGAAGTTGAGAAGCTTAACCTTCCCGATGGCTACTATGTTGAATGGGGTGGAAGCTTTAGGAATCTCATTTCTGCTAAGAAGCGCTTAAGTATTCTTGTTCCTCTAGCTCTTTTACTAATTCTCGTTATGCTCTATGGTGCTTTTAGAAATTATGCACAAGTGTTTCTTATTTTCTTATGCGCACCAATGGCCTTAATTGGTGGAGTTCTTTCACTTAAATTACTTGGCCTACCATTTAGTATTTCAGCTGGAGTCGGCTTTATTGCTCTTTGTGGTATTAGTATTTTAAATGGTGTGGTTTTAGTAACGTATTTTAATCGTCTTCTAAAAGATGGTAAGTCTCCAGATGATGTCGTTCGAGAAGGGACGATGATTAGACTAAGGCCTGTTCTAATGACTGCACTAACTGATATTTTTGGTTTTTTACCAATGGTTTTTTCAACGGGACTTGGTGGCGAAGTTCAGCGCCCTCTTGCAACAGTTGTTGTTGGGGGAATATTGTCGGCAACAATTTTAACATTAATTGTCTTACCATCTCTCTATCGACTCTTTATTCATAAAATGCGTCCGCAATAATCTATAAAGCCTTAAAATTTAAGAGAAATCTTAAGTTTTAAGGCTTTCTTTATTCTGTCACAATATGGTGTTTAATCTTAGTTCACTAGCTTTAAATTTTTCAATTTTAGAATATTTTATTCAATAAATGATAATTTATTCTCAAATATTTAATAGGGGAGAAAATGAGGAAAATTTCAATTATTGCATTACTTGCACTTTTGAATCTATCAACTTCGGCCAGCCTTTCTAATATAGAGGGACTATCAAGTTGTCGCTTCTCAAGTAAGTATGAAGCACGAAATTTTGCAAAGGCACTTAATGGCTCTGTTGTTGCAGCGGCCCGAATTAGCACTGCTGATCTTGCTCAAGTCGATTCGTGTTCGACTGCTATGACTATGGCACTAAAAGAAGGTTATAAATACGAAGATATTATCAATAACGTTGATACTTCTAAGAAGTTATTTGATAACGGAATCGAAGCAACAATACTTTTAAAAGGTATTGATGAGTATGTCGTCAATGGGACGACTTACACGGGTACTAATTCTATCATTGATGGTGACTTCGACATGATGGTTAGTGTTAATGGTAAGCGAAATGAAATTTCTCAAGGTATCCCAACTGATGTGGGAAGCAATTCATTCATAATTAAAGTTCTTTCCGATAAGAAGATTAATATTAGTAGCAAAGAAAATGATCTGGATGCCAATGTAAATGCAATTATCACTAAGGATGAAAAAGGTGAGATAAAATCATTTTCTGTACTTTCTAAAGACTTAGAAGCCTTTTTAAAGCCTGTCCTTGACGAACAAGGAATCTCTTTGGCCAAAAGCCTTAATATGAATACTCAGGATTTAAGTTTTGCCATGGATTATGAAGTGTCGGCCATGGATTGTGGAAAAGATCTAAAAGGTGTTTTTAAATGCTCCAGCGCATTTATTTTTAAAATGTCTGTCCAATTCTAATTGGCACTAATTTGACCAACTTAACTTATTAAGTTGGTCAAGTCTTTGATATCATTATAAATATAAGATAAATATTTAATTTCTGATATAATTACTCCGTTAAGTGTAATGGGAGAATTATATGAGGAAATCATTTATTGCGACATTTACACTAATTTCATTAGTTTCAATACCCGCTCAATCAAAAATGATTGTTGAAAAAGAAGAATATAATGCTCAGGCCATTATCAAAGAGTATGCTCTTGAAAACTTCTATCAACGCTTCCTTGATATTACTGATACATATAATGATAATCGTCTCGATCCTGAGACATTTGCAACTTCTTTCAAAGACGTTAAAGAACAACATAAGTTTTATCGTTGGGCCAAGAAAGTTGGTATAAAGAAATTACCAGAGGCAAAAATTGAAGAAGGTATTGCAACAATTCAAGTCGGTGAACATAAGATTCAATATTCGATTGCAACACTTGTTAAAAATGAAATCCTTGTCAATGGTAGGGCCTATGAGTTTGAGAAATTAAGCTTTAATCAAGCATTTAATAAGCTTAAGGATAAGGTTAATACACAAAAGAGGGTAACAATCCTAGACCTTATTGTGAGTCCTGCATTTGCAGATGCAAATACAGGGTTAGAAAATGCGATGTTAGCAACACTACTATACTTAAACTCTGACTTTGCTGAGAGAGAGTGGTGTGTATCCTGCTCAGATGAAAATAAGGAAGTCACTAAGAAAAACTTTGAAAAACTACTTTCAAAAGTAGATGAAAAAATAGTCGCATGTGAAAATGAGTCTGCTGGAATTGAAGACGTCTACAGTAATATTTCATATTTTGAAGGTCGTGATGATGAGGGCGGTTTTAGAATGACTTCAGCTGCCAATCTCAAGAATTACTTTCCTCAAATTGAAAGAGAGTTAAAAGATGTAACATGTGAGTCTCTAGTCTTTGATATTTATAAAGATGAAATCTTTCCAGGCAAAAAGCATCTTATTACTCAATATGCAGAAGGTGATAGTTATCGCCGAGCAAATATGGCCACAACAGTGAAGCAGAAGTACGATAGTAAAGTTAAAGCAAGCTGTGATCGTGTTGCTCAATTAAATGCATGTATGCTTAATAACTCTTATTCAGCTCAAGATGTCTATAATAATTCGCGATCTTCAGGTGAAAAAGAATTCAACTGGCGCTCAAAACCTAGAAAAGATTATAAAGTACGAGGTATTTCACAATAGAATCTTCAGATCTTTTGTGCTAAAAATGACGCTATGGATGAATTATCAGAAGCATTTGAAAATATCTTAGAAAAAATTGAGTTTAAGAAGCATCAGCAATTTGCTGAATTCTTACCTAAGCTTATCCACGTCTCTAACGATTCGTCTAAGAGTACGTACGCAATGTACAATAATATGGTTTTTAAACTCGATGAATTCTTTAAAGGAATGCCTAATTTTCAAAATGAATTTGGTAAAGATAAGAAGTATCTTGCAGGAACTCATGTTCTTCGTGCTATTACTGACGAGTTAGGCTTTGAATTAGATGATGAAGAGCTTTTCATTATTTATCACTTAAGGGATCTTGGAAAGTTTAGAAAGAGAGAAAAAGATCTCCATGATGAACTTAAAAGTCTTTGGACTCAGCCACAGTACAAGGAGTTTGCTCTTGGTGATCAAGACTTTTCTCACGCCATTAAAAATCTTATGCGTGCAAAATTCATTGATTACCGTCGCGGAAATCTCCATATAAAGCCGTCTCTAATTGTAAGATTTAAGAATCGCTATTAAGCGCTCCGCAAAATTGGCCGCCCAAAGGCGGGCTATTGTTTGCGGCGCTAGCTCCCCATCACTTTAGCTATAAAATAGGAGCGAGAGGAGTGCATTTATGCACGACGGTTCGTCTCAGGAGCAATGGGAAAGCTTGCGCAAAAGAAAAGCGACATTTTGGCGAAGCCAAAATTAGCAAACTAAATGTCATTAACCACCTCCAAAAAGATCTTCCCAAACCTTTTTAGCTTCTTTGGCCCAACACCATAGATATCTTCTAGGTCGGCGAGGGTTTGTGGACGTTGCGCGGCCATCTCCATAAGAGTCTTATCTGGAAAGATCTTAAAGGCCTGAGTCCGCTTTTGCTTGGCAAGCTTGGAGCGCAGGACTCTTAGGTTTTCATAAAGTGTCTTATCGGTTCCATCGTTAGGCTTATAAGTTGCTACTGGCTTCTTGCGAGTCGTTTTCTTTTTCGTCGTTTTTTTCTTTGTTGCCTTAGCTGCTTTCTTTGCTGCTTTTACTTTTGCAGCTGGTGCCCCTTTTTTAAAGTCTGCGCGAATAAAGACTTCTTTGCGATCTTCGATCACTTCAATGGCCGATTGAGTGAGCTTGATTTGCGACGTTCCGTCCATAATCATTTTGAGATGCCCTTGAGCAATCAGTTGGCGACAAAGTGAATAGAGAAAGCCTTCGTCCTCGCTACTTGCATAACCAAAGCTTGTTATATGGTGGTGGCCATTCTTTTGAATAACACCCGAGATATTACCTTTAAGAACATCCACAATATAATGAACGTTGTAGCGTTGATCTGTTTCATAAACACAAGTTAAAACTGCCTTGGCCAGTTGTGTTGCATTGATACGCTTATGTTTCGTCTGATCGTTTAAGCAAATATCACAATTTCCACATGGGCCAACATATGGATCATTAAAGTAATTAAGAAGAACCTCTCGGCGACAAGTGGTTGCTTCACTAAAGCCTAGAATGGCATCAAGTTTTTCTTCCGTTACTCTTCTTCTGGCAGCAGAGCTTACACCTTTAGTGGCAATTCGTTTAAGAAGAACAAGATCTCTTAGTCCATAGAACATGAGAACTTTTGAAGGCAGACCATCACGACCAGCTCGTCCTGTTTCTTGGTAGTATGATTCAAGACATTTTGGCATATCCATATGGGCAACAAAACGAACGTCTGCTTTATCAATTCCCATTCCAAATGCAATGGTTGCTACAACGATAACGTTACTATCGTTAATAAACTTTTCTTGTACTTTTTCTCGGTAAGGAGCACTCATCCCGGCATGATAGGCATAGGCTTTAAAGCCCGCCTTAACAAGTTTATTGGCGCACTCTTCAACACCACGGCGAGAGAGGCAGTAAACGATACCAGATTGGCCATCGAGGTTTTCACGAATGAATTCTTCAAGCTTAAAAAAGTCTTTTTCTTTTGTGGTTTTCTTACTGACGGCGTAAGTAATATTAGGACGATCAAATGAGCTAATAAATATACCTGCACCATGAAGGTTCAGACAGCGAATAATTTCTCCGCGAGTTGCCTCTCCAGCAGTTGCGGTTAAGGCCATTCTTGGAACATCTGGGAATTTCTTAGTGATCATTCCAAGTTGCATATATTCAGGCCTAAAGTCATGGCCCCACTGGGAAACACAGTGGGCCTCATCAATGGCAAAGAGTGAAATTTCAATTCGCTCTAGGATGCGTTGAAAGTATTCATTCATCATACGCTCAGGTGAGACGTAGAGAATTTTAATATTTCCATTGAGAAGGTTTCCAACAATATCATCTTGTTCACTATGAGAGATTGATGAATTAAGATAAGCGGCCTCAACACCTTTTTCAATAAGTGCATCGACTTGGTCTTTCATAAGTGCAATGAGAGGAGAGATAACAATGGCCGTCCCAAAGCGGGCCAGGGCAGGAATCTGATAGCATAATGACTTACCGCCACCTGTTGGCATTAGGACCAGTGCGTTGTTTCCAGCGATAACGCTTTCCATAATTTGCTCCTGTTTGCCGCGAAACGCATCATATTTGAATATATTTTGAAGTATTTCAATTCCCTGACTCACTACTATAGTTTAACTGATCATAAAGGGTCGGCAAAGCTTTAAAAGCTGTAATGTTAAATCTTTGTAAAAAAGCGAAATGAACTTCGCTATTTTTGCTGTGATGCCATAGAATATTTAAAATGGGGTTTTATATGAATAAATTATTATTAGTTCTATTAATCAGCTTTAGTGCACTTGCATCAAATAAAGTTTTATTTCTAGGAGATTCTCTGACTGCTGGTTATGGAATTGACCCGGAAAAAGCCTATCCGAATCTCGTTAGAGATATTCTAAAGAAAGAAGGGATTGAGATCACTGTTATGAATGCTAGTATCAGTGGCTCAACTTCAGCTTCAGCTGTTTCCCGTCTAAAGTGGTCACTACGAGGTAAGCCAGATGTGATGTTATTAGCTCTTGGTGCAAATGACGGTCTAAGAGGAATTAAACTTCACTCGACAAAAGATAATCTTAAAAAGGCCATTAAGTTAGCAAAATCAAAAGGTGTAAAAGTGATTCTTGCAGGAATGCAGATCCCACCAAATTATGGGCCTGAGTATACAAAAGAGTTTAAGAAAATGTTTCCTGATTTAAAAAAAGAAGAAGGAGTAACCTTACTTCCTTTTCTCTTAAAAGACGTAGCAGGACAAAGAAAACTAAATTTAGATGATGGAATTCATCCAAATGAAGAAGGGCATAAGATCATTGCAAAAACTGTTGCCCCATTTATTAAGGGAGCACTTTAATGACTGAAATTGTTTTAACTTTAGATGAAGTAAAAAAAGACTTTTCTCAAGGGGAAGAAGTATTAAACGTTCTAAAGGGCGTTGACCTAAATGTTAGTGAAGGGGAAACCATTGCCATTCTAGGTAAGTCAGGAAGTGGTAAATCAACTCTGCTTTCACTACTGTGTGGAATTGATGATGCAACTTCCGGCAATATTTCTTATCGTTCTAATTCTCTCAAGAACTTAAATAGTGAAGAGATAACTGATCTTCGAGCAAAACATATTGGTGTTGTATTTCAACAATTTCACCTATTAGAACATCTAAACGCATATGAAAATGTTCTGCTACCTTTAGAGGTCAATGGTAATAGTGATAAAAGTGAGCGAGTGGACTACTTCTTAGAAAAAGTCGGAATGTCTCATCGAAAAAGTCACTTTCCAAACCAACTAAGTGGCGGAGAAAAGCAAAGGATTGCTATTGCCCGAGCTCTCGTTACTCATCCTGGTGTTTTATTGGCAGATGAGCCAAGTGGCTCTCTTGATGAGAATACAGGTGGTGAAGTTATGGATCTTATATTTGATATCGTTCGCGGTGAAAGGATGAGTCTTGTTCTTGTGACTCACGATAAGGACTTAGCTAAGAGATGTGAAAAAATATATCATCTTGAGAATGGAGTTCTTAGTCTTGAAGATTAAAATGGTAATGCGAGAGCTAAGAAGCTCTCCTGTATTCTTTCTTATTTTTATTTTAAATTTATCAATTGGAATGGTTGGGCTTTCAACAATTGAAGTATTTAAATCTTCTTTTGATAATGCTTTAAGTGCAAAGTCTAAAACTCTTCTTGGTTCTGATATTTCTATTAGTTCAAGAATTGCCATCACAAAAGACAGTCTTGATACGGCCAAGGAAAATCTCGATTATACTGAGATGACTAAGAATCGCTCTCTTTATTCCATGCTCTTTAACGGTGATAAGTCTCGTTTAGTTAATGTTAGAGGACTTGGTGCAGGCTTTCCATTTTATGGAGATATCATTGCAAAAAGTGGAAAACACTTTAAAGATATAAAAGATAATGAAGTTTTTATTTATCCAGAGCTTGTTGGGCAACTAGGTTTAGAAGTTGGTGATAATGTCAAAATAGGGGAGAAGTCCTTTGTTGTCGCAGGAATTGTAGAAGAGGATGGCGCGGCCGGATTTTCG
Organism: Halobacteriovorax sp.; assembly: GCF_048381875.1. Lineage (NCBI taxonomy): Bacteria > Pseudomonadati > Bdellovibrionota > Bacteriovoracia > Bacteriovoracales > Halobacteriovoraceae > Halobacteriovorax > Halobacteriovorax sp. The sequence continues at coordinate 118,261 of NZ_JBLXBP010000002.1, read as the reverse complement.
ATGGGGCAGCTTGCCCCGAGATTATATCTTAAAAATGAAGTTTTAAATTCAACCCAGCTTATTAAGCCTGGAAGTACAATTTGGAGAAGTGTTCATTTTAAAATTGCAGGTGAACTCTCAGATAAGAATTTAAGAGAAGTCGAAAAGAATTTAGAAAGTAAAATTGTGGACTCATCCATTCGAGTGAGATCACCACAGTCTAATTCCCAAAGAGTCGGTCGATCGATGGATTATCTGGGAGACTTTCTTGGCCTAGTATCTCTTTGTGGTCTTTTTCTAGCAGGACTTGGCCTAATCTACCTTTTTAGAGGCTTCTTATTAAAACGTAGAAAAGACCTTGCTATCCTAAGTTTCATAGGAATGCGTAAGAAAGATATCTTTAAAATCTATACATTAAAGCTTTTCTTTCTAGGTCTTATTGGTTCTCTATTTGGTATTACAATTGGTTCGGCCTTTAGTCCTGTTATTCAGACTATGGTTAGTAAGAACCTAGGTATTGATATTAAATTGCAATTTGAATTAACAACATTCTTCGTCACAATGGCCGTTGGTGTTGCTTCAACAATTGTCTTAGCTCCAGCTTTAATTATTCCTTATTTAAGACTAGACCAGAAGGCACTATTTGATCACGATACAACGCTTTCACGTAATATTTATGATTATTTATTATATATTCCAATTATTCTTTTTTACTGGGTAATGGCCATTTACTTAAGTGAAAGTATAAAAGTTGGAAGTGCATTTATCGCCGTCTTCCTTGTTATTGTCGGTATATTCTTTCCGTTGGGAAGCTTTATCTTAGATAGGCTTGGTAAACTTAGATTAAATCTTAATCTTTCATCGAGTATGGCCTATAAGTATGTAACTCGACATAAGATTTCCACTTTATTTATTTTTCTGTGCCTATTTATATCGACTTCACTTATGACTCTCATCCCATCGGTGAAAAACATTCTAAGTGCAGAGCTTTCGCTTCCCGCAGAAGAAAGACCTGTGTATTTTCTTTTTGATATCCAACCCGAACAAGTCGATGATTTAAAGTCTTTTATTAAAGAAAATAAATTAGAGCTCTTAAATATCTCTCCAATCGTTCGAGGACGACTTGTTAAAATTAATGGTGAAGGTTATAAACCTAGTGAAGGAGAAGATCTTACAAGGGAAGAACAAAGAGAGAGAAGGAGTCGTAACCGCTCCACGAATCTAAGTTATCGTGATCACCTCGTACGCGGTGAGGAGATTATAGAAGGACGCCTGCCTAAGAAGTTCGACTTTGAAACTGATGAAGTTGCAGAAGTCGGCCTAGAGTATCGATATGCAAATCGACTTGGAGTTGATTTAGGTGATGAGTTAGAATTCAATGTTTTGGGAATGCCAATACTAGCTAAGGTTGTTGCTCTTAGATCAATTCGTTGGACAAGCTTTCTTCCAAACTTCTTTATCTCTTTTGGCCCTGGTGTTCTTGAGGATGCACCAAAAACTTTTATCGCAGCAGTTGGTAAAGGTGAGGGCGTTGTAAATGATGAGCTACAATCAAATTTCGCCGCTAAATTTCAAAACGTATCACTTATCGATATTCAAAGTTCTCTAAAGAGGATCGCAACAATAATGGAGAGTATCACAAAGATTCTAGTCACTATGAGCTTCATTGTTTTCTTAGTTGGGCTCTTAGTGATCTATTCTCTAATCTCACATCAATTAGAGTCACGAAGAGAGGATATCTCTCTTTTAAATATAATTGGAATTCGATTTAGTGAGATCAGAAAGTCTGTTATGAAAGAGATGGCATTGATGGCCATAAGCTCTGTTTTAGTGGGTATTGTCCTTGGTCAACTGGTAACTTTTGCAATTGCTGAATTACAATTTGATCTGCGCTATATCTTTAGTGGAGTTGAAATTATTGGCTTTGGTATGCTGATAATTGTTCTTTCAATTATCATTTCTTTTGCTTCTTTTAATCGCTTTATTAGAAAGTAAAGGCGGCCCGGTATAAAGGCCGCCTTGGAGTAAGTATTGAAATTTACCAGTTATATCTTTCGGCACAGAAATAACGGTAATCGTTTTGGTAGTAATTTAGATCATCTCTAAGGTCAGCACAGATGTCATAACCAACAGAACAAGTATATGAGTAAAATGTTTGCTCAACGTGATCAGTATAGCTATCAACTAACTCGTAATTACATGTATCATATGAACTGTAACGGTGACGGTAACCATTATAAATGAAGTATGGGTAATCTGATCCATACCAATAACCATCACTATATGAAACTCTTACTCTTAGCCAACGGTTGTTATATACGTAAATTGGTCTAATTGTTCTGTGGTAGTCACGAGTCGTGTACCAACGACGATTGTGTCTTACATGATCGCGATATGGTGTGTGGCGATATCGACGATATGCTCTTGTTGGATCTGGTCTTCTTGTACGAGAATCATCGTATCTTCTATCAGTCGTTCTTCTTGTGCGAGAATCATCGTATCTTCTATCGTCAGTTCTTCTTGTGCGAGAATCGTCGTATCTTCTATCGTCAGTTCTTCTTGTGCGAGAATTGTCGTATCTTCTATCATCTGTTCTTCTCGTACGAGAGTCATCATAGCGACGATCATTACGAGTTCTTGAGTTATCATAACGTCTGTCATCTCTTGTATTTCTTGAACGACTTCTATCTGATTGGTTATTACCACGTGTACGGCTATTGTCGTATTTTCCACTATTTCCACGTGATCGACGATCGCGGTCATCACGTCTACCAGCTGCAAAAGTTGTGGCCGTAAGTGCTGCTAGAACAGCAAAAAGAACTAATTTTCTCATGAAGAATCTCCCTAGAGTTTATTAAAATATTCTTTCTTCTAGCTTGGGAAAAAGGAGATTTGAAATAAAAATTTTATTTGGCCGATTAAATTAACTTTCTTACATTTATTGTTACGATATTATAGGTATTTGGAAGGATTTCTTACATTGCACAAAGTCATAAGTGAGAACTAAGTAGCAAAAAGGCCTCAGTTAAGAGGCCTTGGTATTTCAAATTATTTAATTTTTGTTTTTAGGTAGTCATCGTAGCTGATGTACTTATCTTCGATCATTTTCCCAGTTTTATGATCTAGGTCGATAATACGGTTTGCAACCGTCTGAATGAACTCGTGGTCATGAGAAGTAAAGATTAGATTACCTTTAAATCTAGTGAAACCTTCGTTAACTGATGTGATACTTTCTAGGTCTAGGTGATCTGTTGGTCCATCGACTAGAAGAACATTTGCCCCTGAGAGCATAAGCTTAGACATCATACAACGAACTTTTTCTCCCCCTGAAAGAACATTCGTCTTTTTAAGAGCTTCCTCTCCTGAGAAAAGCATCTTACCAAGGAAGCCGCGAATAAATGTCTCGTCCTTATCTTCTGAGTATTGTCTAAGCCAGTTCACAAGATCATTCTTTCCATCCATGAAGTAGCTTGAGTTATCTTTTGGGAAGTATGACTTCGTTATTGTCACACCCCATTCAACGTCACCTGAATCCGGCTCCATTTCACCCATAAGGATTTTCATGAGAGTCGACTTTGCAACATCGTTCTCACCAAGAAGAACAATCTTGTCATCTTTATTGAGCATAAATGAAATATTATCAAGTAGCTTAACACCATCAATTGTCTTAGAAATATTATTAACTCGTAGGATCTCTTTTCCAGCTTCACGCTTTGGTTCAAAATGAACAAATGGATACTTACGAGTTGATTTTGGAAGATCGTTTAGCTCTAGTCTTTCTAATTGCTTTTGACGAGAAGTCGCCTGAGAAGACTTAGAAGCATTGGCAGAGAATCGTTGAATGAAGGCCTTAAGCTCTTTTGCCTTCTCTTCTGCTTTCTTATTCTGATCGGCACGAAGCTTTGCTGCAATCTCTGAAGACTTTCTCCAGAAGTCATAGTTTCCAGCGTAAGTTGTGATTTTACCAAAGTCGATATCTGCAATGTGTGTACAGACTTTATTTAAGAAGTGACGATCGTGGGATACAACGATCACAGTCTTTTCATAATTTAATAGGAAGTTCTCAAGCCACTGAATGGCCTTGATATCAAGGTTGTTTGTCGGCTCATCCAGAAGAAGAATATCTGGAGATCCAAATAATGCTTGAGCAAGTAAGACCTTTACTTTTTCTGGACCAGTAAGTTCTTTCATCGTCTTATAATGGTATTCAGTTCCGATCCCTAGACCAGAAAGAAGGATACCTGCTTCAGATTCTGCTTCGTAACCATTCATTTCGGCAAATTCACTTTCAAGCTCTGCTGCCTTCATTCCATCTTCATCACTAAAGTCTTCTTTCATGTAGATGGCATCTTTTTCTTTCATAATTGAGTAAAGCTTTTCGTTACCCATAAGAACAGCTTGAAGAACTTGTTCTTCTTCATATGCAAAGTGATCTTGCTTAAGAATTGAGAGGCGCTCACCTGGAGTGATATTAACTGTACCATTATTAGGTTCAATTTCTCCTGAAAGAATTTTTATAAACGTTGATTTTCCAGCACCATTGGCACCAATTAGCCCGTAGCAATTACCTGGAGTAAATTTAATATTAACGTCTTCAAATAGCTTCTTTCCACCAAAGCTTAAACCAACATTGGAAGTTGAAATCATAAATTGTCCTTCATTTTAATTTTGATGCGTAATGTGGCCTAGCTTAATATATTTAATGCGTTTAGTCTACGAATTTAGGGAATTCTTAAAGCAAAATTATTTTGGGGTCTATGGCATTGAATCAATTCATTTTTAAGAAGCAATTTAAGTATTCTTGTCTTCAAAAGAATCTATTTGGACATCTATAATGGAAGAAATAGACGAGCAAGGTGGTTCATAATGAGTAATGAATATCAAATTATCTACATTAGTGAGAAGACTAGTGAATTTGAGGCAGATCGCGACTTGAATAAAATTACTTCTGCATCCTTTCGAAATAATAATGCCCGTGATGTCACCGGTGTTCTCATGTACAACGGCGGTTTCTTCTTTCAAGTGATTGAAGGAAAAAAAGAAGACGTTATCTATACCTATAATAAGATTATTCTCGATCCTAGACATCAAAATGTTAATCTCTTATCAGATCGTGAGATTGAGCACAGAAGTTTTGAGAATTGGCCAATGGCACTTATTAAATTAAGTGATGTTGATCTGGATGTCATTGACCATGTGGTTGCTTGGAATGACCTAATTAATGATTCTCGTAAACATGAGCCCATCTCTGAAGATAAGATTGATCGATTAATCGAGGCTTTGAGATATAAAATTGATATGGATACTATTTCCTCAAAAGCTGCATAACTTTCCTGTCACTTGCTAGCATGTTAAAATTTGAACATGTCAAAACAAGTAAAGGTTGCCATCGTTGGAGGAGGCCCGGCCGGCCTCTTCTGCGCATATGAGCTGTTAAAAAATAATATTGAAGTTCACCTCTATGAAAAAACAGGTGGAGTTGGAAAGAAGTTCTTAGTTGCTGGAAATAGCGGCTTAAATCTTACCCACGGTGAAGAGTTATCAAGCTTTGTTAAGCGATATGGTATTAATGAAGCGCGATTTAAAAAGTATATTGAAGACTTTACTCCGATGGATCTTGTTAATTGGGCAAAAGAGCTTGGTACAGAAACGTTTATTGGTTCAAGCGGACGTATTTTTCCAAAGAAAATGAAGGCCGCTGATATTCTCTATCAATGGATGAAGGCACTAAAAGATCTTCCTAATTTTCATCTCCATTTAAAACACGAATTAGAATATATTCTTGATGATGGCGATCTTGTCTTTCGTCATGAGCATGCCCAAAAAATAGTTAGAGCTGATTATTATATTTTCGCTCTTGGAGGCGGAAGTTGGAAAAAGACAGGTAGTGATGGTAAGTGGATCGATTATATCGAAAAACTTGGAGTTGAAACTCGTAAGCTAAAGGCCATGAATTGTGGCTTTGAAGTTGAATGGTCATCGCACTTTTTAGAAAAAGTTGACCGAGGCTTTGTAAAGAATGTCATTGTGACTAGTCGAGGAGAGTCTGCTCGAGGTGAGATTATGCTAACTCCATATGGCCTAGAAGGTGGCGCTATCTATGCTATCTCTAACTTTGTTCGTGATGAAATTGATGAAGTAGGTGAAGGAGTCATTAGTATTGACCTCAAGCCTGATCTCACTTTTAAAGAAGTCCTTGAGAAAGTTGCTAAGAGGGGAAAAGACTCTCTTACAAATCGATTAAGGAAAGGATTAGGTTTAGATAAAGTGGCACTTGCTCTTTTGTATGAAGTTCTTGATCGCAAGAAGGCACAAGTTGATAAGGAATATCTTGCACATGTTATTAAGGACTGTTTAATTACTGCTCGAAGAACTCGTCCAATGGATGAGGCCATCTCAACATCTGGTGGAGTTTGTTTTTCTTCATTAAACGAAGACCTAAGTATGAAAATTAATGATCGATATTACTTTATAGGTGAGATGTTAGACTTTGAAGCACCTACTGGAGGATATCTCTTACAAGGATGTTTTTCGACAGCTTTTCAAGTTGCGAAATCGATAAAAGGAAAACTCAATGTTTAGTTTACACCCAACTTTAAAGAAAGACTTAGTAGAGATTTGTGACTTAAAACTTTGTAAGCTCATGCTCCTTCCCGATACTGAAAACCCATGGGCCGTTTTAATTCCACGTCTTGAAGACATAAGAGAAGTGCATGAATTATCACGTCAGGATCAAATACAATTGATGGATGAAATTAACGAAGTTTCATTATTTTTTGATAAGAATTTTGGGCCTGAAAAGATAAATATTGGCGCTCTAGGGAATATGGTTGCGCAATTACATGTTCATATTATCGCTCGTTACTCTAGTGATAGAGCGTGGCCCGGAGCTATTTGGGGCACAAAGTCAAAAAAAGAATCTTTTAAAATCAAAGAGTTAGAAGTGAAACTTAAAGAGGCTTTTTCACGAAACTGACAATGGACAGCAAAATAAATTTTTTTTCCTTTTTTCGTAGGTATTTGGCTACTTGTAGGGTAAAATTATCTTAACAAAAACAATTTTTTTAAGAGGTTTATTAAAATGAGTACAGGTACAGTTAAGTTCTACAATTCAACAAAGGGTTTCGGTTTCATCACAAAAGATGATGGTGGAGATCTTTTCTTTCACATTTCATCAGTTCAAGGTGGAGAACCTAATGATGGTGACAAAGTAGAATACGAATTAGGTGAAGGTCCAAAAGGTCCATGCGCTATTAATGTTAAAGTAACTAATTAATATATATAATATTGCAAATTCACTTATTAAAAAAGCCTCGCTATTGCGAGGCTTTTCTTTATCTATTATCTTCTACTAATTTTATTCCATTATCATTTATTTCGATAAGCTTGTCTTTATAAAGCATACCAATCGATTTCTTAAATGTTTTCTTACTCATTCCTAGAAAGTTCTTAATATCTTCTGGTGAACTTTTGTCATGTAAGATACTTGAGCCGCCATTGCGTTTTAAAAAGTCTAAAATAACATCTTTTGAATCAACTAAGTTTTTAATTCCTTGTTCTTGCAAGGCCACATCCACAAGTCCGTCTTCACGGATCTTTTTTACGAATGCTTGATATGTGTTACCAACTAAAACTCGTTGGAATGTTTCATTCTTATAGATCATTCCAATAAATTTACGATTTACAATTACACGATGACCAAGCTCAGTTTGAGAAGCAATTTGAATATCAACTTGATCTCCTTCACTTATATCAAAGTCTGAGCCTTGAATATATTGACCAAGTTTTGTTGTACCAAAGATTCTTCCTGTACCGTCCTCTTTACAAACTCGCACAAGGTGAGACTCATATGGACGAACTTTTATTTTTTGTTCATTTCCAGGAACAAGCAGATCTTTACTAATACCAAAGTCAAAGAAAGCACCAAACTCTTGAACTTCAACAACTTTTAATAGAGCATACTCACCAACACATGCAAATGGCATCTCTGTTGTGGCCACTAGCTCTCCCTGAGTATCTGGATAGATGAAGACCTTTAAGTCACCACCTATCGTGATTTTTAAAGGTGCGAAGTCCTCTGGAAGAAAGACTTCCTGAGTTCCTTCTAGGTCAATTAGACGATAACCGTTATGAAGTTTTTTTAGGACCTTTAGAAGGTTTATTTTTCCTATATGAACCATTTGATTTTACCTTTGAGTGTTTCTTTGTTTTTGGAGCCGCTTTATTTGCTGTAGGCTTCTTTGCATTGGCCGCAGCTTTTTCGGCCCTTTCTTCTCTCGTTCCACGGTTTTTAATGATTAAACCATTTAGAAACTTTCTTAGTACTTGATCGCCACATTCCTTATAATTAGGGTGATCATCTTTTCGAAATAGAGCTGAAAGTTCAGTTTTAGTCATTTCAAATTCGACAAGTTTTAAGATTTCGATGATTTCAAAATCTTTTAGAGAAAGAGCAATTCGCAGCTTTTTTAAAATATCATTATTCGTCATTTCAGTGCCTACTTTCTAACGTTATCAAATAATTCTTGTAGGCCACGACGACGGCGACGTTTCTTAGCGATAATAATTTTTTCTTCGCTTATTTCTTTAGCTACTTTTTTCTTATCTTCCACTTCACGCTGCTTTTTTACTTCGTGATTATCAATTGCAAATGAGACCTTAACAGTTCTACCATCAAGTTGAGTGGCATTTAGACTATCTATGGCCTTTTGTGCCTGGTCTTTCTTTTGCATTTTTACAAAAGCAATACCTTTACTTTTTTCAGTTCCTGGAATTTTAAGAAGATTCACATCACTTACTTTACCGTAGCGAGAAAAAATTCCCTTAAGGTTTTGTGCAGAAGTCTTGTAATTGAGATTTCCAATATAAATAGTTTCCATTTGGACCTTGTGGTTAAAATCAATAATAATGGCCCAACCTAACACTTATCACTGAAAAAAGGGAGAAAACCTTTGAAAATAGGTAATTCTTTTAGGTATCTAGAAAGAATCCCAGATAAATCGGGCCACTTCTCCTAGTTGATGGCCTTTTTTGTGTCCAAGACAGAATTTTACAAGTGATTTCTTCTCTAGGGACTTAAGATGAATCAAGCTACCTTTCTTAAGCTCATCTTTAATCATCGTTGAGGGCAGACGTCCCCAGCCAAAACCATTAAGAATTATCTCTTTCTTTGAAGGAGTATCGGTTACTCGCCACTTTAGAGCTTCATCCATTACACCAAGTTTTATTGTTTCATCCGGAATGGTACTTCTTTGGATGATTTGTGGATATTGCACAAGACTAGCGAAACTCTGTTCTTTCTTAGGTAAATCAAGAAAAGGATGATCTTTTGCAATAACTAGGTACATATCAACTTCACCAACAGGCTTGAACTCAAAATTTTTCGTACGAGAAAGATCTTCAAATATTGCTAAATCAACTCGACCTTCCATGAGCATTTTCTCTCCACTTAGTATTTCTTTTTCAAGAATAATTTCTGTGGAAGGGTAAAGCGACATGGCCTTTTTGATAATTGGATAAAGCTTTTCTTGTTCGTAGATTCCTGATACTGAAATGGAAACACGAGTCTCTACATTAGATGAAATTTGCTTGGTTTTTTCAATAAGATGATCATATTGAGCTGTTAGCTTGGCCGCTTCATTGAGAAAGTCTCTACCCTTATTAGTAATTTGAGGCCGGTAGCTCGTTCGATCCACAAGAGGGAATCCTACTTGCTCTTCGAGATTGTTAATTGAGTAAATTACCGCAGACTTCGCCTTTGCTAGTGCTGTTGCGGCCTTAGTGAAACTTCCGGCCTCATCAAGGGCCTGAAGGCATTTAATCTGTTCTATCGTTATCCAAATCATGGACTAATTATAGCACAACTTGTCGCCAATAATGATCTTTATTTTCCACTATGTTTTGCTATTATATTTTTAAGAAATTTCATAATTCAATAATCAAATGGAGGAAAATATTATGAAGAAGTTATTAGTTTTTGCTTTTGCTGCGCTAACGGTTTTTACAACAAATGCAGCGACAATCGACACTGCTAAGTCAACGATCTACTGGCAGGGAACAAAAGTAACAGGTCGCCACTTTGGTACAGTTAAAATTAAATCTGGAGATGTTAAAGTTGAAAAAGGTCAGCTTGTATCAGGAACAGTTGTCGTTGATATGAATTCTTTTACAGCAACAGATCTTGAAGGTGAGTGGCTAGATAAATTAAATGGTCACCTTAAAAATGAAGACTTCTTCAATGTAAAGAAATACCCAACTGCTACATTAAAAATTAAAGAAGTAAAAGGTTTTACAGTAAAAGCGGATATGACAATTATGGGTAAAACAAAGGAAGTAACTTTCCTTGCTGCTAATAATGGAAAGAAATTTGTTGGAACACTTGAGTTTGATAGAACAGATTTTGGAATTAAGTACGGATCTAAAAGCTTCTTCAAAAGTTTAGGTGATAAGGCAATTGATAATAAAGTTAGCCTAGCATTTAATGTTGTTCTTAAGTAGTTAGGTTAAGACTCTCTCAAATAGTTTTAGGTACGTCGATACTTTTGGTCATTCCAAAAGTATCGACGTACCTATTAAGTTGCTTCTCTTTTATCTAAGTATCTTTGAGTGACGACAGCACCAATGATATCTCCTTCCACATTCACGGCCGTTCTAAATGTGTCTAGAGGCCTTTCAATCACAAGGAGGATACCAATTGCTTCAAGAGGAATCCCGGCCGCTAATAATACCATTTGCATGCCCGACATTGAACCTGATGGCATTCCTGGAGCTCCAACAGATGAGAGCATTGCCATAAAGAATATTGAGAACATGGCAACACCAGATAATTCAATCCCGTAGAGATTTGCCAAAAAGATGGCCGCAATACCTTCAAATAATGCTGTACCATCCATATTCATTGTAGCACCGAGAGGAAAAACAAAACCACTGACTCCTTTTGTAACTCCTAACTCTTCTTCACAAGTTTGCATTGTAACAGGAAGAGTTGCTGAACTTGATGCTGTTGACAGGGCAAGAAGAAGGGGGCGGGCCGTCTTTTTAAATAGATCAATTGGATTAAGCTTTCCAAAGAACCAAGCTATTGATGGTAAAACCAAAAGGCCGTGAACCATGGTGGCCCCAAAGACTAGTAGGGCAAATGAAAGCAGTTCACTAAAGATATCTCCAGAAACCTTCACCTTAAAATCAAAGACGATGGCAAAGATTCCAATTGGACTGAGGTTTATAATCCAATGAAGTACCTTATTTATGACAATATTGAGGTCCTTTACGATTTGATATAGTGGATTTGAAGTATGATGAACAATTAATAATGACATCCCAAGTAGAAGTGCCGCAGTTACAATTCCTAAAATATTATTATTTGCAAGAGCGTGAAATGGGTTAACAAGAGCTGTCTCAAATACTTTCTTAATAACTACAGGAATCGAGTTTGAGCCTTCTTCAATAAACTGAGCAGGCTTTTGTTGAGTAATTGTATCCTTGGTCTTTATGGTAACACCTGAATTCTTCCATGGATGAATAAAGAAAACAGCAGTAAGGCCAATCATAATTGCGATAATCGTCGTTGAGACATAGTAAGTGATAGTTACTAGTCCCATTGATTTAAGCTTTGTGATCTCACCAATATTGATAATCCCTCCAATAAGAGAGAAGAAAATCATTGGTGCAATCATCATCTTAAGAGCACTAATAAATACTGACTTAATCATAACGATTATTTGATAGAAGTTTGGTGGCGTCTTCATTGTTGCCCAAGATGGGTCACCAAAAATTGACCCAAATATATACCCTAGAATCCCAGCGATAAGGACCCAGAAGCTAAGATTTTTAACGACTTTTTTCATTTATTTTCCTTCTTTAAAGCACTAGCTTATATTTTAATACTTAACCGTAATTAAAAAAAGAGATATAATTTTTTCTATGAAAGAAAGATGCCCGTGGCTTAAATTATCTAACGATCAATATGTGAAGTACCATGACCGTGAATGGGGAAGACCTGTGCATGATGATCAAGTATTATTTGAATTCCTCATTTTAGAGGGTGCCCAGGCCGGGCTTAGCTGGGAAACAGTTCTCAAGAAGCGTGATAATTATCGTAAGGCCTTTCACCAATTTGATATAAAGAAGGTCTCAAAGATTACTCCTGCTAAAGTTGAAAAACTTATGAATAATCCAGGAATTATTAGAAATCGCCTTAAAATCGAGTCAACTATTTCAAACGCAAAGGCTTTTATAAAGATTCAAAAAGAGTTTGGTAGCTTTGATAAGTATATCTGGTCTTTTACAGAGGGAAAAACTATATATAACTCATTTAAAAATCTAAAAGAATATCCCTCTAAAACACAATTAAGTGATCAAATATCAAAAGATTTGAAAAGAAGAGGTTTTCGTTTTGTCGGAAGTACTATTGTTTATGCATTTCTTCAGGCATGTGGCATCGTTCAAGATCATAGTACTAATTGTTATTTACATGGAAAGAAGTTAAGGCGATTAAAAGATTAGTAGAGATTTCCCTTTATATATCCTTGTCCCATTAAATCGTTAATCCCAATTATATTGACCATTGCTTTTTGCACGACTGGTGCTAGCTTTGATGACTTTAGTCCATGAACAAGAAGCTTGGCCTTTTCTTTTACCGAGATATTTGAACGTAATTTATCAAATAGCTTATATACTCTTTGTGCTAATTTTAAGTTTTCAAGTTGTTTAAGTTTCTTCTTTTGATTAGCTGAAAGATGATTTCTCTTACGGACAGAATGTTCGTACACATAATTATCTCTTCTAAAGTCGTTGCGATCTTCTTCACTTATCCATATTAGAGAATCTGTATATTCAAATGCTAATGCAATGGACTCCCAAAGGGTGAAGTCATCGACTTCTATAAGCTCCTCAATTGCCTTTGTTGAAAAGATAAGTGATGAATAAATTTGGACTTTTCCATAGTCTTGGTTTTTATCGAAATCAATTCTCATCCCATTATCAAGGTAGCGCTCATATAAAAAGTCTGCCTCTTGGTTTAACTCTCTTCCTGAACTGTCATCATCAGAATAAGAGTAATTGATAGTTAGGCTAAAAGACTTTGTCGCATTATCATTTGTAGGTACAACGGCCTTTAAGTTATAGTTTCTTTTCTCCTTGCCTGAGAATCCTTTATGATCACTGACCTTTGAATAAATAATTTCTTCGTACTTTAGGTTTTCACCATCTTTAAACCTAGTTTCATATTTTCCGTTTTCACTTATATAGCGGGCACCTGTCTTCCATAGAACAAAGTTTAAACCCCAGTTAAATTCAGAATTATTTCTTTGGCCTTCTTTTTTCATAAAAAGTTCGACACTATCATTTCCACTTTCTTCTAGATCTTGAATCTCTGAAAAGTCTTGATCAAGAAAACTCAGGTAAGCTTTAAGTCCTTCTGGTGTACTCAAATCAAGGCGGTAGATTAGTTGATTTATTTCTTGTTTGCTCTTTTTTAGATTAAAGACAATAGGTGAGTAGCCCTGTGATTCATTAATGCCGATTGAAATTGGAAGATCAATAATCTCATCGACAATTAAACTTAAGCCTAGTCCTGCACCTTTAGACATATCATCGAGGTGCTTTATTGTTATTATTGCAATGTCATTTTGTTCTTTCTCAATTGTTACATCTAATGATTTTGAAATTTTCAATTTTGCTTTTGGTGCAAAAGTCGTAACTTCTGGAATCACAACATTTAGAAAATCAAGCCAAAGAAGGTTTACTCTTGAAGCAAAACCAGATGTTAGGACAGTATTTACTTGTTGACCCACTCTCAACGAATTGAATCTCTCACGTGAAGTCGGTAAGTCTATTACTTCCATATGCTTTAGCTCAATAGCTTCTTCATAACTATCTACAGCTGTTGCCTTAGAGAAATGTCTTTCTTCAGTTGGAGTACCTTGAATGAATGGTAAAGAAGATCTAATTAAAAAGTTTGTTCCTAAATAGGCCATTTGCTTAAGAATTGGTACACCCACAGAGATAGAATCAACAACAATGTATTTTCCATCTAAAGATGGCATAATTTGACGTTGAACTTTTGGCCCAAACCAGCCTTTTTGATAAATTGTTCCAAAATATTGGAGTTTAAGCTGAGTATCAACCCAGTCAGAGTTCTCTTGTAATTCTTTTAGGTCACGCCAACGCTTATTTATAGTTTTATTAATATCTAATAAAACATCCTGATTATCAGAAACACTATAATCAATGGCATAAGTACTTGAACTTACGCCAATTGATAGTATTAAAGTGAATATGATAACCAGTGCAGTTTTCAAGTATTACTCAGACTCTTTATTATTAAAAACTAGTTGATAATAATCGATAGGCCAAGCTCTAAGGTCTTTTTGCCCATCTACCTTATAAGTTACAGCAGCACCGTTTAGATCTCCAGTTACTGGCGTAAAACTTACTGGGCCGTCTTCTTTTTTATCAAATAAACGATACATAATTTTACCTGATACCCATCCAATTAGGGCGCCTAGAGTAACGTCAGAGAACCAGTGAGCATTCTTGTAGACTCTTGCAAAACTCGTTAAAGCAGCAAGAGAATAGGCTGCAATCGGTACAATTTTTGTGTCTTTAAACTCTGTTGCAAATACAGTCATAACTGACCATGCTCCAGCAGAGTGACCAGAAGAGAAAGAAGTGTTATTTCGTCCAAAGTTTACACCATCAAAGTGATATGGACCTTTTCCTTCACGAGGTCTTGCACGTGAGCTCAAAGACTTAAGTAATTGAGTTGCTAATTGTCCAATTAGAACGGCTCCGACACTTCTAACGGCAGCTCTTTTAAATTGATCATTCTTAAAAACAAGTCCGATTGCCATTGAAGCACCAACTACAGGAAGCAGTCCTGCTTTTTCTCCAAAGAGGTTAGTAAAATCAGTAATTGTTGTCATTGTATCGTTCTTATTATCTTGTACAAAATCCATTAAAGGCTTATCAAAGGCCATCATTACACCAACAACACCAAGTGTTTTTAGCATCATTGATTTTTCAGAATCAGAGAATTCAATAGGCATAAAGATTGAACGATCATTACCTTTTTTACTTTTGATTAATTCTTTTAAGTCATCATTGCTAAGCATTGATTGTTGAAGTTCACTAGCTTCTTGTATTTTAATATTTAAATCCAAAAGACTCGTTGTTTGAGGGACTTCTCCTATTTTTTTAAGCTCCTTACTTACTTTTCTTAGCTCTGATCTTTTTACATCTTCACTTGTTTCAATTAATGATGCTAAATTTGACATTCTCTCTTTTGCATCTTTTAGATTTTGATTGTCTGCAAATAGCTCAAATAGTTCTAATAGAGCTTGAGATTTTGTGCGTCCGTCATTTGCTTCAACTATCTGATTCATTAGAATTGCAGCTTGATATTCGTAAATATCTTTATCTTCAGACTTTCTATTAAGCCAAACTTCATTTTTAAAGTCGGCCAACCCTTTTTTTAGAGCTACCGTTTTTGAATTAGCTAGATTTTCTTCAACTTCTCTTGAAAATCTTGAATTTGGATAATTGTTTAAGAAGTCTTGGTTAACAAGAATTGACTCATTAACGATATTATTAGCACTACCATCTGCTTTTACAAAATTACCAATTGGCATATTTTTAATGTCTTTAGGTAGGTTCTGATTATAGAGGTTTGCCATTTGAAAATGCATTAGCTCTGACTGTGGATGATCCTTTATTAGTTTTTTTAGAGATAATGAGAAGTTTACATAATCATTAAGGAAGTTCCCTTCATAAAGCTCATTTAGTAATTTGATATCTAGCCCTTGCTCAAGAGCTTTAGATTGATCCTTAACCATTGCTAATTGAAAGCTTCGAGCCGCTTTACAATGCTTATCTGAATTAGCATAGCGCTCAGCCTTATCAAGTGACTCTTCAAATGAAACATCTTTAATATCAAAGTCTTTCTTTAATCTGTCACATACTTTTAAGTTTTGTGCCTGGACACTAACTCCACTAATAATGGTAAGGGCCATTATTAGCTGAGGTAATTGACTCTTCTTCATTACAATCTCCTATAAGTTGTAAGCTGGATCATAATCTCCAATTATAAAATAAAAAGGTTTTGTTATATCATTTTGTCTGCTTATGAGTGGGATAGTGACACCTGCTTCAAATGTTTCTTGTACAAGGCCTGCGTTCATGTGAGCGCGTAGCCCAAGACCACCAACTACTCTAAAGTCATCAAATGCGAAGTCACTACTACCTGGAGCAAATGCATCTAAAAAGAGTACACCGCTAAAGATATCCTTATATATTGGAAGACTATATGTAATGTTCGCTGAGATCATTGAGTTAGATCCGAGTTGGCCATCCTTATTTATTGATCCATACTCAAACCCACGAATAGTTCCATTTCCTCCACCTTGTAGTCTTTCATAAAAAGGAGTACTTTGAGATGCATATCCTAGGGTTACTCTTCCTGAAATTTGATGTTTACCACCTTCATCATTTTCATAAATATCTCTTGTTACTTGAGCATTAACGACACCTTTAAAGAATAATTCTTGATTATGAAATGAAGGTAGAAGATGTACAGATATTACACCATTAGTTTTTTCTTCTTTATCTTGAATTCGATATGCGAAAGAACCAATGAGGCCACTTACAACATCTTTTGTGTCAGATAAGTCGATATTATCTGAGTACTGTTGTGATAAGCTATCAATGGAAACAAACTCGAGGCGAGTTCCTAGCCCTAGACTTATGTTCTTATTTATTTGTTTTTCAAACATTATTCTAAGAGCTGTTTTCTTTTCTTTATAATGGTAACTTCTCTCAAAATCATGATTGCCACTGATATTAAGATCAATTTCAGATCCAAAAATATTCTCATTATTATAAACAAGCCCAACACGGTTTATTTCTTTTGAGATCATTGTTGATAGGGCAAGTGATGTTCCTGTACCAAAGAGATTATTGTCACTTAAAGAAACTCCAAAACCTGCTCCACCATAGGCTGAACCAAGTGAGAATTGGATTGTTTGAGTGCTATTTTCTTGAAGCTGAATGACTACTTTCCCAGCACTTGTTGTCATTGGGAAGAAGTCAATTTTTACATCTTTAAAGAAACCAGTTTTATAAAGGTTCAATATAGACTCATTAATCTTACTTGTATTTGCCATTTCTCCGATGTTAAAACTTAACTTTTTATAAATAACTTCTGGTACTGTTTTTGTATTACCAATTATTTCAATTTTAATAATCTTTTGCGGTTTACCTTCGTTGATAACTAGTGTTGCGCTCTCACTCTTATCGTCATAATTCATCGTTATTTGTGTGAAAATGTAACCATTATTTCCGTATAGTTCTCGCACTCTTTGAATGGCCTCTCTTTGCTTCTTTATTGAAAAGGCCGTGGGTAACTTTGTGTTTAAAACATTAAGAATTTCTTGAGTTTCTAAAAAAGAGTTACCTTCAATTGATAATTTGTTTAATTTTAATTGCTTGTTTTCATTAATTTTAAAGCTGATATCTGCTTCATCTTTTTTTACTTTATAATCTGCTTCTACTTCAATGTTGATGAAACCACTTTCCATATAATGACGTTTAATGATTTCGATATCATTCAAGTATTCTTCTTCAATAAAGAGATTCTTTGAGAAGAAAGAAGACTCTTTAGATTTGATAATTTTATTTAATTCTTTATCAGTGAAATAATTATTACCAGAAATTTTAATGTCATCAACTTTAACTTCAGCTGTATTTAGGAGAACTTTAAAGTCGATGATAATTTCGGACTCACTATTTAGCTCTAGTTTCTTTTTAACTTTAACAAGAGGATATCCTTTTTTCTTATAGAAGTTTTCAATAGAGGAGATATCAAGCATCATATCCTTGGACTTAAAGATTCCTCCTCGTCTTAATTTAAGTTCCTTTCTTAAGTCATTATCAATGTCATTCTTATCTTTTTCTATACTTTCAATACTTATTAAAATTCTTTTGATAATTCTTTTCTTTTGCATTTCAAATTTGATTGAAATGCTACTTGAATCTATTGGCAGTACTTCAAGTTCAACATTTTCATATGTTTCATCATTATTCTTTTTTAAATTTTCAAGATCATTTGTTACTTTGACGATATCAAGAGTTTCACCTGTCTTACTTTCAAGCTCTTCAATTCCGAACAAGAGATTATTTCCAATATCTTCACCCAAATCATTTTCGATTGTAATGTCATTGATTACTAAGTCCATTTCCATGGAATCTTGAGCATAGACCTGTGCCATACTTAGGTACAAGTAGGTGAGGAGTATAGTGAATATACCTGTTTTCAAAGAGAGCTTTGTCATAAGACAAAACTAACATTATTTATTAACTGTTAAGTCTATTTTGAAAATTATGGCCATATGTATAAAATTTGAACAAGTTAATTCAATATGTAACCCCTTGAAAGTATTTGTTTCCAAGGGGCAATATTATAAGAATGCTTCTTCTTGTTGCTCTTCTTTCGTCACAAGAAATCTTGATAAAAGAGAGAAGATTGATGGTGTTAGAAAGAGTGTAATGATTGTGGAAATGGCCAGACCCCATCCCATTGTAAGCATCATTTCTGCTAACATTGAATCATAACCAGCAAACCCATAGGCCGTAGGAAGTACTCCAATAACAGTCGTTAATGTAGTTAAAATAATTGCTCTAAGTCTTGTGGAAGAGATTTGAGCGATCTGCTTATAAAGTTGAGTCTTGTGCGTTGTATACTTTGTCTCTCTAATAAGTTTATCAATGAGGACAATCGAGTCGTTTACAACAACCCCAACCATTCCAAGGGCCCCAATAACTGCGAAGAAGCCGAAGATCTCCATGCCGTGGGCCATGAGAATATAGATAACTCCTGAAATCCCAATAGGTATAATTGTCATAATAATTAGAGGTGCAGACAATGATTTAAATTGAATTGTTAAAATCATATAAATAAGTGCTATAACCAGAAATCCTGCCATCTTAAAGTCACCAGTTGACTCTCTGGTCTCTTCAATTTCACCAACAAAGTTAATAATAGCAGAAGGATACTTCTTTAAAATTTCAGGAAAGACTTCATTTTCATAGTACTCTGCAACTTCTAAAGGAGTTGTATTTGCTCCTTCTTCGATATCAGAATAAACCATTGTCGTTCGTTTAAAATCAACTCTTTCTATATTTGAAGGTTTTACAACTTCTTCAATAGTAATAAAGCGTGAAATTGGTACGTAACCACCTTTTCCATTATCAATTCTTAACTGTTTTAGCTTTTCAATATCAACTTTGTAATTCTTTGCGACAGTT
The DNA here is from genome assembly GCF_048381875.1 of Halobacteriovorax sp. NCBI lineage: Bacteria > Pseudomonadati > Bdellovibrionota > Bacteriovoracia > Bacteriovoracales > Halobacteriovoraceae > Halobacteriovorax > Halobacteriovorax sp. The sequence continues at coordinate 98,983 of NZ_JBLXBP010000002.1, read as the reverse complement.
AGTCTTACCTCAACCTCTTCATCAGTACTCTTAAGAGTATAAAGAATAGTACCTTGGACAAATGTACGTAGAGAAGTGGTTACATCACTAGGAGTAAGGCCAAAGCGTAGGATCTCATTTTGGTTAATTTTAAAGTTGAATTCTTTTGTATTTATTGGTCTTTCAATTTCAACATTTTTTAATTTCTTATTATTCTTTTGATGATCGGCAATAAGATTGGCAATTTTCTCTCTAACTTCGTCATCATTATCTTGAATTTGCGCCTCAATTGTCGAACCTGAGCCACTTCCCCAGCGTGATTTAAAGAAGCGAATTTCTTTTATATTTGGAAGGTCTTTAGTTCTCTCTTTTAAGATATCAACGATATCATTTGCTGATAATTCTCTTTCATCGGCAGGTAAAATCTCAACAGTTATACTTGCTCGATTATAGTTTACAGCTCCTCCACGACGAGATTGACCTACGTTAGAGCGAAAACCAACAATACTTAGTCGTTGTGATTCTTCAAGTAAGATATCTTCTAGAGGTTTTAGGTACTCATTGATTTCAGCTTTAGATGTACCTTTCTCTGTATATACACTTAGGCTAAGTTCTTTACTTTCTTCTCGTGGAAACATGACAAATTTTAATTTTGTCGTAAAAAGATATCCTGATAAAACGGTTGAACATATAAAGAATAAGATTATTAAAAATCTAAAGTTTAGTGCCTTCTCTAAGAAGTTTGCATAGACTTGTTCGTATTTTCTAAACCAACTTACTTCATGTTTCTTCTTTGGTTTTCTTTGATAAACGTGGGCCGGTAAAACAGAGAATGACTCTATAAGTGAAGCCACTAACATCATTGTAATAATAAATGGAAGTACGGCCACGAACTTTCCAAACCATCCACCGAAGAAAAGAAGGGGAACAAAGGCAACGCATGTTGTGGCGATGGCACTAGTAATTGGCATTAGTAACTTAGTTACTTCTGTTGTAACCTTATCCATTAATTCTTTTAATGTGCCTTTATGATCTTCTGTAATTCGGCCAACATTTTCTGCAACAATAATTGCATCATCAACAACGATTCCCATTACAATAATAATAGCGGCCAGAGTCATATTATTGATTGTGAAATCAAAGATGAGCATACAAATTAGGGTAAAGCATAGAGTAAAAGGAATTCCCATACTTACCCAAATCCCCGATTTAAAATCAAGGAATAGGAAGAGAACGAGAACAATAAGACCAAACCCTAGAAGCCCATTACTTGCTACAATTGATAGGCGGTTTTTTACATCATATGATTCATCATCGAGAGTCACAATCCTTAAATCATCAAGTTGACCCTTCTTATACTTTTCAATAAAGGCAAGTGTTGCTTTATTGGCCGCTAGAATATCAACATTATGACTCTTTTTAAGGTTGAGCATTATCCCTTCGTGGCCATTGATTTTATAAATTGAATTCGTTTTTTCAAAAGACTTTTTAAAACTTGCGATTTGATCGAGGCTGACACCATCACCTTCGTAATTACCTGTTACCATCAAGTCTTTAAAGTCTGATTCATCAACTAATTCATTAATAGAGGTAACCTTTGATTGTTGTGTATCTTCTAATACACCAATCGGTGCTCGAATATGACTTTCTCTTAAACTTCTTACAACGTTGTGAATTGAGATTCTGTTTTGCTTGATTTTATATGGGTCAAGAAGGACATGATTTTCTGGATCAAGGTAACCACTTCGAGTAACAGACGATACTGCAGGTAGCGCTTTAACTTGTGTTTCAAAGTTTCTAACAAGCTGCTGCAGTCTTGCTCGGTCTTCAACTGTTAAGTCTCTCTTTCCCTCTAGGTAAAACCCAACATCGATGTAGGCTTTTTCAGATGATTTAAATTGTCTAAATGTTGGAATCTCTGCTTCACTAGGTAGATCGGCCCTAAGTACGGCATCTTGAATGTCGAGGTAGACTTCTCTTGGATTAGGGTAGTTCTCAAGCATAACAACTGTAATTGAACTTGAGCCAGTTGAGGAAACTGATCGCACTTCATCTAGGCCTGCTACATTTTTTAATTCTTCTTCAATGGGTTTTGTAATAAAGAATTCAATATCCTCAGCACTTGCTCCAGGGTAAATTGTGGAAACGCGAACATAAGGTGACTCAAACTCTGGCATTTCTTCTTTTGGAATTTTTGTCCAAGCAAAAATGGCAATAACAAATACACTGAAGAAAAGAACGTTTGAGATAAGTAGGTTATCGATAAAGTATTGAATGAGTTTTTTCATAAGACAATTTTAAGTGGCCGTAATCAGGAGGTCAAACCTTTCATTAATAATATTATGTAACAATTAGGCTATCAGCTACGAATACTTATACGAGAACCTGTTATAATAGTTTCATGGAGGTATAAATGAAGATTATTACAGCTGTATACCTATTTATCGGCCTTCTTTTCGCTATTAATGTTAATGCTGCCAAGATTACTCTCGGTGGTGGCTGTTTCTGGTGTATGGAAGCTCCATTTGAAAAAATTAAGGGAGTGAAAAGTGTTACCTCTGGTTACATGGCCCCTGATAATACTAAAGATTTAGTTAAGCCTACATACCAAATCGTATCATCAGGTAAAAGCGAGTATGTTGAAGTTGTCCAAATTGTTTATGATGATAACAAAGTTCAACTCGAACAAATCTTAGATATCTATTGGAATAATATAAATCCAACTGATGAAGGAGGACAATTTGCAGATAGGGGAAATCAATATCGTACTGTGATTTTCTATGAAAATGAAAAACAAAAGAATATAGCGCAAAACTCGAAGAATAATCTTGAAGCTTGTAAGAAGTATGATTCACCAATAGTTACGGCAATAGAAAAGGGATCGACTTTCTATCCAGCTGAAGAGTATCATCAAGATTATTACAAGAAAAACCCAATTAGATATAAGACTTATAAAGAGCTATCTGGCCGAGGACAATTTATTCGAAACAATTCTTCAAAACCTTTGAAATGCGAAGAAACAAAAAAGGATAATAAAGTGTATAAGAAACCAAGTGAAAAAGAATTAAAGGAAAAGCTATCTTCATTAGAATATGAAGTAACTCAAAAAGAAGGGACTGAGCGTCCATTTGCTAATAAGTATTGGGATCATAAAGAAGAAGGAATCTATGTTGATATAACAACAGGTGAGCCACTTTTTAGTTCTCTTGATAAATATGATTCTGGTTCAGGATGGCCAGCCTTTACTAAACCAATAGATAAAGACTTAGTTAAAACGAAAGAGGATAATAAACTCTTTATGACTCGAATCGAGGTACGATCGAAGTCTGGAGATGCCCACCTCGGTCACGTTTTTGACGATGGCCCAGGCCCTGAAGGGAAGCGTTATTGTATCAACTCAGCATCTTTGCGCTTTATTCCTAAACAAGATTTAGAGAAAGAAGGTTATGGTGAGTATCAAAAACTGTTTAAATAGCTAAAATTACATATATTCTTTAGCTAAACACTCTAAAGATTAGGCCCAAGTATCCGATATGAGGACGAGGGCCTATGAAAAGACTAAATACTTTAATAATTCTATCTTCAATTATTCACTTTCAGATTTATGCTTCTTGTGGAGGAGCATTTAAATCGTTTCTTGGTATAAAGAAAAACTCGTTCTATGACACTCCTGAATTTGAATTAAAGGAGAAGATTAACAAACTAGAGACCTTAAATCGTCGTCTTCGTAATACTAGTGAACACAAAGAGCCAGCAATGTCTCTTTCTGTATGGAAGAAGATTGAGAAACTCGATAATAACTTATTTACTAAGCATTATTCAGTGAATGTAAGAGACTGGAGAGTATTCTTTAGGGATTTTGAAGTAAACTTTATCTCTTTTAAACGTATGAAAGATATATCTGACTTTCTTTCATCTACTGATGTCACAAAAACTAAGCTTAAAAAATATTTGAAAGAAAAAGAGTACTCGGATGAATTCAATGAGTTTATTTTATCAAAGTTTGATAATTCACCGAATGCCGACTTATTTAAGATTGAAGTTGATAAGGAAGCAGAAAGAAATATTATTAATATTGGTAATGATTACTATGAATACCGCTTAGTTCGTGAGCATATTAGAGACCTTGAAAATAGTGATCTATGTAATAAAGAATGCCAAGTCGAGCTTAAAAAACTTATGGCAAATCTTGGTGTTGCAAGTGATAGAGAAAAAAGTACTCTTCCAATATTTTTCAAAGGAGAGAGTCGTCCAGAGTTAGATGATATAACTCGAATTGTTCACGAAAATCCAATGGCCTTAATTACAAAACTAAAGAAGGAAAGAAACTCTGAAGTTGTCAATTGGCTATATTCACTATTATTACAACCAGAAATAGTTGATACCTTTATGGGCCTTATTTATAAGTCAAAACATATCGGTAAGTATCGTGCAGTACGCTTATTCCAAGCTTTCTATAATGCTAGAGCAAGAAGACTACACTTTCCAAAGATAAATAATATTGTAAAAAGTTTCAGTAATGACTTAGTAAAGAGTTATTCAAATTTAAAAACAGTAAATACGACAATTCCTAAAGATGAACTTCTCGTGACATTTGCTCGAATGGTTGATGCACTTGCTGTGAAGAAGTATAAGCTTCTCAAGCAGTATGCAAAAGAAAATGATCCTAAATTTTATGAGAGAATGCTGGCCGCTGAAGAGAAGGCATATGCACGTGGTGATATTAGTATCACTCATCGTCGTTCTGTAATTGGACAGCTTGTACAATTTATACCAGCTTCAACACCTATTTACCTCTATCAAAGATCAAAGCTTGAAGAAAGGGCAACTGTTGAAGAAGTAAATGAAGATGGTGAAGTTATCGAATCAAATGATGATGGAAGTGTTGAGGTTGAAGAAGTTATTGTAGAAATCGAGCACGGCGATGAAATGGATAAAACATTAGAAGAAGTAGCTGAAGTTATTGCACAAGAAACAAGTGATACTACTCGTGATCCTTCATCTGTACAGGGTAATTGGGTAGAGAAGTTCTTTTATCGTATCAAACAATTTTTCAAGGCCAAAGGATAGGTCGATGTTTAAGATGATAATACTATCTACATTTACAATTTTCTTTACCTTTGATCTCTTTGCAAAAGATTTTCAAATTATGAAAATTTATGAAAAAGATAAATTCAAAGAAGTAAAAATCTATAAAGAAGGCAGCGGTAAAAATACCGTATTTATGAATGATACTTGTAAGAAATCAAAAGACTGTCTTAAGCGAAGGATAAAGCAAAAGAAAACTCGTGGACTAGCGGGCCACCCTGGCTCAAAAGCATGTAAAGCAATAGGTAATTCTGAATATAAAATTTTAAAAATGGAAAATGGTAATCAAATCGGCTTTTGCCGCTTCTCAGATGGAAGTATGATTAGTGCGTGGAGTTTGCTACGTGATTAAAATATTTATCTTTTCTATTCTTTCATTAACAACCTTTGCAAAGCTTGAAATTACTGAAGAAATGAAGTGGAATGAATATAATCATGCTGCTTATCAACAACTTCCTCCTATGGGGAGTGAAAGAGTGACAAGTCAGCTAGAGGTGAAGAGTAAGCCAATCATTCGTGATCAAGATGGATTTGGTTCATGTTACTTATTTGCTACCACTTCTTTATTAGATCAAGCTTGTATTAAAAGTGGAGCTTGTGATGAGGATAAACAAATTTCCGTTCTAGATGTACTTGGGAAGACTCAATTACAAAATGGTAATTCTAAAGAATTCTTAGGACTAAATGGTGGAAATATTCCTCAAGTTACTAGATCATTAACAAATGGTAAAAAAGTTGATTTATCATTTTCAACTGAAGAATGTGCACCTTATCAACAAATTGAAAACTACAATGGCCAAGCAAATGGGGACTTTGATATCGAAGAGCATCCCCAATTAAAGGCCATGAATGATATTTATTATCAGGTAAAAAAAGAAACTGAGAGTGATGGGTTTTGTAGGCCTTGTAATGAAGAGTTTTTTAAGAAGTACTATCCATTTAGTACGGATATGATTGAAAACTTATCGAGGGCAGCTACTAAAATCGCTTCAATCAACGCTTTTGAAGAGTTCTTAAATGAAGTACTGATACCTAAAAAATGTCGAGATGAAAAAGAGAAGGTTAAGATACCAGGAGTAAAGTTTCATCAAGAACATATTTCTGATAAAGATAAATTTAGAAAGAAAATGATTGAGTTATTTGAGAATGATCAATCAGCTGCGATATCAAGCTGTACTTGGCAACGCTATTGTGAAGGAGAGGATGATATTAGTGATATGTCAATGTGTCCTCAAGAGAAGAGAAAGCGTTCGTGTGGTGGTCATGCCTATCTTTTAAGCGGATTTAGAACTATCTGTGATAGCAATGGTGAATGTCGTAATCAATATAAAGTCCACAATAGTTGGGGGACTCATTTTAATGTATTCAATGATAATGGTTGGGTAGAAGAAGGCCCTCTTTTTGATGCCTATAAAGACTTCAGCAATCAACTTGTCACTTATGTAGAAAGCGAACCTAAGAAAATAGAAAGAAGTGATTTCTCAAGGTCAGGAATATACTATTGTGATGGTGTTAGGGGTGCCGGTGATAATGTTTGGGCAAATAAAATGCAACGAGCAGGACATCGTTGTTACTTACGATAAGTTTTTGCCTCAATCTTTTTAGTACAACCATCTTCAAACGTTTCTTGATTAATATAAGTTGTATTCTTGTAACGTTGTAAGTCTCTTTTGGCCCTACGTGTTTTATTATAGAAGAAGACATCATCTTCTATTTTCTTTGCATCGAGATTACATTCAGAAGACCATGTACTTGTAACTTTTATCATTTGCTGTGCAACCTTTACAAGATTTGTAACTGACATATACTCACTTGTTGAAGCTGTTTGTACACTACAGTCGTAACATTCATCTGATTTATTATCTTCTAAATCGATATCTTGAGAGTAATGAGAAAGGTTTATTAGGCCTTCTTTATGAAGTTGATTTAATTTTTCTTTTTTCTGATCTGATAGGGGTGATGAATTCTTAATTTCATCTCTAATTACATTATTAATTAAGATATTAATATATGAATTGTTTTTAAATTGGTCATGGTTATTGCGGATATAGTCTGTCGCATAGTTAAACTTATATGTGTCTGACATCCTATTTAGACTTATTTCGACTTTCTTAGCGTCTCGTTTATTTAAAAGGTTTTGATCATTTACTGTTCTTAAACGATAAAGAGAATCAAATTTAGCTAAGTTTTCTTCATCTAATAATGAAGTTAATACTAACTTCGTTTGTCCCTGATTTTTTGAATCATTCAAAATTTTTGCAATTTTTACGGGAGACTCTTTTATAAGTTGCTGCTTACAATCTGAGTCTTTTAAACATTGATCAATTTCAAATTCAATCCCATTTGAAGCTTGGTATGTAGAAGCATGGGCAATTGATGAAGTTAAAAAGACTAAAAGATAAACGTTTTTAAGCATATTTTCCCGTAAAGTATCGGTGATTAATAAGATAAACTAATTATACCACGGGCAGAGTAAATAAAAAGGCCTGTGAAAAACAGGCCCTTTTTTATTCGATAATATTGTAATTAAATTATTCTACGATATGAGACTCAATTAAGTCCTTGATTTCTTGAGTCGCAAGTTCTGAATTATAACCAGGCATTGTAGAGAACTTATCATCAAGGGCGAAAAGTCTTGACCACATTGGTGCCCCTGTTTTTTTGAAGTCAAAACGAATTGATGGGCGAGAGTAAAGTGTAGCATCCCATACTTTGACTACGTCACGCCAAAATAGTTTATGCTCTTTCCACCAATCACGTGCTGGCTGACATCTCTTATCATCAACTTTTACATAAGTATTGTAGCTCTTTTCCATAGCAAGTTTCAGTTCCATTCCATTTTCAAGCATATTAACTTTTACATTATCTTGATCATGAACGTGCCCGTATGAAGTTTGCTCGTGACGATTTGTTCTCCTAAGTACATTGTAATCTGAACGAATAGAGAATTCTCTTCTTGGTAGAGGTGCGTTGGCCGTACATTCCCAAAATGATTTCTTATCAGTATGAATCCAAGGTGCAGAGCACTCATATCTTGGAGAGTCATCCACTTGATATACTCTTTGTACCCAATTACCTTGTGGGTTCTTTACTGTACGGTTATTCCAGTTTGAAAAGCCTCTATAATCTAGTGCATTTGAAGCTTCCCAATCCCATTGCTGTCGCCAATGCTTTACAATGGCGTGTGGAGTGACAAGAATGTGTTGAATATTAACTGAGTCTTTATCTTCAGAATCAACAAAGATCCACTCAAGAGCTCCAGAAGCGTAGCGATCATAAAAGTCATAGTCGCTGTTGTAAGCAAAAGTCTCGGCCGACTGAAACTTAATCTCGTAACAGCCTGTCATTTTCTTAATTTCTTGGATGTCTTTATTTTTATCGATAGTAATTCCTGCAAATGCTGGAAGTGCAAGTGCGAGAAGTAAAAATACTTTCATTATTTATCTCCCTTAGTAATTTTCATTAGGTTGATTGTTAGAAATAATGTTTGAAGTGTCAAACTAAAATAAGGTAAACAAGTCTAGTTTTATGGGTGTGACGCATAGATCGTGGACGAAGTAGCTGGTTTTATTATAGGATAAGGCGTTTTATAATCACTTCATAACAAATAACACGGGATGTAAAATGTCACAAATTATTTACACTATTACTGATGAAGCGCCAGCTCTTGCTACGCAGTCACTTCTTCCAATTGTAAAAGCTTTTACAAAGCATGCAGGTATCGATGTTACGACTCGTGATATCTCTCTTGCTGGAAGAATCTTAGCTCATTTTCCAGAGTTTTTAACAGATGAGCAAAAGCAATCAGATGACCTTGCTTACTTAGGTGAGTTAGCAAAGAAGGCCGAAGCTAATATTATTAAGCTTCCAAATATCTCAGCATCTATTCCACAATTATCTGCTGCAATTAAAGAGCTTCAAGATCACGGTTTTAAAGTTCCTAATTACCCAGATTCACCTTCAACTGATGAAGAAAAAGATATTCAAGCTCGTTATGCAAAAGTTCTTGGTTCTGCCGTTAACCCTGTTTTACGTGAAGGAAATTCTGATCGTCGTGTTGCTGGTCCTGTAAAGGAATATGCAAAAGCTAATCCACATAGAATGGGTGAGTGGAAGAGTGATTCAAAGTCACATGTTGCACATATGGAAGCAAATGACTTTTATGGTTCTGAAAAGTCAGCAATTATGCCAAATGCTACTGATGTAAAAATCACACTTAAGCAAAATGATGGTTCAGAGGTTGTTTTAAAAGAAAAAGTTTCACTTCTTAAAGATGAAATCATTGATGCAGGTGTAATGAGTGCAAAAGCACTTAGAGAATACTTTGCAAAGAATATTCAAGATGCAAAAGAGAAAGACATTCTTTTCTCTGTTCACTTAAAAGCAACAATGATGAAAGTTAGTGATCCTATTATGTTTGGTCACTGTGTAGAAGTATATTTCAAAGATGTTTTCGAAAAATATGCAGCTGAGTTTAAAGAACTTGGTGTTAATTCGGCAAACGGACTAGGTTCAGTTTATGCAAAACTTGCTGGCCTTCCAGCTGAAAAGAAAGCAGAGATCGAAGGTGCATTAGACGCAGCTATTGCAAATGGGCCTCGTCTAGCTATGGTTGACTCAGATAAAGGTATCACAAACCTTCACGTACCATCTGATGTTATTATCGATGCATCTATGCCTGCAGCAATTAGAACTTCAGGACAAATGTGGAATAAAGATAATAAAACTGAAGATACTAAATTCTGTATCCCAGATAGAAGCTATGCTCAGATGTACCAAGAAGTTATTACTTTCTGTAAAGAAAATGGTGCCTTTGATCCAAAGACAATGGGAACAGTTCCTAACGTTGGTCTTATGGCAAAGAAAGCTGAAGAATATGGATCACATGATAAAACTTTCAAAATCCCTGCAGCAGGAGAAGTCGTTGTTACTGACTCTGAAGGGAACACTATCTTTACTCACACAGTAGAAGAAGGTGATATTTGGAGAATGTGTCAAACTAAAGACGTTGCAGTTCGTGACTGGGTTAAACTTGGTGTTACACGTGCTCGTCTAACAAATACTCCGGCCGTATTCTGGCTTGATGAAAACCGTGGCCATGATGCTAACTTAATCAAGAAAGTTAATGAGTACTTAAAAGATCACGATACAGATGGGCTTGAAATTAAGATTCTTGATCCAGTTAAAGCAATTCGTTACTCAATGGAGAGAATCATTAAGGGTGAAGATACAATTTCTGTAACAGGTAACGTATTACGTGATTACCTAACAGATCTTTTCCCAATTTTAGAGCTTGGAACTTCTGCAAAGATGCTTTCAATTGTTCCTCTTCTTGCTGGTGGTGGATTATTTGAAACTGGTGCTGGTGGATCAGCTCCAAAGCATGTTCAACAATTCACAGCTGAAAATCACCTAAGATGGGACTCTCTAGGGGAGTTCTTAGCACTTGGTGTTTCTCTTGAAGATCTTGCAATTAAAACTGGTAACTCAAAAGCTAAGGTTCTTGCTAAAACTCTTGATGAAGCAAATAGTGCATTCCTTAAGAATGATAAGTCTCCATCAAGAAAAGTTGGTGAACTCGATAACCGTGGTTCTCATTACTATTTAGCTCAGTACTGGGCAAAGGCACTTGCTGATCAAAATGACGATGCTGAGCTTAAAGAGATCTTTACTCCAATTGCTTCAAACCTAGTTGAAAATGAAGCTAAGATCGTTGAAGAATTAAATAGTGCACAAGGTGTTGCCGTTGATATGGGTGGATACTATCATCCTAATTTTGAACTTGTTGCTAAAGCAATGAGACCATCTCAAACACTTAACTCTGTGATTGATTCACTTTAAAAAAATAAAAAGGCCCTCTTAATGAAGAGGGCCTTCTTTTATACGGCACGCATCTGATCTAGTGTCTCCACATTTCGAAGCCAATTCCTTGCCTCGTCGATGGCACCATACTTGAAAATTTGAGCATCGATATCTTCAAGATGTTTAATAACTGTCGGTAATGCTTTTTGAATAAAACGATTATCAGTACATATCGCAACTTTTTCAAAGTGGTATCGATTATCTTTTAAAAATTCAAAATGCCTTAACATACTTCTTAAATCCTCCCATCCTGGGAAGTTTTGAGTGTTAAGGATTACTCCCGAAATAATATCTGTCTCTTTATAAACTTGGTTTAATAGTGTTTGCAAAGTCTCAAAATCTGATATGTTTAATGCTTCAGTAGGAGTAACTGTTAAAATATTGTCATTTGAATCAAAGTGAAATTCAATATCTGTTTCAGGTGTTTCTCCAAGCCACATTTTTGCCTTTGATAATTCTGAAATTTTGAATGACTTAAAATCAATGGGAATAATTGGAGCAAAGAGATTAACAGCACCTGTAATAAGTGGGCTATCTGTTACAACGGCACATCTTTTCATCACATTGAAATACTTTACTCCCATTGCTGTATCTTCAAATACTGCTCCTGGAGTATATCCTTCATAGTTTTCATTTAGGTAGAAAAGCAATGAAACTTTTTCTTCCTTTTCAAGGGCCTCTTCTAGAATGGGTTCGAGAACATCAATATAATCATTCTTTGTGATCTTTCCTGAACCTTCAATTCCTACAATGCTATCAGGCAATCCTTGCATAATTTTAAGCATATAATCTCCTTTCCAATGAGTTAATTACTTAGTTAGTAAACTTCTCATCGGGAAGGAGGTTGTGTATTAAAGTTAAGAATAGTTTATTTTGAGAGAATCTCTTCGGCCAACTCTTTAGTTAGGTAGCCGTCAGGTATTTGTCCAATAGAGACCTGGTAGCGTTGAATTGCTGCTGTTGTTTGTTTTCCAGGGATTCCATCAACTGGACCTGCATCATGGCCAAGTTCATTTAACCTAGCTTGAATTTGTTTTGCCATTTCAAATGACATGAATGACTTTTCATTTAAATTAAACTTTGAAAAATAATCCGCACGATTATTAATTAAGTCAGACAAGACACCAATTCCTAGGGCGTATTTTTCAGAATTATTCCATTTAAAAATAGTGAAGAAGTTTGGATATACAATAAATGCAGGCCCTTTTGCTCCTTGAGGAAGGTAAATTGCAGTCTTTCCATCTGTGTGAGGAAGTTGAGTTCCTCCTTTTAGAGTGATATCGCGATCGATCCAATATTGAAGATCTTCTTTATACTTTAGTCCACTATGAAAGTAATCAAAGTCTTGTGGAAGCTCTATTTCATGGCCCCAACTCTCATCTCCACGCCAACCTACTTGTGATAGGAAGTTTGCAGAAGAACCAAGGAAGTCATGACGATTTTCCCACATATTAATGTAGCCATCTTGATCATAGTCAATTGCATAGGCCAACATTGTAGATGGCATAAATTGCGTTGATCCCATCGCGCCGGCCCAAGACCCTTGCATGCGCTCAGTAGGGTAAGAGTAGATTCCTTTATCAAGCATTGTTAGTGCATTAATAAGTTCTTTCTTGAAAAATGCAGATCTTCTTCCATCATAAGTTAGTGTTGTTAATGATCGTATAATATCAAGCTTTCCAGTAATACTTGAAAAATTTGTTTCTAGTGCCCAGAATGAAAGAAGGAAGCGGCTTTGAAAGTTATAGTCTTGTCTTATTTGAGTGAAGATATCATCAAGTTGTCTTTGGTATTTTTGTCCCTTCTCAACTCGTTCACTACTAATGACGATATTTAAATAACGGCCCATACTCATGACATGCTCAGGTTGTCTGCGGTCGTATTTTATAACATCAGTATTAAATGTTACTCCGTCAAATGCTTCATCTAGTAGTGAGTACGAAAAGCCATTTTTCTCGTTTAATTCTGTCTTTAGACTTTCTAGCCAGTTGTTGAATTCAGTTGTAGTGGGTGTGGCAAATGTGTTGATTGCCAGTAGTGTTATTGCGATTAATTTTTTCATGCAGTGACATTACACGTTAGGCAATTGTATTTGAAGACGCGTTGTGACGTAGTCTACGAAATTACGCGAAGTTAGTTGCTTACAAAGCTCTATAGTTAGAAGATGTTAGAGTTGGGATTTAGTGTAACCGAAAGCCGCGACATCGCTTCGCTCGTCTTGCCTGAATACTAGGTCGTATTCAGTAAATGACATCCATCTGTGCTTCAAAACTGCCCTGTGGGGCACTTTTGCCGCACGATGTGGCGCAGCCGGGAGGACTCGAACCCCCGACATTCAGATCCGAAGTCTGACGTTCTATCCAACTGAACTACGGCTGCATGTAGTTAAATTGTAAAAGGAGAGTGAGATAAGGTAAAGAATAAAAAAGGCCAGCTAAGCTGGCCTTCTCTTTATTTACATTCAGGTGTATTCGGATAATTTAATTCTTTTTCAAATGCAATAAACTTCTCTCCTGTCATATGAAGTTTTAATTTCATTCCACATTTAGTACCTCTCTCAAAAATTTCCTGGAAGACGTACTTACTTGATAATATCTTCTTTCCAACTTTTGCATAATTACTAACGAAGTCTTTATTATCTTTCTTAAAGCTTACTTTCATTTTAGCTAGATACTTCTTGATAGAAGATAGTGCAGACCTTGCTTTTCTTGACTCATTATCAATACATTCAGTGCGGCGATCATAATTGTAATGTCTTTGTGTACATGCAGTATTGATATCGCCAACAAGATCATATTTTAGTGTATTGTAGCTTAAGTCCGAATTCATTAAATATTTTGTAAATGCTTCAGAATACTCAAGACTTAGTTCAAGCTTTGTGTAATTAAGCTTCTCTTTCTTCTTTCCAATTTTAACATTTAGAAAGTCCGTTAGGTTAGTGAAATCTTTAACTTTCGACAGTGCTCTTCTTAACTTCTTATAAGTTCCATTGTTGGATTCATATAACCATACAAATGTTCCACTAGTATTATTAATGTCTTTTCCTTCTACTGTCGCTTTCGCTGTCGCACCATAAAATGCTTTAAGTGAAGTTCTCTCTAATGGCCCGAAGTTTGAAGATACTCCGCTCTTATATACTCCATAATCACGATGAGTGATAACTCCGTTACTATGAATCTCAGTGTCTGAGACTCCAACAAAAAGACTCTTGTTAAAGTTCCAAGAAAGAATTTGCACAAAAGGAGTCTTGAATCCAATATTAAATTCTTTTCCTTTCATTTTAAAATCAGTTGTTTCAACTTTAGTCACTCTTAGATCTGGATATGTTTCTCCCATCTCTTGAGCTTCTAAGAATTTACCTTTAAGAACATCTTCATATACCTTTGCTGTATATTCATCTGATAGATCAAAAATATATGATAGCTTTTGACCCTCTTTCTCAACTTTTGAAAGAGAAGCATTCGCATAGTAAATACCTGTTGAAAGTAGCGCAGATTTTAAGTCTGTTCTCGTTATTTCAACATAGACTCTTTTATCCTCTAGTTTTTCAATATAGTAATCATAAGTACCTTTAAAAATACCACCTAACGTAACTGGAATAGAGTTGTAGACAGCAGTGAATGAAAGGAGAACTCCTCCTTCTGCCAAATAATTTACACTATCCCCATTGTTCCAAATTTCAAGTTCGCTGGCCTTAAATGGAAGTTTCCCACTAAGTGAATTTGCCTTTGCTTGTGCAAGAGTAGGGTAAGACTTCTTATAGATAACACTTGAATTTTGTAGTGCTGTTAGGCCAATAACAAAAGATGAGTTTACTAGCTCTGGATATTCTTCACCTGCGTACGGGAAATTCCAAACACCAGCAGCTCCAAGACCTAAATCATATTTTCTCTTTGTTGTTACAAGGTATCCACCAGCATTATCTGTATACTGAATTTCTGATGGAGCATCAAAGCCTTCACCTGTAGCTTCAATTCTAGAAGTTGAGTAAATATTACCAAATACAATTGGCTTTATCCCTGCAAACTCCATCTTAAGTTCATCTGTCTTCTTTGCTGTATCTTTTGGTGTTTCATCATTATCTGTATTATCTTGTGACTCATCATCTTGGTCTTCTTTTTGGCCATCGTCGCCATTGTCGCCGTTGTCGCCGTTGTCGCCGTTGTCGCCGTTGTCGCCGTTGTCGCCGTTGTCGCCGTTGTCACCATTGTCGCCATTGTCACCATTGTCGCCATTGTCACCATTGTCGCCATTGTCGCCATTGTCGCCATTGTCGCCATCATGGCCACCGCCATTTCCATTGTCACCGCTATTGCCGCTTCCTTGGTTACCCTCAGAACCGCCATTACCGTTGCCATTATTTCCGTTACCGTGGTTTCCGTTGTCTCCGCTATTTCCAGAATTCCCTTGGCCACCAGAATGACTTCCACCAGCGTTTCCGTTATCTCCGCTATTGCCGTTTCCTTGATTGCCCTCAGAACCGCCTACGCCGTTGCCATTATTTCCATTGCCCTTGTTGCCATTATTATTCGAACTTCCAGTATTCTTACTACTTGAAGTATTTTGATTGTTTGGAGATTGACTATTGTCTTTGTTCTTAGCTGCTTGGCCAGCTTGTGAAAATAAAAAAAACAAGATGATGATAAGATGCTTTCTCAACTTTTATTCCTCATAATAATCTGAAGTAAAATTTTTTTAAGAATCTATATATACGAATATTTTAAAAAGTAACTTTAATTTTAACTTTTTTTTAGGGTCCGTATACTTTTGATTCAGGTATACAGCTTATAATTTTAAAGTTGCTCTCAAAGTATGACTAAAGTCATCTTAATAAAAAATTATCTAAAGGAATAAGGCAATTATCTTATCTAAGTGAAAATTCTTTAAGTGCGCTAAGAGGGATTACTGCTAGGGTTTCCTCATGGCAAGATTCAAGAATAACAGGACAAGCTTTCCCTGCCTTATATGCATTTAGCCAGCGGCCAGCACAAAGACACCACTTGTCTCCTGGTTTTAATCCTGAGAATTGAAATTGAGGCATAGGGGTTGAGAGATCATTACCGTCAGCTTTTGAAAACTCTAAAAACTCTTCTGTTACAACACAACAAACTGTATGCATTCCTCTGTCTTGCATATCTGTTCGACAAAAACCGTCTCGATAAAAACCTGTCATTGGAGTACAGCCACACATTTGTAAAGGAGTACCTAAAACATTTAAGTGGTCATTTCTTTCTTGTGTCATTTAAACTCCTATTATGGTTTAGTAATCATCATAGAAGTTAGTATATGCAAGTCCATCTATTTCATCAATATTCTCGTTAATAATGTCGTCGTTTTTAAAATTACTTTCAACAAAGCTTAGATAATCAGAAACTGTAGTCGTTTTATTAGATGATGGAGCTGTATAGTTAATAAAAGCTATTGTAAAAATACATACAGAGGCGATAGTGAGAGTAATATTCTTAATACCAAAGAAAATTCTCTTCTTGGTTCTTTTCATTTCAATATGATTATCAAACTTTTGTAAGAAATCTTGTTCCAAGTTTCTTGGAACCTGAATTTGAGTTTTCTCATTTAGAATGTCTTTTAATAAGTCTTTTTTCATATCGACTCCATTCTTCCTTCAAGTACTTCCTTAAGTTTCATTTTTGCTCGGTTTATAAGATTTTTAATGGCCTGTTCCGATTTTTCCATAATCTCTGCCATCTCTTTTGTGTTATAGTCATCCATCCATAAGAGGATGGCATCTCTTTGGGAATCTGGAAGAAGCTTTAATGCTTCTTTTATTGTTTCAGAGCTTGCTTCTTGTGCAAGTTTTTGAAGTGTTGAGATATCATCATTTGGTAATGAAATTAATATTTCATCATCTATACTGATCTCTTTTTTCTTCTTTTTATAGTCGTATGCTTTGTTTCTACCTATAGTCCAAAGCCATGTTGAAACTTGGTAATCACTTCGATACATCTTCCTCTTATCATAGAGGGTCAGGAAAGCTTCATGAGTGATTTCTTGGGCAACACTCTCATCAAGGACAATATAATAGATAAAGCGATAAAGCTTCTCACTTAAGCGCTCATATAGTTTTCTAAAAGCATGATGATTATTATCTTTGGTAACAAGAAGCATCAGCTCTTTGTCTGAGGCCCTTGTAAGTTTTGAATTTGCACCAAATATTGTCTTCATCATACGCATCTATATTATACTGTTAATTGAGTATTAAGTTTCACTAGATAAAAAATGCCTTTAATATCAGCAGTTTATGCTTGTGTGAAACTTTTTGATATCGCTTGAGTATAATAGTTAAAGACCAACCTAAGGAGTGAGTCGTGAAGAAATTTAATATTCTTATCTTAACTTTTTTATTAACTTTTTCTGCTCTTGCTGAAAGAGGTGGAGGACGCGGAAAGTATCGTGACGGAGAGGGACGACGAGGTCATCGAGATCGTCATGAAAAAGTAGAGGACTTTTCAAAAGATATTGCAAAACTTTCTAAAGAAGATATTGCTAAGCTTGAAGGTGAATTTAATAAATTTCAAAAAGAACAAATGAATAAAAGATTGAAGTTAGAAAATCAAATCTTTGATTTAAGAGAAAAGTTTTTGGAACAGAACCGTAGTATGGTTTTAAAGCATATAAAAGAGATGAATGCTATAAAGTCTAAAATTAAATTTGGTAATAAAGATGCAAATAAAAGCATTCGCAAAGAATTGAAAGAGAAAAGCTCTGAGTTTAGGAAAAAAATGAAAGAACTTAGGCATACAACTCAACGAGATGAGATAAAGAAACTCAAGAAAGAATTTAAGGCCCAAATGAAGGCCGAGCGCAAAAAATTTAGAGAGAAGATTAAATCATATCGAAAATAAGAAAAGGCCTCAAATGAGGCCTTTTCTAATTAAGTAATTGTTCTTTTAAACATTTTATAAAATTTGAGCGATAATTTTCTTTATCAATGACATCTTCTGATACATTCACGAGGGTATTGTAAATATCTCCAGGCAGGCCACATGGAAAAGTTAATTGTAGTGCACGATTCATCTTCTGTGATGGATAGACGTTTAATGCCATCCCATGCATAGAAACAAAGCGCTTAAGTTGGACACCCATTGATGCTAACTTCTTTTCTCCATGCCATAATCCAAGCAATGGCCTATCAAAGTCTAGATTAGAAATTGTTTTGTCATTATTTTCAATGGCCCTAACTGTACTTTTGAATAGGTTATTAATTAACTCAATTGTCTTTAGTTTCTGCCTACCAATATGGACGATTGGATAGACTATCACTTGACCTGGATGATGAAAGGTTAACCCGCCACCTCTTTTTATATTAACTACAGGAACATCAATTTTATTAATAATGGCCTGGTCAAAATCAACAAGTCCATGTTGCTCGATTTGATTACGTTGTAATCCTCGTCCCATCGTAAAGACTTCTGGATGGGAAGTGATGATATAGACCATTTGTTCAGGGTTATCATAAATAAACTCATTAACCTTTTCTTGAAAGGTAAGAGCTTCTTCATAGTCCCAATTATCTTTATGAAAAATATGAGTTTGGACTTGAGTCTCAAGGTCAAAGTCATTGATATTTAATTCTTTAAGCAATTCGTTAAATGTCATGGCCTTTCGCTCTTAGGTGATCAAGATAATCTGCTGCTTTATAGCTTGAACGTACTAACGGTCCTGAGGCTACGAATTCAAATCCCATTTCATAGGCGACTTTCTTATAGTGTTCAAACTCTTGTGGTTTATAGTAGCGCTCAACTTTTAGGTGTCTCATTGTAGGGCGCATGTATTGACCTAGAGTAACGATATCACATCCTACATTTTTTAGATCTTGCATCGTCTCAAGAATTTCTTCATGAGTTTCTCCTAGTCCAAGCATGATAGAAGATTTCGTTGCTATATGAGGATAGTTTTCTTTGTAATATTTTAAGCAATTAAGAGTTTGTTCATATCCCGCACGTCTGTCGCGTACATCGTGAGTAAGTCTTTTTACTGTTTCAATATTTTGAGCAATGACAAATGGATTACTCTTTGCAAGAGTGTCCATATGCTGGGACTCACCATTAAAATCAGGGATTAGAACTTCTACTAGAGTATCTGGATAGTCTTTATTAATTCGTTTAACGACATTAGCAAAATGGCCAGCACCAAAGTCTGGAAGATCATCACGGTCAACGCTTGTTACAACAAGGTATTTTAGTGACATAGTCTCAACCATTTTTGCGGCATTTTCTATTTCATTAAAATCAACGACACCTTTAGGATTTCCTGTATCAACATGACAGAACTTACATGCTCTTGTACACGTTCCTCCTAGAATCATCATTGTTGCAGTTTTTGCGGACCAACATTCCGACATATTTGGACAACTTGCTTCTTCACATACTGTGAAAAGCTTCTTTTCGCGTAATTCTTTTCTTACTTCTTTAAAGTTATCACCCGTTGGTAGACCAACTCGAAGCCACTCTGGTTTTCTTTCCAGGTTTCTGGCCTCTTTCTCTTTTCCGATATTTAAGCGGGCCTTCTTTTGTTGAATTTTCTGGCGTTGGGCCTCGTATTGATCAGTGTACTCTTGTGTGTTTTGATCTGTTTGATTCGTCATTAAAATACCTCAAAATATGTCTTAGCTTATAACAGTTTGTAAGCTGTAAGTTAAGACATATGATGGGTTGATATGTAATTTCTATACCTTAGAGTCTATTCTCTTGAACTCTTTAGACTTAATAACGCAGCAGGTAGGACAATTAGGTCTGCAATAAGCGCTAAGGTTAGAATAATTGAACAGTAAACGCCAAATTTTTGATTAGGCACAAAGTCTCCTAAGTAGAAGAGGCCAAAGGCGATCGTAAGCATTAACGTTGTTAAGGTCAGTGCTTTTCCTGTTTGGTGCATTGTCGATGCTAAAGCGTCGTGCCCGCTCATACCGGCCATCATCTTTAATTTGTAATTTGAGACAAAGTGGATAGTGTCATCCACCGCAATACCGAGACAAACAGCAAAGACGATTACGTTTCCAATATTTAATTCATCACCAACTAAGTACATAATTCCAGCAGCAACACTTAATGGTAAGATATTTGGAATTAATGAAAGTAGTGCAAGTGAGAGATCTTTGAAAACAAAGAGAATAATTAAGAAAATAATTGGAAGTGAAATACTCATTGATGTTAGTAGAGTGTTTACAACAAGGTCATTAACTCGATTGTAGATAGGGGATTGTCCCGCTTCGTAAATATCGATTCCAATTTCCTTTGCCTTTTCCATTATCTTATCAGTTTTTTCAATGGCAGCAGTTGAGTCATTGATATCCCACATAACGAGTACGCGAAACTTCTGATTATCAAGAGATAATTGATTCTTTAGATCAAGTCCCTGAGGAAGTCCTAGAGTGTATAAGAAGAGTTGATCCGCAATGGCCCTTCTTGTATCTGGAATTGCATAATATTCTTCATTGTCTGAGTGGAGCGTCTTATTCATTTTCTTGATGATATCAAGAATTGAGCTTACTCGAATAATCTTCTCATCCTCTAGCATCCATTGAACTAGCTCTTCAGCTTTCTTCATAAAAACTGGATTCTTTACTCCTTCAGGTTCACCTGAGTCAAAAACTAATTCGATGACACGTGATCCACCAAATTCAGATCTTGTTTTATCAAAGGCCTGTTTTACAGGAGTACCTTTATCAAAGTACTCAATAGGATCAGCATTGATATAATTTTGCATTCCTAGGTAAATGGCGGCAATTGCAATAATTGGTGTGATGATATTTATAGAGACTTTATGATCTTCTGCAAATTGGAAGATACCATCAAAGGCACTAAATTTTGTTTCATCCTCATTTTCCTTTCTTTTAAATGAGATTTTAGTAAGTAGTGCTCCTAAGAAGAAGTAAGTGAAAAACCAAGCAACTGATGTTCCAATACCAGAGAGAATACCAAGATTATAAATTGGTTTAATCTCTGTCGTTGTTAGAGAGAAGAAACCGATTGAAGTTGTTAATGTTGTAAGAAGGGTTGGAATGAAGTTCTTTTTTAAAGATGCAATTGCAGCATCGTGATTATTCATTCCTTCAAATAAAGCAAAGTGACGATAGCCAATGAGGATATGGATCGAGTCTGCAATACCAATCGCTATTAGAATGGCCGGAAGTGCAGCAATAATACTTGATAGCTCGATTCCTAAATGTCCCTCAATACCAAAAGTTGTTAAAATCGCAAGACCAACAAGTGAGAAGGGGAGAACAACGCCAAGAAAGCTTTTAAAAAACCATAGAAGAATTATCGAAAGAACCGTCACAACAATAGGGAAAACAACGGCCATATCTCGATCAGATGCTCTTTGTAGGGATTCGTTAATAAATGAAATCCCACCGAGAAAAAACTGGATATTATTATCTTCTTTTTTGTACTTCTCTAACAATTCTTCGGTATCAACAACAACTTGATCATAAGGAGGAGTCGTTTCAAATGTATCAAGAAACGCCCTTATGTAAGTGAATCGTCCAGACTTTGAAAGAGATGAATTGATAAGTTGATTATCATTAATTGCTCTTTCTTTTTTCTTTGCTAGGTTTTCAGCTGATAGTTCAACTTCTTCATCTAAAAATGGAGTGATAAAAATGTCATCTTCTTCTGATTCAATTGAATTATAATTTGTTAAACTCTCAACTCGAACAATATGCTTAATCTGCCATAGATCTCTTGTGATATCTTGAATCGTCTTAACCGTCTTTTCATCGAAAATACCATCTTCCTTATAAAGCATGATATCGATTGTATCTGAACTTCCAAATGTTCCTTCGTGGGCCTTAAGATCAACAAGGCGTTGGTCATCATCCATTAGCCAACCTTTTACTGAGTAATTGGCTTTAATTTTTACGATTCCACTTCCGGCAATAGCAAGTAATAAGAATGAAAGAAAGAGGCATGTTTTAGTATGATCAACAATATACTTAGCAACGCTTTCTGCGATGGAGTGAGCACGTTTCATTACGATTTAATCCTTTTTAAAATTACTCTATAAATATATAAAGTTCTTCTAAGATAATCTATGGAAATATTATTAAGAAATGGATGAGATAGAATATGTAGACGCTCCAGAAACTTAAGCAGTGAAATGTTTAAGCAATTTACTACTGAATGAGTAAAATCTTCTGGAGCGCGTCTTAATTGGCTATTGGATTCCAACGAAGTCCATGCCAAGTTTGTTAATTGCATTATCTTTTTGAAATGGCATTCTTGTATTGATGTTAAAAATGGCACCTTTAAGGTTACAATTAATGAAGACTGTATTTGTAAGGTCTACATTTGAGAAGTCACAACCTGCTAGGTTACAGCTTTTAAAAGTTACACCATTTAGGTTTGCCCAGCGAAAGCTTGTTGCAGCTAGTTCACATTCATCAAAAGAGCTATCTTCAAGGTTGGTACACTCAAGGGTAACGTCTTTAAGATTGATTCTTTTGAATTTATTTCTTGTTAGGTTTGACCAAGTAAAGTCAACACCTTCATAATTTGAATTATTGTGCTTTGCGTACTTCATATTACACTTTCGAAGATCACTTTCATTAAGGTCTGAGTGTCTAATATTGATTTTATCTAGCATTGAGTTATCGAATGAACTATTCTCTAGTCTTGAAGCACTGATCAGTCGTATATTCTCCATATTTCGAAGGTTTATACGGTTTTCATTTTGCTTTTTAATAGCAGTAAACATCGTGTTTTGCGTAGTCATAAGTCTTCCTCTTTTAAAACTGTTAAGATAGTAGCGATTTTATTTAGCTATATTAAGTCAATTGTTTGTAAATTCGGAATTTCCGATTTATGTTACTTCTATGAATTGGAATCATCTCTATTGTTTTTATGAAGCTGCAAAGCATAAATCTGTAAAGAAGGCCGCATTAAAAATGGGGCTAGCTCCATCTACAGTGAGTGAACAGGTGAAGAAGCTTGAGCAGCATTACGATGTTCAATTGTTTGAGCGTAAGGTCCGTGAGATTGTTCTAACGCAAAAAGGCGAAGACGTTTATTCCTATGCAAAGAATATCTTTGATAATGGTATGCGCCTTATTGATAGCCTAACTTTTGAAGATGATGGCGGGTATGATGTTTCTTTTTCTATAGAGTCACATTTAGAATCACAGGCCGTCTCAGCTTTCTTGGGAGATTACTTTCAATTATATCGAGACTTTGGCCATACAAAAACAAAGAGATCCAAAAATTTTTCACAGACAATGTACTTCTTAGAAAACGATACTGTTGATATTGCTATTAGTGACAATCCGATAAGTAATGACATGTATAAGAACTTCTTGGTCGCAAATAATCAGCTTCGCTTCTATATAAGTACTTCCATGGCCGCTAAGTTTAGAGATTTGCCTATGGAGCAAGTTGTTAAAAAATTGCCAGTTGGATTCTTATCATCAGATGAGTCTTTAATTCTTAATGCTACGCAATTATTAAAAGAGCAGGGAATTTATTTGAAAGAGAGCTTTTTTAGCGAGCACCTTGAATATCTTGAAACCTTGGCATTGAGAGGTGAGATCATTCTTGCTGCAATAGGTAATGAAACAATCTTTCAGAATCTATATTGCCTTGGCCCAGATAATGAGATTGCAGTTCCAACATATGCTATATTAAAACGCCATAACGAAAATCTTCTTTATGCACGTAAGCTAAAGGATCTTCTACATGTTGAAAACGAGGATAATACTGCCAGAGGCCTTATAAATCTTCATTAAATTGTATTTGCCGACTAGTTCAAAAATCGTTAGCATCTAGCGATGAATAAAATCAGACCAATTCACTTTATTATTGCACTCTTATCAGTGTTTAATTTGTCTTCATTTGCCAATAGTGAAGATAATAGTTTTCTTAAAGATGGAAAACTAAAAGACATTATTATTAGAGAGGTTGCAAATTTAAACCTTTCAACTTCTGTTGATATTTTTAATTACGATAAAATTAAAGGTGTCGGACTCGGTTTAAAGTATAATTATGAAATGACTCCTTCGTATCTGAAGGGGAAGTTTGCAAGAGTAGATGAGTGGAGATTTAATCGATCTGTAAACCCTGGCTCTTATATCGATGCCATTACTCCAATAAGCCTTACATTTTCAAAAGATGATCGAGTTACTTTTATTAGACATTTTGAAAGTCAGAAAAAAGCGATACTCGCACTTCCTTATTCATTCCATAAGATTCCATTTGATGCTGAAAGTACATTAGAGCGTTTAAATGTTGGAGACTTTGTTTCTATGCCTGCGAGCATGAATTTAAATATTGGAGCTAGTTACGGTTATGATTATGCCGATATTATTGGGGCTAAAGTAAACGCAAATGTTATCACTAGTGGTAATTATATTATAAATATTTACCGTATGGATGAGTCTAAGGTAAGACTCAAAATAGTTACTCGTACAGCTACAGAGGCCAGAGCTGGAGCAAAAGTTGAGAGTGATTTTTTTGTAACTTTAGTAAAAGCAGTTAAAGCTCCTGATTTTGTATCAAAACGCTTTGAGCTTGAAGTCTTTGAGTTCAATTATGGTCGAGGAATCGGTGAACAATATATTTTAGATTACGTGTTTGATTTAAGTAAACCAAAGGCACGCGAAGCTTTCGATTTAATTTTAAAGCCAAAGTTTAAGCTAAACTTTGATAAAATGTTCGGCCAGTATACGGGACGTCAATATATTGAAGAGAAGTTAATCTCAGACTTTAGCTTAGCAAATGAGTTGGCCGCTTTTAATGCTGGGGTGGAATTACTATTTCAAGGATTTAACGAATATAAGTACGAAAGAAGTGGGTTGAAGTTTGGAGTATTTATTTCTGAGATCGACTACAATATGACTTATTATAAGAATAATATTTCAATTCTAAATGGAGAAGACCAAGGAGATTATTTCTTTCCTAATAAAGTCTACCGATATAGCGAAGAATTTAATATTCTAATTCATCGACGAAAAGATAAGATGGAAGAGTCCTTCTTTTCATTTATACCTAAAAATAAGGTCCTAAACTCAGCATTAGACTTTGGGACAAATTATCTTCGAAAAGATCGCTACTTCACTAAAGGAGAGTGGAAAAAAACTTATCGTAAGTTAAGAGCACTCGTTCCTTCTTTTATTTTTAGAAAAATTGACTTTGGAGAAGTACCAGGACTTAAGACGAATATTACCACAGAAGTACGCTATCGCTTGATACTTAGAAAAGAGATCTTTGATTATATTGGCGACATTACTCTTGATGATATTATTCATGAAGTTAATAAGATAAAGAAAGATCGTGGCTATCGTATTATTGGAACGAGAAAAAATGGTAAGTACTTTATAAGTCGAGTTTTCTTCTGGCAAAGGGCCCATACAAGGCATGTGGCCAAGCAAATTTTAAAAGTTCTTAAATCTCATCCAGATAATGTGTATTTAAAATTAGAAAAGGTGATCGATAACATCGACAAGAATAATTTTAGGAAGTACTTTTATCGAGTTGTGCAGAGTTTGGTACCAATTAATGACCTACCAAACTTGATGTACTTTAAACTTGATATTCTTGGAAACAGAAGTGCCCCTGTTCATTTTCAGTACGGAGAGCATGAATTCCCAAGTATTTACTATGAAATTCTCGACATCAACCGTGACTTTCACGATTCGAAGCGAGATTTTCAAATAATTATGGAGTAATAATTTGAGCGATTACAAAGACTTTATTGGAGACTTTAAAGAATCACCTGTTGAAATATTTGAAAAATGGTTCCAAGATGCACAAGATAAAGAAGAAAATGCTCCAGCATTTATCTTATCAACAGTGGATGAACACGGTGCTCCAAATGCAAGGACTCTCTTGCTAAAAGAAGTTCACAAAGGAAAGCCTCTCTTTTTTACTAATTATAATTCTGTAAAAGCAAAAGAGATAGATGGTAATAATAATGTTGCAATGACTTTTTATTGGCACCGTCTAGGTAAGCAAGTCCGTATACGTGGGAAAATTAGTAAGTGTGAAAGAGATATTTCAAGAAGCTATTTCCAATCACGAGCTAAGGAAAGCCAAGTTGCAAGCCTTACTTCAAAACAATCAGAATCTGTACCTAGTAGGAAAAATTTAGAAACTGAATACCATGAAAACCTAATACGTTATAATAATGAAAGTGTTCCTTATCCAGAGAATTGGGGAGGGTATTATGTTGAAGTTAATGAGATAACTTTTTTCATTTACGGAGAGCACAGACTTAACGATCGTTTTCAATTTGTTAAAAAAGGTAATAAGTGGGATTCTTTAAGACTTTATCCATAGTAATTGCTATTTTCATATCTATTAATGTAAAGGCCTTGGACTTCTATGTTGGAGGTGGAACTACATTTTCTGGAGTCATCTCTGAGAGCGATTATTATAATGGCGCTACTGCAATTATTCCTTCTGCAAATGTTGGAATTCGATATGACACAATTTCTCTTGAAGGATTCTTTAGGCCAGGAACTTTAAAGAATGATCATCAGGGTTATAAGATCGACCTAGAAACCTTACAATTTGGTTTTATGTTTCGTTTCACGCTCG
Source organism: Halobacteriovorax sp. (assembly GCF_048381875.1). NCBI lineage: Bacteria > Pseudomonadati > Bdellovibrionota > Bacteriovoracia > Bacteriovoracales > Halobacteriovoraceae > Halobacteriovorax > Halobacteriovorax sp. The sequence continues at coordinate 72,506 of NZ_JBLXBP010000002.1, read as the reverse complement.
AAGATATAGTTGATCTCAACCTTGGCTATCATTCAACAGCAGTTGAAGGAAGTTCTTCAGTATATAATGGTACAAAGTTATCAGGTCTCTTAGATCAAACGTTCTCTTCAGTGGTTTTTGGAATGGGTTTTAATTTTCCGATAACAGAAGCTCTAAGAGTGAGGACGGATTTCAATTATTATATTGGAAAAGAGATTTACTCTCTTCTCCAATTTGATATTTCTGTTACGTATAATGTAATTAGCTTTTAGATTACTCGTCACTGGCCGGTAGGCGACCATCGTATCTTTGAGTATATTTTGCAATCTCTGGTGTAATAAGACCTTTCTCATCGAGAACTTCAACAAGCTTTTCACTTCTTATTTTATAGGCCTTGTATTCAGATAATAGGACTTCTTTTTCTTGAAGTACTTTTTCATACTTCTCTTTATATGTTGCCGCTGTTCGCGTAGCAAAATCCGCTTGATCTTTTAAATTAGAAAGTTCAACAGCAGTCTTTGCTTGAGCATTAATGTGTTTATTGAAAACAGACTCATCTTTATTTTTAAAGTCCTGAGTTGCCTTAACTGTAAGTGCAATTAAAATAACTAAATTTGCTGCGATAATTCTTTTCATAATTTGCTCCAATACTTATTAAACATATCGACATTCTGAAAAAAATCATTAATATTTTTTAATTCCTTCCGAAAAAATAGGTACTTAGAGAGATAGGGGAATTATTTATGTTTTTAATTGATGTAAACTTATTTGAAGATGAGTTCTATCTATTGCCTGTTGAACAAAAGAAGGGTGATCAGTACAAGATTGAATGTCAGTCGATTGAGTCCGCTAAACACCTTCAGGAAGAGTTAGGAAAGGTAAAGCACCTTCATCCTACTAAGGATAAGACTCGATTTCAGCTTCTTCGAAAAGAGGATAATTTTGGACTAGAAGTAAAAGTTTTAAAATTTGTTGGATAATAAAAGGGCCTCTAAAATAGAGGCCCTTCTTTTTTGATTTGTTTGTCGCTAATTAAGCAAGGTTCTTGTTTACGAAGTCCCAGTTAACTAGTTTCCAGAAAGCGTCGATATATGAAGGACGAGCATTTCTGTAATCAACGTAGTAAGCATGTTCCCATACGTCGATTGTCATAAGAGCAGTGTGACCATCTGTCATTGGAGTTTGGGCATCGTCAGTGTTAACGATTTCAAGCTCTCCAGCCTTGTTCTTAACAAGCCAAGTCCAACCTGAACCAAAGTTAGTTGCTGCAGAATTAGAGAATTCTTCTTTGAACTTATCAAATGATCCCCATTTTGCATTAATAGCGTCAGCTACTGCACCAGTTGCTTCTCCACCTGCGTTTGGAGCAAGACAGTTCCAGTAAAATGTATGGTTCCATACTTGAGCAGCATTATTGAATAATCCACCCTTTGACTTCATGATGATCTCTTCAAGAGTCATGTTTTCAAATTCAGTTCCTGGAATCGCTGCGTTAAGCTTTGTTACGTATGCATTGTGATGCTTTCCGTAGTGATACTCGATTGTTTCAGCTGAAATATGAGGTGCTAAAGCATCCTTTGCCCATGGTAGTTCTGGAAGTTTATGTTCCATTGTTTTCTCCTTGATTCATAGATTCTTAATATTCTTTCTTTTTTGAACATGCTTATTCTAATGGCTTTGCCTCTTAAGTGCAAAACGCATTAAGTTAAAGGAAGTATTTTGCACTTTCGTTAAAACTGCTAATTATAACTCAAGAATTACCATCAAATGTCGATACTTAAATTAATGTCGATATTGTCTAATTCTACGATATTTATAATGATGACTTACTTGCTTTGCAGCATGGGCAATACTTTTGCACAAAGTTGGGGAGAAAGAGGCGGAACAATTTACTCTGGTACTAAGAAGTACAGTGGGAATTGGAGACGACTTGCTTCAACTGAAGAAAAGAGTATTGAGCAATTAATTAATATAATTAACACCTCTAAACTTGGTGTGAATTTAATTGATAAGGCCAGGCTAAGAGCTGCTAAGGATCACAAAAGGCTTGAAGAGGTTATTGAAAGTGGTGAAGTCTCTGTTACAGATACGACACTTGTAAGAAAGTTCAGTCCAAATTCTCCAGAAAGTGTACGCTTTGAAACTCGCTCAAAAGTTTATATCGATAAGTCACATAATACAAAGAACGCTGTTTTAGATTTAATTCACGAGCTTACACACTATATTTATAAGAAGCCGTTCAATCCTTATGTTGGAGAGTTTTCTCTATCCTCTTTTCTTGAAGATACTATTCAAGGTATAGGAGGGGAAGTTGATGCATTTATCGTTGAATGTAAGGTGGGACGTGATATTTACGGACTAAAGTCCATATCTGCACAATGTCTTAATATCTTAGATGGGGAAGAGTTCTCAAGAAGTCTCGCTATAAAGGAATTTTATAAACTAGGTGAACACTATGATAAGTTTAAAAAGTCTGCTGATGAGCACGGAATTAAACAAGAAGTGATTACACATATTTCACCTGAACAGTCGAGCTTGATCTCATCTGCCTGGTCCAGCCCGTATCCGGTGGCCATCGTAGAAGAGTTTCAAGAAATCATGACAAAGGTCTGTCACAATGACCTTAAACGAATGACCTATCTTTCGGAGTCAAAAACTCGTTCAATTGCTAGTGCTAATGAGAAGGTTACAAAGGCACGTGCCAACTTTAATGCTCGATGTCGAGCATATTTAGATTGAATTTTATTTAGTCCATTGATTTGTTTGATATATAGCTGTTTAGGGATTGTCCCTATGCGCTATCAAAAAACATGCGTTTTTTGTGTGCCTTTAATTGACTAGAAACCTAAGCATTGGTAATTTATAAGCTAAGAATTTCATAATTTTACATATCTAAAAAGGATTGCTGACAATGCAAGATAGTGTTGTTTTATTAAAACTCGATGACTTCCTTAACTGGGGAAGAAAGAATTCTCTATGGCCAATGACATTTGGTCTAGCTTGTTGTGCTATTGAAATGATGGCAACTGGTGGTGCTAAGTATGACTTAGAACGCTTTGGTTGTGGTGCTTTCATGGCGACTCCAAGACGTGCGGACTTAATGATTGTTGCAGGGACAGTAACACTTAAGATGGCACCAAGAATTAAAACTCTTTATGAACAAATGGCCGAGCCGAAATATGTTATTTCAATGGGCTCATGTGCCAACAAAGGTGGCCCTTACTGGCAACATGGTTATCACGTCCTTAAGGGTGTTGATGAAATCATTCCAGTTGACGTTTACGTTCCAGGTTGCCCACCTAGACCAGAAGCTCTTATTGAGGGTCTTATGACACTTCAAAAGAAAGTAGCAAATGAGAGACTTCTTAAAGATAAGTGGGTGAAGCATGCTTAATGAATTAGTAAGTTTTATTAATGATAAAGTTAGTGGCGCAAACGCATCTTTAATTGAAAATGAAGCAGGTGATAAGCCAATCTTAGTTGATGCTTCTAAAATCAAAGACGTTTGTTTTGTTCTTAGAGATAGCTCTGAATATCAATTCAATGTTCTTCAAGTTGTTTCAGGCGTTGACTACGATAGTGAAATTGAAGTTAATTATATGCTAGCTTCATTTATTACTAACTCTGATGACGTCATCATTAAAGTTAAGCTTCCAAAAGCTAACAAGGATGATGTTCCTAAGGTTGATTCAGTATGTGACGTTTGGAAGTCTGCAAACTTTCTTGAAAGAGAAGTCTATGACATGAACGGTGTTGAATTTGTTGGACACCCTGACTTAAGAAGAATCCTATGCCCTGAAGACTGGGAAGGTTTTCCACTTCGTAAAGATTATGAAGTTCAAAAAGCTTGGCATGGTCTTGAGATTAATCCTGAACATAAAATCAATAATGCTGACCATGAATTCTTCGCTAAAGCGAGAGTTGATGCTGCTGAACCAAAGAAAGTATCTGGTTCATGGGATGGAAAGATTTCTGCTGATTTAGAGGCCGCTCTAAATAAGAAAATGGATGAAGCAAATAATTAATTTTTAAGGATATTTTTAATGGAAGATACATTAAATAAAACACAAGATGTTAAACAGCAAGAGGCTCTTCATACAGATCTTCTAACTGTTAACATGGGTCCTCAACACCCGGCGACTCACGGGGTTTTACGTGTTGAGATTAAAACAGACTCAGAAATTGTTGTTCAAGCAACTCCATACCTTGGTTACTTACACCGTTGTATGGAAAAGCACAGCGAGAACTTAGACTACCGCGGAATTATTCCTTTCACTGACCGTATGGATTACTTGGGTGCTATGGGAATGGAGTGGGGATATGTTCACGGTGTTGAGAAAATGCTTGGGACAGAAATTCCAGAAAGAGCTGAATACATCAGAATTATCGTAGCAGAGCTACAAAGAATTGCATCACACTTAATGTACTTTGGTACTTATGCAATCGACCTTGGTGCTTTCACTCCTTTCTTATATGCATTCCAAGATAGAGAAGAAATCCTAAGACTCTTTGAAGAGCTTTCTGGTGCACGTCTTCTTTATAATTATATTTGGGTAGGTGGTGTATGGAACGACATCACTGATGATCAACTTCGTCGTATCGATACTTTTTGTACTAAGATGGAAGAGAATATGAAGAAGTACCACGATCTTGTTGGTATGAATGCTATCTTCCGTGACAGAACTGCAAATGTTGGTGTTGTAACTCCAGAAATGGCCTACCAATACGGAGCAACAGGTGCTGTTCTTCGTGGTTCAGGTGTTGAGTGGGATCTTCGTAAGAAGAAGCCATACGGTTACTACGAGAAATTTGATTTTGATGTAGTTACAGGTAAAGGTGAAATGGGAACTGTTGGTGACTGTTGGGACCGTTATTATGTACGTGTTTTCGAAATCTTTGAATCAATTAAGATTCTACGCCAAGCACTTGATGGAATTGAGGAAGGTCCAATTATGGGGAAAGTTCCAAAGATCATCAAGTTACCTAAAGGTGAAATCTATACAAAAACAGAGTGTCCACGTGGAGAGCTCGGTTATCACATCGTTTCAGATGGTGGTAAAACTCCTTACAGAGTTAAAGTTAAGTCTTCATGTTTTACACACACTTCAATGCTTCCTGAGCTTGGAAAAGGTCAGATGATTGCGGACTTCGTTGCTACAATCGGAAGTATTGATATTGTACTAGGAGAGGTTGACCGATGAGTACACAAGCAACTTACCAAGCAGGTGAGCAATTAACATTAGGAAAATGGTTTAAGAATATTTGGACAGCAGTTAGAACTGTAACAAAAGGTCTAGGTATTACTTTTAAATATGTATATGGTGTAAAGCCTGTAACAATTGAGTATCCAGAAGTAAGAGAAGAGCTTCCTAAAAACTCTCGCTCTCGTCTTTTCAACGATGTTGAAAACTGTATTTCTTGTTACCAGTGTGCAACGGCTTGTCCAGTTGACTGTATTTATATTACAGCAACTAGAAGAGAAAAAGATGCACCAACGATTAAAGCGAAAAATGGTACTCCTATTAAGCTTGATCTTATGCAATTCACAATTGATACAGCACTTTGCTGTTACTGTGGTCTTTGTACAACTGTTTGTCCAACAGAGTGTCTAACTCACACGACAGACTATGAATTCTCTCAATATACTCTTGATGAGATGAAGTACGACTACCTAGCGCCAGATATTAGAAAATGGCGTGAACGTATTGTAGGTTAAGCACCCGCAAAATTGACTGGCCAAAGCCAGTCTATTGTTTGCGGTGCTAGCTCCCCAACACTTTAGCTAGAAAATTTTATTCAACAAGCCGGGTTCAAGCCCGGCTTTGTTGTTTCAGGAGCAATGGGAAAGTAGTCGCAAAGAAAAAGCGACACTTTCACGAAGTGAAAGTTAGCAACCCAACCCAACCCAACCCAACCCAACCCAACCCAACCCAACCTAGCTCAACCCAACTCAAAAGGTAGAGTAGTTATTTTGTTTACACTGCTCATCTTTTAAACACTCTATCTCCCCAATAATACGTGAAATACTTGGCATACAAAGTGCATAAATATAAGTCACAAGGGGAAAAATATGAAAACTATTCTTAAGCTTACAATTGCACTTTTTATCACTTTAAACGCATTTTCTTATGATCAAATCTTTGCAACAACAGGTGACCTGAAAATAAGAGGACCTTATTATGGTGACCAAGAGATCCTTTCAATTAGAGTTTATGGAGATACTGTCAGTGCATATTCTAAAAATAGGAATGGTAGACAATATAATGACGTCCTTTTTAAAATCACAGAAGAGTACCAACCATATAAAGAATTCATGCTTGATATTTTAGAGAAGGGGGACTTTGTTGTTCTTCCAAATAGCTCAGGAAAGATTGAAGATCTAAGACTAATGTATAAAGGTAAGAAGTATAGTTTTCTTGAGGCAGCTTTATATTTAAATAATAAGGACCTTTGTGGGTTAGGAATGGATTGTCCAACAAGTAGTGTTGCTGTTAATGATGGAAGAAGAACAACTACACCTGGAACAAAGGGCCCTTTAAGAAGAACAAGTGCTAGAGATGTTGATTATATGACTCGCGTAAATATCTTTTAATTTGCAAGCTCTTTAGATAAGTCATCGAGCTTTGCGGCCATAAGATTACGAGTTTTATTCATTAGCTCATCAATATCGTCAACAGTTAACCCTTGTGTTGAGATAGGCTCCAAAGCTTCGATAATAACTTTACCAGGTACTATCTTTCCAAGATCAAATGAATCCTCATATTTAGAAAAAACTACTGGGTAAATTGGCATTTGCCCTTTTATTGCAACAATAAATGGGCCTTTTTTAAAAGGAAGAAGTCCTTGGCCTTTTGATCTCGTACCTTCAGGCATGATCCAAACATTGCAATTATCTTCTTTTATTGTCTGAGCAACCTTTTCCATAACAGACCAGGCTTTTCTCTTATTAGTTCGATTGATCAGGATATTTCCTGCAAGCCAGTACATTTGACCAAATACTGGTATCCAAACAAGAGACTGCTTTCCAAGTGAAACAGTTCGTCTTGGAAGGGCCGGGCCTACAAAGAATATATCTAGGTTTGATTGATGATTTGAGATAAAAACAGCATTGCGAGTACTCTTGTAACCTGCTGGTAGGCGTGTTTCGATTTTAATATTGAGAAATATTCTCGTCAGCCATGAATAGTAACGGGCAATAAAGAATGTATTTCCGCGATTTGCAGGACGTAGCATGCATATAGGAATCCACACAAGGGTTCCAAGAACGAGAAATATACCAACTAAGAGTAATCTTAAATAAGCTAAAACCATAAGTTTCTTATAGCATAATATTTTAGCGGTGCTTACGTTAAATTTATTCTATTTTAACGCAATCTTTTAAAAATGTTAAAATAGCGTAATAAGAAGAACTGAAGCTATCGCCATAAGAACACCAAGTCCTTTTGGGACAGTCATTGGTATATTCTCTATGAATAAATCCCACATAACACTCGTCACCATTTGGGCGGCAATAAGTCCAACTGTCGTCTTAACAGCTCCAATTTGATAAATACCAATTGGAAGCCCGACTACAAAGAGAAATCCAAAGATACCAGGAATGACATACCACCATTTAAATTGAAATTCTTTTAGACGAACAAAATCAGGAAAGAATTCTGGGTTGGCCTTTGCAAAGAAATAGAATCCTATACAAACTACTAAAGTCACAAAGTTTCCAAGAAGTGCCATCCAAGTAAGGCCTATATCTTGGGTCATTACACGATTTAGTGCTCCTTGAAGGATACCAATAAAACCAATTAGTACAGGTACTAGTACATATATATTTGTTGTCATTTATTTTCCTATTTCTTTAAAAGCGTTAAACCTTTTAGATAATCACCTTCAATAAAGCCTTTTAGAGAAGGGCAGTCGCCTGTCAGTCTTAAAGCTCCTGTGATGCTTATCTTTCTTTTTCCAATATACTCTTTTACTTTTGTTTCAAACTTCTTTCTTGTAATTGAGTGAGTATTTAAAAAGATATGTGCTTTTCCACCTTTATTTAAAATCATATCAAATAAAGGAATCATATCCTTATATGCATCAATTGCCTTTGATACTTTCTTTCCATCACTTGAAGCACTAGGAGGGTCACAGATAATAAGATCAAATTTTCGACCTTCTTCTTTAAACTTTTCTAATGCCTTGATTGTAGGCATACAAAGAGAAGTATTTCCTTCCATCTTATTTAATTCTAAGTTCTCCTCAAGCCAGTCCAGGTATTTTTGTGAAAGATCAACACTTGTAACATCCTTTGCTCCTTGCTTTAGCGCAAAGAGAGTGTATGCACCTGTATAGCTATATAAGTTTAGAACTGACTTATCTTCAAAGTCATCCTTTACTCTATTTCTTATCGCTGCCATATCAGTGTAGAGACCAATATCGTAAAATTGATTGAGGCGGATTATATAATCAACTCCAAACTCATTTACAGTGAACTCATCTTCTTGAATCGATTTATTACTTGCACAGTAAAATTCTTTTTTACGTTTCAAGTTTCTCTTTTGTACCCAAACTTTATCATTCGGATAAAAGTCTTTGATAATCTTTAGAATATCTTTTTCAAAGTGATTCCAAAAGTTAGAGTAGAATTGAACAAGAATACGATCTTTAAGTCTGATTATGAAAAGACCTGGCAAGAAGTCAGTTTCACCAAACGCCAGATAGTAGTTCTCACGGTCTGTTATTCCTCGGCGGGCCTCAAAGCTATCTTGCATTCTTTGTCTTAATTCAAAGTAGAAATCTTTTGGGCCAAGGTGTGAGCCTTCTCCAATTCTCCATAAGCGAGCTAGCACACTATCGTGAGTAGGGTCATTTAATAAAATGGCAAATTTACCTTCTTCTAGTTTTGCCGTTACAAATGGAGATCCCTGAGGAAACTTCATTGAGAAGCGATCCTTTGTAATCCAAGGATGGCCTTTATAAAGATATTTGATACTTGCAGGGTGTAACTCGACTCGTGGTGTACGGATGCGTGAGCGCCCTGTTGATTTCCCCTTGGATTTTCCAGAGGATGCTGACGTCTTTTTATTCATGACTATTTGTTCTCTTGTAACTTTATACGATACTGAAGGTTGTTCTCTAATAAGAGTAGTAATTTATTTGTGATATCAAATGGGTTAGAAAGATCAATTATTCCAAATTCTTGTAGACGAAATTTTGTCTCAAGATCTAGGTCTCGGTAAGGGTCAAAGTCTTGGCAGAACTTCTGAAGCTCTTCAAGTGTCTCATCATTTAGATAGAAGTCTGGATGAGAAACTTTCTCGCTTTCAGCATGAAGTTGTCTGTTTTCATTTCGAATGTGAAATAACTCTTCTTTATTATCCATTATTAATTGTTATTTCAGATACATAGCGTTACGTCAAGATATTGGAGGTTCACTTTGGCAATAATATCATTCCTTTCTATCTCAATCTTAGTCTTCTTACTTCCTGCAGAGAAGCTCATTCGTAAAACCAGTAACTTATCATATCGTTATCGTAGTCAATATCGCAGAGGAAAGGATCTGCTAATTGACTTGTCGCAACTAAACCTAATGGGGGATTTGACGCACCTCTCTCATTATAAGTTCTTTGATGAGTTAATTTGTGAAATTTCACAAGTTGCTAAGGAGTTTGGAGCTGCAACAAGTAAAACACTTTCAAAGCTTAGGCACTCATTGTCTACAGACTTACAGATCGAGAAGAAGAGCTCTGGTGTAATGAATGAAAGCTATTTCCAATTTATTCTTGCTGCTTGCTTAACCTTATTCCTAAATATTTTCTCGACGAAGATTCTCGATTTTGAAATCGATACACTATTTATTAGTTGTGCCCTTGCTTACAATCTAATAGGAATTATAACTTTTCATTATTTAATTAAGAAATTAGCACAGAAGCAAATTGTCCCAATTGGCCATGTGCTTCACAGTTTTTTAATTTTCAAGCTTATGTATGATGTTGGAACACCTCTTAATCAGTTAATAAGTCGTTCAAGAATCAATTCCTTAGCAGATATACAGTTGTCCTATGCAAAGGAGTTATTTCGTCGTCTAACGGCCCTCGTTGAGATGAAGCAGGCACAAGGACTAGATATTGGGGATGACCTTGAGTCAATTGAAATAGGACTATGGGATGAATACAAGTCACAAAACGAACAACTACTATCAAGAATTAAAATATGTAAGTTTATCTGGCTGGTTGTCTTCTTTTTCATTCCTTATGTGGGAAACTTCTTTCGTTTGATAAGTCATTTAAATCTTTAGATTGGAACGCGCTGAGTGATTGATATTCCATACTTTTGTAGGTACTTTATTTGTGTAAGTATTTAACCAAATGGAGTTACTCGATGGCCTATCAAAACGATAAGCAAATTATTTATTCAATGAACCGTGTTGGAAAAGTTTATAAGCAAAAGCACGTTCTAAAAGATATCTCTCTCTCATATTTCTATGGTGCCAAAATTGGTGTACTTGGTCTTAACGGATCAGGGAAATCAACGTTACTTAAGATTATGGCCGGCCTAGATGAAGATCACTTAGGTGAGACACATTTAGCAAAGAACTATTCTGTTGGTTATCTGGAACAGGAGCCAAAGCTTGATCCTGAGTTAACTGTTAGAGAGGTTGTTCAGCAAGGTTGCCAGGAGACAGTTGACCTTCTCGCTAAGTTTGATGAGATCTCTGCAAAGTTTGCAGAGCCGATGAGTGACGATGAGATGAACGATCTTCTTGATAAGCAGGCCAAAATTCAAGATAAACTTGATGCAGTTGATGCATGGTCTCTTGATAGCCAGCTTGATCTTGCAATGGAAGCTCTAAATTGCCCTCCTTCAGAAGCAAAGTGTGGAAACTTATCAGGTGGGGAAAAGAGAAGGGTTGCGCTATGTCGTCTACTTCTTCAAAAACCAGATATTTTACTTTTAGATGAGCCGACAAACCACCTTGATGCTGAAACAGTATGGTGGCTTGAAAGACATCTTCAGCAATATAAAGGAACAGTAATCGCCGTAACACACGATCGTTATTTCTTAGATAATGTCGCTGGCTGGATTCTAGAGCTTGACCGTGGACAAGGGATTCCTTTTGAAGGAAATTACACTGGTTGGCTAGAGACAAAAGCAAAACGTCTTGCTCAAGAAGAGAAGTCTGAGTCTAAAAGACAAAAGGCCATGAAGGAAGAACTTGAGTGGATTCGCTCAAACCCTAAAGCTCGTCAAGCTAAGTCAAAAGCTCGTATTAAAAACTATGAAGAAAGAGCAAAGTTATCTAATGAAAAGAGAAATGAAACAAATGACCTTTTCATTCCTGCAGGTCCTCGCCTTGGCGATAAAGTAATCGAAGCAAAAGGTGTCTCAAAAGCATTTGGCGATAAGCTTCTTTATGAAAACCTTGAATTCTCTCTTCCTCCAGGTGGGATCGTTGGTATTATTGGCCCTAACGGTGCTGGTAAAACTACATTATTTAAGATGATTACCGGACAAGAAGAGCCGACATCAGGAACTTTTGATGTAGGTGAAACAGTTAAGCTTGCTTATGTTGATCAAGGACGTGACTTAGATCCAGAAAAAACAATTTATGATGTTGTTGCTGATGGGACAGAGTTCATTAACGTTGCAGGTACTGAAGTTAATTCTCGTGCCTATATTGCAAAATTCAATTTCTCTGGTGAAGACCAAAAGAAGAAAGTTTCTGAACTTTCTGGTGGGGAAAGAAATCGAGTTCACCTTGCAAAAGTCTTAAAAGAAGGTGGAAACGTTCTATTACTGGATGAGCCTACAAATGACCTTGATGTAAATACGCTTCAGGCCCTTGAAAAGGCCCTCGTAGACTACGCTGGTTGTGCTGTAATTATTTCCCACGACCGTTTCTTCTTAGATCGTCTTGCAACTCATATTCTTGCTTTTGAAGGAGAAGGAAAAGTTGTTTGGTTTGAAGGTAACTTTGATGAGTACGAAGAAGATAAGAGAAAGCGTCTAGGTGATGCCGCTCTTAATCCAAAACGTTACACTTATAAGAAATTAACAAGAGACTAATTTTTTGCGTAGTATTTATAAATTTGGTGGCAGCTCGATAAAATGTGCTGCCACTATAAAACAAATAGCAGACCTTATTATAAAGTGCCCAAATAATTGCTTGGTGGTTTTGTCTGCAACTTATAATTCCACAAACGAGCTAGAAGAGATCTTTGAAACTTCTAATCTTGATCTCGTTAAAGCTTTTTTTAATAAGCATCAAGTTATTATTGATGAATTAGAGACATCCACTGATCTATCTGATTTCCAAAGTGAACTTGAGTCTTATCTTAAAAATGAAAAGACTAAGTCTGTTTTAGATAGTGTTTATAGTATTGGGGAGAGAGTCTCAACGAGGATTCTCTCAGATTATCTTCAAAAGAGGGAAGTTCATAATCATCTTGCAGATGCTAGAGACTATATTACGACTAATCGTAATTTTAATGAAGCTAAGGTTCTCTTTAAAAATACAAAAGATAAGTGCCACCCATTAAATGAGAAAGAACTGATCATTACTCAGGGATTTATTGCAAAAACACTTAGCGGGGAAACTTCTACGCTAGGTCGAGAAGGATCTGATTATTCTGCTGCTATTTTTGCTTGGGCCTTAGATGATGTTCGAGAACTTGTGATTTGGAAGGATGTAAAAGGGATTTACGGCCATGATCCAAAGTTATTAGACTCTGCGCCACTCATACCAAATCTTAGCTATCGTCAGACTAAACTTCTAACAAATAAAGGAGCAAAGATTCTTTTTCACCGTACAATGAATCCATTGATAGAAAAGAATCTGCCCCTAATTGTTAAGAGTGTCTTTTTTCCTGATGAGTCTGGAAGTTGTATTAGTGAAGGTGAGGTTGCAAAACTTAAGGCAATCTCAACTCAAGAGATCGATGGGGCAAAAGCTTTATTAACTGTTTTTGGACTCGATTATGATCAGTCCTTGGTTACAAATGAGCATCCTTATGAACTTGATGAGAATAATGATGACTATTTTAGCTTGGAAGTTAGACAGCAAGATTTGGCGGCGTTGATAAACCTTTTTGGTGATCATCTTTTTTCTTCTCATAAATAGTAGAGTAAATAGGATTGTCTCCTTCACTTCCATAGACTTCTATAATCTCAGTGACTTCTTTGTTTTCAACAAAGACAACATTATCCACGCATTGGCAGATTAACTTTAAGACTTGATTAAATTCAATACCATTCTTACTCGATGAGAATATAGAAAATAGAGTACTAAGCCTTAGTAGAGTGTCTTTGGCATTATTTGCATGGATTGTTGTCATCATTCCTTTATGTCCCGTATTCATCGCTAGTAAAAAGGGAACAATCTCTTCAGAACGAATTTCTCCTAAGAATATTCTCTTTGGCGACATCCTAAGAGCATAGGTACAATAATCATTTAAGCTCTTTCCTGAGCTCGAGTGCGAAAGGAGGTGAGTGGTATTTGAAATATCTCCATCTATTTCAGCGACATCCTCAATAATGACATGATGTTCATTTGAGTTTGCCATATCTTTGCAAACCTTTAGAAAACTCGTTTTTCCACTTCCAGTCGAGCCAGCAATTACGATATTCTTATATTCATTAACTAATTTATATATATGTGACTTAACTTGATTGTCTTGTGTGAAATTATCTAAATTAAAAACTTCTTTACTATGAACTCGAATAAAAGCTTTCGCTTGCTTAACTGGGGAAAGGCAAGGATGTGTTAAACTTATTCTCATATCAATTGGTTTTTCTGTAATTATTCTTGAGACTTTGAATGATGCAAATGGTGAACTAAAGCTCCATTCAATATTTAACTTTCTTGTTAAGAAAGTCAGACTTAATTGAAAGTCTTCGTTAGATAGGAATTCTACTTTAAGCTTTTCATTTGTTATTGCGTGAACCTCGATATCGCTCGGAGAGTGAATAATGAACTCTCTTGCATCATACATTTTAAGAAGATCATCGATATAGCTTTGATTGTATACATGCTCAAACCAAATCTTTATTTGATCGATATTATCTAAGTCAGATAGCCTAAGATTATTAATTGATAGAGCCTCCTCTACGATTAAATCGAAGCTTAAGAGATTTGATTTCTTTGACTTATCAATTAATAAAGCTCTAAATTCATTAAAGAAAAACTGATTTAAATCTTCCATCTTTATATCCTTACTTAAGCTTTGCAATTGCAATGATTCGTTTATAAGTTTTAAATTTTGCCGAAGAAGAAAAGAGCTTTCCTAAAACTGGAATCTTTCCAAATAATGGAATTGATCTGCCGCTTTGATCATCTGTTGTGAGATCAATTTCAAACATTTGAATAGGTGAATCTTTTTGAATTAGAAAACTTGAGCTCTGAGCGCTTCCATTTATATAAGTGTCGCCATTGTTTTGGGCCATGGGTCTGGTTAGTTTTGTTTGATATTCAATCTTAAATCGATTGTTAATTCTCTCAAGTGTCATTGAGATCTTTAAACCAGCAAAGCGCCATTGAGTATTATTTCCATTGTTGGCCGTTGTCGTTGTAAATGGGATCTCTGATCCAATCTGTACCGTCGACTTTTGCTTTGTACGCAGAAGAATCTTTTGCGTTGCTAGTGTTGAAACATTATATTCAGTATCTCTTAACACTATATTCTGATTACGAGTAAGTGCTATTGCTCCATTGTCGAGAAGATCAGTTAAGCCTACATCAATTTGATCAAGTCCAAAGTTAATTTCCTTACCATCAAGACGCTCAATTTGGATAATTCGCATCTCTAATTTGTGATTTCTCAAGTTATTAAACCGTTGAGATGTTCTAAACTTAACTTTGAATTTATCCTTGATAGGTGAGAGAAAACCTTCATCTGAAAGGATCTCTTCAGTTGTTAAGCATATAATATCAAGTTCTTGTTTTTGACATCGAATATCATCATAAAAGTTTTGGAAGAAACGATGGTGAACTTCAGATATAATCTTCTTGGCCACTTTATTTTGTAGCTCTCCTTTATAGATTATGTCCTCATTACTTTTTAAAAGTTCTTTGATTATTCGATATTGATCAATAGTTTTAATATCACTATAGATGAGAAGCTTATCTCCTTTTATTGTTCCTCTGATGCCAAAGTTTTTTAAATTTGATAAGGTCTCAAGGATTTTAAATTGGCCACTTTTAGACAATACATAGACTGTATGGACGACTTTTTTTCCATTGCTTTTCCAGACTGTAACTAGTGACTGTCCCTTCATTTTGCCTTTTATATACAATTTTTGTTTGGCTTTTATGACCTTGGAAGAGAGGATCTCTTTATTGGAAACACTGAAGTTCTCAGCATCTTTTAATGAAATTTCAGATACTTGACCGATACTGAGTGTTATTTGCTTGTGAACTTGTGCGTAAACGTTTAAATTTACTAAGAACATTAAGCAAATGACTTTGACAAACGGCATGAAAGTTAGTATAAAGCTATACTCGAAAACTGTTTTCAGATTAGTTTTAAATATATTGAGGAGATTTATCATGGTATCAAGAACTCGTGTTACAAGAAATAAGCGTAATGCTAAAAAAACAAAAATGGGTGCTAGAAGAAAAGCGCAAAACAGAAACAAGGGAACAACTCCTAAGTTTAAAATTCATCTAGATTAATAAATAAATTAATTTTTAGATATAAGAAAAGGGCCCTCTTCAGGGTCCTTTTTGCTATTTGTTAAAAGTATTATTTAAAGCGACTCTGTTCTGGCGAACAACTTTAAATTCTTCATTTTTCTCACTAATACAAATATGAAGAAGAGCATCTTTGTAGATGTCTTCACATGGATTACTCTTTTGAATAAACTTAATATCTTCACTCTTTACAGCATTTTCATCTAAAACAAGTTTCATGACTTTTTCAAACATGACGTCCTTAATATCATAAGTATAGACAACGACATTTCGTGCATTAGTGTTTAGGGAAATAAGTAGAAGTAGTAAGCTAAATTTCAATTTCATATACGCCTCCAATAGACTTTGGTTGATTAGTAACTGGATAGGAATCTAACTCAAGTGCCTTATATGGAGCTATTTTATTCAGTTCTGAAATAGATATTTTTACTAAGTAAATGGACTTCGTATTGTCTTCAAGCCTTTTTACAATCTTTGCCTTGTTTGTAAGGTGGTTATTTCCCGAATAAAGGGCAACATATTGGTCTTTTCCAACAAGATTAGTCATCTCATTAATTCTCAGTTTTAAAAGTCTTTCATCTTTAGCAATATTTATTTCTTTTTCAATTGTAGCCTCTGTCATGGGTTGGGATAGGATGAATGTGAAGATATTAGTTAGGACAAGTGCTACCCAAAATCTAAGATAGAGTGATTTTTTTAATTGTTGTTCTTTTTCTTTATTAAATAAAAGCTTAGAAGTACAAGAGTTATTTGATTGCATTCCATTGCTTGGTAAAGTTTTTGATTTCTTGTTGTTTAGAATTTTCAATTTTAATCTCCAGGTTAATTATTAAAACGAGGGTACTTATAAGAATTGAAGACCATAGTATTCCTTCAATTGTTGAAAACCCATTGGTGCCATATGTCTTGAGTTGAGTGTGAAATCGTCTAAGACATAGCCTTTCTTTAACTTGAACTTTAGTGTAATTACGAACGAATGATTTTCTGATAGATCACTTCCTTTGTAGTGAAAAGGCATAAATCCCTTCCATTCTTTTTGAAATATTGCACCTCCATCGAATTGCCTTTTAATTTTCCAGACTTTTTGTCCAAGAGGATCATCCTTCATTAGAGAAACAATATTTAAAGAATTACATTCACTGATTTGTAGCAACTTTAATCGAAAATAAAATCGATAACTTGCTTGTAGGATTTTTAATCCTTTTTCTCCATATGAAAGAAAGGGCCTTAGCCAGCTTAATATTGGTATAAATTTTCCATAAAAGAAGGAGCGAATAACGATATTCGTCTGAGAGATAAACTTGTAAAAGTCATTGTAATGTTTAACGGTTTTTTTTGCACAGATATATGATTTGTTATAGTGCTTGATAATATGAAGTTCTTCATAAGACTTTGCCATATTGTAGAAAGTGATAGCTATAAAAGTCATAAAGAAGAAAGCACCAATAAGACTAACGCTACCTCTTTCATTATTTAGAATCTTCTTATGGTTTAAGTCCATCTTTCATCCTTAGGTAGTGTTTTTTACCTTTATAGATAAGAAATTTTTCTGTCTTTGTTTTCACGAAAGTTAATTGTGAATTTGGATCAATCCATCTCTTAAGAGAAATAAGACTTTCACATGAGAAATGTTTGAATCGTTCATTTTTATGATGAGTATTTGCTAGGGTGTGAACATAGCTTCGAAATACCATCATATTTTTACAACGGTATTTCTCGCTAACTGAAATACCCGCAAGAAATACCGTTAAAATTAGAATAGTTGATATGAAAAAAGGAATGACTTTCATTAGTCGATCTTAATGCTTTCTGTGATCTTTGATGAAGCATCCTCAAGTCTTGTTTTAACTCGGCTACCTAAGCCTTTTACTGCCGTTATACAGATGATTCCTACAAGGCTTGTAATGATCATATATTCCATAACACCTTGGCCTTTATTATTTCTTAGAATCTTTTTCACTTTGTACCTCCGAAAATTAAGTTAAAGGCGTTATAAATGATTGCATGAATGTTTTCATTAAGATGAGAGAAAAACTCGGGGATTATTTCATTTATGAAATAAAGGATTATTTTTCCTAGTATTTTCAGCAAGTTGCTAATAATTTGGGAGAGATTAAAATATCCTTATGAATGATAAAAGTAACTTCTACGTTTTTGAGAAAAAAGAAATCCTATTGGTTGTTATCTTCGTTATTTTAGTAGCGGTAACATCTTTCTTCTTTGGTTTAAAGATTGGTTCAAATTATGCTTTTGAAAAGTCTGGTTTAGATCAAGAAGCTGAAAAGGTTTTAGATTCACCGGTAACACAAAAAGAGAAGATCGAATTAACTTCACCAGAAGAAGAAAAGGTTCAAGAACTTGTTCAAGAGCAACGTACAAAAGACGTTTCGAAAGAAGATCTTAACAAGCGAATTGAGGAATCATTGAAAGAGAAAATGGTTAAGGAGTTCTCAAGTGAGAATAAAGAGTTCAATGACCTCGCTGCAGATACTCCACCTGTTCAAGAACAAGTAGAAGAAAGACAGGCCGAACCAGTTGTTCAAGCTCAAACAGAGACGACTCAAATTCAAGAGACATCAAGTGGTACAGATGAGTACACAGGTAAATACACAATTGTTGTTGGTTCATTTGAGTCAATTGATGATGCTAAAGAATTTGCTGAAGGCTTTAGAGTTCTTGGTTTTAGTCCAATTATTAATGAGAAGGATATTCCAGGAAAGGGGAATCGCTTTCGTGTAAGCTTGGGAGCTTTTGAGAGAATTATTGAAGCGAAGCAGTATGTTAAGAAAAATCGTTCTCTTTTTGCAGGGCGTGATTACTTCTTTACCAAATTTGATTAATTCAGCATTTTAAAATTTTTATGATATGATGGCCCTTAATAATTAAGGGCTTTTTTTTATGAATATTTATACACTTATCATGGCCGGTGGCAAGGGAACTCGTCTGTGGCCAGAGTCAACTGAATCTAAACCGAAACAGTATCTTTCATTAGTTGGTAGCGAGACTTTACTTGGTCAAACTCTTGAGCGATTTGATGGTGCAGTTGATATTGATAAGAGATTCATAATTACAACGCGTGATCAAAGTGAATTGGCCATCGATTGTTCTAAGGATCAAGTAAATAAGAATAATATCATTTATGAGCCAACAGGAAGAAATACCGCACCATGTATTCTCTTATCTCTTGCAGCAATAGAAGCAGCAGGAGCTAAAGATGAAGATATCGTAGCTGTTATGCCTTCAGATCATGTCATCTTAAATAAAACGGGCTTTCGCTCGAGTTTTGAAAAAGCTGTTAAATTATCAAGTGAGTCAAAAACCATTACAACAATTGGTATTCCGCCTCACTTTCCACATACTGGATACGGCTACATTAAGGTTGCGGATGCTCTTGGTGATGGCTTTAAGGTTGAAGAATTTGTTGAAAAGCCAAATTTTGAAAAGGCCACGGCTTACCTAAAGACTGGTAAGTATGTTTGGAATGCCGGAATGTTTATGGCCCCTCTTGGTGTCTTTAAAGAAGAATTTAAGGCCCATTCACCAGAGATGTTTAATTTTTATGAAGATTTAAAGGCCAATCTTAATGAAGAGTTCAAACTGGAAGAAGTTTATAATAAAATTCCAAAAGACTCTATTGATTATGCCATCATGGAGAAGTCGAGCCGCATTACTCTAGTTAAGGCCGAGTTTGATTGGAATGATCTTGGTTCATGGGAAGCACTTGAACAAGTAGTTGACCGTGTGGAAGGAAACACTATAATTGATAGTAACGGAACTTTCTTAAAGGACGCTACGGGAAATATTATTTATGCACCGGATAAGCATGTTTCTTTAATTAATGTTCAAGATCTTGTTGTTGTTTCAAATGATAAGGCCGTAATGATTGTGCCAAAGGATGATTCGCAACGAGTGAAAGAAATTGTTCAACACTTAAAAGATAACAAACGCAAAGAATTATTATAGGAGAATTCATGGAAGTTGTTAAAAAAGTAGGCGAGTATACAATCGTTAAAAAAAGATCTGGCCGTTTTGCTGTTAAAGATGCAAATGGAAAATTTATCAACAAAGAAGAAAAAGTAAAAATTCTTTTAGATGCAGGTTTAATTAAAGCTCCTGCTCCAAAAGTAGAAGAAGCACCTGCAGAGGAAGCTCCTGCTGAAGAAACTCAAGAAGCTGCTGCTGAATAATTCCAATAAAAAAAAGCTCCTTAGTGGAGCTTTTTTTATTATAGATAATTTGGTCTTTGATCGTACTCAATCGGATCTTCAATCCCGGCCTTTTGAAAGCCTCTAAGTCTTAGAGCGCATGAATCACACACTCCACATGCTTTGTCCCCTCGAGCATAACATGAATAAGAAAATTGAAGTGGAGCACCTAGGTCTACCGCTTTTTGGACAATCTCATTCTTTGCCATATCAATAACTGGAGTGATGATTTCAATATCACCATCCTTTGTTCCCTGCTTGATTAGCTCATTATAAGCTGCGTAGTAACTTGGACGACAGTCTGGATAACCAGATGAATCTTCGTTAACAGCACCTATGTAGATATTCTTTGCACCAACAACCTCTGACCAAGATACGGCCATTGCAATGATGTGAGTATTTCTAAAAGGTACGTAACTATCAGGGATTTCTTCTGAGTCACCTTTATATTGTTTTACATCAATTCCATCGTCAGTCAGTGAGCTTCCACCAATCTGCTTTAAGAAAGATACGTCGATTACTTTACGAAGAGATTTATCTACACCGTAGTGATCAGCGATTTTTTGGAAGCAATCAAGCTCTCGTTCTTCAGTTTTTTGTCCGTAGTTAAGGTGAAGAAATGCAAGGTTCTCATGCTTCTCATTTGCAATTGCAGCACAAACTAACGAATCCATACCACCACTAACTAATACAACTGCAAGTTTATCACTTTTCAAAATTTTTACTCCTTAACCCTATAGTCCTTCTGCTGTTTTATTAATAAACGCTAAGAACTCATCAGTTACTTTTGAAGCTTTTGCTTTTTTATCTGCTAAGCTTCCTTCTTTTTCCTGAATCATTATGTAGAACTTAATTTTTGGTTCTGTTCCAGATGGTCGAAGATACAGGCGGTTTCCATTTTTAAAGTGGTAACCAATTACATTACTTACTGGATACTCCAGCTTTGACTCTTCACCAGATTCAAGATCTTTAACAATACCTGTCTGATAGTCTTCTATAACGTGAATATCCTGACCACACAAGCTTGACGGAGCTAAGTCTCTAAAATGACTCATAATTCGTGTAATTTTTTCGGCCCCTTCTCTACCTTGGTAAACAAGATTTAAAAGGGTTTCTTGGCTAAAGCCAAATTCTTTATAGATTTTATCGAGGGCCTCAATTAAGTTTAGGCCTTGTTTTTTGAAGTAGAGAGCTACTTCTGACATGAATGTTATTGAAGCAACACCATCTTTATCTCGAACAAAGTCATGAGGTAGGTAACCAAATGATTCCTCAGTTCCAAATAGGAAGTTTGCAGATGGATCTTCTTTTTCGATCTTATTCATAAGTCCACAGATCCATTTGAACCCAGTAAGAGTTGAGTATGATTTAACCCCGTACTTATCTGCAATAAGCTCTTGTAGAGGAGTTGTTACAACAGTTTTAACAAAGTATGGATTTGCAGGCATTGTTCCATTTTCTTTTAGGCTATGTAACATATAGTAAAGCATCAGGATTCCGATTTGGTTTCCGTTGATATACTGAACTTCACCTTCGTGTTCAAAAGCAACTCCAAGACGATCTGTATCTGGGTCTGAACCATAAGCGATATCAGCTCCAGTTTCTTTCATTAAATCAACGGCCATTTTCATTGCCGATGGATTTTCTGGATTAGGTGAGCTTACTGTTGGAAAACTTGAATCTGGCTGGGCCTGCTCTTTTACTACTTCAACATTTGTGAACCCAAGTTGTGCTAAGGCCGTTGTACAAGGAATTAGTCCTGTTCCGTGAATTGGAGTATAGACGATTTTTAGATCCTTCCCATCTTTCTTACACATTTCAGGATTTACTGTTTTTGATAAGATATCGTTATAGAAGCTTTGTTCAACATCTTCGCCAACCCAGTGAATAAATCCTTCATTTTCAGCTTGGTCAAATTCCATGAATTTAACTGCATCATAAGAAGTAATATCGTAGTAGCGATTTATAATATTCTTATCATTTGGAGGAGTAACCTGTGCTCCATCATTCCAGTATACCTTGTAGCCATTGTACTCAGGAGGATTGTGAGAAGCCGTTACCATAACTCCTGCTTGGGCCTTATGATATCTTACAGAGTAAGAAAGCATTGGCACTGGATTAAGTCTTTTGTAGATATAAGACTTGATTCCATTGGCCGCCATAACGCCACAAACTTCCTTTGCAAATTCAAAAGAGAATTTACGAGAATCGTAGCTAACAGCAATCGATGGATTATCAATTCCGTTTTTAGAACTATAGTCTAAAACTTCACCGGCCAGAGCTTGTGTGGCACGACGTACAGTGTATTTATTAATACGATTATGTCCGGCCCCAAGAATGGAACGTAGTCCACCTGTTCCGAACTCGATATCTTTATAAAATCTTTCTTCGATCTCTTTCATATCGTCAGCGTCGATTAATTTTTGGATTTCAGCGCGTGACTCGTCGTCAAAGTAAGGGTTATTGGCCCAAGCATTAGCTTTTTCAAGGCTCGTTGTCATTTTGAAAATCTCCTGTGAAATTTATGATTGAGTATCTTGTGCTATATTCTCAAATCTAGTAGACTTAGGCAAAATAATATCAACAATTTATTACGTTGTGTGTTAATAAAATCAAGGAGTTAACATGGCAAACAAAGATATGAAGCATAAGGATAATGTAGCAGGTAAGTGGTACTGTACAGATCCTGATGATGATAATGGAGAAGGATGCATTGCATGTAACGTTTGTTACACAGGTGCACCAGAGTTTTTCGCTGAAGATGAGGACGGAAATGCTTATGTTAAGAAGCAGCCTGAAACTCCTGAAGATGAAGAGCTTTGCCAAGAGCAAATGGATGCATGTCCAGTTGCTTCAATCGGTGATGATGGATAATTAAAATTTCATATCAAATCTAATATATGCGGAAGTCTGATCAGCTAGTCTGTTCAGACCTTCATTATCTGTTGCATTCTGAGCGATGCCGTTTTTTCTAACTTCAAAAGTAACGATAGCATCATCAAATACATCAATTGATCTTCCAGCAACAAAATCGAAATCGCCATTTTCTGCTAAAATTGTACCTGTTTGAATAATCGTTGAGCCATTTAAACGAAAGTTATTATCAATTCGAGTATTTCGATTTGAGTCATATGAAATATCAGTTTCAAAATCAAAGTTCTTGAATCGAGGTGAGGCCATTGAAACACCGACTCGATAAGTTCCATCTGCTTCGACGTGAGCACTTGCACGTCTACGGCCATTTACTTCTACGGCCATATCAAGCTCCTGATCTTTTGGAGAGAGCTCAAGATTACTTTTGAGATCAATTGTTTCTGTTAGTTTATTATCCACACCAATATTTAATTCTTGATCACGATCTGAAATATCTAGATTACTTCTAATCGTTGTATTCTCAAAAGGCTTACTCTCAGTCTCCATATTAATCAGAGTGAGAGATGTTGGAATATAGTAATCTTGTCTAAGATGAAGGGCCCTATTAATTTTTACAGAACCTAGACCAGTTTCGTAAGATCGATTCTCCAATGCAGATAACTCTCTTCTTCGAGGAATGATCTCTTCTTCAGAAGTTGTAAGATCTGGTAGGGCAAGTTTTCGATGAGCGATGGGATCAACAAAGGATTCCCCAGCATAGTAAATCTGAAAATATGGCCTCTTATCTTTAATATTAACGACTTTGACAAATATATCTTCGCCAACTTCATCCGTGGCCCTAAACCACGTGATATGAGAAAGGATATTTGAGCTACTTTGAAGAGTCATTGAAGAAAACTGAGATAAATCTGCTTCAGATGTAAAAACAAGTTCGAAGTCCTCAAACAGCTCAGGTCTGTAAAAGGCCTCTTTACTGGCAAATGTATTCGTTATGCATCTTGGCTGACCTTCGTTGTCAGTTATTTTTGTATAGTCTAGTACTGCTTGTAATTTAAAGCTTTCCTGTGAAAGTTCAACATTGTCTTTTCTAGGATTGTCTTCATTAAACTTTTGAACAATATCGACAATTTGAGATGTAAAGTTTGTCATGTCTTGGCATTCGATACAGATCTCTCTAGTACCTTCATTTCTAACAGGGGTTTCACCGTATTCATGAGGGATTAGTCGAGGTGAGACGTGTTTTGGATCTCTGGCCCTGGCAATACGAACAATATCTGAAATAACATCTTTAGCTCGATAATTAGTGCCGTTGATATTGATAACCTGATTAGAAATCGAATCGATACCTGCAATGCTCTTGAGAGCAAGAATAAATGAAAATAGGAATATGCTAATTTTATTTAGTGACACGATATCTATTCGGTTTTCATAGAATGAAGGTTTAGAAAAACTTTAGGAAAATACTAAAATAATTTAATGTTGATGAAAATTTCAGTACTTGCGCAGTTTTGCCGACAGGAATAAAATAAAAGAGTATTTTTACTTACAAAGGACGTAACATGAATCCAACTAATCTACAGCTCGTAGGTACGATTCTATTTGCATGTGCCATCTTGCACACGTTTCTAGTTTCGAAAATTCAACATTTAGCACACAAGTACCCAGAAGGGTCGATGATGGAAAACCTTTTACACTTCTTAGGTGAAGTTGAAGCGGTTTTTGGAATGTGGGCAGCTGCTTTTATTGTTTATTACAGTGCAACTCAAGGTTTTGCTGTTTACGATGATCAGCACAAGGTTGTTGGCGGTGCTCTAAAGTATCTTGAACAAGACGTTAACTACACAGAAGCAGCCTTTGTTTTTGTTATTATGTGTATGGCCGGTACGAGACCAATTATCGTTCTTGCTGAAAAAATTATTGGTATGATTGCTAAGGTTCTACCAATGCCAGGAAAGATGGCCTTCTATATTTCAGCTCTAATCGTTGGGCCAATCCTAGGTTCATTCATTACTGAGCCTGCGGCAATGACTGTTACGGCTCTAATCCTTCTTGATTACTTCTTCTCAGATGAGAAGATGAGTATGAAGTTTAAGTATGCAACGATTGGTCTTTTATTTGTAAACGTTTCAATCGGTGGTACTCTGTCTCACTTTGCTGCTCCACCTGTTTTAATGGTTGCTGGAAAATGGCACTGGGGATTCATGCACATGCTGACTAACTTCGGTTATAAAGCAACGATTTCAATTATTATTGGAACATTAGTTATTGCATTCCTATTTAAAAATGAACTTGCAGGAAAGCTTGAAATTAAAGAAAAGAGTGAAAATTGGCTTGCTCCAACTTGGTGGATGACATTAATTCATATCATCTTCATGGGACTAGTTGTTTTCTCTGCTCACCATATGGTTTTCTTCCTAGGTCTATTCCTATTCTTCCTAGGTTTCACAACAGTAACTAACGAATACCAAGATCAAATCAAACTAAAAGAATCACTTCTTGTTGGTTTCTTCCTTGGTGGTCTTGTTACACTTGGTGGACAACAAGGTTGGTGGCTACAACCGATCCTAACTCAGTTAGGTGATTTTGTTCTCTTTGTTGGTGCAACTTCACTTACAGCGATTACTGATAACGCAGCTCTTACTTATCTAGGGACACTTGTTGAACTTACAGATTCGGCTAAGTATAACCTTGTCGCTGGTGCGGTTGCCGGTGGTGGTCTTACTGTTATTGCCAATGCTCCAAACCCTGCTGGTTTTGGAATCCTTAAGGGGACATTTGGTAAAGATGGGATTAATCCTGGAAAGCTTCTTCTTGGAGCCTTATTTCCAACAATCCTAGCAATGGTATTCTTCCAAATTCTTCCTAATCTAGGAAAGTAGATATAACAAAGGCCTCAATTTGAGGCCTTTTTTTATTTGATCTAAAGTTTTACAACCCAGTTAAATTGATCTTCCACTGTTTGTTCTTGAATACCGAGAAGAGTCTCTCTTAGCATTTTTGTGGTTGGACCAAATTCTTCTTTCACATTATATCTTTCTCCACTTTCTTCATGAAGAGAGCATATTGGAGTGATAATAGCGGCCGTTCCACAAGAAAAGCATTCCGTGCATTTATTTGATTTAATATCTTCAATTAAATCATCGATACTCATCTTTCTCTCAATAACCTTAAGTCCTTTTGAGCGTGCAATATCAATGAGTGAGCGACGTGTGATTCCATCAAGAATTGTCTCTGTTAATTCTGGAGTGTGAATTTCTCCATCAATGACAGCAAAGAAATTCATTCCACTCAGTTCTTCAATAGACTTTCTATCACTTGCAGATAACCAAAGACTTTGGTGAAGGCCAAGCTTTTGCGTGCGTACACCAGAGTTTAGAGCTCCTGCATAATTACCGCCTGTTTTTGCTGTCCCCATTCCTCCTGGGCAGGCTCGAACCATTTGTCTTTCAATCAAAACCTTATAACTACCACCAGAAAAATAAGACTCAACAGGTGAGGCGATAACCATGAAGAGAAACTCTTCACTTGGCTTTATCCCAAGGTTATTTTCTGTTGCGATCATAAACGGTCTTATATAAAGAGATTCACCACTTCTTTTTGGGATGAAGTTTTCACCCATCTTTGTAATTGTATTTACCGCATTAACAAAAATCTCATTTGGAACTTCTGGCATGGCCATTCTTCTTGCTGAATGATTAAAGCGTTTGAAGTTCTCTAATGGACGAAATAGGTTTGGTCCATTTCCTTTGTAATTATATGCTTTCATTCCTTCAAAGATCTCTTGTCCGTAATGAAGAACTTTACATGTTGGATCTAGTTCAAGTTTTGCATATGGCCTAATCTCAAGCTCGCCCCATTCGCCACGCTTGAATTCACACGTTGCCATAATTGGTAAAAGAACTTTTCCAAATCCTACTTTATCAGGCATCGAAAAATTCTCGATGGCCTCTTTAGCACTTGCTAAAACTTTCATAATACTCCTCAATTAATTATTTGCAGTGATAACCCATTCCTGTCACTTTCCAGCGACCGCCTTCATTAACTGCTTCTTTGATAAAGATTGTATTTCCACCTTTATCTGCAACTTGATTGATAGCGTGGTTAATTGCAAGGTCTTTTATTCCGTTTTCATTTTCACCGATTACAGAAGTGAAGACAGTACAGTTCTTACGTGGTTTTTGGTATGTAACCTTAACTTTGCTTCCTTCTTCTGTAAGCTTTGTCTTTGAAACGGCACAACTACAAAGTAGTAGTATCATTAAAATATATTTCATATATCCTCCACGAATTTTGGTTATATTAGCAAATCAGAAACAATGAGGCTTAGGTTTGTGCGTCAATTTTATCTTTTGACGTTGTTTGAGAATTTTAATATTATTCTGAGTGATTTTAGGACTATAGCTCAGTTGGTTAGAGCGCTACCTTGACATGGTAGAGGTCTGCAGTTCGAATCTGCATAGTCCTACCATCTTTGATTTGATCTAGTACAATTCGATTTTTATACCCAGTACATTTACGGATATCAACTCAGCATCAAAACATGCCTTTGGGCATCTTTTGACTGCAGGTTGTAAAGTTCGAATCTGCATAGTCCTACCATCTTTGATTTGATCTAGTACAATTCGATTTTTATACCCAGTACATTTCAACTTTAATCTCCATGACATTTAATGATGGATTTCTAAGACATCTTTATCTCGATTGCTAAGGCTTCTTTTTGCTACAATTTGAGTATCAATTGATGTGTCAACATACGCTGCATTTACGAATTTTAAGCGAAATGTCGATCCTATTTCGTCTCGATTATTAAATGCCTTAATATCTCCGCCGTAGAAATTCATATACTTCTTAACCACTGGAAGGCCAAAGCCTGAGCCTTCTTCGCCGTGAGTTCCTTCTCGATGAGTTTCATTTGTAAATGAGAAAAGACCACTTAGCATACTTTCTGGAATACCTATTCCTTGGTCAATAATATCAACCTGAATTGCTGAGTTTCTGTTGCTGACTTTGATTAGGATCTCTGATCCTTGTGGAGAGAATTTTGAAGCATTAGTAATAAGATTTGTGAAGACACTTTGATTTAAGGAAGATGGTTCGGCCATTGCTTTTAGGTTTTTATTAAGAATCTCAAGCCTAATATGCTGTCCTTTCTTATCGAGCCTCTTTCGCACTAACTGAATTGAGCTCTTTATTGTATCTTCTAATTTAACAGGCTCTAATTTGATTGTGGATTTTCCGGATTCGATGGACTGGATTTTTCTTATATGTTGAATTAATTCACTCATATTCTCAATCACACCACTTACTCGACCAAGATTTTTAAGAATCCCTTCTTTATCTTTCATTGCCAATATTGTTGAGTCACTTAAAAGAGATAATAATGTTGTTGAATTAGAGAGGTCGTGGAAGAGGACAGATAATAAGTGCTGCTTTTCTTCAAGACTTTGAGAAAGATCGTTCTTATCGACCTCAAGCTGTTTATTTTTAATGACCACGTGCATTGTTGTTGCCATGGATACTAAGAGTAATACTAAGAGAATCGCGGCGATATAGGTCACAATATTTCCTTTCAGAAGTGTTGTTGTTTAAATTATTTTTATGGATATTAACTGTAAAGTTATTCAATAAAAAGATGGCAGGTTTAAACTTAACTTAAATTAAGAAGGTATCTTCATATTTTGTTGATTGTTCATTATATAAATCACCATAAACCCTTGTATAGACTGATAGTTCTTATTCAAGTAGACTGTGCGCAATGAAAAGCTATCTTAATAAAAAATTAACTTCACTAGTTGTGAGCCAATTTATTCATTACTGGTATTACTATATAGGGGCTTTTATTTGTCTCTATTTAACTCATAATATTCAAAGTGAATTACCATTTATTGCTAAAGATTTGGCAGAGAAAATATCAGAGGGAATTTCAATTCCTGTGGGGCATTTATTTTTATTAGCTCTAGGGATTATTATCTTTAGAACTTCATCTAGGCTTCTCTTCTTTTACCCAGCACGAGTCCTGCAAAAGATCTTAAGATTTGAGTTAATGAAGAAGCTTGAGACAGTCAGCCCATCTCGCTATAAAGAATTTTCTAAAGGACAAATCTTTCAAATTATTGGAGGGGACTTAGAGCATGTTAGGGCCCTCGTTGGTTTTGCTCTACTTCAAATTGCAAATATCATTATTGCACTTTCGATTCTTGTTCCAAAACTTTTAAGCTTTAATAAAGAATTATTTGTTGCCTTGCTGCCGATGTTCTTCGCTTTCATCGTCTTCAGCGTCATTGTCTCTACAAATAGAAAGTTTTATCGAAAAACTCAAGACCTACAAGGTGAAGTTCAAAATACAATTATTGAAACTTATGCAGGAAAGAAAACAATCAAAAACTTTCATGCAGAAAAAGCATTTATTGATTTATTCTCAAAGAAGTCTCAAGAAGAATTAGATAACTTCTATGAAGCCGGTAAGAGAGTCGGTATCTCGATTCCTCTTATGCCTACTGGTGTGGGGCTATCGCTTGTATGGGGTGCTTTTATTATTTATAAGGAACAGCTTGGTGCATCTTCACTGATCTTATTTTCTGGTTTTGTTTACCTATTCTTAGAACCAATTATGTTCCTAGCTTGGATTGGAGTTGTCTTTACTCGTTCTGCTGGTGCATGGGCCAGAGTAAGAGAGCTCGTTGGTGCCATGAATAGTGAAAGTGATTTAGAAAAGTCTTTAAAACGAGAGTTCTCATTAAAGAAGAAAGAGGAAATTGTAGAGTTACAACTTCCATTTTGGGAACGTGATTTAGCGCTTAAAGTTCATGTGGGACAAAAGAATGCAGTTGTTGGAAAGACTGGTTGTGGGAAATCTGAGCTACTAATAAAGATCAGTGAACTTTTAAAGCTACAATCTCTTACAACAAGTTATGTCGCACAAGATCCATATCTTTATAACGGAACTATTTTTGAAAACTTATCACTGGGCCAAGACTTTAGCGAAGAGGAGTCTAAAAGAGCCTACGAGTTATTAAAAATATTTGGATTAGATTATCTCGCCCAGGACCGTGAAAGCTTATTTAATTTAGTTGTAGGGGAGAATGGTAAGAGATTATCAGGTGGACAAATTAAACGTGTTGCACTCATAAAGTCTCTACTCTTTGATAGTGAGTTTATTATTTGGGATGATCCATTTTCATCGATTGATGTTGTTCTCGAAAGAGATATTTTAAAGCGTTTAAACGATATGGGTGTTTTTGATGGCAGAACTCTTATTATGTCTACTCACCGCTATACAACGGCCATGCAGTGTGATCACTTATCTCTCATTTGTGATGATGGTGGTCTCTTAGAAGAAATGACAGTTGAGGCCTTTAAGAAAAAAGAAGAAAACAGTAATTTAGAAGGAGAAATATATGAACATTTCAAAAAACAACTCCTCTAAGTTTTTATTCTTTGAAGGTAGTGGAAAGTATCTTCTAAGTATGACTTTATGCCTAGTTATCTCAAGTGCTCTTGGGGCATCCTTGCCACAGTTAATAAATAAATTAACGGCAAATTATGATAATGAAGCTATTTATCGTCAAACCCTTCTAATCATGACATTTGTCTTTCTAGGGACAGCTATTAACCGCGCTGTTTATAATTTAATTATAAATCGCTATGTTGTGGGAATGGTTCAATTTGTTAGAACTCATTGTTATTCGAAGTGGCTATCAAGTGTTGAGCTTCAAACGTCAAAAGAAAACCGTAATGATCGTTATCCTCAAGGAGAAGTTCTTGCACGTATCATGAGTGATACAGAGAGTTTAAGAGAGCTTGTAACGTCTGGAACATTTGGAATCATTATTGATATCTTCTTCGTTTTAGCTTCTTTGGTGAGTTTTGTTAGCTTAAATGCCATCGCTGGTGCATATCTTGCTGCTATTCAATTTGGTGCGGCCTTAATTCTTATTTGGTGCTCTAAGTATATGAGAGCAGTATTTTTGAGTGTTAGAAACTCAAGAGCTAAGCTTTATCGCGTCGTTGCCGATTTAATCGGTGGGGTTCGTGAAAACTATTATAATCCGGCAAAGCAGTATACTTCAAAAAAGTCGTTAGTGGTTTTTGATGAGTTCTTAAGAAAAATCCTTTCTTCAAATGTTTGGGATGCTTCTTATTATTCATTTGCTGAATCTCTTTTTCCTGTTTTCTTGGCCTGTGCAATTTTCATTATTCCAAATAGTGGTATAACTCAGGTTGCTTTAATCTTTGCATTAATTGATTTAATTCAACGATCAATTAATCCAATTAAAGACGTTTCATCTAAGGTTGCAAATATACAAAGGGCAGCTACTGGGGTTGGGCGAATTGACGAATTTTTAACTGATCTAGAAAGAGAGAAGTCTTCAGATATAGACGCAAAAAGACGCAAATATGATGTTGATACAATGGATATTGATATCCAAAAATTTACTTATCCTGCAAAGGGTAAGAATTCGACGCCATTTACTCTTGAAGATATTAATTTCAGTGCAAACCAAGGTGACCTCATTGGTATTGTTGGCCTATCAGGTAGTGGAAAGTCGACTCTTTTAAATATTATGGCAGCAAATATTATTCCTGATGAAGGAAGGGTCTATGTTCAAAATCACGATGGACTGAAAAAAGAATATAATTTCGATTATATCGATGACTTTAACGAGTATCGTGAATTAATAGGAATTGTTTCACAAGATTCACATATCTTTTCTGAAAGTGTTGAGTTTAATATTACGATGGGTCAGCCTGGATTTGGTGACTTCGATAGTTTCTGGAATGAAGTCTGTACACAGATCTCATATATTTCTAAGTGGGGAATTAGGCCAGATACAGTATTAGACCAAAATGAGATTTCTTTGGGACAAAAACAACTTATCTCAGCTATCCGCTCTTGTTATTTAAAAAAGCCAATTGTTCTCTTTGATGAAATCTCATCATCTCTAGATAGTGATCTGGAAGAAGCATTGCGTAGAATGATTTTATTTGTACAAAAGCAAGCGGTAACAATTATTGTCGCTCACAGAGTTGAGACAATTCTAGAAGCACAACAAATTATTGTGATGGAAGGTGGACGTATTGTTGCTAAAGGAACACACGGAGAGTTGAAAAATACTTCACCGCAGTATGATCAATTTGTTAAAGAATTATCAAATTGACAAAAAAATGACGTACTCCTTAATGCATTATTTCTCTTTTTTACATATAATTAATTTAAATTGATGTGAAGGAGAACAAACATGATCAAAAAATCCAAGATTGCTCTTGGTCTGATTGCTATTTCTGCAATGGGACTAATTGCTTGTACGAGTGATGTAAATTCAAAGCCTAATTTTCTATTTAAGAAGGCTCCAAATGATACAGCTGTAATTAAATTCAATGGGAAAGAAGTAAGTCACGATGAATTATTCAAAGGTTCAGAGGCCGAAATCTATGAAATGAAGCAAAAGCTTTATGAGCTGAAGCTAGGGAAGGTAAAAGCCTACTTACTTGAACAATATAAGAATGAAGATCCAGCTCGTACTTCAATGAATATGGAAAACTTTATTGATACAGTTGTTGCTAAAGATATTGAGATCACAGAAGAAGAAATCAATGCTTTCGCAAAAGAAAGAAATATTCCACAGATGAATCCACAACTAAAAGTGAGAATTATCGACTTCCTAAAGAATACAAAAAAGCGTGATGCTATTGAAGCTTATATCGCTAAGAAAACAAAGGACTCACCAGTTGAGATCTATCTTGCAAAGCCTGAGAGACCTCGTTTCGATATTCCTGTTACAGGAAATGAGCCAACTTTTGGTGGGAAAGATGTAGCAGTAACTATTGTTGAGTATTCTGACTTCCAGTGTCCTTTCTGTGCAAAGGGTGTTGAGATTATGAACGAAATCAAAAAAGCTTATGGAAATAAGGTTAAGATTGTATTTAAGAACTTTCCAC
This sequence comes from Halobacteriovorax sp., assembly GCF_048381875.1. Classification (NCBI taxonomy): domain Bacteria; kingdom Pseudomonadati; phylum Bdellovibrionota; class Bacteriovoracia; order Bacteriovoracales; family Halobacteriovoraceae; genus Halobacteriovorax; species Halobacteriovorax sp. Next base: position 39,839 of record NZ_JBLXBP010000002.1, on the reverse strand, counting down.
TTAGCTTCCATAAAGATGCTGCAAAAGCTGCTGAAGCTGCACTATGTGCAAATGAACAATCATCTGAGAAATTTTGGAAATTACATGATGAGATGTTTGCTGATCAGTCAGGTCTAGCAGTTGATGGACTTAAGGCCAAGGCGAAGAAGGTTGGACTTGATCAAAAGAAATTTAATGAATGTCTTGATTCTGGAAAGATGAAGTCACAAGTTGATGCTACTGTACAAGAAGGTGTAAAGGTTGGTGTTAAATCAACTCCAACATTCTACGTAAATGGTATGTTAATCAATGGAGCTCAACCATTTGAGGTATTTAAAGAGCTTATTGATTCAGAAATGACAAAGTAAAAGACTCTGACATTTACTGTATAAAGAAGGCCGGGCATTTATTCCCGGCCTTTTTAAATTCTTCAGAATTGATAGAATAGTAAGGTAATCTGGCCAATTTTGGCCTATTTAATCTTCATATTTTAGGTAATTGGAAGAAAGTTTATGGACGTTAGAGACTATAGTAAGAGATTGTCACAGAGCAGAGAGGATTTTAATCGTAAGCGCGAAGAGCAGCGCCAAAATTATGATCGTCAGTTAGATGAGTTAAAAGAAACTCAAGAATATCGTCTTAATAAGCAAAGAAAGGCTTATGATAATTCAATTCAGAAGCTAGAAGAAACTCAAGATCGTTTCAGAGAAATCTCAACAGAAGATACTAAAAAGAAAATTGAAGAGCAGCAAAAAGATTACCTAAGTAAATTAAATACAAATAAGCGCGACTTTGAAAGAGAGCGCAAAGATATACGTGATGATTTTAATAATCGCTTTAAAAATATCCGTGAAGCATATGAGGCCAAAGGTAAGAATGATGTGGCCACGATGGGAAATCGACTCTCAACGAATCAAAGACGTTTTGAAAATACTATCGATAAAATGGAAGGACATTTTAACGAAAAGATCAAAGATGTTTATGCTAATGCCCGCGATACAGCTCATGATCATGAATTAGCAACAAAGAATGATCGTCGTCGTTTGATTGGAAGATTTGAAGATGAGATCAGACAATCAAATAAGGCCCATGGTAGTGAAAGAGCAAAACTGTACGAAGAATTTAATGATGATGTAACAAATCTACGTAAAACTCATAAACAAAGAGAAGCATCTCTTAAATCATATCAAGATGAAAGAATAGAGGATTTGCGAGATCAAAAAGATAAACAACTTGCTGAAAATCAAAAGAGCTTTAAGGCCTCTATTGATGATATCAATATTCGTAACTCAAGAAAGAGAAAACTTGAACAACGTGATAATAAGCAAGCTGCAACAGATCTTCAAAATCAACATGCGCGTTCTCTAGATAGAGCACGTCGTGAAATGAACCAAAAACTTTCAGGTGGTAATCGCGAAGATATTTTCAATGATAAATTAGATCAAACAAAGCGTGGTTACGAAACTCGTATTAAGAATATTCGCGATCAAATTGAAGACGATCGATTTAATGCAGATATTCAAGAACGTCGTCGTACTCAGTCAACAAAAGAAGTTTTAAGAAATCAAAAACAAAAAGCATCAAATTATATCGCAGCTCTTGAAAAGGATATGGCCGAATTTAAGAGTGATAAGCTAAGTGAAATCAATGTTGAAGTTAATAATGACATTGAAGAGCTTCATGATAGTTATAAGAGAAAGCTTATGGCAAAAGATGTCAATGCTTACAACGAACAAGAACACGCTAAAAAGATAAATGAAAAACAAAGAAATCAATTTAGTGAAACGATTCAAAAGATCAATAATAGAAACTCTGAGGCAATTTCTCAAATGCAAGAAGACTTCTCTGATGAGTCAAAAGAATTTATTCAAGAGACCCGTTTCAAGCATGCAAAAGAGATGAAAGAAGTTAAAGAAAGTTTCCTGGAAAATAAAGAGAAGCTTACTAAGTCTATGACGCAAAAAATCGAGCAATTAGAAGAACAAAACCAAAAGTTAATTTCTTCTTATGAAGGTAAGTTAAGTCGTCTTAAGAAAGCTAATGCTAAAGAGATTGAGCGTATAAAAACGACAAACCACTTACAAGCAGAGCATTTGAAAGAACAGACTAGAAATGCTATTGCTCTTAAGGATAGAGAAAATCAAAATCATCTAGCAGAAGTTAGAGGTGACTTTGATAAACGTTTATCTCAAGTTAAACAAAGAGCAGACATTCAAGTAAAAAGAATGGTAGATTACTATGAAGATATGCTTGCACGTGAACGTGATGAGTCTCAAAGAAAGTATATGAGTAAAGTGACAGAACTTGAAAATCAATATAATACTTTATATGAGAACTCTAAGCTTGAAAGAAGAAACCTTATTAATCAATATGAAAACCGTATTGAAGAGGTACGCGCTGCAAATGCAATGGCCTTAGAAGAAAGATCTAAGGAGATTAGCTCGGGAATGTTCTCAGAGCAGCAAGCAAGTCGAAAAGCTTAATTAGAAAGAATTGAAATATAAGAATTCAGGGAGAGATAATGGGAATGGGCAGAGTCCGTCGTGCGAAGATTGTTGCGACTTTAGGTCCTTCATCAAACACTGTTGAGATGATTGAAAAACTCATCACAGCAGGGATCAATGTTGCTCGTGTAAATATGAGCCATGGTACTCATGAGGCACATGCACAGCTTATCTCAAATATACGTCAGGCTTCTAAGAACCTTGGACGTGAAATTGCGATTCTAATCGACCTTCAAGGTCCAAAAATCCGTACAGATAAATTACCAAATGGCCTTCAATTAGAAAAAGGTCAAACATGGGTAATAGGTCCTTCGTCTAAGCAAGAAGATTATCCTGAGTATAAAGATTGCTATATTCCTACGATATACGAAAAGCTTGTTGATGATTGTCATGATGGTGCAAGAATTCTCTTTGATGATGGAAAGTTAATAGCAAAAGCGACAACGCGTGATCGTGATGTTTATAAAATTGAAGTTATTGTAGGTGGCGAGCTTAAGTCTAATAAAGGAATTAATCTTCCTGACTGTGAAGTTTCTGCTCCTGCATTTACTGAAAAAGATGAAGCAGATTTAATGTTTGCTCTAAAACATAATATCGATTACATCGCACTTTCTTTTGTTCGTAAAAAAGAAGATATTCAAACAGTGAAGGCCTTACTTCATAAGCTAAAAGTAAGAGTTCCTATTGTTTCTAAGATAGAAAAACCACAGGCCCTAGATAATATCGAAGAAATTCTTGATATTACAGATGTCATTATGGTTGCTCGTGGTGATATGGGGGTTGAAGTAGGTAATCACCTTGTTCCTTCTATTCAAAAAGAGCTTATTCAAAAGTGTAATGATCGTATGATTCCTGTTATTACAGCAACTCAGATGCTTGAGAGTATGACAGATGCACCGACACCAACTAGAGCAGAAGCAAGTGATGTTGCCAACGCTATTTGGGACGGTACAGACGCTGTTATGTTATCTGGTGAGTCGGCTTCTGGTATGTATCCAGTTGAAACAGTTACTATGATGAGCAATATTATTTATGAAGCAGAGAAGACTCCAAAGGAGAGACCTCTTCTTAGAAATATTGACCTTTCTTCTGTAAATTCATCAGTAATGGTTGCAGCATCAATGATTGCTGAAAAAGTCGAAGCAAAGAGAATTCTTGCAGTAACTGAAGGTGGTAATTCTTGTCGTAAGGTCTCGATGTTTAGACCACAAACACCTGTTGCAGGTGTGACTCATAATCTTCGTACCGCTCGTCGTATTTGTTTATACTGGGGTGTTTATCCATATCTTGTAGAAGAAGAAGTACAAGATACAGGCTCTTACGTTAAGTATATTGTGAATCATGCAAAAGAGAAGATGGGGCTTTTTAACGGAGATAAGATCGTTGTTACCTTAGGTGATGGAAAGATCTTCTCTAAAGGTTATTCTAACTCGGTGAAAGTTGAAATAATCAAACAAGCAAAGCATCATGAAGAATCTGGTGAAGAACCTTTTGATATAGCAGAAGATAAAAAAAAAAGAATTCTACTAGATCATAATATCTGCTCAACTTGTCAAAACTGTGTTTCAATTTGTCCGCATGAGATTTGGCAAGCTGATAAGAAAACAAAGCTTACAAAACTTAATAAAGACAATATTAAGCACTGTACTCTTGATTATGAATGTATCAGAGTGTGTCCAACAGGTGCTATCGAAATTATTGAAAAGTCATGATTAAAAGAGATGATATCCAAAATATCCTAAATGGCCAAGGCCTTAAAGTATGGGGTGTCGTCTCTGAATCAAAACCAAAGTCTCTTGATCGATTCAAAAAGTGGGTAAGTGATGGGCTCTATGGTGCCCTTGGTTATCTTGCGGATGAACGTGCTATAAAAAGAGAAGATCTTAAAAATTACTATCCTGATATTAAGTCAACATTAGTTATCGCTTTTGATTACTCTCATATCGCTCGTAGTGCTAAGAAATTCTATGAAAGTGGCGAGAGCAATGGGCTTAAAATCGCCAATTACGTTGTTGGATTTAAAGGTCGTGATTACCATTATGAGGTGAGAGATAAATTACAGGCCATAGGAGAAGAGTTACAAAAGCTTGATTCGAATCTTGAATTTAAGTTCTCTCTTGATACACAACCAATTCTTGAGCGTGACTTTGCTTATCAGTCAGGGCTTGGTTGGTATGGAAAGAATTCCATGCTTATTAATCGTCATATTGGAAGCTACTTCATAATCGGCTCACTCTTACTTAATAAAGAAGTGGTGGCCCCAAATGATAAATTTGAAACGGATCACTGTGGCCAGTGCACACGTTGTGCAGATGCTTGTCCAACTGATGCCATCGACTTAGAGAAGAGAACAATTATTGCTGATAAGTGCATCTCAACTTTTACTATCGAACACTTTAAAGATATTCAAGCACCTGAAGGCTTCGATAAGGCACGTGGTGAATTCTTTGGTTGTGATATTTGCCAGGATGTTTGTCCTTGGAATAAGAGGCTTGAGAGAAAGCTAGAAAGCGACTCTGAAGCGTTTAAAGAAAGTGGAAGGCAATTTATCGACTTCTTTTTAACAAGGCCTGTGGATGAGATTATTAATGATCTTGAGGCCATGAGTAATCGTGAGTATCGTCGCCAATTTAAAGGCACCCCACTTGAGCGCACAGGACGTGTGGGGATGCTTAAAAATCTTAAGTATTATCTAGATTAGGCCAATCTTCTTTGCATACCTCTTTATAAAACTTCCGGCCATATCTGGTAGGTGATGGCCAAGCTTCTTAGGCTTCTCCATTGTCACTGTATTGCCAAGTTCTTCTAAGATCTTTGCAAAATTCTCCATTCCCTCTTTACCTACAACCACATCATCTTCACCTGAGATGAGGTGAATTTTGTGACCTGATAAGGTTAAATTGTGTTTTTGATCCTTGATCCAAGGAAAGATTGTATCTGGGCCAAGATGAGTTGAGACAAGCTCTGCTCTTGCTCTTACTGTGGCCTGATAAAAAGGCGTATCAAATACATGTGTGACACCTTCTGGTGGAACACCAAAGCCAACACCAACATGATGAATGTTAAAGCCTTCAAAGTAGTTATTTTGAACTGCTAGAATAGATGTAAGAGCTCCGAGTGAGTGGCCACCAACTAGAAGTTTCTTTTCTTGATTTGGATAGGCTTGAGTTAATTTTGTAATTGCTTCTTTGAAGAGTGCAGGCGCGTCATTTTTAAAGTCTTCAAATGAATTCACATCGTGAAATGAGCCTGTAAAGTGACCCGGTTGGTCAAAAATGAGAGTCGGGATTCCATCATCACATAGTTTTTGGGCCCAAGAGAAAATGCTGATCTTATGTGATGTGTAGCCATGTGTGAAAATAGCATAACCAGTACTTTTAAGCTTATTTTGAGGTGGCCTAAAGAGTAGCGCATTAACTGTTATCTCATTAACTGTTAAAATAATTTTATCGATACTTAAAAATTTTTCATTCATAGCAGACATAATAATTAAAGATATCTCAAATTAAAATTAAAAAACTTTTTAATTTTCTATTGACGAAGAAGGCATAAACCATTAATTTATTGGAACCAAATCATTTATGCCCTGATAGCTCAGTTGGTAGAGCAAAGGACTGAAAATCCTTGTGTCCGTGGTTCGAATCCGCGTCGGGGCACCATAAAAAAGCTACTTCTTTGAAGTAGCTTTTTTTTTGCCTTCAATCATCAAAACATTGCACACTACAAATCCAAAAAGGATTTTCAGGACTTTGCTCGTTAGAGCAACCTGACCGAAAAAACGTGCCCAAAGCGCACGTTTTTACTTCTTAAGTATTAAGTAAAAAAGTAATCAGCGCGAGTGCGAGTTCGGGTAGGCCGTAGCCCACGATGGGCGGAGGTGTCCAACGAGCAGGATGCGGGGGAGTTTGAATCGAGTATTTTAAATTTTCAATCATCAAACATTGCACTCTACAAAACTCTATTTTTTACAAGAGTATTTTTATACCCTAAAATAAGTTTTCGAATTAAATTAGAATGGGAGAGCAAGTGCACCTTGATTTTAATCCAAATAATGAGCCAGCTGCTGAAATCAATTTTAATCAATTTCTTGATGTTGATATGAGAATTGGAGAGGTAGTTGAAGTTGAAGACTTTCCGGAAGCTAGAAAACCAAGCTTTAAGCTTAAAATAGACTTTGGTGAGGGTGTAGGTATAAAGAAATCAAGTGCGCAAATCACTGTACATTATTCAAAAGATGAATTGCTCGGTAAAAAAGTATTGGCCGTAGTGAATTTCCCTCCAAGGCAAATAGGAAAGTTTATGTCGGAAGTTCTTGTTATGGGATTTTCAGACAAAAACAATGATATTGTTCTTTTCGATTTAGATAAAGACGTTCCAAATGGTGCTAGACTTCATTAATGTAAGGTAAATGAAGAAGCACCTGGATTAGAAAATTACACTAACGTAATTTGAATCTTCTTCATTCGGCCTTCACCGATCGAGACTGTTTTAACTTCTTTGTGCTTATCAAGGTGTTGATGAACAAGCCTGCGATCTGAAGAGTTTAATGCTTTAAGTGTGACTGGCTCACGAGTGTCTAGCACTTTAGCTGTCTCGCGCTCAACCATCTTAATAAGATAGTCTTCTTGATTCTTAATACCCTTACACTTGAAGTTTAGTCTGACTTCTCTTGGGACTTCAACACTGTTGTAGAGGTGTAGTCTTGTCAGGTGTTCAAGAGCTTGGAGTAGCTCATTATTGTCACGTGTTAACATCTTCTCATCTTTTCCTGAAAAGAAGATTTTAATATTCTTTCCATTGAATGAGAATTTTGCAAATAGCTTTAAGTTTGCCTTCTTTATGACATCAATTAAGAAAGGCATCACGATCTTCTTATACGTAGGCCTTAGGCTATAAGTGAACTTTGTAAGCCTTTTTCCAAATAAGAAAAACTTCTTACGTCCTGGTGTCGATTCATCAAGGCTTAGTTGAGAATCATACTTTATCTTAAAGAATGCAAGAGCGGCTTTTTTTGCGCTTTCTTGAGAGTCTGCTTGAATCGTAAACTTTGGTGTATTTGGTTTCTTTTCAATTTTCTTAACAGGTCTTGTTGTCGCTTGTTCATTTACAGGCGCTTTCTTCACTCTTTCCTGAGTTCTTTCTTTAGCCTTCCTTTGAGTCTTTTTGCGCTGAGGCTTCTTGCGCTTATCTTTTTCCTCTTGAGTTAGAGGCTTGCCAGTCGTTCTATCGACAACTTTGTAAGTTTTACGATCAATGAATGGCTTCTTTGAAAGCTGCTTAGAAATATCATCTGGCCCAACTTCAAATTTTGGAATTTTATCGCCAATAAATTCTTGAATTGGGTCTAGGTATTCACAGTCATCAAAAGAGCAAAAGCTTATTGCTTCACCTTCCGAACCTGCACGCCCTGTACGACCGATTCGGTGAACATAATTAGCAGCATCTTGAGGAAGATCGTAATTGATAACAAGGTTAACATCTTTAATATCAAGCCCTCGTGCTGCAACATCTGTGCAAACAAGGATTGTCGTGTCTTTTGATCTAAAATCTTTGATTAGCTTTGTTCTCTTACTTTGAGAAAGTCCACCTGAGATTGCCTTTGCTTTGAAATCCATTGCGATTAGCCACTCAGCGACTAAGTGTGTTTGAAACTTTGTGTTACAAAAGACAAGTGCATATGCGTCTTCGTGGTTTCGGATGAGGTTTACGAGAAGGCCCATCTTTTCATTTTCGTTAACCATCGCAAGCTTATGATCAATGTGATCAACAACCATATTATCTTCATTTAACTTAAGCTCGATTGGTGTTGAGTTAAATTTATAGGCCGTATTTAAAACTGCCATATTAGTCGTGGCCGATACCATGATTAATTGCCTGTCATCTGGCATTTGAGCAAGAGTGTATTCGATATCTTTTTGGAAGCCCATATCAAATAAACGGTCAGCTTCATCAAACACAATTCCGTAAGTGCGATCAATGAGGACGGCCTTTTGCTTAAGTAGGTCCACTAAGCGGCCAGGAGTTGCAATAATGATATGCACACCCTTATTTATTTGTTCTTTCTGCTTTGCGAGGCTTTCACCACCAATAACGCAAATCGTTTTAATTCCAGAGTCATTACCGAGATCGTTAAAGACCTTTGCAGTTTGCTGCGCTAGTTCTCTTGTGGGAGATAGGACAACATAGTGAACATCATCAACTTTCACGAGGTCATCGTGAATGATGTGTTCGATGATAGGAATGGCAAATGACGCAGTCTTTCCAGAGCCTGTTTCAGCAAGGGCAAGTATGTCTTTACCTTCTAAAATTGGATCAATTGTAAGTTCTTGGATGGCGCTTGCTGTTGTAAAACCACATTTTTTAATGGATTCAAGGAGGCCTGCGCTTAAATTAAAGTCTTCAAATGGTATATTATCTGTCATAGCAATGAATATACGCTATATGACACATTAATCTAAGTAATTTCTTAACTTTCCTTATAATAACTGCGTTTCAGTACTTTTTTGCCAACAATTATTAAATTATTGCATACTATAGTAGAACAAGGGCCATAAATACCATTTGTTCAACTTTCAAACTATTTAATAGGGATAAGTATGAGTAACAAGAATACAGGGTCTTGCTTATGTGGAAAGATTAAATTTGAGCTTGAAGGAAGTTTTGAAAGCTTCTTTCTTTGTCATTGTAAGTATTGTCAAAAAGATACAGGTTCTGCTCATGCGGCAAACCTCTTTACGACAAATTCAAAGCTAAGTTGGTTATCTGGAGAAGACCTCGTTAAGACATTTAATTTACCTCAAACAAGACACGTTAAAAGTTTTTGTACTAATTGTGGCTCAGCTGTTCCTAGCATTCAAAATAATGGTGGCTTGATTGTAGTACCTGCAGGTAGTTTGGACGTTCCTGTTAGTATAAAACCTAATGCTCATTTGTTTATTGGAAGTAAAGCGAATTGGGAAGATAAGTTAGATGAACTACCTTCATTTGAAGGGCCGCCTAGGTAGTATTGCTAAGTTTATTATTCTTATGAATTGAGAATTTCCGCTAGTACTTCTTGGCAGCTTTGGGGCGGCTTTAAAAAGTCGGAGGCTTTTGCAAGAATATCTTTAGTTCGATAGCTGATTAGTCCAAAATCACCCTTAAGCTTTTCAATTATTTCTGTGGCCTCTGGCGACTCTGTTGTATTAGAGAGTATTCTTTGAATATTATCAGAGATAATATTTGAGATATCGTCTTCAAGTTCTTCGTCTAATCCAATTTCATTCATTTTCTTATAGATGAACATAAATGCATCAAGGTCATAAATATTGGCCATGACTTTTTCTGCAAATTGAGAAAAGTAGTAAGGAGAAAACTTTCCTAAGTGATTAAGAAGTAGCTCTAACTCTTGTTTCTTTAACTCACCAGATGGGAATTTGTTTAAGTGATTTGAGATAAAGTCTTTTTGTAATAAGGTATAAAAAGACATTAAATGCTTTGTTTCAATTTCTTTGTAAACTTCTAAGATCTTCTTGTAATCTGTTATTTCACTAAGTTGTTGTTTTATTTTTTCAAGCTCAATTGTATCTAGTTCTGATTGTTTCGTTCTTTCTTCACTGACAATCTCGTTTAAGTTATTTAGTAAATTCGTTTCGTATTCTGTGATAGGACGTTTGCTATTTGTAAAAAAGTGTTGAGTAAATAGTGTTGGTGATGATGGCAGTCGTGCTAATTCATGGCCAGATGACCAATCTAATAGAAACCATTTACCTTTTGCCTTTGAATAGACAAGTTGTTCGACATGGAAATCTCCAATAGTTTGATAAATTGCACTTTGTTTTGCAAAGTCAAAAAGAGCTTCTTCAATATGAGCTTTTTCTACATCTGGTATTGATTCGTTATTTGTAAGAAAGTCTTTCACGTCAAAGTCATTTTCAATTACATCTACAAGTAGGTAAGAGCTATCCTCATATGAATGAATCATTGGAATTGGAAGTTTTGTTTCTTCTAGCTCACTAAATCCTGCAAAGGAATGATTTATAAATCGCTTCCCATCATGAATATTATAATTCTTTTCTTGGTTTCCATGGGGAAGTCTAAGGGCCATATCTTGTCCCATTTCATTGTCGTGTACTTTTAATATTAAAGTCGTATTCCCACTTCCAAGGACTTCTTTGTAGATGACGCTCTTTCCACGTAGATGGATACTTTCGCCAGCTTTAAGCTCCCCTGAAAGAATACTTTGTGCAAAGTTGTCATTGAAGACATCATCTGAATTAAACAGATGAAGATCTGCTGACCAAACTGAGAGGTTGAATGTGAATAGTATAAATAAGAATCTTATCATCATTAGTTTAGATGCAGATGAGGTGCCAAAAAAACGATCGTTATTTCAGTGGGTTACGTGAGTCTTGTGTCTAAATAATGATCAAGTGTAGTATATGTAGAATAAAATTATCTTATATTCTAAGTCGCTATATTCCCTAAACAAAAAGAATACCCTATGATAATTTTTTTAAGTGTTAATTTAGTGAGGAGATATGCAGAAGGCAACAAAACTTCGAATTGTCATAAAAAGAGATGGCAAAGAAAAAGCGAATATAAAACTTCCTATTTATTCTCTAAAGCATATCGAAACATTAATGCCAGATGTTGCATTAGTTAAATTAAAAGAAAGAAATATTGATCTTGAGAGTATTGTCAAAAAAGTTAAAGATAGTGATTATAGGCCTCAAACATTTTTTGAGATTAATGACCCTAAAAAATCATATCGAGTTTGGATTGAATAAATATGTCAGATTATGAGTACCGAGAATATACAAAGAATACCGATGAAGTTTTTGAAATCGTTTCAAAGGTAAATGGCTATATCTTTAGTCTTCCATATAGTATAGAAAAGATGCGAGATAAAACTCGTCATTGTAAGAAGTTTCTTGCGCAGTTCTTCTTTGATGGTGATGAGCCTATTGCCTTTAAAATTGGTTATGATCGCGAGGATTATTTCTATAGTTGGATTGGCGGTGTTTCATCGATTTATCGTGGACAAAAGTTAGCAACTAAGCTGATGGAAAGACAACACCAATGGGTAAGGGAGCAGGGGTTCCTAAAATTGCGTACCCATACAGATGATCGATTCCCTGAAATGATAAGTCTTAATTTAAAATTTGGTTTCTATATTTTTGAAAAGCGTATTAAAGATGATGGTATCGAGCAAATCATCATGGAAAAGGAAATATAATTTTCCAAATATGTTCACATTGTAAGTAAAAAGCTTATTCTTTACCTTAATTAGTTAGTAGTTTTTATAAAATCAGGCGATGATGGTTATAGTCTCATACAGGAGGTCTCTATGAATCGTTCATGGGTAATTGTCGCCAATAAATCTAGTGCTCGAGTTTATGAGCGTATTAAACGAAAAGATTTAAAACTAATAGAAAGTTTAGAAAATCCTACGGCCAAAAGAAGTGAGTCTGAACAGGTTTCTGATCGTCGAGGTTCAATGTCCCAAAGTCATAGTCATGGACAACAATCATTTTCGCCAAAGACAACAGCTAAAGAGCATAATGAAATTAGCTTTGCAAAAGAGATCAATGATTTTCTTGAAAAGAATCGTACAAGAAATAAATTTGATGAACTTGAAATCGTAGCGGCACCTTCCTTTCTAGGGATTCTTAAAAAGAACTTAGATAAAGAGCTAGGCAAGCAAGTCACTCAATATACAAATAAGGACTTTGGTGAACGCTCTGATCGTGAAATCAAAAAGTTAATCGCTTCTTAGGTGATTTAGTTCATTGTATTTAAGACTTTTAATTGAAACAAATGTAGGTGTAGGCAAACATCCTAAATACGCTGTAAAATAAGTAAGTTTAGAAACAAGGAAGTTTAAGTTTGCTATTTATTAAGTCTACATTTTTTAAAAGAGTTCTAATTTTATTCTTTTTTCTTATCTATAATCCAGTCAGCTCTCGTGCGAATGAGTGTGGTTGGCTCCTATCTGATTTCACTTCACCTGTTTGTACTGATGCTAAGTATATCTTTTGGACCGGAACAACAATTACTGCTGGTCTTCGTCTACTTAAACAAATTAAAGGCTTTGATGAAATCCAAAGAAGAGCAGTTGCTAAGAATCACCTAAAAGGCTTAGGTGAGTTTGGCGGGGATATTGGCTATGGTTATCTAAATGGAACATATATCTTAGGCAACTACTTATTAGGTGGTGCTAGAGGCGCTAAAAAAGCTTCTCATATGCTTCAGGCCACTTTCTATACTGTAGGGACAACAGTAGCGTTAAAAAGTATGATTCATGAAACGAGACCAGGTTATCCTCAAGAGCATGACTCTTTTCCTTCTGGGCATACTTCGGCGTCTTTTGCATTTGCTTCTGTCGTTTTAGCGCAGGATGGTGTTGTATGGGGGAGCTTGGCCCATCTCGCTGCAATATTTATTTCTTTTAGTCGTATAAACGACGAATGGCATTATCTTCATGATGTTACAGCAGGTATGACCATTGGGATGAGCTATGCATGGGGGATTTACTTTAATAATATGGATTATGGAAAACCATATTGGTTCACAGTACTTCCTACTGAGAATTTAGATGGCCTAAGCATAGGATATGCATTAAGTTTTTAGGTATGAAAAACCTATTCTTATCTGTATTAATTTGCGTTTCACTTCCGTCATTTGCTTCTGATGGACTAATCTGTGCAATTGAATCAGCTACATATTATAAAAGAGTTCTTGAAACACAGAATCTAGAAGTTGATAAGTATAAGCATTGTACAATTTCTTGTATTGTTGGAATTGAATGTGGAGTTAAGCCTACGGCAATGATTGGTGTAGCAAAAGAGCTTTATGACTTATTTGGTGGAGGGACACCGGAGTTAGAGGATCTCTTAGCAAATTTAAGAGGATTGAGATTAAGTCAGCGCGGTGATATTCAAAACTTCGAAGAGTGTTCATCTCATTGCCAAGTCTATTATTCAAAATAATAAAAAAGGACACTTAAAAGTGCCCTTCATATTTCTATAATTTAAAAAATATATTAGAAGTCTTGAATTTCTGAAACAAGTTCAGGAGCGTCGATAAATGGATTTCTATTTCCTTGAATACGCTCAATCTTTTCATTTCTTTCTCTTTCATCAGCATCTACTGGGTCTTGCTTATGCCACTGGCGAAATAGTCTTTCTTGATGAGAGTTTAAGCTGCGGCCATAACGTACTGAGAAGTAGAACATTGCACGAGCTACATTTCCTTTGTGAAATTCTGGTGGCTCAAAAGTGTGGTTGTCAAATTTTGATACCTGACAATCATCAAGTCTTGCGTTCTTACTATCAACTTCACCAAAGTTATAATTTCCTCTGATGCTATTTGCACGACTTTGAGTAGGAAAGAGGTGGTGAAGGTCAGACACTTGGTATCTTTGATCAGCTCCTCCAAACTTTGATTGTGGCCATGTATGCTCACAATTTACGACTTGGTGATTTGGTATTCTATTTCTTCCAATTGTTCCGATATTTGGTGTCGAGTTCGTGTAGACCTCATCGCAATAAACATCGCGAATATATTGTCCATGGCCTCCATCTCTTTTTAAGTGAAGTTCTCCAAAGAGGTATTCACGGGCCGTACGATAAGAGTTTCTGTAGTGACCATCTGAAGTCATTCTTTTTAAATTACTTTTTAAGTCTGAATTTGAATAAGATTTTGAAATTAAGGTTTTAAGTTGTTGAGGGTTGTAGCTTGCTGTCGCAACGAACGACAGTAGGGTTACGAAGAGTAGTTTCATCTTCATTTTTTTCTCCAGTGGTCATTTTTTCTTTGTGTGTGTACTTAATTTATAGGCCAGTTTAATTAATCTGTCTAATAAGAAAAATTAGACCCCCCTTATATGTAATAAAATATTAGGAACTTATCTTAATATTTTGAAAGCATTTTTTTTGACAACACTTGTTAAAAAATAATTAAGTTTAGAATGTTATGTAGATGACGATGTGAGTTAGGTGAAAATAAAAAAGGTCCTTAATGATGCGTGGCTTATCTAAGATTTCCATTGTGTTATTACTCTCTGGGTTGGCCTTCCTTGTCATTCTCTACTTTCAAAGGGATGGAGTGTTGAGGGAGAAGTACCATGAAGAGTTCAAAAGTGATGCAAGGAAACTGTCTGCAGGGATAGTGGCCGCTCGAAATTTAAGAAGTGAAGTTCTTAGTACAATTGCACAATTTTTTTCATCGTCACTAAATGTGAATAAGTGGGAATTTCATAATTTCACAAATAATATGCTCTCAGATTTAAATATTTCTTCAATCTGTTATTTTGGCGAAGATGGAACAACATATAAAACTCTAAATAGTAGAAGAGATAATTGCGGTAAATATCAAAGAAAAAACTCTTCTGGTTTCGATAAAGACACCTCTAACGTTTATATCTTTCAAGATGTAAGCTCTGTTGACGGCACGAAAGGTCGCGCTTTAATGGTTTTTAAATTTAATTCTTTAATACCTAGAGACCTAATAGAAGGTGGCCTTTCAGGGATAAGGATTAACTTACGAACTAGTCAAAGTGATCTAGATTCAGGGATGATGAATTACTTCAATGAAGAAGTCTTTATTGTAGACGGAAATCAAAATTACTATATAGAAGTCACAAAACCTATTTCTTTCTCTTCTCTAACTTTATCTTTTGACTATATTTTAATTCTTACGTTATTTGCGGCCTTATTTGGACTAGTTATCTATAACGTGGAATCAGCTTTAAAACGAGAGAAATTAATTTCTTTAAAAGTTAAAAAACAAAAAAGAGCAATTGAGAGACAATTTGATGAAATTGCGACACAGAAGAAAATAGCTAGTCAAAATGAAAGACTGGCATCAATTGGAGTTTTAGCAGCTGGAATAGGTCATGAGATAAATAATCCTTTATCTATTATTATCGGACAACTAGGGAAGTTAAAAGAGCTAGTTAATCGTCAATCTGATGTCGGGGAAAGACTCTTAAAGGTAGATAAATCAGTTAAAAGAATTGAGAAAATCGTTTCTGCACTTAGAAAATTTTCACGTCAGTCCAGAGATGATGCTGATGAGTCAGAAAAACTTTTTAATGTAAGTGCACTTTTTATTGATACAGTTTCAATGCTTAAGGAGTTGTATGAAAAAGATGGGATTAAAGTTCTTCTTTTACTATCAATTGATGAAGACCTTTATATCAAAGGAGATAGAGGTAAGTTTCAACAGGTGCTGATTAATCTTATTTCTAATGCAAGAGATGCCGTTGAAAATCGTAAAAATGCACTCATAAAAGTTATCGTAAAGTCAGATAGTGAAAACATAGCTGTTTCAGTTTTAGATAATGGAGCTGGTATTACTAAGGAAGATCAGGAAAGGATTTTTGATCTATTTTATACAACTAAAGACGTTGGACGTGGGACAGGTATTGGACTTTCATTAACTCGTGAATTCGTCCAGGATATATTTCATGGAAAAATAAATGTTAGTAGTGAGATTGGAAAGGGGACTGAGTTTCAAGTTGTCGTTCCTGCATATATGGACGAGTCCAAGAAAGAGGAGATAAAGCAAGAAATGATGAATCAAAGTGTCGAAGTTAAAGCTAAAGAAATTAAATGTGTAAAATGTAATGCCTTAGTCGTTGATGATGAAGAAGGTATTAGAGAATTATTACAAGAGATGTTAATGGACTTGGGAATAAATACTAAGACTGCTGAAGATGGAAAAGTCGCCTTAGAGATGTATTTAGATGATCCAAAGGAATTCGATATCATCATTTCTGATTTAAAGATGCCAAATATGAATGGCCCAGAATTATTAAGAGAAATTCGCTCACATAAGAACCTTAATCAACCCAAGTTCATTTTAACTAGTGGGTGCGTAAACTTAAATTTTGAAGGTTCAGACAAGGATGTATATGAATATGTGAATGGATTTATCTATAAACCATTTACTGAAGAACAGTTGATTGAAAAGATCAATGAAGTCTTGTCTAATCAAGAACTTAAATCGGCAGCATAAATTCAATGTAAACTTAATGTTAAGATTTGATCATTATTTTGCCGGGCCCTTTAAAATGCTCCCAAGGTGCAGTATTATTAACTTGTAGGGAAACTTAACGCATTTCAATTCCCGAAGGAAATGGGAGGTTATTTATGAAGCGTTTATTATTGTTTGCCATGATTTTTAGTTCGCTATTTTCATACGCTGAAAAAGATCGAAATATTTCAAGCGTAGGAAATGAAGGTAGTTACTCAAACTCAGCGGCTTATGTCGAAGACAAGATTCCTGAAGATTCAAGAGAGAAGGATGACTCTCGCCAAAGGATATCTCGAGACTATTTTGAAAAATATGTTCATCCAGAAATACACGATAAAAAATTTAGAGAAGATTAAACAAGGGCCACTTTTATAGTGGCCTTTTTATTTAATTACTATTCATTATGCTCTTTACTTGAGATTGAATATCTTTGAATTGTTTTGAGTCAAAATCAATATTCTTTGCCGCGCTTTCTACATCAAAATCAACATTTTTGTTATTCATCTGCTTTGAAGCAAGCTTTCTTCCTAAGTCAGATAATTGATTCCATTCTTGATCAGGCATCGCCGCAAGTTTAGACTTTGCATTATTTGCTTCCTCTGGGCCAATAATTCCTTTTGCTACCATCTTATCAATCATGGAGGCAGTCATATTTCGATCAACACCACTGGCCTGTAGTGAGAAATTAAACAAGAGGCCAAAAACAACTAGTCCTAAATACTTCATATTGTATCCTTTTTTTACTTCACAAAATTATACGATAAGGTCCAGGGCCTACAAAAACCTTACGAAATTTTAGTACGTTATCGCCATTTTTCTTGTTAATATGAGTTTAAAATTGACCACAAAAATTGGATAAAATAGGAGGTCGTGATGGAATTTCTCCACACAATGGTTCGTGTAACTAATCTTGATGAAAGTATGGACTTTTACTGCAATAAATTAGGGCTTAAAGAGGTCCATCGAATTGAGAGTGAAGCTGGACGTTTTACACTGGTTTACTTAAGTGCTCCTGGTGATGTTGAAAGAGCAAAGAAAGAAGAGTCTCCACTTATTGAACTGACATATAATTGGCCAAATGAAGATGGAAGCTTTGAGCAAATGCCAAGTAGTAGCCGTAATTGGGGACATCTAGCATTTAGAGTTGAAAATATTTACGAAACTTGTGAGCGTTTACAAGAAATGGGGATAACGATAAATCGTCCACCTCGTGATGGATATATGGCGTTTTTAAAATCTCCTGATGATATTTCAATTGAGCTACTTCAAAAAGGTGAAGCTCTTGAACCAAAGTCTCCTTGGAAAGAAATGGAAAACACTGGAACTTGGTAGAATTATAAATAGACGTTGCCATGATTCCTACTTACAATGGAATTATGGCAATTTCAGATGATGAACTAAATGAAAAAAGAGACTTAAAATACTATTTCACTTTCGTGGTATTGGGAGTTTTAACAGGAATTGCTTCTTCAGTTTTTCTACATCTTCTAAAGTTAGTTACGACAACGCGATTTAAATACCCAGCTCTTATTTATTTCTTACCTATTGCAATGGTCGTTGCAAATTTTTGTTATAAAAAGTTTTCTCCACTTAGTGAGCAAGGAAATAATCTGATCATTGATGAGGTTCATCGACCTAAAAGAAAAATACCATTTATTATGATTCCTCTCATTATGTTTTCAACTCTTATATCCCACTTATTTGGAGCAAGTGTTGGACGAGAGGGAAGTGCTGTGCAAATGGGAGGCGCCATCGGCGAGCAATTGGCAAAACTCTTTAAGCACTCAAAAAGAAAGCGTGCCGTTTTATTAATGGCCGGATGTGGGGCCGGATTTGGAACGGCCATAGGTGCACCATTGGCAGGTGCAATCTTTGGTATTGAGGCAATTTATTTAAATGTAAAGATAAAGCTTTCAACATTTCTGGAATGTTTGATCGCTTCATATATTGGCTTTTACACGACTCATTTACTATATGCACCTCATTCAACTTATATACGATTTACAAGTTTGGACTTTAATTGGCATTGGCTTTGGTATTCAATCATTGCAGGGCTATTCTTTGGTGCTCTTGCTAGAGGATTTATTTTACTGATCGATAATGTGAAGTCATTTATTAAAAGCTTTGGTAAGCCTCTACTTATAACTTTTCTAGGTAGTTTATTATTAATAATGATTTACTACGTATTAGATGACATCTCTAAACAAAGATATACAGGCCTTGGTATCGAAGTTATTCAGCAGGCCCTTGTTGAGTTCGTATCGATAAAGGATGTTATTTTAAAATTTCTACTTACTGCAATATCCCTAATATCTGGAATTAAAGGGGGAGAGTTTACTCCCTTAGTGTATATTGGTACGACTGCTGGTTCATGGCTTTCATCAGTTTTAACGATAAACCCTAATCTTTTGGCCGCAATCGGCTTTTGTGTCGTCTTTGGAGCAGCTTCAAATACACCTCTTGCTTGTATCGTTATGGGAGCTGAAATATTTGGCCACCATATTTTACCCTATCTGATCGTTGCTATGATTATTGCTCAAATTGTTTCAGGTAAGGAGAGTATTTATTCAGCTCAAATTCTTAAAAAGATTAATAGTTGAGTAAAATGCTTCTGACTTAAACTAGCAAATAAAAATTTTTTCTTTTCAAATAGTTTTCAAAATTTCTATAATGACTTGTTTACATTTAATTATATACTTTCAGGGAGGAAAGAGATGAGAAAATCAACGCTATTGATTGCACTAATCACTGCAATCTTTTCAATTCAATCTTATTCTTGTGATATTCACGGAAAAACAGGTTTCATGCCAACAAACGATATGTATCGTGGAGTTGATGCTCTAACAGGTAATGGAATGACTGAAGAACTTTTCAATATCATTATCGATCGTGCAAATGAAGTTTATGCTCCAGTAGTAGAAACAGAAGGTGCAACTCTTAAGTTTCACCGCAAGTGGGAAGACGGAACAGTAAATGCATACGCTAACCAAGCTGGCGGAGTATGGAATGTTCACATGTTTGGTGGTCTAGCTCGTCATGAGCTTGTAACTCCAGATGGATTTGCACTAGTAGTATGTCACGAATTAGGACACCACCTAGCAGGTGCTCCAAAGATCAAGAGATTTTGGATCCCATCATGGGCATCAAACGAAGGTCAATCTGATTACTGGGCATCACTTAAGTGTTTCAGAAGAATCTTCCAAGATGACAATAATGCTCGTATCGTTTCAAAAATGGAAATCGATCCAGAAGTTGAAAAGAAGTGTGATTCAGTATGGTCTGATGAAAATGAAAATGCACTATGTAAGAGAATGGCACAAGCTTCTAAAGGTTTAGCAACTCTTCTAAACTCTGGACGTCCAGTATCTTTTACTACTCCAGATTCATCAGTAGTTAGAAAAACAGATGATAAGCACCCAGCAGGTCAGTGTCGTCTAGATACTTACTTCCAAGGAGCTCTTTGTGATAAAGATCTAAATGAAGATGTATCTAAAAGAGATGCAACTATTGGTACTTGTAATAGAATCGATAATTACGAAACAGGTATTAGACCACTATGTTGGTATAAGCCAAAAAATATGTAATTTCTTATTAAGTTAGATATTGATATAAAAGAAAGGCAGGTGAAAACCTGCCTTTTTTTTATTTTAGAACTTCTTTTATTTTTTCTAGTTTTCCATCTATCGTATATTGATTTTCAAGACCTAAGATTCTAAGGATAAGAGGGAAGATATGAATATTCTCTTTTGATTCTCCTAAGTAACTCTCTTTAAAGTCGGGGCCACTTGCATAGAATATTCCATGCATATCCATATCTGAATATTGATCCCAACCATGAGAGGCCTTAGGCATTTTAAATTCTGTTGCAGCAATCCAATATCCATCTTGAGCGATACAGGCAAAATTACCAACTCTTGGACTTGATCTGAAGTGTAGTTTTTCTGGAGTTGAATCTTTATCAAAACATTTAAAATTCTGTGCTAACTTATTGATAGAGCTAATATCTTGGGAGATATTTCTTTTGTTCTCTTTCAAATAGAATTGAACAATCGGACCTGAGCCGTAGATTCGATAATCCTCTTTCATGCTAAGAAGTTCCTCATTCTTAAGAATTAATTCTTTCTTAATTTCGTCTACATCCTTCATTCCATGGTCTGAGACAATGATGATATTTAAGTTAGGGACAATCTTTCTTGCAGTGGCAATAAAGCTTTCTAACGTTTTATCTACTTTTAAAATTGCTTCTTTTACTTCTTTGGAGTTTGTTCCATAGTGATGTCCTGCTGAGTCTACGTCTGGAAAATAAAGTGTAATAAAGTATGGCCTTTCTTTTTGAGGAAGTTTTAGCCATTCAATGATTTGTTTCGTTCGCGCCTCATGTGGCATTGTGTGAATATAGTCATACCAATAACTTGGCCTTTGGCCACTTATCTCGGCTTCAGAGCCTGGCCAAAATAGAGTCGCAGACCTAAGTCCTTGCTCTTCTACAGCTGACCAGATTGGAGTGGCAAGATAGAAGTCGGAGTTTTTAACTGCTTTGCGATCTCTAAGTGAGTAACTTTGGTTTAAATCAGGTGCATAAAAGTGATTGGCCACAATTCCATGATTCATTGGATATCGGCCAGTGGCAATAGATAAATGATTAGGAAAAGTCTTAGTCGGGTATGCTGGAACAAGGCCCTTTAATTGTGTCCCACTCTTTGCAAACTGAGAAAGAAACTTCGGTGAATATTTCTTAGTGTAGTCATGACGATAACCGTCAAGAGAGATGAGAAGAACTGGGTTGATATTTTGAAGCTCTTCAACTGAAGCAGCATTGGGGTTCTTCTCTTCTATGTGATAGCTATTTTTAAATTCTGAGTCATTCTTTGTACATGATATTAAGAGTACAAGAATAGGTAAGATAATTCTTAACATGAATAAATCCCTTATTTTAAGTCATTAATAATGACATTTTAAGGGATGATCCTAACTTTTGTATATTAGGAATTAATAACAGTTATAATCATCAAACTCGATATCTTGATAGGCGAATTTCAATGTTCTTATATGATCAAGTGGAATATCAATTTCTTGGCGAAATAGGCCATCGATATCTTTTGTAAAAATGATCCCGTCAACTACTTGGTACTCTACTGTTTCTATCGTCATGGTAGAAACCTCCCTTTCAATCTTCTTCATTGAAGAATTCTAATAATTTGAAAGTTTAAGAACAAGTAAATTTTTTCTTAAGAAAGCCGGTAATAGAGGAGTTCTAAAGGATTTCTTAAGGTTTGTTATCTGTTAAAAAGTGGGTGAGTTCCTATCCCTGTGTATTTAGTAGTGATATAGAAGATAACTGCAATAAAAGTTGTTACGATAACTGTGGATAGTAAGAACGTTAAATTATCTGAGATATTTTTGGACTCCATAAGCTTTACGAGCTTCTGTTGACCCCAAATGCCTCCACCAATGGCCAATGCGAAAACAATTGCCGTTGAAAAAAGGGTGAGTGTGATATTCATAGGCGCTGAATAGCTACTAGACTCTTGTGGAGCAGGGGACTTTGTGGCCTTCTTTTCTGGCATAATGAGATCTCCCCCTGATGTTTTAGCATCAAGGGATACTTCTCTTTTTACCGAGTTTGTTGGTAGATAAAATCTCGAAAACGCAGGCTTTTCATTGGACTGGTATGCCTCAATTGTAAAATTGATATGAATATCTTTATCCACGACGTTACCACCATCAAAAGTTTTGCTCCAGTTGATATCAAAATCAAAACGATCAATGATAAAGCTGCCTTGAAAATAATGTCCTTCTTTTTCTGTCCATGGATCGCTTCTTTTACCAAGATAAGTGATTTTCACAGGTACTGTTTTTTGAACTTTCTTAATTTTGACCTGGATCTCAGTTTTTACTTCTTTTTCTTTTATTGAAAATGGTTGTACAGACTGAAACTTAATTACAGGATATTTCTTTGCATCAAAGAAATCGTCTTTTTTTAGGTGTTGATCACGCTTTTTATCAAAAGTATTAATCGAATTAACTTTGATTTGGCCAACAAGGTTTGAGATGGTCTTATCTTTCATATCAAAGTAGATTTTATAATCTTCAAATTGTCCCTCAACGTCTGTTAAGGCCATATACTTAACTTTGAACTTTAACTTAGAATGCTCTTTGTTAACTATATATGAAGCTGGATGTACATTTACAAAAGACAGGCAAAGAATTAGTGCAAAAAAAAGGTGCCAAATTTGGCACCCTTTATATTTCTTACTTAACGTATTTTTCATTATAGTCCTCAATTCCAAGGTTAATTACTTTCATTGCATCTTCAGCACCGTATAGGTCTGTGATTTCAACTTTTGCTTCACCTTCTTTTACAGGAATTTCTTTATAAGTTAAGAAGTAGTGCTTAAGTTCTTCTAAAACAGCAGTTGGAACTTGATCTACATCTGTGATGTGCCCAAACATTGCATCGTCTTTTAGAACAGCAATGATTTTATCATCAATTTCACCACCATCTAGCATTCTGAAACCACCAATAGGAACACAGTTAACTAGGATATCACCTTGCTTAATATTCTTTTCTGTAAGAACACAGATATCAATTGGATCTAGATCACCAACAATTCCTGTTCTTCCTGTTTCTGACTCAGCAAAGTCAGCAGATTTCTTATCTGAGTAAGTACGTGGAATTAATCCATATAGTTGTGGAATAATATTTGAGAACTTTTGTGGACGATCAACCATTAGGTAACCGCTTTCTTTATGAACTTCATACTTAACACGGTCATTTGGTGTGATTTCAATATATGCGTTTAGAACTCTCTTTGATTCGTCATCCCATGTCTTGATACCATGCCATGGATTTGGTCTAAACATTTGTCCGTACTTTTCTAAAAACTCATTTAGCTCTGCGTTATTCATTGTTAATCCTTTGAAAAATATTTGCCAATAACTTAGCACAAAGAGAATTAACTAGGAAGTAAATAGGAGCTCAAATCTTATTTGGTAAAGAACTTGATGATTTCAGCAAAGGCCGACTTTCTTTTGACTTCAATCTCACTTTGAGACATCTTTTTCAGTGCTTCGGCGCTTTGTGTCGTGGCATTGTAAATACCAATCTTAGTCTCTATTTCTGCAAGAATCTTCTTTAGGTAAGCCTCTTCTTTAGGATCGAGCTCATCTGAACGAAATAGGATATTTGCTAAGTGATGCAGTTGAGAGAGGTGGGCCGGATAATTAACATGCCCAATGAACTCGTCTGGTCGATGACGTTGTTCAAGATCCTGACGTAAGATCTCCTTATCCTCTTCATTTAACTTTGCATTATGGATAAATTCCTGAATAAGCTCTCTTTCTTGCTCGGAAACAATATTATCGAGATGAGAGAGCGCAATTAGGGTTCTCCACATATTAAGGAAACTTTCGTATTTCTTTGTATCTGTTAGCTCATTCATATTAAAATACTAACATAATTGAGAATTCAATGACTTATAGAGGATATACTTTGCCTAGTAAAAAGCATCCTATAAAGAAGGTATAATAAAGAAGTGTTTTAATGGGCGATTATTTTTATCGCATATAGGTTTATGAAAGTAGAAGATTACTCTAAGAAAATTTCACAGATGAATAGTGAGCAGCGTAAGCAGCTTGATCGTATTCGTTCAGGATATCGTGAAAATCTTAAGAACCTAGAGGATAATAACGAAGAGAAGTTAAATACTCTAAAGCACGAATACTCGAAAAAACAAGATGCTCTCATCAAAGATAATCAATCGAAATTAGAGATTGCTGCCAAGAAGGCCAAAGAGGCCATCGCTAAATCTAAAGAATTCTTTCGCAATAAGAATGAGCAAACACAAGAAGAATTTCGTAAAGTTTCAAAAGAGCAAAAAACAAACTTTGATGAAAAGCTATCTACTTTAAAAAAGTCATATTCAGATACAATTGAGCAGCGAGAGAAGACATTCTCTAATAGCCTAACTTCTCAAAAAAGAAGAGCAGATGAGCGTGTCGAGTTAAACCAAGACCGCTTTCAAGATAAGATTAAGGAACTTCATAAGCATAGTGAAGAATCGACTGAGAAGTTAAATAATGACTTTGCTAAACTTGAAAAAGAGCAAGTTAGAAAGAATCGAAAAGAATTAAATGAATTAAAGTCTCAATTCACTCTAGAAAATCATGAGTTAAAAAATGATGCTAATAAAACACTACGTAAGGTAGTTGATGAAGGCAAAAGACGTGAAGACTTCCTTGTTGAAACGAAGAAGCAAGCTTTAGAAGAGGCCAACGAATCATATGTTAGAGAATTAAATAAGAAGCAAGAAGGCGTTGATCAGATTGCTCGCGACCTACACCTTAAAACACAAAAAAATCTTCAGGAACAAAGGCTTGCTCATCAAGTTGAAGTCAGTGATATCCTTCGCGCAGAAAAGAATAAGCGTGAGGATATTAAAAGTAACCACAATGTTGATATTGCTCGATTTAAAAGTTCTCAATCAATGAAGGCCGTTGAGGATGCAGGCATAAAAGATACTTACGAGCAGAAGCTTGAGCGTCTAAAGCAATTAAACGCTGATATTATTAATGATTTTGAACGAAAGTTAGTTCAAAAAGATATTGGTGTTACAAAGAGAATTAAAGAGCAGTCCCTTGATCAACAAGAGCGCTTTATTAATTTTAAAGATCATATGAGAGCGAATATGGATCAGATTCAGGCACGTTCTCAAAAACAACATGAGATAAAGAAAGCACAATATAATCGCAATATCACTCATGAAAAGAAAGTTGCTGAAGATAATATGCTTCATAAAGAAAATCAATATCGTGATCTAATGCAGAGTCAAAGAGAGCACTTTAGAGATAATCTTATTCGTACAGAAGAAAAGAGTGTGGAAACCGTAAACTCTCTTCAGGAATCATTTAGAGAAGAGAAAGAAGAGATTAATGCTCGTAATCGTCGTATGTATGAAGATACACTTATGACTCATCAAAAAGAGATGGATCAAAAGATCGGTGATATTCAAGCTTCTTATGAAAAGAAGTTTCAAGACCAACAGGCACAGCTTAAGAAAACACTTGCTGAAACAGAAGAGAAGCTTCATATGCTTACTGAAACAGGTAAGCGTAGACAACAAGCTGAAAATGAGTTCTTTCAAGAGCAAAGCCGTATGCAACGAGCTGAGATGAAGGATAGTGTTGATCATATTAAGGATCAGTATGAGAAGCGTTTCCAATCACTTCGTGATGATTTCAACACAAAGCTTAAGATGATGAAACAAGAAAATGAAGTTAAGCTTTCACGTATGACTCATAACCATAATATGGAAAAACAGAAAATGACGGCCGATCATAATACAGATATGCGTCGAAAGCTAAATATGGCCCAAAAGAAATTAGAGCGTCAGATGAGTGATTCTAAAAGGCTTAGAGATCAACTCGTATCTAGTTACGAAGAAAAAATTAAAAACCTAAAAAAACAATATGAATTAAAACAAATTGAAGAATATAAGAAAGTTTAATGAAGATAGTTGTCCAAAGAGTTTCAAGTTCCCAAGTCAAAGTTAATAATGAAATCGTCGGCCAAATAGAGAAAGGTCTTAACCTTTTAGTATGTATCGAACATGATGATACAATGCAGACTCTTAAAAAAGCCGCTGATAAGATTGTCGCCTTAAGAATTTTTTCTGATGAAAGCGGACGTATGAATAAATCCGTTGTTGATATTGAGGGAAGTATTTTGGCCGTCTCACAATTTACCCTTTCTTGGAATGGAAAGAAGGGGAATCGTCCAAGTTTTGATGGAAGTGCCAAACCTGAAGTCGCTCAGAATTTATTTAATGAATTTGTTAAATTACTAAATGAAAAAGTTCCAGTAGAAACTGGTATTTTTGGAGAAAGCATGGCCGTCGTCATAAATAACGACGGGCCAGTGACATTTCATATTGAATTCTAAGAATTGATAAAAGTTATGCTGTAACTTTTGAGTTTTCTGATGCTTTTTCTTTTCTTTCAATAGCAACAGCTGCTTTCCAGATCCCTGCAAAAATAAAAGCAAAGATAACAAAGAAAGTTGCGATGTGAAGTACTTCGATCGTCATCGATGAAGCAATCATTTCTTGATTTCTAACAGGCTCAAGCATTTCACCCTTAGGTACAATAGAAGTTTCGTAAACTTTAGCGTTTGCCATAAGGTCTCCGTAGTAGGTTTAAGTTGTCGATATCCCGAATATATTAAACAATTTTAAAATAAAGTCTAGTAATATCTTAACCTCTCTTAACTTTTTGAAACATGCTCTAGGTCATCTTTTCAGAAGTTTTAAAAATGAGTACATATTTCATAGTATTTGTGCCAGTATGGACAAACAAAATTACGTTTGATAAATATTTTTTATTTTAACTTAGGGGGAGAAATGAAATTTTTAAAAATGGCCCTTCTTATGACTATTTTATTTAGCTGTAAGGAATTTAAGGGTAATTTATCTGTCACTTCAGAATTAAACTTAAAAACATCAAAAGATAGCCTAACTCTAGCTCCAGGTGAGTACCGTACAAAGGTTAAATTTGTAGGTAAGAGAAAAATGGTTATTAAAGTTGCAGATGAAAAACTAAAAGTTAAGTTTGATGATAAGCTTAAGCTTCCATCAAATGGTGAATTCTTTTTAGACAAGCTTGATACTTCATTAAATTATGACATTGCTGGAACAATTTCAACTGAAGTTGAAACAGGTCCAATCCGTCATCGTAGTGAGTTCTGTGAAATTACTCATCCACAAGTTGTTTGTAACAGACGTGGAGAGTGTCGTACAATCTATCGTCGATTCCCAGGACGTACTCACGTTGAATATCGTGTTGATACAGTGACTAAGGAATTTGCTCTAGACTTTACTGATGCAGGTCAGACTTATTCAACATTTAGCTCAACAGATGTTAGTAGAGATACTGTTTATCTTTATAGAGGACATTGCGCTATTTACTAGACTAAAAAAATATTCAAGCAAAAATATAAGGGCTTCTTTTTAGAAGCCCTTTTTATTTATTTCATCTATTTGTTCATTAAGAGTCCAGAAGTCGTATAGAATCCCGAATAGGAAGAATCCACCAGTTAAGAGATAGAGAACTCCCATAATAATTTTACCTTGGTAAAACTTATGAAAACCAAAGACTCCTAAGAAAGTTAGGAGAACCCAAGCAATATTGTAGTCCAATACTCCGTCGTAGTAGCGTACATCACATTCTTCATCCATGGCCGGAATGAGAAAAATATCAATAAGCCATCCCACACCAAAAAGACCTAGAGTTAGCATCCAGATTGTTCCTGAAACAGGTTTACCATAGTAGAAGCGGTGAGAGCCCATAAAGCCAAATAGCCATAGAATATAGCCCATGACTTTACTGTGAGTATTATTAGGTAGTGTATTTTGATTCATTACTTATACTCCTTAGTTGCCCATGGAGGCGCCTTACTGTCAGATAACATTTGATCAAATGAGTTTTCAATCTTTTCAAAAATCTCTTTTGCCTCAAAGAAGTCTTCCAATTCTTCAATTTGTTCCTCTTCTTCTAAAGAGAGGGGAATACCAGTGATGATGAAATTTAGTTCACTACCTTCACATTTTGCATTGATGTAAAGTGTGTGAAAGCGCATTTCTTCATTCTGATATTTGGTAAGCTTCGAACCAGAAAGAAAGAGATGGTATTTATCATTAGTATTTGCACCAATTTCTGTTTGGAAAAAATACTCAATATCGTTAAATTCGCAAGAGAACTTCATAATTTGCTCGTTGGTTTATTAGATTTAAATTTCCTATACAATATAATTATACTAGACTTGGAGATATATGTGAAAGTTGATTATCTTAAATCACAAAATACTGATGACTCAAATGGAGATAACGTGAGCGAGCAGGATAACAAGCAAAGGCGACAGCCGCGACGAATTTTAGTTGGTGGAGATAAGAAAACTCTGCCGCTTAATGATCAAGAAATTTTAATTGTTGCTTCAAAACTTAAGAAATATATCAAAGACAAACATGGCCTTAATACTTCGGCCAACGTGATGCAGGTTCTATCTGATATTGTTAGAGTAAAGTGTGATGCAGCAGCTGAGCGCGCGATGCAAAGTGGCCGCAAGACTCTTCAAGATAAAGACTTCTAATAAATGAGTAAATTAGAAGAAATTGCAAATCAGGTTGAGCTTTTTTCCTCAAAAGAAAAAACTTCAGTAACTCTCTTTGGTGGGAGCTTTCACCCATTTCATAAAGGACATCTTGAATGTCTTAACCAATGTTCTAAGTTTGAGGATAATATTATTATTGTTCTCGACTACAGTCATTGGAAGTCTAATGAGCAAGACGATCCATATGGTGAGTACTTGAAGATTAAGTACATGACTGAAGATCGTTTTCAGATTTATACGGGCTTTTGGGCAAAGAAGCAGCGTCGGCCTACGTATGAATGGTTAAAAGAAGTCGACTACCCTGAAGTTAATTGGCTTATGGGTGATGATACATTTGGTTCGTTCTTGCAATGGCATGAAGTTGAGAAAGTGTGTCAAAAGCTTAGCAAGGTCTATGTTGTTCCTAGAGAAGAGAAGATGGCCCAATATCGTGAGGTTGAGAAGGTTATTAAAGAATATAACCCTAAGCTAGAGGTGATTTATCTAGAGCCTCATGAGTTTCAGGACTTGAGTTCTACTGAGATTCGAGAAAATAAATAAGAGAAGATTGTTTATAATAAGGCTAAGAATTAAGGCTAAGAAATAAAAAAGCTCCTGTAGGGAGCTTTTTTATTTCTATCGCTAAGGCTTTCCCATAGCTCCAGATACAACAAAGCCGGGCTTGAACCCGGCTTGTTGAATAGATAATTTGCCCTCTTCGAGGGGAGCTAGCATCGCGTCCAATAGGTTGCCTTTGGGCAACCAATGCCGCGAGTGCTTACTTAACCTTCCAGTAGTACTCAATTACTAGCTGAGAGTTGAAGTCAAATGGTACATCTGACTCAAGAGGTGCAGCAACCATAGTTGCTTTCTTCTTGTCTGAACCTTCAACATTGTAACAAGCTGGAACAGCTGCGAAACGTGGAGATTCTTGAGTTTGCTTGTAAAGTTGGTTGTTGTAACCTTTCTCAGTTAGAGTAACAACATCACCTTCTTTAACGATGTATGATGAACGGTCAACTTTCTTTCCGTTAACTTGTACTTGTCCGTGAGAAACCATTTGAGAAGCTGCCATCATTGATGGTGCAAATCCAAGTCTGAAAACAACGTTGTTCAGTCTTGACTCAAGGTTTGTAAGAAGTACTTCCATCCACGGCTTACCAGCAGTGTTCTTCTTAGCTTGCTTAACGTAAGTAACAAGTTGCTTTTCTCTTAGACCGTAGTGAAATACTAGTTTTTGTTTTTCTTTTAGACGAACGGCATAGTCAGAAATTTTCTTTCTTTTGTTACCGTGAACACCTGGACCGTATGGACGACGAGCTAGTGCTCCACCTTTACCAAGACCTGGAAGTTCAACACCTAGTGCTCTTTGGATTTTAAAGCGTGATCTCGCTGTAGTACTCTTTGCCATGAGGCTCTCCTTATGAATTAAGATTGGGTGGGACAAGGATAAAGTTGCATCACATCTCAAAGGCACAAAGCCTTAGGCCCATCAATCTTATCTAATATTTTCGGATGCAACTGAAGCTTTATAGCTAATAGTCATTACTTTTGTCAATGAATAAATTCGTAAATACAAGAAATTATAGAGGAATGCCTTGTTGCTTTTTAAAGATTTCAAGTACTTGTAACGTTTTAGCTCCTGGACGCCCTCCGCCAATGGCCTGGTTGTCAATTTTTACAATAGGAACAAGGTATTTTGTAGAGGATGTTAGGAAGCACTCATCTGCTTCTTTTAATTGGGAGCCAGTGATATTTGTCTCTTCAAAAGGGATATTATTTTCACCTAGAATCTTAATGACATTTTCTCGAGTAATACCTTTTAAAAGTCCGGCCGCAATTGGGGGAGTTTTAAAGACGCCATCCTTAACGATCCACAGGTTACTTGTTGTACACTCAGTAACATTACCGTCTTGGTTGAGCATGATTGCATCAAAGTAGCCTGCTTCACGGGCCTCGTTATAAGCTAGGATATTGTTGAGATAATTTCCTGACTTTATATTTGGGTCCATTGATTTAACTGGGTTTCTAAGTGTTGAAGAGACGATGACTTCAACACCATCTTGATACCAAGTTTTTGGATTTTCTTGTAAGTCTTTTCCAATAATAATGAGGTTTTGTTTGCTGGCCGCTTTTGGATCAAGTGTAATTTCACCTTCACCTCGGGTGACAACTAATCGGATATAGCAGCGCTGGAATCCCTCTTTATGAAGCTTTGTGGCAACTTTCATAATTTGTTCTTCCAACTCTTTGGCCGTGAATTGAAGGTGCATATGCATCTTAAGAGCTGAGTTACGAAGACGTTCAAGATGTTCGTCGAGAAAACCAATCTTTCCGTTTCGAACTTCAGTTACCTCATAGACAGAGTCACCATAGAGAAAGCCACGATCAAATACTGAGATTTTGGCATTTTCTTCATCAATAATTTGGCCATTGATACTAATTACTTTCATGGAAGAATCGACTCATATCCCTTAGGAACGATATTCCAAGCGTCATTTTCAAAGCGTATCTTTTTCACTTCTTTATTGTCTTTATAAATCTTTTCCCCACATTGAAGCCAGTCTAGAATTCCTCCAAAGAGGTTTTTAAATTCCGTTTTCTGATTTGACTTTGCGAGCTCAAGAATGGCCTTTGTTGCACGTGTTCCAATCGTTGAGTAAACGATAACTTCGCGTCCTTCTAGGCTTTGGTGAGTCTCATGCAGTTTTGAAAGGGGAATGGCCCTTTGAATATGAGAGACATCGTATTGATAGATATTTCGAGCATCAACGAGAACGAGTCTGTTGTCGCGGCGTAATAGTCTTTTTGAAAGATATTGGCAGTCCACAGATTTTACACTTGGGTACTTCTTCCCAAGGGCCGTTGCCATACTTGTTATAACTTGTTTTTGGTTCTTTATACCTTCAGTGTCGATACACGAAGTAAGAAATAATAATGACAAGATAATATACTTCATTGTGCTTCCTATCTGCTCTTTGAATCTATGTTATTTAAGTAACTTATAAGTGATTTATAAGTGACTTCATTCTTATCAAATCTATTATTATTTGACCAAGAAGAAAAGATAAACCATAATTTTAATATGCAAAAATTATTGAAATCACTCATCTTATTAAATTTATTCTTCATCGCAGGTCAACTCTCACACGCTGCTAGCTTGGGACTTGATGACATAGAGGAACCTATTTTTAGATTAAGAGGTGATTCAGGTACCAACCTTAATGAGCTTTTTATTAACCTAGGTGGTGATAGCTCGACTCCAGAGGCTGCAATTACACTTTATGTTCCAGTAAAAGTTACGGCCAGCCAAGAAGCAGCTTATTATTTTGATACTTCAAGTGATCTACCAGATGTCGTTTCTACTGATGGAGGATTGTACTTTCAGGATATCGATACTAAAGGTTACAGCGATGAGGAATTATATGTTGCTGTAAAAGATAATAGTAATGGATCAGATGCCAGCTTTAGAATTGTGACTCAAATCCCTAGCTCTGATGTGGAAGCTCCTTTTGTCAGCTTCATTGATCTATGTTCAACATCGGAATTAAATTGCGCTGGTTTTACAGATAAACTTGCAACAATTAAAGATGAGATCGAATTGGTTTTCTTTTTAAAGCCTGATGGAACTGACTATCCACCAAATGAAGATAATATCGTTATTCCAGATACTGTCGGGCAAGCACTTTATTTTAAATTAGTCATGAGTGCTGCTTCAGAAGATATTCAGACAAAGTCCTCTCTAGTTATTAATGCAACTTTTGACGGGGATGCAACTGGGATCATTGAGTATACAGGTGATCACGGAGGAAATGGTTCTTATATTTCTAGAATGGCCTTATATTTAGTTAATCCATCGGCCGCTGTAGCAAAGACTAACTTCAGAGAAATTATTGAAGAAAAAGGTGAAGATGGAACAATAAAAGTTTCTAGGCTGACAAATGGATTAAATTATCGTGCGGCCATCGCTTACGTTGATCATTTTGGTTTTATCGGAACACTTGTTGAAAGTAGTGATATTAATCCTAAACCAATTGAGAAATTATTGGCCAAGAATCAATGTTATTTAGTCACTGCAGGCTTTGGCCATGACCACTATGTCTTAAATTACTTTCGCCATATTCGAGATGAGTACTTAATGAGCTTTGGAGCAGGGCAATTATTTGTCGAGTTTTATTATGGAACAGCGCCAAAGTTTGTAAAATATATCTTAGAAAACAAAGCCTTGGCCTATACTATTAAACTGTATAGCTTATCAATTTATTTTATTTTACAAAATATAGTATTTATAATAGGATGCATTACATTATTATCGACTTATACATTTAGAAGAGAAATTAAAACATGCCTTACAAAGTACTAATCGTTGATGACGAACCAGATATTTTAGAGCTTTTAGCTGAAGAATTACAGTTTGAAGGTTATGAGACTGAATGTGCAAGTTCTGGAAATAGCGCTGTTAAACTAATCAATAGTGGTGGAACTTTTGATGCGATTATTTCTGACTATAAGATGCCCGATGGTAATGGAAAGGTCGTACTTGATTGTTCAAATAGTCACAAAGAACAAAAGGATAAGGTTTTCTACTTCGTCTCTGGCCAAGCAGATATTTCTCTTAAAGAGGCCATGAAAGAAGGGGTAACTCGCTTCTTCTATAAGCCATTTGATCTTGATGAATTACTAACGAGTTTAAAAGGCGATTTAAGCCAATAGATATATCAAGGCCCTGTTTAACAGGGCCTTTTTTTTAGTTTAGAATTGTTGAGTGAGTACCGCGAACAAAGCGATTTTTTCCAAGGTGATCTTCCTTACTTTCCTCAATTAATAGATCCCAAAAGTCATCCATTTCATCATATTGAGCAAGCAGTTCATAAGTACGGCCAAGGCCTTGTCTTGAAAAAGCACTTCTTTGAAACTCAACATTTGTACGAAGAGTATCAAATTCATCTTTTAGAGTATTAATTGTTTCAGTACTTAGGTCATCGAATTCCTCTTGCATTAGTTCAAGAATTCGAGTGGCCATTCTCTTAGGTCCAAAGTAGCTAGAGATGAAGTTGATAAATACCTTGGCATTAATCTTTCTAAGAATAGGGTTGGCCTTATTGTAGAAAGTTGCTAGGAAACATTCATCAATTTGTTGGTGTCTCACTTCATCAAGCATGTGGTAGTAATGGCACTGCCAGAAGTTCCAATCAACATCTTTTTCTTTTAGGGCCTTATTATATTTCTTCGAGATATCTAATGTACGTTCTTCAAAGAATAGGGCAATCCAAATCCACCATAGAAAGATTTGTGGAAATTTCGTCACAATTTTCATGATAAAGTTTTGAGTCTTAGAAAGCTTAAAAATTCTTAGAGGATTCTCTTTTGAGTAATTCTCAGGTTCTGCTTTCATTAACATACGAAGAAAGATTTCACCGTGCTTATCTTCTTCTTCCATAAAGTGATCGATGGCCTCGTTCATTTCTGGATTTAGCTTATAGATTCTCTTACAGCTTCTAAGAGCTGGATTGAGAAGTACATTTTCAAACCATATAAATTGCTCGCAAATTGAAAGGCCAATTAATTGGTTAAAGCGAAGCTTTTGAGCATCAGTTAATAAGTCATAACTAGGAAGATATGAGATTGTAATCATCTCATCTGGTGTCCACTTTAAACTCTTATCAATTGGCTTTGTCCAATCAAGAGCTTCTACAGTGAAAGCACGGTCCACAGATTGTTTATTAAGTCTTTGCAGTCTTTCTACTAATCTTGTTTCCATAGTTCTTCCATCTCTTCTTTATGATTATTTTCTAAGTATTTAATTAAGTCTGTTGTTGTTTGGCACTGTAGGAAGATCGTAACAGGTAGATCTTCAAAGTCTTCTTTAAGTCTGGCGATAAAACTCATGGCATCGTATGAATCTAGTCCAAGAGTTGCAAACTTTGTGTCTTCACTTAGCACAACTTCTTTATCTGAAACTTCTGCTATTGCTTCATTTAAATATGTAAGAAGTTCTTGTGCCATTATTTATCCTATTTTTTCTCTTAATAAGAAATTAAACTTAAACTTATTTTTAATCCACTTTGATGCAAGTAAGTTAAGGCCAAAGCGTTTTTCAACTTTATTTAGCTCTCCCTTAAGAAAGCGCTGTCTCGCATCCTGTCTTTTTACTTTTCCACTTGTGGTCTTCTTTAGGGTCAACTCTGGAACAATGATAATACTGTCTAAAGTTAGTGCAATTTTAGATCTAAGGATTTCAATAACTTGCTCCTTAATCTTATTACGGCCCTCTAATGACTTCTCATTCGTTTCAATAACGATTTTTGCCAGTTCACCATCTAGTCCTGGCACACTGAAGGCCACGATGCGACCTAGTTTTACTTGAGGTACTTTTGCGGCCTCAAACTCGATATCATTGGCATAAATATTGACTCCATTACAGATAATTAAGTCTTTGCTTCTTCCTGTAATATAGAGGTTTTTGTCTTCATCTAGAAAGCCTAGATCACCGGTATTGAGCCATCCATCTTCTAGGTGAGTGGCACGGCCATAGTAGTGGTCTGAAATTGATGGCCCCTTAATATAGATTTCTCCAATTCCATTTTCACTATTTCTTATCTCTAGCTCGGTAGGAGAGAGGACTTTCCCACATGAGATATACTCTTCATTGTCACGAGACTGTTTTTTATACTGAGTTCCTACTTCGTGGAAGGTAACAGCAAGGGTTGCTTCTGCAAGTCCGTAAACAGGCATTATGGCCTTTGAGTTAAATCCATATTTCTTAAAGCGTTTGCTAAAAGCATCGAGAACATTTGCCTTGATTGGCTCAGCTCCACATTGAGCAAAACGAATATGACTTAGGTCAAGACCTTCAAGTTTGCTTTCTGGAATCTTTGTGGCGCAAACATAGTAGGCCGAATTTGGTATACAAAGGGCACTACACTTCGTTTCACTCACTAGGTGTAGCCACTTGTGAGGGGCAATAACATAATCCTGAGTTCGCACAATATGACATTCTAGATTACTTAGAAGTGCTGTCATTAGACTTCCTATTAGTCCCATGTCGTGATGAAGTGGAAGCCAAGTACAAATCGAGTCTTTATCTGTTAGCTTAATCCCAATATTAATTTGCTCATTATTTGCCAGTAGATTTTTATGACGAATAACAACACCCTTTGGTGCAGAAGTAGAACCTGAAGAGTATTGAATAAAACAAGTATCTTCAAGTGTTGGGTTTGCAAAGTTTGATGCCAGTTTTTTTGCCTCATCTAATTTAAATATATTTGTGTAGCCCGCTGGTGTCTTTTTTGCGGCGATATACTTTGTTTTTGCACTAGAGGCAAATTGAAAGAGTAGCTCTTCAAAGTCTTTCTTTAGCATCAGGGCATTTGAGGCCATTGGAACAGGTGTATTTCCAGATAAGATGATCCCAAAGAAGTAAGTGACAAAGTTTTCTTCGTTTTCAAAAGATAGAATTATATTCTCATCTTTAATATCGTTTTCAATAATCTTAGATGCAATCTGACATGCTTTTTCCATCATCTCATTAATGGATAGAGAAGACACAAGCTTATAATTCTTATAAAAGAATAAGACTTTCTTATTTCTTTCTTCAATCGAGTGTGAAAGTAGCTTTTGAATTAGATTATGCATCAAGCTCTCCTTCAATGAATTGGATGATTTCAAGCGTTTTATTAAAGATATGTGGCATAAATACATATTCATTTACACTGTGACCAACATAGTAGAAGAGTACGCGATTAAGTAAGTACTCATATGAGCATGCTAACATATTTTCTAGTTTTTCATTTCTCGCTAGCTCAATACCGTCTTTTTCAAAGAATAATTCAATATCACTTGCAATCTCCTCACTTGGAGTTGTAAAGCTCATGAACTCTACTAAATCACGGTATGGAGAATTAAATCTTGATAATTCCCAGTCGTAAAAACATGGGCGACCTTTCTTAAAACAGATATTTCTTGGGTTAAAGTCATTGTGTGTAAGAGTCTTTGGACCTTCATCAATAAGCTTTGCCCATTTATTGATATTAGAAAGAATTTCTTCTAATTTACTTTCTGTTTCTGCACTTATGTAGCGCTGAGCACGGATATAGGTAATAATTGATTTAGTTAAATCAGCGTCAACTTTCGTCTTTCCTAAGTTTAGTGAAGAATTACTAACTTCTTCACTTGAAAGAAAGCTGGTGTGTACCTTTGAAATGGCATCATAAATAAGCTCTCTCGTTGAACTAATCCACAGCTCTGGAGAGGCTTCAGTATTAATAAGCTCTACTTGTGAGAAGTTTAAATTTTCAAGAAGAATTAAATATGCTTCTTTTTGAGTATTGATATAGGTACCGTGTAGAGTCGGTATATAACGTGAAAAATCACGTGATACCATTCGGTAAGCCTCTATTTCTCTAATATGACATTTTGTAAATTCGTTATCTCGAATAGTCTTTAAGAATTTGCGTCTTATATCACTATCTGCAAAACCAGCAATTGCTGCAAGGCCTGCAATTACATCAGTATCTAGTGGTTTTGATTTTAAAATAACTTGTTTTTCTTTATCCACTTCAAGTGCAGTGAAGCCCAGCGACTTATTTACAACTCTTGATGTTGCTTCTGTGATGATTCCATTTTCAACGTTAACTTTTACATCGTGTTCAATAGTCTCACTTTCTTTTAGTGATTCAGAAAGATCAGAGAAGTTTTCTTTGATAAAGTCTTTTGTTATATCTTTTGTCTTAAGCTGATCTTTTGGATTATTTCTTCCAAGCTTGTCGTGAGCGTAAGCAAATTGTCCACCACAGATAGCCGACATTGTTGAAAGCTCAAGAGAAAGAGCAGCTCCTGCAATAATTTTTGCAAAACGCTCAACCTTTCCAGCTCCTGCACAATCAATTGCTTGTAGACAATTCTTATAATGGCCAAGTCCTGTTCCACCACCAACTGTACCAATGACAAGAGATGGAAGAGTTAAACTTACATATAAACCTTTTTCGTGTTTTTCAAAATTTAAAACCGCCGTAGATGACTCATGGATACAAGCAAGGTCTTGTCCCGTTGAAGCAAAGATTGCAGCAACTGCATTGGCAACGTTTACGTTATATCCCATCATCCCTTCAAGGCGTGTGATAGGAAGTGATCTAAGATATAGGTTAATTAAGTCTGTACTTGAAGTTTTAAGGATTCTCTTTAGTACTTTTTCTGTGATCACACATTCTGCAGTCACGTAAGTTCCACGAGTTTGCATGGCCGATCCAACTGAAACTTTCTTATCACTTGAGCCATTTCCTTCTAAGAAAAATTCAATAAGATTAATCTTAGAAGTAAGAAGTTCTTCTTTAATCCATAGACATGACTGCCAAGTACAAACTGTAGTCATATTCTGACCAGAAGCATCTGCACATTCATAAATGAATTTAGCGTGAACATTGCGACCAATAAGAGTCGTCTTGATCTTTTTTAGATCAGCAAAATTAGAATATTTCTTTGTGATACTTTTGATTGTATTAAAATTATCTTCAAGCCATGCCTTAAATTCATCAGCATGATCAATATCTTCAAATGTAAAAACAGGTGCGCGATACATGCGCTTTCTTGTGACCTTTGCTTTGAATCCACCACATAGTGAAACAGCAAGTGCTCCACGAGTAATTGAAGAAACCAGAGCACCCTCTGAAGTTGCAATAGGGATGTAGAGCTCTTCCGTCTCTCCCTTTTCATTCATTTTCAGTGGCCCACAAATTCCCATAGGAATTGAAATACTTCCAGCGTAGGACTCGATATTTCCCTTTAAATTTAGGCCATCCAGGTCCGTTGTTGCAATGGCATCAAGGTCTTGCCCACATTGCTCTTCTAGAAGCTCGATACGCTTTAGACGAGCTGCCTCAGAGTAGTCAAAACGAGATGGGGCCGACAGCCTCTTCTTTGTCGCTTTCTGGGCAGTTTTTGGGGCAGGAGCAAGCTCCACATTTGCAGAATTTGTGTGTGTTTGTTCTATCTTCATCCTTCTAATATAGCGTTTTGAGCGTTTCACATGGGGGAGTTTGAAATTAATACTATAGGTGTTCAGAGTTTTTACGTTGTTTTGCTCTATTAACTAAAGGATTAAACTTTTTAAAAACTTGAACATAAATTTTCTTGAATAAGGCTTTGTTTATAAACCCTTGTTATTGTTGAAGAATTATCGTTTAGGGTTTTCTTAAAATTTTGATGTTTGTAACTTCTATGATTACAGTAGTTTATCGTTTGTAACTATGATCTTTCTTAAGTTACTGATATTGCTCATGTTTTTTGACTATCAAACGATAAAGTGTCGTATATTACTAGATGTGTATTTCGAAAATTAGTCAGATTTTAAAAGAGATACGACTTATACGAATTACTTAGGCTACATCAAAATATTTATGATTATTGAATTTTATAACTACTTAATGACGCAACTGAAAGGGTTCATTCCTGTAGGAAGCTATACAGAGAAAGTATTACTACTTCTCATTGTCACCATCGCTGCGTTGATCTGGTTGAAGTTAATAACTTACTGTTTAAAAAAGTTTATTGATGAGAGAGCAAAAGAGAAGAGTATGGATATTGAGATGACGTTAGATGGTGATTTAAAAATGACAGAGCCCGCACTTAAGGATTTCAATATTCGTCCTTGTCCAAGTTGCGGGAAGCGCACAATCTCTTGGATGCATGCAATAAAGAAGCCTCAGACTTGTGGAAATTGCACAAGACGATTTGTCGGTGTTATTCCTGAAAGCAAGAATCGATTCTGCTTTTGTCTTGCTATGATCAGTATCCTAGTGGGGGTGTTCTTACTATCGATACAAAGTGTATCAAGTAAAATTAGCTTTCTTGTGGCAATTGTTGGGCTTCTAATATTCTTTCTTTATAGGCTTTGGCCAAAAAAACTTGTTGAAGTTAAAGACTAATAAGTTTTTCGGATATTATGTTATATATAATCAAATAGCTTAGTATAAATTTAAAATTAAACCTTTAAGATAATATCCCATTAAAATTTATTTTATTTTGTCGATAATAACTATATGAAACTTCTTATCATATTATTTTCAATCTTCATTTATTGTAAAAACGGGTATTCTGAGCAGAATATTTATTGCGAAGACTTTGAAACTTTTAAACAAATAATAAGTGAACTTCAAAAAAGAAGTCTCATTCCAAAGATTTCTAATATTAATAATTTT